>CACLUH010000007.1:0-46872 GCA_902610065.1 uncultured SAR86 cluster bacterium
TTTGAAAGCGAACCATCAGCTCCAATAAGAAGTTCAGAGGAAATCTTTAAACCTGAATCAGATGTAAATTCTATTTTATTCTGATCTTGAGTAATTTCTTTTAAAGACTCTTCTTCAATTAGTGTGACTTCGGAGAGTTGTTCTAACTTACTATAAATAGACTCAAGGATAATATTATTATGGACTATGACACCAAGATCACTTCTTGAAATTTCCTCTGCGTTGAATTGAACAGAAGATGAGCCCTCGGCATCCCAGACATATATTTCATCAAATTCTTGAGCATTTTTCTTGATATCCTCCCATATCCCTACATCTCTAAGAGATGCTATTGAAGATAGATTTAGAGAAGTAGTTCTTCCTTTAAAAGGATCAGATAATTTTTGAGATGGTTTTCCTCGGTCAATTAAACAAGTCTTAACCCTTGATTTACCTAAGTATAGTGCCGTTAAGGCACCAGAAATACCTCCTCCTACAACAGATACTTGATAGTCCACTTAACCTTGAATAGTTTGTTCAACTTCTTCAATAGTCCTCGGAACATCAGGTGTGAGAAATTCATTGCCAGAATCATTTATTACAATGTTGTCCTCTATCCTTACACCAATTCCCTTCCACTTATCATCAACATCTTCAAGAGAATCTAAAATATAAATTCCGGGTTCTATTGTCATAACCATCCCGTTTTCTAGTTCTCTCCAGTCACCATCTTTTTTATAAGCACCTACATCATGAACATCCATACCAAGCCAGTGACCAATTCGATGCATATAAAATTTTGAATAAAGACCTTTTTCAATATTTTCTTCCTTCGAACCATTCAATAAGCCTATAGATAAAAGTCCTTCAACAAGAACTTCAACTGATTTTTCATGCATCAAATTCCACTTATTACCGGGTTGAGCTTGCTCAATAGACTGTTTATGTGCCTCTAGGACTATCGTATAAATCTCTTTTTGCTCTGGAGAAAATTTTCCATTTACAGGGAATGTTCTTGTTACGTCCGAGGCGTAATACTGATATTCACATCCGGCATCAACAAGAACCAAATCTCCGTCTTTTAATTCCGCATTATTTTCAACATAATGCAAGATGCAAGAATTATTCCCTCCGCCAACAATTGAATTATAAGCAGGAGATCTTGCGCCATTTTTATTAAATGCATACAGATACTCAGCTTCTAATTGGTACTCAAACATACCCGGAGTTACTGCTTGCATTGCTCTAATATGAGCTTCCGTGGTTATATCGGCAGCATACTTCATAATGTCCAACTCATCGTCTTCTTTGATAAGTCTCATTTCATGCAGGATAGAATCTAATGACAAAAGATTTTCTGGAGGTTCAGCTCCGGCTCTCATATTCTTTCTAATGTCTTCAATCCAATGATTAATCTTAGAATCTATCCCACAAGGCGAGCTCATAGAGAAGTAGATATTCTTAGACCCCTTAAGAAGTTCGGGCATTAATTGATCCACAGAATTAATACTATAAGACGCGTCAGCCCCATATTCTGATATTGCTCCTTCTTGTCCGGTTCGGAAGCCATCCCATTGCTCCCTTAGTGGATCTCTATCTCTACAAAAGATAATAAATTTCTCATTATCATGATTAGGTCTTATCAAGATCAAGGATTCAGGTTCTTCATAACCAGATAAGTAGTAAAAATTACTATCTTGTCTGTAAGCATAGTCAGTATCTGAGATTCTCGATTTTACAGAGGCAGATGCAATGATAATTGCAGAATCATCCAAAACTTTATGAGCTAGGTTCGATCTTCTTTCAGAAAAATTATTTTTCATGACATTAACAAATAATAAACAATATTATGGAGAAACATGGTAGCAAGAAATTACGTTCAAAGTTAAACTTAAACTAGAAAATGTCTGAAAATAAATTTGATAATTTAGAAAAAGAAGTTAACGAGCTTATTAAGCTTAGTCAGCAACTTAAAGAAGTAAATGATCATCTATCCAAAAAGAATCTAGAGCTATCTAAAGAGAATAACAAACTTTCGAAAAATCTTGATGTAGCTAAGAAAGGTATTAAGAAAATAATTCAGTCCTACAAAAGCTAATGAGTAAAGAAACTACAACTGTAAAAATTCTAGGAGCAAGTTATAAAATAGCTTGTCCACCAGAAGAATCAGAAGAAGTAAAAAAAGCTGCAGTATTTTTGGATAATAAACTGAGTGAGGTAAAAGAAGCCTCTGGTCTTGATGAGAAGAGAGCAGCGATTATAACTGCACTAAATATAAGTAATGAATACCTCAAAAACTTGTCTAATGTGAGTAGAGACGATGCCGTTAATCAAGGTCTTGATAATTTAACGATAGAGGTTAAAAAACAGTTAAAAAGTTTATCTTTTAAAGCTCAGTAAGTAAGTTATAATTTTTAAGTTTCCTGGATTATTCGATAGTTATTACTACTCTCGAGCCGATAAAAAAATAATAGGAGATTCTGAAAAGTTTTGTTGTGCATACCCATACATTGGGAAGCCTAATAAATTGACGGAGTCACCGCCTTGAACTTCACGGTTCAGGGCAGTAATCAACAACGGTAATCTGGGAAATACTGTCCATGACCAAAAAATCCTATTTGAGAAAAGAATATATCGAACTGAGAAATGGTATTACTTTTGATCAAGTCGATAATGCTGAAATAAATTTATTATCTCTAGTAAGAAATAATTCAGAATTATACGCAAATAAAAAAGTGTCTTGCTATTGGTCAATTGGTAAAGAATTGCCAACTCATGAACTAGTATTAATGCTTTCCGGCATTGGATCAGAAGTTTATTTGCCCAAAATGATTGATAATTCTAAAAAACTGAAATTCGTTAAGACAGATGGTCAACTTAATTTAAAAGAGAATAATTTAGGGATTTCTGAACCTATAGGGAATGAAGAAATTCACCCGAATGAGCTAGACATGATATTTCTCCCTTGTGTTTGTTTTGACGAAAAGGGATATAGGATTGGAATGGGAAAAGGCTATTACGATTACTCTCTAGCCGATATGGATCCTTCCAGTATTAAACTAATAATATTGGCGCATGAATTTCAGAAAATTGAAAACTGCCTTCCTGAAGATCATGATATAAAAGCGCATATGTGTATCACGGAAAAGACTGTATACGAATTTAAATGAAATCTACTTTAAAAATGATTTGTAGGCTGAATTTTGTGTTTCATCCCAAAATCTAAACCCAGTATTACTTAAATATTTTAATAATTTAGGATAATTCTTTTCCTTAGACTCAAAGCCGACTAGAACTCTTCCGTATGCTGCACCCTGATTCCTATAATGGAATAATGTTATGTTAAATTTGTCGCTCAACTTATCCAGAAAATCTATTAGTGCTCCAGGGCGCTCTGGGAATTGAACTCTAAAGATATATTCGCCTTTACTGAAAACTTCTTTTGGGGCCCTGCCACCTACCATATGCTTTATATGAAGTTTTGCAACTTCATTTTCTGAAAGGTCCCTGGGTGAAAAGCCCTTGGACTTTAAATGTTTAATTAGCTTTAACTTGCCTTCCTTATCATTAAATCTGCATGCCACAAATATATTAGCTTCTTCACTTTCTTCTGCTCTGTAATTAAATTCAGAAATACTTCTTTTGCCCAGGTAATTACAAAATTTTCTAAAGCTCCCCTTCTCCTCCGGTATTTTTACACTTAGAAGGGCTTCTTTACTCTCTCCAAACTGGACTCTTTCAACAATATGGCCCAAACGATCAAAATTTAAATTTGAGCCAGAATTAATTGCAACTAAGGTCTTATTCTTTAATCCTCTGGAAAGGCTATATTTTTTTAACCCTGCCAAAGCTAGAGCGCCTGCAGGCTCTGAGATTGTTCGTGTCTCTTGAAAAGTATCTTGAACAGACGCGCACATCTCATCTACTGTGATGGTCACAACATCATCGACCCAGTCTCTTATCAAAGAGAATGTTTCCTTTCCTATTTGTTTCACTGCAACACCATCTGCAAACAAACCAACTTCAGGTAAAGACAATCTCTTATTATTATCTAAAGCTAGCTTTAAACAGGCAGCATCTTCTGGCTCAACACCTATAATCTTTGTTTTAGGACTTACATATTTAACGTAGGTACCAAGACCGGCAAGCAGTCCTCCACCACCAACCGGGACAAAAATAGCATCAATCTTACTATCTACCTGTTCTATCAACTCTTTACCTACAGTACCTTGTCCAGCAATTACATCTTTATCATCATATGGATGTATAAAGGTATATCCTTCTTCTTTAGCTAGAAATTTTGCATATTGGAAGGCTTCATCAAAATTATCGCCATACAAGATAACTTTCCCTCCATAGTTTTTTACAGAATTTACTTTTATAGATGGTGTTGTGATAGGCATCACTATATATGCCTTTAAACCTAAGCTTTTTGCTCCAAAAGCGACTCCTTGGGCATGATTTCCTGCTGAAGCTGCAATAAAAGGTCCTTGTATGCCCTTTAGCTTTAATTTTGATAATTTATTGTAAGCTCCTCTGATTTTGAATGAGAAAATAGGCTGAAGGTCTTCTCTTTTAAGCAAAACTTCGTTTTTGAGTAACTTCGAGAGCTGATTTGCCTTGGTTACAGGAGTAATTTGAGCCACATCATAAACATTTGAGGACTCAATCAAACCAACATATCTTTTTATTTTAGAAGAATTCATTAATTTCGCTTTGATAGGCTTTATAAAAGGAGGCTATTATACTGAGTCAGTGATAATATTCATTACATCTAGAATAATATGAATCAAGACTTAAAAAAGGGGAAATCAGCAAAAGAAGCTTTTAGTTTTATTGAGAAAGATATTAAGAAAGACTCAGTTATTGGAATTGGAACGGGAACTACAACTAATTTCTTCATCGAAGAGCTTAATAAAGCCAGATTGCATATAAAAGGTGTTGTGTGCAGCTCAGTGGCTTCAGAAAAATTAATAGATAGGTCCTATGAAGTTTTAACATTAAATGAGGTTCACTCTATTGATTTTTATATTGATGGAGCAGATGAATACAATGATAGAAAAGAATTGATAAAAGGGGGCGGTGGAGCTCTTACAAGAGAAAAGATACTTGCTTATTCATCAGACATCTTTATTTGTATAGTAGACGAATCAAAACATACAGATTTATTAGGTAAATTTCCTCTTCCAATTGAAGTAATAGAGATTGCTAGAAGTGCTATTTCAAGAGAGCTAATGAAAATGGGTGGAAAGCCTATTTTTAGAAATGGGTTTATTTCAGATAATGGAAATCAAATAATAGATATCCACAACTTGCCTATAGACATACCTTATGATCTTGAGGCGAAATTAAATAATATTCCTGGAGTTGTGGAGAACGGTATATTTGCAAACAGAAAGGCAGATATCATTATTTGCTCGACAGATTCCTCTATCGAAATAATTCAATAGATTATTGCATTTTAATGATAGTAAGTGCTAACTATATTTATAGGAGCTTAGAGATCTGAGAGGTGAGTTCCTTACTATTAGGCTCTACCTTCGTATCAAAGCTTAACACTTCACCCTCTTTTGAAATAAGATACTTGTGAAAATTCCAACCGGGAGTTTGTCCTGTAATCTCAGTTAAAGATTTGAAAAAAGAATTTGCTTTTTTTCCTTTAACGGGGGTCGTTGCAAACATCGGAAAGGTAACGCCATATTCAGTACTACAAAATTCTTTTACCTTGGACTCATCGCTATATTCTTGGTACATGAAATCTCTTGATGGAAATCCCAGTATTACAAACTCTTCCTTTCCGTATTTTGAATATAGATTTTGAAGAGCTTCGTATTGGTAAGTAAAGCCACATCGACTAGCAACATTGACAGCAAGAACTACCTTATTTTCATATTGGCATAGATTCAAAGTTTCGGTTGAATCTAAAACCCGTACCTCATGATCCAAAACTTTGGGGCATGAAAATGCATAAGAGCCAAAAAAGATGACAGAGAACAATAAAATTTTCTTCATAATAAAATATCTAATAAATCCAGACTTGTGCCTTTTCATCAACAAGATCAAAAAGCTCTATAACATCTTTATTATACATCCTTATGCAGCCATCAGAAGCAGGTTTTCCTATTAATCCTTCTTCAGCTGTTCCATGTATGTAAATATACCTATTTCTAGAATCTATACCTTTTCCTTTATTTTTGCCTACTTCTAGGCCATCTAACCACAAAATTCTAGATGTAACATGGTCAAAATCAGTATCTATAGGCTCTACAATAATATCTGCAATTGCTCCATTCCAGACCCTTCCCTTTAAAATAGCATTATTTGGCAGACCATTTCCTATCTTCTTATATATTTCATGCCTTCCAAGAGGGGTTTTTAAACTGTTTTCTTTGCTACCTGTACCATAATAAGAGGAAGATATACTGTAATATTTCAAAACTGTACCTTTTTTTATATGTAGAAGAGATTGCGTACCTATATCAACAAATAGTAAAGTCTCTAAATTAGAAAAATTAGAATCTATGGATTGTATTTTGTACATGACATTGTTTTTATTGGTATTTTTATCTTCCACTAATGTTGAACATGATGCTATTAAGAACAATAATAAGGTGATTTTAAAAGGATTTATTGCAGTATTATGTGACATATGTTCTTTTTAATTAATATTAATATGAAAAAGTTTCCTTAATGACAAAAAACTTACGTATAAAATTAAAAATATTAACAAAGGTAAATTACCATACTTAGAGTAAAAAGTATTTCCGGAGTAAAGGATTATGTTTCTGGTCAAAGTTTTATCTTCAAAATAAGTTTGTCTTTCAATAATTTCTCCATTTTTTGATACAAAAGCACTAATTCCGCTGTTTGTAGCCCTAATTAATGGTTTTTTATGTTCTAAAGCTCTATTTTGAGCTATTTCTAGATGCTGAATAGGGCCAATTGACCTGCCAAACCAAGTATCATTGCTGACTGTCAACAAAATGTTACTATCTTTAGCGGTTTTTCTTATGTGTTCGTCAAAAGCTATTTCGTAACATATGCTAGGGGAAATCTTTAATTTTCCAGTTCTTATTAATTTAACAGCTTCTCCAGGCAATGTATTTGTTAAATTTAAGCCAATAATATCTAAAAAACTTCCCAAATACCTTTCTAGAGGTATAAATTCGCCAAATGGAACTAGTTTTACCTTGTCGTAGACGTCTTCCATAGCTCCAAGTGTTTGTAACCTATTTCTAATTCTATAATCGTCCTCTCTTTCAATGATCCCAGTTATTAGTGTTATATTCTTTTCAAAACTTTTGTTTCTAATAAGATTCATAAAAGGTTTGTTATCTTTTTCAGATAATATCAATGCTGTCTCGGGAAAGACTATGAGATCACCGTCATTTGCATCTTCTATAGCCTTTTCCATCATTCCTTGAGATTTAATGATTCCGAACTGACTCCACTTATCCTCTAAGGTTAAATTTGGTTGATAAAGAGTTACCTGAATCTCATTTTCAGCTGAAGTCCACTCAATTGATTTAAGTAAATAAGAGGGCATGAGAATTAATAACACAAATAGAGAAGGGAGCAGGGCAGATCTATTTTCTATTATATTTTTGTAAAGTTTATAAACCAAAACGGAAAGGAGTATAAGAATGAAGCTATTACCTTGGGCACCAATAATTGGTGTATAACCATCTATAAAAGTGTCAGCCAACATTGTGCCAGAAATCAACCATGGAAAGCCGGTGAAAAGGTAAGATCTGAGAAACTCCATTATAGTCCATGCGACTGGTAGAGTAAGAAAAATTATTTTTTTTGGACTTAATGATTCAAATACATTATTGAGAAGAAATAAAAAACCTGAGTATAAAGATAAGATAGAAATAAAAATAAGAATAATTAAAGATGAAACTATAATTCCAATATTTCCATGATAGTGAATACTTACATACAACCAGGAAATTCCAGATAACCACATGCCAAATCCAAATGCGTATCCAACAAGGAATGCTTCATTATTTGTGGATTTATTTAATAATCCAACTAGCACCGCAACTGAAAGAATAGATAGTAACCAGAGGTCAAATGGTGCAAAACCAAATGAAAAAATTACTCCGCAAATAAGGGCAAGAAGTATCTTCTTGAGCATCTTCTATATTTTAATACAGAGAAATTTTTACGAAAGAGGATTTAAGTTATTTTGGAAACTTTAATTCTCTTGATCCTTCTTCTTTCCAGTGAATTTATTACAAACCGCCAACCTTCTATGTTGATAGCATCGTTTGGCTTTGGAAACCTCGCAAAATGATGCATTACTATACCGCCTAAAGTATCAAAATCTTTGTCACTTAGAGAAGAACCAAAATTTTCATTGAAAACATCTATTGGAGTGAGTGCAGATACAAGATATTCATCTTTAGCAATTTCTTTTATCAAAGTGCCGGCATCTTTATCATGTTCATCTTCTATTTCACCAACTATTTCTTCTAAAACATCTTCGATTGTTACAATTCCAGTAATATCTCCATATTCGTCAAGCACTATGGCCATGTGATTTCTTCCCGCTCTTAATTCATCAAGTAATATATTCAATTTTTTGCTCTCAGGGATCAATATTGCAGGCCTGATAAGCTTGGAAAGTTCAAAATCATCTAAATTTTCAGAGGATAAGAAGGGCAGGAGGTCTTTTGCTAATAAAATACCTTCAATTTTGTCATTTTCTGAGTTTATAACTGGAAATCTAGAATGGCTTGATTTAATAATTCTAGGTAAAAAATCTTGAGGTTTCTCATTTCTTTCAACAAAGACAACTTGTGGCCTTGGGATCATTACATCCCTTACTTGATCTGTAGAGACTCTAAGGGCTCCTTCAATCATATTCAGAGTACCTTTCTCAAGTACACCTCTCTCGCTTGAATCTCTTATGGATCCGGCAAGTTCTTGTTTATTCTGGGGTTTATAGGAGAAATTTTGATAAATTTCTTTTATTCTGTCTTTTATTCTTTTCCTAAGGCCGAGTTCACTAGACTCAGCTAAAATACTTGGGGGCTCGTCGTTCATCAACGCCTCACTTCATAAACACACGCACATCTTAATTTGTTTCAATAGGGATTCGCAATACCTATTTTTTTTAAAGCTTCTACTTCAATATTTTCCATAATCTCAGCTGAGCTATCATCTAAGTGATTATGTCCTGTTAGATGCAGTAAAGAGTGAAGGATGATGTGGAATAAATGACTTTGTTTTTCTTTATTTTGATCATTAGCTTCACTTTTTATAATTTCAGGACATATGGCAATATCTCCCAATAATTCTTCATCTTGAGTAGATTCTTGAGGGGGGAAAGATAAAACATTTGTTGGCATGTCCTTATTAAGAAATCTAAAATTTAATTCCTTGATCTCAGGTTTGGATATAAATCTAATATTTACAGATTTTTTTAAAAATAAGCCTTCTAAGCTTGGTTCTGTGACGATTAAAAGTTGAATTAAACCTGATATATCTTCTTCAGTGCAAGACAGTCCCTCAAGATCTCCAGAAATAAAAATATTAGAACTGGAAGGTATCACTTAATTAACAAACTTAGCGTAAGCCTCAACAATTTTTTGAACCAGACCATGACGCACAACATCTTTCGAATCAAATTCTACTAATCCAATATCATCAACAGATTTTAATACTTCTAAAGAATGGACCAAGCCAGAAAGTGTGTTTTTAGGTAAGTCTATTTGGGTGATGTCTCCCGTAATGACGACTCTCGAACCAAAACCGAATCTAGTAAGAAACATTTTCATTTGCTCTACTGTTGCGTTTTGACTCTCATCAAGGATGATGAACGAATTGTTTAATGTTCTACCTCTCATAAAAGCCAAAGGTACAACTTCAATAATGTTCCGCTCTATAAGCTGAGTAGTTTCTTTGTAGCCCATCATCTGAAATAAAGCATCGTAAAGCGGTCTCAAGTAAGGATCAACTTTTTGACTTAAGTCACCGGGTAAAAAACCAAGCTTTTCTCCAGCCTCAACTGCTGGACGCACTAACAAGATCTTCTCAACTTCTCCTCTGGTAAACTGCTCTACTGCCAGAGCTACGGCTAAAAATGTTTTTCCTGTCCCGGCTGGTCCTATACCAAAAGTTAAGACCTTTTTTCTAATAGTCTCAACATAATTCTCTTGGCTGCCATAGTTAGCTGCAACTATCAGGTTAGGTGTTTTAATTATCTGTCTAGCTGAAGTTTCTTTTTTAATATTTTTTAAATCGTTCATTCCTTTTCTTAAATATAAGTGAACTTCTTCTGAACTAATAGTTTTATTTTCTTCAAGATCATCATAAATTCTTAGAATGATGTTCTTAGCAATCTGCGCGCTTGAGCTTTCTCCTTTAATTCTAAAGCTAGCACCTCTATTTAAGATTTTTATTCCTAACTCTTCTTCTATTTGCTTCAGAATTGAATTAGTAGGCCCACATAAATCACTTAATTTGTCGTGATTTACAGGTTCTAAGTGAAATTTCATTAAATGGTTTAATCGAGCTATGCAGCTACACCTCGTAAAGATTTATTTTTCGCTTCTACAATTTCTATATCAACCATTTTACCAATCAATGATTGATCTGAGCATGAAAAGATAACCACTTTATTATTTTCAGTACGAGCCTGAAACTCTCCAGGATTCTTCTTAGAAACTCCCGTGACGAGACATTTTCTTGTCTCACCAACCATTTTTCTACTTATATTTAATGCTGAGTTTTCTAATTTATGCTGAAGAACTGAAAGCCTATTCTTCTTTTCTTCAAGAGGCACATCATCATCCAAATCTTTTGCTGTTGTATTAGGACGTGGGCTGTAAATAAAACTAAAAGATTCATCATAACCAACCCGATCAATTAGATCCAAGGTATCCAAGAAGTCATCTTCAGTTTCTCCAGGAAATCCAACTATGAAGTCAGAAGATATGCTAATGCCTTCTCTTACGGTTTTTAATTTATCTATTATCTCCAAGTATTCGTCTCTGGTGTGTCTGCGTCTCATCTTTTCTAAAATAGAATTGGAACCACTCTGGACCGGCAAATGAACATAACTAATTAACTCTGGTACTTCTAAATATATATCAATTAGATCTTGACCAAACTCAAAAGGATGAGAGGTTGTAAATTGAATCCTTTGAATACCTTCTATTTGAGCTGAGGCTCTTATTAAATTTGTTAATCCAAGTCCTTTTGTCTTTAGCTTTGAATCTCGATACGAATTAACGTTTTGGCCAAGTAAGTTTATTTCTTTGACACCTTGCAAGGACAATCCTTTAATTTCTTTAAGGATGTCGTCTATAGGTCTGCTTATTTCATGACCTCTTGTGTGAGGTACTACACAAAATGAGCAATACTTATTGCAACCTTCCATGATTGAAACAAATGCAGTTGGCCCATCAATATTTTGTTCTGGAAGATAATCAAATTTTTCTGTCTTTGGAAAGGTTATATCCACGGAAGCAGGCTTAGATTCAGTAATGTTTTTATAAAGATCAGGAACTCTATGGATTGTTTGAGGACCGAAAACTAAATCAACTTGAGGCGCTCTCTTTATTATATTCTCTCCTTCCTGGCTTGCTACGCAACCTCCAACTCCTATTTTTAAATTAGGATTTTTTTCTTTCAATTTTTTCCATCTGCCCAACTGATGAAAAACTTTTTCTTGGGCTTTTTCACGAATTGAACAAGTATTTAAAAGTATCAGGTCTGCTTCATCCTCGTTTTGTGTAGTTTCAAACCCATGACTATCACCAAGCAAGTCTTGCATCCTTGCGGAGTCATATTCATTCATTTGACATCCGTGGGTCTTGATAAAAAGTTTCTTGGCCATATATATCTAATATCTTTAAAGTGTACTCTAGTTAAAATCTATAAAAGGCAGGGATTGTAATGGCAAAAAAAGGAATCTACAAAGTAGTATTTGTTCAATTGGGTGAAATCTATGAGGTTTATGCTGAGGCCATTTATCAAAGTGACATGTATGGATTTATAGAAGTCGAGGAATATATATTCGATCAAAACTCTCAAATAGTTGTAGATACTAGTGAAGAAAAATTAAAAAACGAATTCAAAGGTGTTCAAAGAAGTTATATACCCATAAATTGCATTATGAGAATTGATGAAGTGGATAAGAAGGGCACAGCAAAAATAACTTCGAATGATTCGGCAAAAGTGATGCCTATTTCCAATCCTGTTTTTCAAGGACCTGATAAATAGATTTATTGAACAAAGAATTTATCTCGGTAAAACTTCAACTCTTGAATGGACTCAAGCACATCTTCCATCGCTCGATGTCCCCCACTTTTTCTAAAACCATTAAGTAACTCGGGATTCCATCTTTTAATGAGTTCTTTTATAGAGCTAACGTCAACGTTTCTGTAATGAAAAAAAGCATCTAGCTCTGGCATATATCTTCTTAGAAAACGCCTATCATGAGAAATAGAGTTGCCACATAATGGTGATCTTCCTTTCTCGGCATGCATAGACAAAAATTCAAGTGTTTGTTTCTGTGCCTCTTCGATAGTTATATTTGTGACTTTTAAGCTTTCAACTAGTCCAGATTTTGTATGCTGATTAGTGTTCCAGTCATCCATATTGTCAATGAACTCCATTGGTTGCTGAATCACGAGGTTTGGTCCTTCAATTATTTCTGATAGGTCATGATTAGTAATCGCTGTGGCAATTTCAATAACTCTTTCCGAATCTGGGTCTAAACCCGTCATTTCTAAATCTAGCCAAACTAGGGTAGGATATTTCTTTTTATCTGACATTTCTGACAGAATTTTAACTGCAATTTACAATAACCCCTAGTGATGGTTCGAAATATTTATAAGTTTTGTTTACTTTCCCTAATGATCTTTTCAATGAGTTCATGCTCAATTGCAGGATCATGGGTCTACGAGAGATTAGATAATTATTTGGCTGATTATTTCAAGGAATTTGCAAATTTCTCACAAGAGCAAGATGAAGAAATAGAAATTATTTCAACAGAATTTATAAATTGGTTTAGTGAAAATGAACTTATTAAAGTAAAAGTTATTCTAGAAAAATTAAAAAATATAAATTTACAAAATCCTGAGAAAGAAATTCGTTCTATTTATAGGGATGTAGAGGGAATTTTTACAAGATCAAATTTCTATTTCAAATCACCCATAATAAGCTTCACTAAGGAAATAAATGAAGTGCAAATAGACGATATAGGATCCCATTTTAGAGAACTTAGAGAGAAAAGGAAAAAAGAGAGATTAGAGAATGATTATAGCTTAATAGATAACTATATTTCTGGATTTGATCGAGTAGGTATCAAACTTAGAGATGATCAGATTGATGAAATAAATTTGAAATTAGAGAGTCACATTGAAGTAAGAGAAGAATGGTCTAATCTTCAAGAACAATGGATAGAGGAGTTTATTCAACTTCTAAAAAATAATAAGTCTTCGGATTACGAAGCAAAAATGTCGACATACCTAGATTCTCTTGAAGAACTAGGAGAAGAAATGTTTAGAGAAAAGATTTATAAGAATGAATTACTTGCACAAGAAATTATTAGCTTTGTCTTTAAATCAAGCAATGAAAAACAAATAGATAGTTTCAATAGAAGCTTAGAAGTTTATTTAAAGTCTATAAACAGAATATTATCTAAGAGACAGGTTAATTAGTTCGGCATGAGATAAAATGCACAAGCATTTTTATGAAAGAAGAGAATAAAAATAAAACGAGCTTTGGTTTTAAAGAAGTAGATGCTGATAAGAAGGCAGATCTTGTAGGCAGTGTCTTTGATACGGTTTCAAAGAATTATGACCTAATGAATGATCTTATGTCCTTTGGGATACACAGACTTTGGAAGAAAGTAACTATTGAGACATCTGGAATTAAAGATGACTTTATAGTGCTAGATCTTGCAGGCGGTACAGGGGATATGGTTAAGCTAATGCGAGATAAGATTTCTGAGAAAGGGACTTTAATTCTCAGTGATATCAATGCTTCAATGCTAAATGAAGGAAGAAACCGATTAATTGATGAAGGGATAGAGGATGTACATCCTGCTCAAATAGATGCTCAATTTCTTCCCTTTAAAGATAATACATTTGATCTAATCACAATAGCATTTGGGCTGAGAAATGTTACTGACAAAGAAACTGCTCTGGGATCTATTTACAAAGCATTAAAACCAGGTGGGAAACTAATTATCTTAGAATTCTCAAAACCACAAAATGAAGTTTTTAGAGAAATTTACGATCTTTTCTCTTTCGAAGTTATACCAAAAATTGGGGAAATTATTGCACAAACTGAAGAAAGCTATAGATATCTAGCCGAATCAATAAGGATGCATCCTACTCAAGAAGAATTAAAAAAAATGTTAGAAGAGACTGGTTTTTCAAAATGTAGATATGAAAATTTAACCAATGGAATAGTGACAATTCATTCTGGCCAAAAAGGAATGGTGGATGTTTAGAGATTCTCTCAGGCTCCTTAAAATCATTCATACTTTGTTAAAAGCTCGCCTAGACAAGGAAGTTGATACATTCTCAAAACCAAAAATCGTTTCATTTCTTCTTTTTATATCTCCCTGGCGTCTTTATCAATCCAAAAAAGAGCCCGGTGAAAGACTGCGTTTTGCATTAGAAGAATTAGGCCCAATCTTTATAAAGTTCGGTCAACTTATATCTACAAGACCAGATGTAGTTCCAGGAGAAATTGCAAAAAGTCTAAAAGTTCTTCAAGACGATCTGCCTCACTTCTCTGATAAGCAGGCTATTGAGATTATTGAAAAAGAGATGAATTGTGAAATTATTTCAATCTTTAAAGACTTTAACTCCTCACCTTTAGCAGCTGCATCGATAGCACAGGTTTATTCGGCAACACTTAAAGAAAATAATAAAGAAGTTGTGATTAAAGTTGTTAGACCGGGAATAAAAAAAATCATCCAAACAGATGTATCTCTTATGAAAAGAATTGCTACATTTTCAGAGCGGCGATTTAAAGATGCGAAAAGATTGCAACTTTCAAGATTAGTGGACGAATACGAAGCTGTAATTCTAGCAGAGCTAGACATGAGATTAGAGTCATCGAATATAAAACAAACCAGAAGAAACTTTGAGGGCAATAATCTCCTTTATGTGCCTGAAGTGTACCTTGATTACTGTACTGAAAATTTACTGGTCATGGAAAAAATTGAGGGTATTCCAGTTGATCGCATAGAGAACCTTAATGATCTTGGAGTAGATTTAAGATTAGTAGCAGAAAGAGGTGTTGAGATCTTTCTAAAACAAGTGTTTATTGATAACTTTTTCCATGCTGACATGCATCCTGGCAATATATTCATTGACGCCAAAAATCCGTCCGACCCCGCATATGTTGCTGTTGACTACGCAATTGTTGGTTCACTAAGCGAAGAAGAGCAATATCAGATAGGTAGAATGTTAATTGCTGTTATAGGAAGAGATTTTAAAGAAGTCGCAAACATATTAATTGAATCAAAATGGGTGAATCCAAACACAAGGTTAAGTGACCTAGAAAACACTATCAGGGCAGCATGTGAACCTATTTTTGATCAGCCGATGGAAAAAATAAACTTTGGTGAGATGCTTCTATTTATATTTGATTCAGCCAGAAGATTTGATTTAAGGATGCAACCATCCTTGATGCTTCTCCAGAAAACATTAGTGAATATTGAAGGTTTAGGTAAACAACTTTATCCGGCCTTAGATTTCTGGTCTATAGCAAATCCTTTCTTAAAAAATTGGATTTCAGAGAGGTATAACCCTAAGAAATTAACTGAGTGGGCTAAAAGAAATTCCTTAAGTTGGTTTGAAAAGGCTAGAAAATTTCCTGAAATAGCAGATACAGCTATAGAACAGGTTTCAAGATTAGAAGAATATCAAAATGCTAGTGAAGAACGACATAATCAGCTTATGCAAAAAATCTATATACAAGGAAGAAATAATGGCATTATCCTTGTAGTTTTAATCATTTGTTTATTCTTATTCATAGCTACCTAAAATGACCGAAAAAGACTTGCTCAAAAAGCTCTTTAATTTAATCGAAAAAAGGGTTAGCTCAACATCTAAAGATTCGTATGTAAAATCTCTCTTGGATCAAGGAAAGGTAAAAATTAATGAAAAGGTACTCGAAGAAGCGCTCGAGCTGCTAGAAGCAACAAATGATGTGTCGGTCGACAAGAATAAAAAAATAATTCATGAAACCGCAGATTTATGGTTTCATACCATGGTCTTACTTTTAAATGAAGGTATTCACATAGATGATGTTCTAGAGGAACTAAATAATAGGCTTGGCATATCAGGGCACAAAGAAAAGAGTTCCAGAAAGAAAAATAAGGAGAAATAAATGGGTATAGGCGGAATTAGCATATGGCAAATACTGATAATTTTAGTAATCGTATTGCTTCTGTTTGGAGGCACTAAAAGAATTAAAAATTTGGGTTCAGACTTAGCCAATACAATTAAAAGCTTTAGGAAAACTCTTGATGAAGAAGACGATAAAAAATAATGTTCGACGTTGGTTTTTTTGAAATTTTAATAATTTTTGTTGTTGGAATAATTCTAATAGGTCCAGAAAAATTACCTGAAGTCCTAAAATATATATTTCTTACAGTAAGAAAGATAAAAGATCAATTCAATGATGCTAGGGAAGAAGTATCAAAAACACTTAACCTCGAAGAAGCCCTTCTTGATGAAAAAAATAAAGAAATATTAGAAGATCTTAAAGAAAGATAATCTTATGGAAGAAGCCTCTCTTGTTGATCATTTAACAGAACTAAGAGTTAGACTTGTTAAATCAATAGTAGTTATAGCTAGTTGTTTTATTCTACTCATTTATTTTTCAAATGACATTTATCAGTTCTTAGCAGAGCCTTTGCAAAAATTCTTACCTTCTAATTCTTCCATGATTGCAACTGAAGTAGCATCTCCATTCCTTGCACCCCTAAAATTAACTCTATTTGTTTCACTTATGATCTCCATGCCTTATTTTTTTTCTCAAATATGGGGATTCGTAGCACCAGCTTTGTACAAACAAGAAAAGAATCTGAGCTTCTCTTTGTTATTTTCAAGTGTTGTACTTTTCTATTTAGGTATTATCTTTACCTATTTTTTAATTTTACCAATTGTTTTCAGCTTCTTTACTTCGTCAGCTCCAGAAGGCGTTTTGGTTATGACAGATATTAATAGTTACCTAGGTTTCGTGCTAGGAATGATGTTTGCTTTTGCCATTGCATTCGAAATTCCTATTTTAATATTTCTCTTAATATGGAGTGGCGTATCCTCATCAGAAAGCTTATCTAAAAAAAGGCCTTACATAATAGTGGGGTGCTTTGTAGTTGGCATGCTGATTACTCCTCCCGATGTAATCTCTCAAACTTTACTTGCAATACCTGCCTGGCTGTTATTCGAATTAGGTTTATTCTCATCAAGATTGATACTTGAGAAAACTAAAAAACAAGAGACAGATACAAAAGACTTATAGATACAGAGAAATAGCCTCCTAAAAGGTCATATTTTTCGAAAATGGACTCTTTTAAACCTTAATTGCATGTTTTGGTACATAAATTTGGCATACAAATTGCATGATCTAAGTGTTGTGTTTGGAGTCAAAATTGGAAATTTTCAGCTTACTAGTGTTACTTATAACTGCAGGTGCAATTGCAGGGCTCACAGCTGGTCTGTTTGGAAATGGTGGAGGCTTTGCTATCGTACCTGCGCTTGTATTACTTTTCTCAGTTCTAGAATTTCAATCTGAAAACCTAATTTTTGTGGCGATAGGAACATCACTTGCATGCATAATATTCTCTTCAACAAGAGCACTTGTTGCACACAATAAAAGAGGGGCCGTTGACTTTGATATATTAAAAGCCTGGGCACCTTGGCTAATTATTGGAGTAATGGTTGGGGTTATTATCGCTTCATATACTCAGGCTAACGAGCTATATCTGATTTTTGCTTGGGGAGTACTATTTTATGGTTTCTATTTTCTATTTCCTCAAATATTAGATCAGGTGGCAATGAAACAAAGAGAGATGCCAAGCGGAATTGCTAGAGCAGGTCTCGTTTCTTTCTTGGGTGGATTCTCTTCGTTGTTAGGTATTGCCGGAGGAACGATCACAGTCATAACAATGTCAGTATGTAAGAGACCAATTTATCAAGCTGTTGCTACAGCATCTGGAGTTGGAGTCATCATTGGCTTAGTCGGAACTATAGGATTTTTCATTTTAGGAATGAATGAATCAGATCTTCCTTATGGTTCTGTAGGTTTCGTAAATCTACCAGCAACAATAATTATTAGTTTGATCTCAATTTTGACCGCACCAATAGGCGTTAAGTGGGCGCATAGTCTTGAAGAACAAAAATTAAAAAGGCTATTTGGACTTTACCTACTGCTGGTTTCATCTGGAATGTTTTGGAAAGCAAACCTTTCAGCATCAATAATTTAGAAGGAGAATAATATGAAAAATAATAAACTTACAAGAAGAGCGCTACTTAAGGGAGCCTTGATAACAGCTGGTTCTGTAGCTGCAGCTCCCATACTGGGTCAAACTCATAAAACTCAGTCTGCTGTTGGAGCTATTCCAAGAGTGGTTCCAGGTTCATCCCAAAAACTAAGTTATGGACCTTCAATGGGTATTGCCAAGTTAAATGCTAATGAAAATCCCTATGGACCTAGCCCTATGGCTTTAAGGGCTATGGAAGAAGCAATCAAAAGTGGATCTTATTATGTGTCTGCAGTACCAAAGCTTAAGGCAATAATAGCCGAACGAAATAATGTTACTCCTGAACATATTTTAATTGGTTCCGGTTCAAGTGCTCCTTTGCAATGGCTAGCAACAAAAGTTACAAGGAAAGGCCATATACTTGGACCAGACCTCTTCTGGGATACGACCACAAAAATGGGTAGTGCTAACAATGATTATGGCATTAAAAGATTAGCTAAGACAAAAGATCTATCTATTGATCTAACTAGCATGTATAACAAAATGTCATCAGATATTGAAATGGTTCAGGTCACAAATCCTAATAATCCGACGGGACTTACTTTATCTTCAAAAGATCTAAGATTGTTCTGTAAAAAAGCTTCTAAGAAAGCAATTGTCTTGATTGATGAAGCTTATAATGAGCTCACATCTAATCCTGATGAAAATACTATGATCCCACTTATTAACGAGGGTTATAACGTAGTGGTGGCTAGAACCTTCTCCAAGATCTATGGTCTTGCAGGTATGAGAGTAGGTTACATGATTGCAGACCCAGAATTAATTTCTAAAATTTCGTCTTTTGGACTTGGAGATTACTCTTTGAATCAGGCTGGTGTGGCCGCTGCGATTGCATCCTATAATGATGAAAAATTCTTAAGATACTCCAAAGAGAAAATTGTAGAGGCAAGAGATATGTTGCGAGATGCTGTCAAAGAAAATGGCTTGAAACCCTTACCAACAAGCACGAACTTCATGTTTGTAGACCTTGGATCTCTAAATGCAGAAGAGTTCAGAAAAGAAATGGAAAAAGAGAAAGTACTAGTTCGAGGCATTTATCAAGACTATGTAAATTGGTCAAGGGTCAGTACTGGGAAAATAGCCGATGTAAAACAATATATTAAAGCGTTACCAAAGGTCCTTGATAAAATAAGCTAAATATAAAATTAATTTTCAAACCAAAATGTAACCGGTCCGTCGTTTACTATATGTACCGACATGTCTGAACCAAAACTACCAATTTCATACTTAAATTTTTTTTCTTTAAATATTTGAGTAAATTCTTGAAACAACTGTAAGCCAACTTGAGGTTCAGCAGCTTCAGAAAAACTAGGCTTTGTCCCTTTTTTTGTTCCTACAGATAAGGTCACTTGAGGAACAATTAATAATTGATTGTTAGTTTCAAAAAGACTTTTAGATATCTTTCCCTTTTCATCATTAAAAGTTTTAAAGTTTAGTAACTTTTCTGCCATTGCTTCTAAATTCTCTACTGAGTCATTTTTGTCAAATCCTACAAATGCCAAAATACCTTGTTTTATTGAACTGATAATCTCACGATCAACTTCAACTGATGCGGTTGAAACTCTTTGAATGAGCAGCTTCAATTAGTTTTCTAGAGAAATATCCCACTTCCCTTCTGAAGCAAGCTTATTCATCATCACTCTGTGAGACAACGCCTGTTGAGCCAGAGTTGAATTTTCTATTCTGCCCAGCCAAGCTTTTAGTGCAGGTTGCTGTAAAGCCCTTCCGTAAGAGAAACTTAATTTCCAATTAAATCCTCCGATCTTATTCATAGCATCCAAGTGAGCAGTAGCATCTATATCAGACTGTCCTCCTGATAAGAATGTAACACCAGGTAAATCATCAGGCACATAAGCCTTAAGGCAATCAATAGTCTTTCGGGCTACCTCTTCAACATCGGCTTGATCAGAATAATTAGATCCAGATGTAACCATATTGGGCTTCAAAATAGTTCCTTTTATGTCAACACCTTTTTCTAAAAGGTAAGTGAATAAGGCATCTAGGCAACGGGAAGTTGCTTCAAAACAATCATCTATTGAATGATTTCCATCCATCAATACTTCAGGCTCAACCATTGGAACCATATTATTGTTTTGAACGATTTTTGCGTAATCAGCAAGGGCTTCCATATTTGCTGAAATAGCTTCAGAAGAGGGCATGTCTTCTCCAATGTTAATAACTGCTCTCCACTTAGTAAATTTAGCGCCAAGTTCATAATATTCTTTTAATCTTTCATCAAGGCCCTCTAAACCCTGTGTAAGACTCTCCTCTGAATCACCTATTTGTTGCAAACCTTTATCAACCTTGATACCTGGCAAGGAACCTTGGCTAGTTATAACATCTACCAAAGAAGTACCATCAGCGGCACTCTGACGTATAGTTTCGTCAAATAATATTACTCCTCCTATATTTCCTTTCATGCCTTCAGATCTAAAAAGTAACTCCCTATAGTCTCTTCTTTTTTCCTCGGTGGACTCAACTCCTATTGAATCAAACCGTTTAGTACATGTAGGATTACTTTCATCAGCAGCTAATATTCCTTTCCCTTCGGAAACCATGTAACTTGCTATCTCACTTAAACTATTAAAATTCATTTTTTCTCTCCAAATATAAGTTTAATTTACTTTATCTACCAATGCCTCAACTCCAGGAAGTTTTTTCCCTTCCATAAATTCTAAGAATGCTCCACCTGCAGTAGAAACATAATCCAATTTGTCCAAAACTCCAGCCTTTTGTGCTGCAGCGATGGTATCGCCTCCTCCGGCAACAGAAAAGCCCTTTGAGGAACATATCATTTTAGCTATTTTTGTTGTCCCCTTATGAAAATTTTCCTTTTCAAAGAATCCAAGTGGGCCATTCCATAAAATAGTTCCCGCACTCATTAAAATCGTTTCCAAATCAGTAAATGATTCGGGTGAAACATCAAAAATTGCTTCATGTTTTGATATAGAGTTGATGGAAGTGAGTCTGCCCGGTTTGTCAGGGTTATCAGAAACTATTACGAAATTAGGAACTATTATTTTTGGATTTTCTAACAATTCAGCTGCTTCTGATAGCATGGACTCTTCAACTAAGGATTTACCTACTTCATTGCCCTTTGCTGCTATGAGGGTATTGGCTATTCCTCCTCCGAGGATGATCTTATCCATAGATTTAGAAAGGGAGTCGATAAGAGTCAGTTTGGTAGATATTTTCGCACCGCCAAGAATTGCCACTGAGTTTTTAGAATCTTCTTTTACTTTAGATAAAGCTTTTAATTCCTCATCTAACAATAAACCTGCACAAGCATCATTAGAAAAAGTTATTACACCTGCCGTAGAGGCATGAGCTCTATGTGAAGTGGCAAATGCATCCATTACAATTAAATCACCTAATCCAGCCAATCTCTTTGATAAATCGATATCATTAGACTTCTCACCAATACAAAATCGCGTATTTTCAATGATTGAAATTTCTGGGATTTGTTCTAAATTTTCAAACTCATCTAAGTTATAAAACTTAATTTTTTTATTTAATAAGTTCTCCATTTCATTCACGACTGGTAATAGAGAAAATTCTTCTTGAAATATATCATTCTCCTCTGGCCTGCCTAAATGACTCATGATCACTAATCTTGCACCTGTATCGATAATGAAATTTAGAGTCGGTAGGGATCTCAGAATGCGTTCATTATTAACAACTAAACCATTCTCAATGGGAGTATTAAGATCTAATCTTAATAAAACAGTCTTGTTGCTTAAGTTTATCTCATTAAGCCTTTTATATTGCATTTCTAAAGGCCAAGTTTTGAGATAATTTGTTCTTTAGTAAATCCAAAATGCTCAAAAAGTACATTTCCAGGAGCTGATTCACCGAAGGAATCCATTCCTATAACGTCACCTTCAAGGCCAACATATTTTCTCCACCAATCAGCCTGAGAAGCCTCAATGGCTACTCTTTTTATACCTTTGCCAAGAATAAATTCCTTATATTCTGCTGATTGAGAATCAAACCTTTCTGAGCAAGGCATCGAAACAACTCTAACTGGAGTCTTATCTTTCACCTCCTCAGCCACTGACATTGCAAGCTCAACTTCGGAACCTGTAGCTATGAAAATTAGTTCTGGATCGACTTCAGGCTCCCAAAGGATATAGGCACCATTCTTAATAGAATCAACCTGATCTTTACTCCTCTTGAAGTTCGGTAGCCCTTGTCTAGATAGTATTAGTGCCGTTGGTTTATCTATATTTTCCAGAGCAGCTAGCCATGAAATAGCCGTCTCTGAAGTATCGCAAGGCCTCCATGTCTCTAGGTTAGGTGTAGTCCTTAAGCTTGTTAAATGTTCAATAGGTTGATGGGTAGGGCCATCTTCTCCAACTCCTATTGAATCATGAGAATATACAAGTATTGTCTGTATCTTCATTAAAGCAGCCATTCTTACTGCATTTCTAGCGTAATCTAAGAATGTTAAAAAAGTTCCTCCATAGGCTTTAATACCACCGTGCAAAACTAAACCATTCATAATTCCAGTCATTCCAAACTCTCTAACACCATAGTTAATATAGTTTCCAGAAAAATCATTCGCTCTTATTTCTTTAGTTCCATCCCAATTTGTATTATTTGAACCTGTAAGGTCTGCAGATCCACCAAATAACTCTGGAATAAGAGGGCCCAAAATATTTAAAACTTTTTGAGAAGAAACTCTTGTAGCAATCTTGGGAAGATCTTTTTGAACTTCTTCAATGAAAGAATAAATATTTTCCTCGATTCGATCGGGTAAATCACCAGCAATCAATCTTTTTAATTCAAATGATAATTCTGGATTTTCGGAAGCATATTCTTCAAATATTTTATTCCAGTCTTCTTCTTTCTGGTTTCCTATATTTCTTGCATCCCAGTCTTCATAAACTTCTTGCGGGATATCAAAAGGATCATTGGACCAATTTAATTCTTTTCTGGTTAAATTTATTTCATCAGGGTCTAAAATAGCTCCATGGGCAGCCGCTGTGCCTGACATATTTGGCGATCCTTTTCCAATAACCGTCTTACAGCATATCAGAGTAGGTTTATTGACATTAGATTTTGCTTTAATGATGGCCTGATCTATTTCTTCAAAATTATGGCCATCTATATTTGGTATAACTTCCCATCCATAAGATTCAAACCTTTTAGGAATATCCTCTGTGAACCATCCTTCTACATTACCATCTATTGAAATATCATTGTCGTCATATAAAATTACTAAATTTCCAAGACCGAGGGTTCCCGCCAAAGAACAAGCTTCATGAGATATACCTTCCATTAAACAACCATCTCCAGTAAATACATAAGTCATGTGGTCAATGATTTTATGTTTTTCAGTATTAAATTTAGATGCTATAGTTTTTTCAGCTATCGCCATTCCTACTGCATTAGCAATACCTTGTCCTAATGGCCCTGTAGTAGTTTCTACGCCTGGTGTTATTCCAAATTCTGGGTGGCCAGCAGTTTTTGAATTCAACTGTCTAAAATCTTGTAAGTCTTGGATAGATAAATCATAACCTGTGAGATGCAAAAGTCCGTATATAAGCATAGAACCATGGCCATTCGACAACACAAATCTATCTCTATTAAACCAGTCAGGATTTCCAGGATTGTGAATTAAATGATTCTGCCAAAGTACTTCGGCTATATCTGCCATTCCCATGGGCATCCCTGAATGTCCAGAGTTCGCCTGTTTCACAGAATCTAAAGCCAAGATTCTTAAGGCATTTGCTGATTGGGAGCTTGAAATTTTACTCATTTTTTTGGGCAACTTATTGTCGCCGAAATATTTTTTTATGTATATAGAAATACTAATAAAAACATTGTTTTTTTCAGTAAAAACAATAGTTTTGTGTAAAATACCCGCTCCTTGGCAATGGAGACAATATGTCTGAATATAAAATATTTACTTCTGAATCTGTTTCGGAAGGACACCCAGATAAAATGGCAGATCAAATTTCTGATGCTGTACTCGATGCAATGCTCAAAGATGATCCTGAGTCAAGAGTTGCCTGCGAAACCTTAGTCAAAGATAACTTAGTTGTTCTCGCTGGAGAAATAACAAGTGGATCGGAACCAGACTTAGAAGCCCTCACACGAAAAGTTATTCTCGATATAGGCTATGACAGTATAGATGTTGGCTGTGATGGAAACACATGTGAGGTAGTTAATGCCATCGGTAAGCAATCTCAAGATATTGCACAAGGTGTTAACGAAGGTGAAGGTGAGGATTTAGAGCAAGGTGCTGGAGACCAAGGCTTAATGTTTGGCTATGCAACAAATGAAACAGAAGTATTAATGCCAGCTCCAATTACTTACTCTCATAGACTTGTTGAGCAACAAGCCTTTATTAGAAAAAGCAATAAATTATCGTGGCTGAGACCGGATGCTAAAAGCCAGGTAAGTTTCGTTTACGGGGAAGATGGCAAACCTCAATCTATTTCTGCTGTTGTATTGTCGACTCAGCATGATCCTGATGTTTCTCAAGAGGATCTAAAAGAAGGTGTCATGGAAGAAATTATCAAACCTATCCTTCCTTCTAATTGGTTAAATGAGGATACAAAATATTTCATCAATCCGACAGGAAGGTTTGAAATAGGTGGTCCAGTAGGAGACTGTGGACTCACTGGTAGAAAAATCATCGTTGATACCTATGGTGGTATGGCTAGACATGGAGGAGGTGCTTTTTCAGGAAAGGATCCTTCTAAAGTAGACAGATCTGCTGCTTATGCTGGAAGGTACGTGGCAAAAAATATCGTAGCTGCGGGTTTGGCTGATAGATGTGAGATTCAGGTATCCTATGCAATCGGCGTTGCTGAACCAACCTCGATAAGTGTTAATACATTTGGAACATCTAAAATTGATGAAGAAAAAATTTCAGATCTGATAAGAGAACATTTTGATCTTAGGCCTATGCAATTGATCAATATGCTTGATCTTAAAAGACCGATTTATCAATCTACTGCGGCCTATGGTCACTTTGGAAGAGAAGAAGCAGCATTCACTTGGGAAAAAACAGATAAAGTCGAAGCATTAAAAGGATAAACATTATGAGTAATAAAGATTACAAAGTAGCTGATATGGAATTAGCAGATTGGGGAAGAAAAGAGATAGTTATAGCCCAATCTGAGATGCCTGCCTTAATGAAATTAAGAGAAAGATATGGAAGCGAACAACCTCTTAAGGGGGCTAAAATTTTAGGTTGTATACATATGACTATACAGACGGCAGTTCTGATAGAAACTTTAACCGCACTGGGTGCAGAAGTTAGATGGTCTGGATGTAATATTTTTTCTACTCAAGATCATGCAGCAGCAGCGATAGCTGAATCAGGTGTACCAGTATTTGCTTGGAAAGGTCAAACCGAAGAAGAGTTTAACTGGTGTATAGAACAAACAATTTTATCTGACGGAAAACCTTGGGATGCAAATATGATTCTTGATGATGGAGGTGACCTGACTTCGATGGCCCATGATAAATATCCTGAAATTCTTGAAAATATCCATGGCATAACAGAGGAGACAACTACTGGCGTCTTAAGACTTAATGAGATGATCGAAAAAGGCGAGCTGAAAGTTCCAGCTATCAATGTAAATGACTCAGTGACTAAATCAAAGGCTGACAATAAATATGGTACAAGGCATAGCTTAAATGATGGTATCAAAAGAGGAACAGATATGTTTCTTGCTGGTAGAAAAGCCCTGGTAATTGGATATGGCGATGTAGGTAAAGGATCTGCACAAAGTCTTAAACAAGAAGGAATGGTGGTTAGAGTCACTGAAATAGATCCGATTTGTGCCATGCAGGCTTGTATGGATGGTTACGAAGTTGTTTCACCTTATATAGATGGAATTAATAAAGACTCTGAAGAGTCAATGAATAAGACTCTACTAGAGGATACTGATCTAATTGTCACAACAACTGGTAACTACAAAGTTTGTGATAAATATATGCTTAAAGCTTTAAAAAATGGAGCAGTCGTTTGCAATATCGGTCATTTTGATACCGAGATAGATACACAATACATGCGTGATGAATGGCAGTGGGAAGAGGTAAAACCGCAAGTTCATAAAATCTTTAGAGATACTAAAGCTGGAGAAACGCCTGATATGAACAGCGAAGACTATATTATTCTTCTGTCAGAAGGACGACTTGTTAATCTAGGCAACGCAACAGGTCACCCATCAAGGATTATGGATGGCTCATTTGCAAATCAAGTACTTGCACAAATGTATTTATACGAAAAGAAATTTGCTCAGATTAATGATGAAGATAAGAAACAAGAGCTTATCCGAGTTGAAGTATTACCTAAGAAATTGGATGAAGAGGTAGCATCTTATATGGTAGAAGGATTTGGCGGAGTCATGACTAAACTATCTTCTGATCAAGCCGAGTACATCAATGTACCCGAAGAGGGACCTTTCAAGTCAGAAATATATAAATACTAATCTGATTATTCAAAGATAAAATTCCAAAATATTTAGTTTTGGACTTTTCTCCGCTTTATACTAAGCACTTCACATAAGTGATGCACAGTTAGTAAACTGAAAAAATAATGTTATGGCAAAAAAAGAAAAAGAAATAAATCCTCTATGGGGAGGTAGATTTGAATCTGGGACTGACGATCTTGCTCAGTCATTTTCTGCATCTATTGATATAGATAAAAGACTGTTTGAAGTCGATATCAAAGGATCAATTGCATACGCCGAGATACTAAATGTGGCAAATTTAATAAATTCCTCTGAACTAAAAAAAATAAAAAAAGGTCTCAATAAGATTTTAGATGAGATAAAGCATGATAAATTCAATTGGGATCCGAGCCTAGAGGATGTTCATATGAATATTGAGTCGAGGCTCGTAAAAATTGCTGGTACAGCCGCAAAAAAAATTCATACTGGAAGATCTAGAAATGATCAAGTAGCTACAGACTTAAGGCTATTTCTAAAGGACCAAATAGACGAGATTCTAAACTTATTAATCTTGCTTCAAAAATCCTTATTAAAAAAAGCTGACAAAAATACCGATACTTTGATGCCCGGTCTAACTCATCTTCAAATTGCACAGCCTGTGACTTTTGGACATCACCTAATGGCATGGTTCGAAATGCTATCTAGAGATTATTCGAGGTTAGAAGATACAAAAAAAAGAATGGATGTCATGCCATTAGGTTCAGCTGCATTATCTGGAACAAGATTCAATATAGATAGGAAATTCCTAGCTAAGAAGCTGGGCTTTAAAGATATAAGCAGAAATTCTATGGATGCAGTTAGTGACAGAGACTTTGTTCTGGAGTTAGCTTCTTCTTTATCAATAGTAGGAATTCATCTTTCAAGAATTTGTGAGGAGATAATAATTTGGTCTTCAAGCCAATATAGTTATATCCATTTATCTGATGAAGTGTGCACGGGCTCTTCGATAATGCCTCAAAAAAAGAATCCTGATATGGCAGAACTAATTAGAGGAGGTGCCTCCAAAACAATCGCTAATCTTATGGGACTTCTGTCATTGATGAAAAATCTTCCATTAACTTATAACAGGGATTTACAAGATGATAAGGAATACATTTTTGGCAGTATAGATTTCACCAAAGATAGCCTTGAATTACTGTCACTAATAATTGAAGGGATGGAGCCTAATATTGAAAAAATGAAGAGTGATTGTTTTACTGGTCAAATAACTGCAACCGATTTAGCAGACTATCTAGTTGAAAAAGGTATTGCATTTAGGAAGGCCCATGAAATAGTTGGTAAGATTGTTGCGCATGCAGAAAAAAAGAAGGTTCAAATCTTTGAATTAGAAATTTTTGAGTTAAGAAAATTTTCTAAAATAATAAACGAAGACGTTACAAATTACCTGAATCCTCAGAAAACAATATTATCCAGAAAACAGGTAGGTGGTACGGCGCCCTCGCAAGTTAAAAAAGAAATAAAAATAGCCAAGAAAGAATTAATCAGGAAGCAATCATGAATATTTGCATGAGAATCTTACTATTGTCGTTTATTTTTAACTTGTCTTCATGTGGCAATAAAGTTCCTTTAAGGTTACCTGACAATCCTGAAACTTTTTTTTCTTACCATGAAAGAAATTGAAGGACAGCTTTGTATTGAAAATATTCCTGTTATTAATTTAGCAAGAGAATATGGCTCTCCCTTGTTTATCTATTCTGCGGAGCAAATTAAAAATAACTTTGAGAAGTATCAAAATGAACTCGGCAGCAATGATCTGATTTGTTATGCAGTAAAAGCGAATTCTAATCTTCACATTCTAAAATTATTGTCTGAACTTGGTTCTGGATTTGATGTAGTGTCTGGAAATGAGCTCAAACGTTGTCTGACGGCCGGTGCAGATAAGAACAAAATTGTTTTTTCTGGCGTAGCGAAGTCAAATGATGAAATAAAATTAGCAATAGAAAACGATATCCTCTCTATCAATATAGAGTCATATGGTGAATTCAAGAGAATAGCAAAAATTTCTGAACGACTTAACAAATCTGTAAATTGTGCACTTAGAGTTAACCCCGATATAGCCATTGGCTCTCATAAATATATTGAAACAGGATCAAAGACTTCAAAATTTGGTTTAGATAGTGAAGCAGTCAATAAAATATCAGACGAAGCGAGAGAGAATAAACTCGTAAATATAACTTCTATCG
Organism: uncultured SAR86 cluster bacterium; assembly: GCA_902610065.1. GTDB lineage: Bacteria > Pseudomonadota > Gammaproteobacteria > Magnimaribacterales > Magnimaribacteraceae > Magnimaribacter. The sequence continues at coordinate 29,157 of CACLUH010000007.1, forward strand.
CATGTCACATAGGGTCTCAGATTTCAGACGAAAATCTAATTCTGAAAAGCTTGGATGTTATAAGTGAAATTGCAAATAATCTTTCAGCAAATGGGCATGCCATTGAATTTTTAGATATTGGTGGTGGCCTTGGCATCCAATACAAAGACGAAGAAGAAGGAGATCCAAAAATTTTAATGGCAGGAGTGAAAAACAAATTAGAAGGTAAGGAGTATAAAATAATACTAGAACCTGGTAGATCGATCGTTGGTTCTGCGGGAATTCTGGTCACAAGGATAGAGTACATAAAAAATGCAGGTGGGAAAAAATTTGCAATTATTGATGCAGGTATGAATGATTTGATTAGGCCTTCATTATATGAGGCCTGGCATGAGGTAAAAGAATTAGAAAATAGAGAAATATCATCTGATACTTACGATTTAGCAGGTCCAGTTTGTGAGACTGGGGATATACTTGCTAAAGGCCGGAATCTGAAAATTTTACCTAATGACTTTGTTGCTTTCATGGATGTAGGTGCCTATGGTTCAGTTATGAGTTCAAACTATAACTCTAGACTTAAGCCCATGGAGTTACTTGTTATGGGCGGTGAAATTGAAGTGATAAGAAGAAAAGAAACATTTGAAGATCTCATAGCTTTAGAATCATAATCAGTTATGCCAATAGACTTATACATTTACTCAGGGCTTGGGAATATCATTGCCATTATTGATTCTTTAAGAAATGATATTTCTATCAATTCAGAAGATGTGCTTAAAATATATCAAAGTCACAAAATAGATTTTGATCAACTCATAATAGTATTGCCTCCAAAAGAGCCTGAAAATAATTTCGATGCAAAAATATATAACAACGATGGATCTATTGCTTCAAATTGCATCAATGGAGCAAGGTGCGTTTCTAAATTTATAGAAGATCACTCTTTATGTGCTTCAAAAAAAGTTAAAGTTAACACTGATGGAGGTATCTGGTATCTAGAATCATTGAGTGAAGATGTGTTTTCAGCTTCTTTCGAGTTTTTAGAAGAAATCAATCAGGTTACATTAGATATTGGAGGGCAAGATTTATTCCTAGACTGTATAGAACTTGGAAATCCTCACGGAGTAACATTTGCTGAAAGAGACTCTAAAATAGATCTCGCTGTTGTTGGTGAAAAGCTCCAAGCTAATAAATTATTTCCTGATGGAGTCAACTTTGGCTTAGCAAATAAAGTTAATGATAATGAGATCAATCTAAAAGTTTACGAAAGAGGTGTTGGAGAGACCTTGGCATGTGGCAGTGGGGCTTGCGCCGCTGCTGTAATAGGCATATCAAACAAAGGGCTGTCATCTCCAGTAAAGGTAAACTTCAATCAAGGAAGCATTTTGGTAGACTACAAGATAGGATCAAGAAAAATATACGCTGAAGGTTCTGCAACTTTTTTAGAAGAAATAGAAATCAAAATTTAATGCCAAAAAAATCCATTGATGCAAAGCAAGTAGAAGAATTTCTAGTACTAAACCCTGATTTCCTCTCGAGCAATTCCCATATATTAGATTCAATAGAAATAGTTCATAAAACTGGCGGAGCAGTCTCTTTGATTCAAAAACAAGTTGAAGTTCTTAGAAAGAACTACGAATCGACCTCTGGAAACTTACTTGAATTGCTTGAAATAGCTAAAACAAATGAAGGTATCTTCGAAAAAACTAAAGAACTTATCTTAGATTTAATTGTGTGCAAAAATTTAACAGATGTAATCGCAACAACGGAAAATTCTTTCTCAAATAAATTTCAAGCAGATGCCTGTAAAGTCCTGTTCTTTAAAGAAAACCCTAACTTGCCAAAAGGCAGAATTCTTGACGCCAAACAAGCACATAAACAAATAGGAAAAAAATATAATGCTTCGGATATATTTTGTGGCCCCTTAGATAAAAAAGAATCGGACTATATTTTTGATAAAAAGGCAAAAATAAAAGATTGTGTTTTAGTGCCTATTAAAAATACTGACTGCCCTGGAATGCTTGCATTGGGTTCTAAAAATGAAGATACATATTCAAAAGAAAACGATTCGTTGTTTTTAGAGTTTGTAGCAGAAACCTTGTCGAAGCTTATCGATAGAAATAATTTTTAAATGCTTGTTACTGAAATAAAAGTTTTTCTATCTTACTTAGAATCGGTAAAACAATATTCACCGCACACTCTTAAAGGATATCAAAGAGATCTACAAAAACTATCACAATATCTTTCCGTACATGACGTTCAAAATTGGAAAAATGTAAATGAACACGACATAAGAACCTTTATCAATACCGAAAGGCGAAGAGGTTTAAGCCCTAGGAGTATCCAGAGATTATTATCTTCCTGTAGAACCTTTTATGAACATTTGCTTACAGAGGGAAAAATTAAGTTGAATCCAGCAAAAAATATCGTTTCACCTAAATCGGCACAACTTCTTCCTAAGGCAATGGATGCTGATTTAGTTCAAAGACTTTTGGACTTTAAACCTAAAGGAATGATAGAGATAAGAGATAAAGCCATCGCAGAGCTTTTATATTCTTCTGGATTACGGTTGTCAGAAATTTGCAAATTAGACCTTGAAGACATTGATCTTAAAGAAAGAACATGTGTGGTAACCGGAAAAGGAAATAAAACTCGTATTGTTCCAGTTGGAACAAAAGCTATTCAGTCATTACGAGATTGGATTATTTATAGAAGCGAATTAGTAGAATCCAAAGAGTCTCATACGAATGCAATCTTTCTAAATAACAAGGGAAGTCGTATTTCTGCAAGGTCTATTCAACTTAGACTTGAGAAATTATGTCTTCAAAGGGGTCTTCCGGGGATTAATCCTCACATGTTAAGACATTCTTTTGCAAGTCATGTACTCGAATCAAGTGGAGACTTAAGGGCAGTTCAAGAAATGCTCGGCCATTCAGATATCGGTACTACGCAAATATATACAAAATTAGACTTTCAACATCTCTCAAAGGTTTATGACAAGGCCCACCCACGAGCAAAAAAAGGAGCTAAGAATGACAATTAAATCAATATCTTTTGATCTAGATGATACTTTTTGGCCTCTTATGCCGACCATTATGGAGGCTGAAAAAAATTCCAGGAATTGGATTAAAGATAATTATCCAGGGGTCCTAAACTCCCTAACTAAGGAAGCGAGTATAGAGATAAGAGATAAACTGCTGAGAACTGATCCGAGTCTAATCAATAGATTGTCTGAACTTAGACTCAAGATATTCTATGATGCCAGTATAAGATCTGGATATACCAATGATGAATCGCAAAGTATGGCTGAAGGTGCATTCAAAATATTCTTTGAAGGACGAAATAATGTAACTTTCTATGATCATGTGGTCTCAACTCTAGATGTATTAAAAGATGAGTACTCTCTGGGGGTCATAACAAATGGAAATGCTGATCTTGGTATGATCGGGATATCAGATTATTTTGACTACATTCTTTCTCCGGCAGAGCTAAATACTCATAAACCCAATCCAGAAATGTTCGAAGCTGCACTAGATGCAACAGGTCTGGAAGCTAAAGAAATATGCCACATTGGAGACCATCCGATCAATGATGTGCAGGCTAGTTATGATTTCGGCTGCAAGCCTATATGGTTCAATGAAAATGAAGGAGAATTAGAATTAGATATTCAGGTACCTAGTTTTTCTGATTGGAGAGAATTGCCTGCCCTGCTGAAAACTATCTAAAGCTGAGAAAGATATTGCTCTAATCTCGTACCATTCATAATAAAAGTTGCTTTTTGATTGGAAGCTGCATCTTTTACTTCTGCCATGTTAACAGCTTCTCCGACTTGTATAACACCTACCATAGCCATCATTACGTGAGGATCGCACTGATACACATAAATTCCTTCTTCATCTAGTTTTACTGAAATATCCTGACTCAGAGCGCCAGCCCAACTATCAGCTCCAGATGGAATCATCCCAGACATGGATGCAGAATTATGAGAAAGATCAGTAGCTTTAAAGTGGATCGTATCACCTACTGAGACCTTAATCACAGCAGGTTCAAAAACCATCGTTCCATCAACACCTGAATTTAGCATTTTAACAACATGTTCAGATCCTTCTGAAAGCTGTATTTTGGGCAAATCATTTACAGGAGCCATTGCTTGAGACGCTGCAGGAGCAGCAGAACCGCAATCCTGTCCTTCAAGGCAAATAGATCCTACAGGAGCAATCCTCGTTTCAATTGCTTTTTTTGCTTCTGAAGCACTTAGGCTCACCACAAAACCGATTGTAAGTATCAAGAAGAATTTTGAATATTTCATATATTATAGATTTCTGAAGATCGAGCGGGCTGCATTATAAAACAATAAAACTAGGTAGTCTTGAAAAATGGGACTAAAACGCAGGTATATCTGTTTGTGTTCGTCCCAAGATCAAGGCGTGTATATCACTAGTTCCCTCGTAAGTATTTACAACTTCTAAATTTACCATATGCCTCATAATTGGATACTCGTCTGATATTCCATTACCTCCAAGCATATCTCTAGATTTTCTAGCTATCTCAAGTGCTTTGCCGGTTGAGTTTCGTTTTATAAGTGAAATTAATTCTGGAGAGATATTATTGTCATTCATTAATTGGCCTGCGCGATAGCATCCTTGCAATCCAATACTTATGTCAGTCTGCATATCAGCTAACTTTAATTGAATAATTTGATTAGAACCAAGAGGCCTATCAAATTGTTTTCTATCCATCACGTAATCTCGAGCAGTATGCCAGCAAGTTTCGGCTGCACCTAGAGCTCCCCAAGCGATTCCATATCTTGCATTATTTAAGCAACTGAATGGTCCTTTGAGACCTTCAATGTTTGGAAGCATCTGACTCTCTTCAACAAACACTTCATCCATAACTATCTGACCGGTAACGGAGGCCCTTAATGCCAATTTTCCTTCGATCTTTGGGGCACTAAGTCCTTCCATTCCTTTTTCAAGAATAAATCCTTTTATTTTTCCCTCATCATTCTTAGCCCAAACAACAAAAACATCTGCAATAGGACTATTTGATATCCACATTTTTGCGCCACTTAATGAGTAACCACCATCTACGCTCTTTGCTCTTGTTATTAAACCGCCAGCATCTGATCCATAGTCTGGTTCTGTCAAACCAAAGCAACCTATCATTTCACCTTTAGCTAAGGATGGTAGATATTTCTCTCTTTGTTCTTCAGAACCAAAAGCATAGATTGGATACATAACTAAAGAAGATTGAACACTCATCATAGATCTATAACCAGAATCAACTCTTTCTACTTCCCTCGCAATTAACCCATAACTCATATAGTCAACACCTGGGCAATCATAGCCTTGTATAGTTGAACCCAATAAACCTACAGAGCCCATTTCTTTAAATATTACAGGATCAGTTTCTTCGCTTCTGAAAGCATCTCTTACTCTTGGCAAAAGCTTTTCTTGAGCGAACTGATTAGCAGTATCTCTCACCATTCTTTGGTCATCAGACAGTTGTTGCTCAAGCAAAAAAGGATCCTTCCAATTAATTGATTGCCAAGTATTACTGGCCATATTTACTCCACGATTAAAAGAAGGGGCATAATATCAGGGCTGGTGTATTAATAAAATAGATATTCAGATAGATATATAATCTATTTTGGGCTAGTAGCTCAGCTAGGATAGAGCGTCTGCCTCCGGAGCGGAAGGTCACAGGTTCAAATCCTGTCTAGCCCATTCATTGTGATGATTAACTTTTTAGAAAAGTTAGTTTTTACCCTTTTTTTTGCTGGAGTGAGGTTGCTTTCATTGTATATACTATATTTTTGAGGGGTAAATTATGGAACATGATCTAATAATAAAAAATGGAAACATCATAGATGGAACTGGTTCAGATGCTTATTCTGGAGACATTGCAATCAAAGATGGACTTATAACTAAAATTGGGGAAGTAAATGGAGAAGCAGCTGAGATTATTGATGCTGAGGGTATGACAGTTTCTCCTGGCTTTGTTGATATTCATACTCACCTGGATGCCCAAATTGGCTGGGATCCTCAAATGACTCCTATTTGTTGGCATGGTGTTACTACGGCCTTGATTGGCAACTGTGGACTCACTTTTGCTCCTTGTAAGCCTGATGATGTGGAAATTCTCGCTGGCATGATGGAAACAGTAGAAGATATTCCTAAGCAAGCCATTCTTTCCGGACTTCCTTGGAATTGGGAACACTATGGTCAATACCTCGATATGTTGGAAGAACTTAAACCTTCTCTTAATGTTGCTGGTCTCGTGGGTCATTGCGCAGTTCGCTATTACGTCATGGGCGATAGATCCTTTGATGAGCAAGCATCTGAAGCTGAAAAGCAGCAGATGGCTGAAATTGTTCAAAAGGCAATAGAAGATGGTGCTGTTGGATTTTCTACTAATCGTTACGAACCACACAAAGCTCCAGACGGCCGTTCAATTCCAGGAACCTTCGCAGAATGCTCTGAACTTGTAGAAATTGCGAAAGTTGTAGGACCTAGAGATGGTTTAATGCAGCTTGTTGGTGCAGATGCTGAAGTAATGAAGTCAGTAGCTGAAACTGAGGGTAGCAGGGTCTTATTTAGCTATGGTTGTTCAGGGGAAGAAGGATCTGGAACTAAAGCTGCAACGCATCTTGATGAAATGAATACAGAGGGGCGTAATATTACAGGTACCAGCCATACGCGCGGATCTGGTTATATGTTTGGTCTTCAGGCAGGGCTACCTGTTCAAGGGCCAACATGGGATGTGTTACGAGAAAAAGACTGTGAGGGTAGATTAAAAGCCATCAATGATGATGCTTTTTGTGAGACATTAGTAACTGAAGCTCGAGAACCGAAATCATGTGGTATTCCGCTGCAGAAAGTCTACTTTCTAGGATTCGATGATGCACCAGAACACAATTCTGCTCAGAATCTTATAGAACTATCAAAATCTGCCGGAGAACACTGGTCTGAAACTTTCTTACGCCTATCAAGAGATAGTAATGGTCGCGGCCTTTTCAACTGGCGTATGTTTGCCGGCAACCTGAAAGAGCAAGGTGACCTTTTCGCCAGCGAGAACCTAATCCCTGGACTTGGTGATGTTGGTGCACATGTTTCCCAAATTATGGACGGAGGTTGGGCTAGTTTCATGCTTTCTCATTATGTACGTGAGACAGGTGTATTCACTCTTCCTGAAGCTATAAAACGAATGACAGCTGATCCAGCTGCGGTGATTGGCCTAAAGGATCGAGGTACTCTAAAAACAGGAATGAAAGCAGATATTAATGTTTTTAAACCAGAAGAGGTAACAGAGTTGCAACCTGTATTAGTGAATGACTTCCCTGGTGAAGCACCTAGATATATCCAGAAATCTCGTGGCTTCAAAGCAACGATCGTCAATGGCCAGGTTAATGTCCTTGATGGAGAACCTACAAGCGCACGCGCAGGTCAGGTACTCAGACATTCAGCTTAGCAGACTATTTCTTTAAAAAGTGAGCCCAAGTATCAATTGGTCTCCTGTTAGTTCTTAATTCGTTTATGGATGCTTTGGTATCTCTATAACCAATAGCCATGCCACAAAAAAGCATTTCATCTTCTGGTGCTTCTACGAAAGCTGTGACACTCTCCTGTTTAAGTGACCAAGCTTCTTGTGCGCAAGTATCAAGTCCAGCTTCTCTTGCAAGAAGCATAAAAGTCTGAAGAAACATTCCTAGATCTGACCATTGAGGAGTGCCCATTTGTCTATCTACGTAACAAAAGAATGCCGCAGGAGCTCCAAAAAATTCATAGTTCTTAAGCATCTGCTTAAATCTACCTTCCTTATCATCACGCTCTATACCAAGAATGGAATACATCTGTTCACCAACCTCGAAACGTGAAGTCCTATAAGGCTCAGTTAATTTTTCAGGATATATTGCGTAAGCTGGCGTCTCAGGTTCAGACCATTCTGATTGAAACTTCAAGAATGATTGCATAGTTTCATTATTAATGACGTAAACCTTCCAAGGCTGTAAGTTACCTCCAGAAGCAGATCTAGAGGCCTTTTCTAATAACTTAGCTATTAAAGAATCCTCAACAGGATTATTCAAAAATTCTCTTACAGAAAGCCTAGAATCTACCGCTTCACTCACATCCATTTAAATTCTCCTAAGTTAATTCTTTTTCTGCTGTTTCCTTTGCCCACTTATAATTAGCTTTACCATTTGGTGCGCGCATAACTTCTTCAACAAACAAAACTTGTTTTGGGAGCTTGTAGCCAGCTAAGTGCTCTCGAGTATAAGAGATGAGATCTTGCTCTCCAATTTCTTTTCCTTCCTGAAAAGAAGCTAAAGCTACTACCCTCTGGCCAAATCTATCATCCTGCAGACCAACGACGAGACAATCATATATGTCATCATGACGCTTTATAGCCTCTTCTACCTCCTCTGGATAAACCTTTTCACCAGCAGTATTAATACAATTACTGCCACGTCCCAAGAGAGTGATGGTTCCATCAGCTTCAACTTTTGCATAATCTCCAGGAAAGCTATACCTAATCCCTTGGAATTCCTTGAAAGTTTCTGCAGACTTTTTCTCATCTTTAAAGTATCCCAAAGGTACCAGTCCGCTAGTTCCAATTTTACCCATCTTGTCAGAACCTGGTTCTACTATCTCACCATCATCGGTTATAACAATAACTCCAGGATTGAGAACAAATTTTGCAGTTTCAGCAGGATTATCTCTAGAAGCTCTAGAAGATCCCATTCCTCCCTCAGTAGAGCCCATTGCGTCAACTAAGACCATATCATGATGTTTCAATAGTCCTTGTTTAACTTCAGAACTCCACATTACTCCACTAGAAATAATTGTATTTATTGAATCCAGATTATAAGGATTACCTTCAGCTTCAGCTTTATCTAAAGCATCCATAATAGGTTTGGCAAAAGCATCTCCAACTATGACTACATTATTGGCATGTGTTCGTTCAACTTCTTTCAATAAGTTATCAGGATCAAATCCCAATTGAGGTAGTGTTACAACTGTGCCGCCTACAAGGTGTGGAATAATTGCACCTAGCCACATACCTGTTCCATGCATCAATGGACATGCAGGTATGCTTACGGGAAGTCTGTCTTCGTCAGCTAATTTCTTTACTTCTTCCGCAACAGAATCTATATCTATCTTTTCTTGAACAGGTATCAATCCCCAAGCCCCAGCTGTGTTCAACATGCCAGTTAAATGGCCTTCGTGCTCATACATAACCCCTTTTGGCATGCCAGTTGTTCCACCTGTATAGAGCATATAAATGTTTCTACTTGAGCGCTCTATCCTATCCATAGGATTACAAGTCGAAATGCTTGACTCATAATCTTTTGCAAAACTTAAAACTTCATTTGTTCCGTCATCAACTTGTATATAAAGTTTAACTTTAGGTAATTTGTCTTTTATAGATTTAATTTGTTCAGCGTAACAACCTTGATAAAAAACAGCCTCTGAATCTGAGTTGTCTAGTAGATAAACTAACTCTTCTTCTTTATATCTATAGTTCACATTTATAGGCACACCTTTAATTTTAAAAACACTGTACTGAGCCTCTAGATATTCATTAGAATTATGCAAATAAAGTCCAACTTTTGAATCATCTCCTAATCCTGCTTCAGTCAATAATGAAGCAAGTCTTGCCGCCCTATCATCATAGTCTTTCCATGTGACTTCATTATTTCCACAGATGAGAGCAATTTTATCTGGTATGACATCAGAGTTTCTCTCCCAAACGGATGCGTATTGTGCTTCCAAAATAACCTCCTAATTAGTTTTGAATCCAGCTTCCATGAGCACCATAAGGAACCCTTTGAGGAATTATAACTTCTGCGACTGGTGGTTGGTCAAACGACTGGGCATCGATGATTATAAGTTTGGATCTCCTAGATTCTCTTTCATGAACCAATGAAAGTATCCAACCCTCATCTTCTTCAGTTGCTCCAGGTTTAGGAGCAAACACTGGCTCTCCACCTGCAACATTGTCTCCTAGATGATGGTCAATCCTTTTACCTGTTTCAAGATGATATTTATATAAATTTTCTCCAAAAGTAAGGTCTTTGACGTCAGTTTTTAACTGCATACAGTAACCAAACTCAGAATACAGACCAATTCGATCATCATTTATTCTTGGAAAATCACATGCCCCATCATCTAGTTGTTCTTCCGATACAGTCCCTTTTTCTAGATCTATTATCCAGCGCCATAATCTTGCAACCGTGGTTTCACCTCCATAAATATCTTTAAAACCACCGACCATTGCCTCTTGTTGTCTAGATACATACAAAACTATCTTATTGTCTATCTCAAATGAATTAAAACTGTGGAATACGAAACAAGGATCTATATCAAACCACCTAACATCTGAATTGTTACCAGTTCTAGGCATAACTCCTAATCGCGCCCCACATTCTGGTTTAAAGCCAAATGGAGATCCTGTAGTAGCAGCTAAATCCATATCTGAAACTATGGGCAGATCCATGAAGACAACGTAGTTTTTAGTGATATTCCAATCATGCATCATTACGGGTCTAGGCAGTTCTATGGCTTCAGATTGAACTAAAGCGCCCTCTTTACTAACTCTGTAATAATTTAAATAAGGCTCACTAAACATAGAGTAACCAAAGAAAAGCATCTCTCCTGTTTCAGGACATACTCTTGGATGAGCTGTCATAGCCGTATCTAACTTTCCGTCGAAGTCCTCTACACCTATGGTATCTAAATCTTTATTAAGCTCCCAGGGTAAAGATGTTTCCTCTAAAGCAAGTAACTTACCGGCATGATTAACAATGTGTGTATTTGCTGGAGATGCGGCGAGGTCTCCAAATGATGACATCACATTTAGATCATTTTCGTAATAAGGAGTTCTAACATACCTATTCCTATAAGATGCTTTGCCATTTTCAATATAAACTCCATGAAGCATGCCATTGCCAAAGAACCAATGATCGCTGTGTCCAGATACAGGATTAAAACCATTTCTTACAAATAAACCTGAAAGATCTTTTGGTATTTCACCTTTTATCTGAAGCTCAGACTCAGTTAGCTCCTTTCCAACAGGTGCCCAATTACCTTGTAAATGCCAATGTAATTTTTTTTCTGTGCTAGAAATATCTCCCATAACTTTTCCCCTGTAAGTTGAGGATAGTTATAGCAAAAAAAAGTCTTTTATTATAGGGATTTCTTTTTATAACTTTCCGTGAACATTGATAAAGACATGAGAGTCTACAATATAAAGTTAATAGTCAATTTTATCTTCGACGGCTTTTCCATCTTTTGGAATAAGGGCTGATCTTATAAATGAAGCGACTTCGACTCCATCTTGATTCTTGCCAATTGTTTTGACAGTGACTATACCTTCGTCGGGTCTTGATTTAGACTCTCTTTTTTCGATAACTTCAGATTCAGCATAAAGTGTATCGCCCACATAAAGAGGATGAGTCATCTTGATATCTGTCCAGCCTAGATTGGCTACTGTTTTTTGACTGACATCACTTACGCTCATTCCTACCATTAATGCCACTGTAAAAGGGCTAACTACTAAGGTCTTGCCAAACTCTGTACCCTTTCCGTACTCATCATCAATGTGCAAGGGATGTTGATTCATAGTTAAAAGAGTAAACCAAATATTATCTGATTGGGTAATTGTTCTGCCGGGCCTATGTTCATAGATATCTCCAACAATAAATTCTTCGTAGTATCTACCAAACGATTCTCTATAGCGGCCTGGTGATATTTCTTTCATTTTTTTTACCATAATATTTTTAGTCTATATTCTTTGGATCAATGCCTACAAGTCTTAATCTTTTTTCCATAGATAATATTATAGGTTGGTCAATCATCCTGCCATTAAAAGCCATGACAGCGGATGAAGATTTTTTAAAAGCTTTTATGATTTCCCTTGCTTCTTTTATTTCTTGCTCATCGGGTAGAAAAGAACTTTTGATAACATCAACTTGACTGGGATGTATAGCTGCTTTTCCATTAAATCCCAAGGCTTTGGCTTTTTTGCTTTCTTCCTGCAACTTATCCAAGTTATCTATATCCATAAATGGACTATCAATGGAAAATAGATTGTTAATTGCAGATTCTAAGACTATCTTTGATCTTGCATACAAAAGAGAATCCCAGTCCATAGTAGAACCTAGGCTGGCACTTAGATCAGCACCTCCTAATGCTAAACCTTTAACTTTCTTCTCTTTGGCTATTAGAGAAATATTATTTATTGCATTTGGGGTTTCTAGTAACGCAATAATGTTGATCTCTGGTAGATTATCTATCAAAGCACAGTCTTCAATTTTTGGAAGCATAAAGGCACTCACCGAAAGATCAGTGCTTGAAAGTAATTTTATATCCTCTTGACCAAACTTATCATCAACTGGGTTAACTCTTATTATTAATTCACCTACATGACTATTATTTTTAAGGTGAGAATATAGATCTTCTCTGGCCTGATCTTTCTGATTCTCTGATATAGAATCCTCCAGATCGATAATGATGCTATCAGCACCTTTTTGAAAAGTTTTCTCGATCCAATCAAGTTTATTGGCAGGTATGAAGAGCGGAGAAATAGGGAATTTGTTCAATTTCAGAGGGAGAGATTTTAATTTCTTTCCTTTTCAATAAGAAAATCTACAACATCAAACAGCTCATCTGTACGAACAGACCTAGATGCAGCAACTTTATATTTTCCGTTTACTACAAGTGACGGTACTCCAGTTACTTTCCATTCTTTCATTTTTTTATCTGCCTGATCAACCGCATTCCTTACCCCAAAAGATGTAGAAACTGCTTTGTATCGATCTTTCTGCACATCGAATCCTCTAAAGTAGTACTCAAGTTCAGTATTCCCTGTAAGCATTTTTCCTTCATTTTGAATCGTATTGAAGGCAGCTGGAACAAACTGTTGTTCAATACCTAAAGCTTTAGCAGTGTAATAAATTGTTGCATGAGTTTTCAGCATGTCATTCCAAGTAGCTGGAGATTTTATAAAAGTTACATCAAGAGGAATATCTCTCTTCCATCTTGCTATGTAGGGCTCGAGGGCATAACAATGGTTACATCCAAACCAAAATACCTCTGTTACTTCTATTTTGGATGGATCCCGAACTTTTGTAGGATTATCTAATAGCTCATAGTGTACTCCTGCTCTAAACTTCTCACCACTAACAGCTTCGAAAGTTGTTTGATCGTCATTAGAACAGCCAAGTAAAGCGATTAAGAAGTAGAAAAGAAGAAACTGGGTACGGAGCATTTTATTAGTATAAACCATGCACAAAGCTAGATAATGCATCAATCTCATTATCATCTAGCTTATAAGCAATCGCAGCCATAATTTTTGAAGGATCTTGATTAATTCTTGCTCCTGATCTGTAATCTTTTAACGCCTTTGCAACATACTCAGGTTGTTGCCCGCTGAGTAAAGGGTAAGCAGCAGGTCCATTTCCTAACCCTTTAGGGGAATGACAGGCTGAACAAGCGGGGACACCTTTTTCAAGGTTACCTGCGTAATATAATTTTCTTCCTAGCTCTACTTTATCCTCGTCTACTGTGCCCACAGTATTTACATTTGATTCATAAAAAGCAGCTATATCTTGAAGATCGTTATCATCTAGGTTATCCAATAGACCAATCATAGAAGCAATTTCTCTTTCACCTGTCTTTACTAATCTGAGTTGCTTTAATAGATAATTTTGATTCTGCCCTGCCAAAGAAGGCCAGATACCCACTAGGCTATTGCCATCTAGTCCATGACAACCTGCACAGACTGCAACTTTGTCCTTTCCAGCGTTAGGGTCTCCAGCTCCTAAGAGGAGAATTGCTGAAGTTGTAATTATTAAATTCGTTAATCTCATTTAAGAATTTATCTTTAAATATGATGTGGCGCGCCGACATTATATACTAAGGAATCTGGCGATACTAAATTAAAAAACCCCTATGAATAACACATATTTTTACAACGCAAAATTCATTGGCAGTTATCCAAGTACAGAAGATCTTCCAGTAGATCAAGGGTCAGAAATTGCATTTTGTGGACGGTCTAATTGCGGAAAATCCAGCATATTAAATGCGCTAACCAACAATAAGAAGCTAGCAAAAACTAGTAAAACACCAGGAAGGACTCAGTCGATAAATGTTTTTGAGATCAAATCAAACTCTGATTTTAAGATTATCGATTTACCTGGTTATGGATATGCAAAAGTATCTAAAAAAATGAGGGCTTCTTGGGGTCAAGAAATAGAAAAATATCTTATGACCAGACAATGTCTCAATGCACTATGCATCATAATGGATATAAGACATCCATTTAAAGAAGATGATGAAAGTCTAATAGATTGGTGTGAAAGTAAAGATCTTCCGATGATCTTACTGCTAAATAAAGCAGATAAGTTATCAAAGAGTGAGATTGCCAAGACAGTATTAAATGCCACTAAAGTGTTAAATAAATTATCAACCGAACATTTTGTAATCCCAGTTTCTGCGACCAAGAAAACAGGAATAAACCTTGTTCTTGAAAAGATTAATGAGATGAATTAAAAAAGCTCCGAACATTTGGGGTTGCTCGAAGCTTTATGGAAGTCAGGATTATTTTTCCAATATCTTTGAGACACGCAAAATTTATTAAAGTTCAAATTTTTTAATTTTTTTTTTAACTTTTTTGTAGGTAAAATTAGAAAAAGGAAATTGATATCAGCAAAACAAGATCACAAATCGTTAAAAAATTTAGTTCTCTCCTAGCGATAGGCGCAAATAAGAGAACTAAAATAAAAACCAATGCAAGACTTGTGGAGTCCTTTAAGGAGACTCAAGAAATTATCACCGATCGAGGTGTCCTGAAGTTTAGGATTGACTCACCAGGATCAGTGCCTCATGACCCCGAATCCCATAGAAGTGAGCCTGAAACATTTGAGTGGATTAGAACTACACTAAAAGATCAAGAAGTTTTATGGGACATAGGGGCTAATATAGGTGTTTTCAGTCTTTATGCCGCTTTAGAGAAAAAGAATAAAGTCTTATCCCTCGAACCTTCTGCAGAGTCGTATGCTACTTTGAATGCCAATATAAGATTGAACGGACTAGATGAATACATACAAGCACTTTGCTTTGCGGGCAGTAAAACAACTAATCTACTGAATCTATTCATGAAAGATACAAGTGCAGGTGCATCGCACAATAGTATCGGATCAAGTTCGAATCAATTTGGAGAGTTTGATGTAAATGGATTCCAATCTGTAGTTGCAATTAAACTAGACGATCTTAATCAAATTGAAGGAGTGCCTTCCCCAAATCATATAAAACTTGATGTTGATGGCAAAGAACTTGAAATACTGGAAGGAGCTTCGAATATTTTATCTGAAGTTGATAGCATCCTAGTTGAAATGGAAGGCATCAATCTTGATGAAAATCTTGAGAAGATAGAAAAAATTGTTTCTATGGCGGGACTTGAAGAAGAATTAAGTTGGAGAAACAAGGGCTCTGGAAGAAACAGACTTTACTTGAGAAAATATTCTAATGAGTGAAGAAAAAGACCCAATAATCCTTGTAGATGGCTCTTCATATTTGTACAGAGCTTATCACGCACTGCCACCCTTAACGACAAGTAAAAATCAACCCACTGGAGCGATTAAAGGCGTTATAAGCATGATAAAAAGAGTACTTATTGATCATCCTGATAGTCCATTGGCAGTGGTATTTGATGCAAAAGGAAAAACTTTTAGGCATGACATGTATTCTGAATATAAAGCAAATCGGCCTCCCATGCCGGAGGACTTAGTCCAGCAAATTGAACCAATTCATCGCATCATTTCCTTGATGGGCATAAAGCTTATTATGATTTCTGGTGTTGAGGCTGATGACGTTATTGGAACACTCGCCGAACAAGCAAGACAAAAAAAATTGAATACTGTGATTTCAACTGGTGACAAAGACATGACTCAACTGGTCTGTGACAATGTGAGCGTTGTGAACACAATGTCAGGAGAGTTGCTTGATGAAAATGGAGTAATGAAGAAATTTGGAGTTGGACCGGAGCTCATAACTGACTACTTAGCGCTTATAGGTGATAAGTCTGATAATGTTCCTGGAGTGGATAAGGTTGGACCAAAAACGGCAGTTAAGTGGCTTAATGAATATAAGAATATTGAAGGAATAAAAAAGAATGCTGAATCTATAGGTGGTAAGGTTGGAGAGAACCTCAGATCTTCTATAGAGACTCTTGATCTCGCTCATGAGTTAGTAAAAATAAAAATAGATGTTCCTTTAGAAATAGGTATAGAAGATCTAGCAGTTTCAGAGCCAGATGTAGAACAACTTTCCGAAGTTTATAAAGAGTTAGAATTTAATTCTTGGTTACAAGAAGCCCCAGCAAATAAAACAGTTAAATCAGAAATCAATTCTTCATATGTTTGTATTTCCACTGAAAAATCCTTAAAAGAACTAATAAAAAAAGCTTCGAAAGCTAAAACTATTGCTGTTGATACTGAAACAACTGGCTTGGACTATATGGATACGGAATTAGTAGGTATCTCTTTAAGTTACCAAGCAGGCGAAGCTTACTATATTCCATTAAAGCATGATGATGATTCAGTAGACCAAATAGATTTAGATATTGTTCTAAAAGAGCTTAGACCTCTTCTTGAAGATTCTTCCAATAAGATCATAGGTCAAAATATAAAATTCGATAGAAATGTTTTAGCAAAGTATGGGGTTGATATTGCTTCGATAAAGAATGACACCATGATGATGAGTTATGTTTTAGATGCTTCAGCGACCAGACATAATCTAGACGCTTTGTCTTCGTACTATTTAAATTATAAAACCTCTACTTTTGAAGATGTAGCTGGTAAAGGTGTAAAGCAAATTACCTTCGATAAGGTTCCTATTGAGGCAGCTACAAATTATGCTGCTGAAGATGCAGATATAACATTGCGACTTTACGAAGAATTAAATCCCAAATTAGAAGGCGAAGACTCTCTCAATAAACTTAATGATGAGATAGAGATTCCCTTAATAGAAGTATTATCTGAAATGGAACAAAATGGCGCTATATTAAATTCAAAGATTCTTAATTCTCAATCGAAAGACCTAGAGAGTAGAATAAAAAAGTTAGAAGGAAAGGCTTATCAACTAGCAGGTGAGGAATTCAATCTCGGCTCCACTAAACAACTTAGAGAGATATTTTTTGATAAATTAAAGTACAGAATCATAAAGAAAACGCCGGGAGGTCAACCGTCTACAGATGAAAAGGTACTTGCTGAACTTGCGGAGGAGTACGAATTGCCCAAAGTTCTCTTGGAGCACAGAACATTAAGTAAACTAAAATCAACTTATACTGATAAGTTACCTAATCAGGTATCTCAATCTACCGGTAAAGTTCACACTTCATTTCATCAAGCTGTAACAACGACGGGGAGATTATCTTCATCAGATCCTAATTTACAAAATATTCCTATAAGAACAGAAGATGGGAGACGAATTAGGCAGGCCTTTGAACCTTCTAAAGGTAACAAGTTTATATCAGCTGACTATTCTCAAATAGAGCTCCGCGTGATGGCTCATATGTCGAAAGATGCAGGGCTCCTCCAAGCCTTCCAAGAAGGAGAAGATGTTCATAGCAAAACCGCAAGCGAAGTTTTCGATGTCGGTATAAAAGACGTAACGTCAGATCTACGCAGAAATGCCAAAGCAATTAATTTTGGTTTGATCTATGGGATATCCGCTTTTGG
>CACLUH010000008.1:0-45495 GCA_902610065.1 uncultured SAR86 cluster bacterium
ATTATTCGATCCTGAGCCAAGAGCTGAGAAAGCTGCTACCAATATTCTATCTTGAACTGAAGGTAATTGGATGATTACCCAAGAAGTAATTCCAAGAATTAATGACGCGATAATAACTCTTATTAATAACTTCATAACTATAAGCCTAAAACAGCCTTGGCCATTATATTTCTCTGTATCTCATTGCTCCCTCCGTAAATAGTAGTCGCTCTAAGATTCTGATATTTGCCAGCTATAGGTCTGTAATCCTCATCGCCAATTGGTGGTTCATTGCTGCCATAAGTTGTATCTTGAAAAGGAATTCCGTAATAACCTATAACCTCTAAAGTAAGCTCAGAAATTTCTTGTTCAAGGTCTGTTACTAATGTCTTCATCATAGAAGACTCCGGCCCAGGACTATCTCCCTTCCCTAAAGAACTTAATATTCTTAAAGAAGTATATTGGATAGCTTTAGCTTTAATTTCTAACTCAGTAATTTTAGTTAAGTAAATTTCCAAAAAACTTTCGTCTAGATGTTGTGAAGATATTTTTTGGACTAACTTTTTGATAAATTCTATGTCAGATAAGCTTTTCGAGCCACCTACCCCACCACTTCTTTCAAACTCTAATAAGTATTTTGCAACTGCCCAACCTTCGTTTTCTTCTCCTATCCTGTCTTTGACATGAGCTACAGCGTCTGTAAAAACGACCTGATTAAAATCATGATCCTTGGCCATAGTTAAAAGAGGTTCAACTTTGACTCCCGGCTGATGCATATCCATCATCAAAAATGTAATTCCTTCTTGATTTTTACCTGAATTATCAGTCCTAACCAGACAAAATATCTTGTTTGCAAGGTGAGCATGAGTAGTCCATATTTTTGTTCCATTAATGATGTACTTATCACCTTGTCTGTCTGCTTTGCATTGCAAGCTAGCAAGATCTGAACCTGCACCTGGCTCGCTATAACCCTGACACCAGTAATCATCTCCATTAATAATTCTGGGTATATAGTAGTCTTTTTGCTCTTTAGTTCCTCGACCTAATAGCAGTGGTCCAATCATTGCTAAGCCCATTGGTATCAAATTGGGAGCCCCAGCTTTTGCACATTCCGATGAAAAAATATATTTTTGAGCTTGAGTCCAATTTGTGCCTCCATATTCTTCTGGCCAAGATGGAACAAGCCATCCTTTTTTTGCGAGTATGGCTTGCCATTCCATAGCAACTTCCTTTTCAGTAAAAACTGCAGATGTCTTTCTGGACGTAGTTACTAATTCAGGCTTAAGCTCTTGACGGAGGAAATCTTTAACTTCCTCTTGAAATGATAGTTCTTCTTCTGAAAAATTGAGATTCATCCCTTACCTTATTTTAAATTATAACTTCTATTAAGCTTGGTCCTTCAGAATTTAAGCCGTCTGAAAATGCCTTTGAAAATTGTTCCACAGTGGTCGTACGATTTGCAGGAACACCCATGGATTTGGATAAAGAAACCCAATTAATTTCTGGATTATCAAGAGAGAACATTGATTTTGCCCTATCGCCCGTTTCCAATGCACCTACTCTTTCTAACTCAACCTGAAGAATTGCGTAAGCTTTATTTGAAAAAATAACATTTGTAATATTTAGTCCTTCTCTGGCTTGCGTCCATAGAGACTGAACTGTATACATTGCTCCTCCATCGCCATGGAGACAAATGACAGACCTCTCAGGAACAGCGATTGCTGCACCGGTTGCTAAGGGAAGTCCTTGCCCTATTGATCCTCCAGTTAAAGCCAACCAATCAAGTGGCTTCGAATTCCAGGCATGTGGAGTAACAAAAAATCCAGATGTCGCTGCTTCGTCACAAACAACGGCATCTTCCGGAAGTAAGCTTGCAAATAAAGGGCCAAGGTTTGATGCATTCAGCTCACCATTTGATGGTGCATCTATAATTCCGTCAGGAATTAATGATTTATCAATCTTATCAGTCTTTAACATTTCACTTAATTGATAAAGTGCAGATTTTCCATCTTGATAAGGCGTTGCTAATTCTATAAGTTCAGCATTCTCTGGAGACAGATAGCTTTTCTTTCCTGGGTAAGCAAAAAAAGATACTGGTGGCTTAGTTCCTATAAAAACAATAGATTCAACACCCCTTAAATGTTCCTCAGCCATTTCAGCAAAATAAGGAATTGGCTCTACCTTAGTCAATCCGGTTCCTCTCCTGTGTCTTATAACGAAAGTATCTGTAGCTAAACGACATCCAGTTTTTGTAGCAATTTTTCCAGCTAAAGTTACAGATTCCTCATCTAGACAATCTCCTCCTATAAACAACATGGTGTTTTTTTCTGAAGACAAAACATTATATGCATCGGTAAGAAGAGAATTATCTATATCTAAGGGGCCTTCGCTAACAAGTTCTTTACCTAATTTCTCAGTCTCACCCCAAGCTGAATCGGCTGGCACAAGCATTGTTGCGATTTGACCTGGATATTTATGAGCAGCCTGCCAGGCTTTTGCTCCGAGATCTGATAAGTCATCTGGAGACTTACTTCTACCTACCCAATCTGAACTGGCTTTAGCAAGACCATCTAGATCAGAGGTCAAAGGTGCATCATATTTAAGGTGATAGGTAGCATGATCTCCCACAATATTTAACATAGGAGTTCTGGCTTTTTTTGCATTGTGAATATTCGCAAATGCATTTCCTAATCCGGGGCCTAAATGTAGTAAATTTGCAGCTGCCTTACCCGACATCCTTGCATAGCCATCTGCAGCACCTGAAACAACACCTTCAAAAAGACCCAAAACTGGTCTTATTTCTGGATGATGATCTATCGCAGCAACTAAGTGCATCTCTGAAGTGCCTGGATTAGCAAAAACAACCTCGAGCCCATTAGCAATTAAAGTCTTTAATAAAGCATCTGCCGAATTCATAATCTTTAAATATTAACTATCCTCGTGCCGATATTCCCACCAGCTAATAAATCTACGAAACCTTGCGGGGCCTTTTCCAAGCCTTCAAGCTCATCAGTAAGTACTTTGAGTTGACCCGAATCAATCCATCCAATCAAATCATTCGTGGCTTCTTCGTATTTATCTGCAAAATCGAATACGAGAAATCCTTGCATTCTGATACTTTTATTTACCAATAGCCCCGGTATCCCTCTTGGTCCCGGTTCTGGTGTACTAGTGTCATATTGCGAAACAACTCCACAGCAAGCTATTCTGCCACCCGAATTTAATCTAAATAATGCGGAACCTAAAATCATGCCACCAGTATTATCAAAATAAACATCTACTCCATTAGGAGTTGCTTCCTTTAAATTTTGTCTGAAATTAGCATCTTTATAATTTACAGCAGCATCAAAACCTAAATCATTAATAAGTTTTTCACATTTATCGTCACTTCCACAAACTCCAATGACACTGCAGCCTTTGATCTTGGCAATTTGTCCCACCATATGTCCAACCGATCCTGCAGCTGCCGAGATCATAACAGTCTCCCCTTCTTGTGGCTGTCCGATTTCAAGAAGACCGAAGTATGCAGTCAATCCATTGATACCTAAAGGGCCTAAATATAAAGAAGGTGCGACAGTATCTCTAAGAAGAGTCAAAGACTGAATATTTTGGGCCGAATACTCTTGCCAACCTGTTTGAGTAAGTACATTTTTACCGATTGGATATTCTTCTGAATTACTCTTTACAATTTCTCCAATGCCTGTGCAGTTCATAACAATTCCTGTAGTCGGGGCTCCTGCGTAACTAGCGCTACCTTGGAGACCTGCACGAGTGCCAGCAGTTATCGCAAAAGATATTGTTTTAACTAAAACCTGATCAGAAGAAATTTCGGGTATTTCAGACTCAACTAGCCTGTAATTACTCTCAGTTAATTTACCTTCAGGAAGACTATTGATAATTACTTGTTTATTTTTCATATGTTCAAGTTACCTTATTTTGTTTATATTTAAAACCTTACTAATGACATAAAATATGTTGTAAAACTTGGAGAAGTTTATGGAAGTTAAAAATGCAGTTATGCCCAATGAAGAACAACTTAAAGGGTTCAATGATCAAGAAGAAGATAAACCAATTTTTATGGTGAATCTGCTTAAATTTAAAGAAAAGGCGCAATATCCAGATAAAAGAGAAACAGACCTTTCAGGTGAAGAGGCATATGCCATTTATGGCGAGGAAGTTGTTGGGCACTTAGCTAAAGTTGGCGGGAAACCAATTTTTGGAGGTAATGTTGATAGGCTAATGCTGGGCGAAGTTGAAGATTTATGGGACAAAGTAGCCATAGCTATGTACCCGTCCAGAAAGGCTATGTTGGAAATGATTTCAGATCCTGATTACATACAAAGTGCACAGCACAGAGTTGCAGGCCTAGAAGGACAGTTAAATATCGAAACTTCTGTAGAGAATATATAAGGAATCTTAAGGTGCTATCTAAAGAAAAAGTTATCCTTATTGGTGCTCCACCATCTCCTTATACAAGAAAGATGCTTGCACTATTAAGATATAGACACATACCTTATGAAATGATCTGGGGTAATCCTGGAGAACTTTTAGAAAGTGGGGGTGCATTCGAGGAACTTGGTATAGATCCTCCCAAGCCTGTTCTTCTTCCTACATTCCTAATGAGAGATGAAAAGGGTCATCTTCAGACTGTGACTGACTCAACTCCTATTATCAGAAGACTTGAAAAAGAATTTGAAGGAAGGAGTGTTATACCGGAAGATCCAGCCCTTTGTTTCCTAAATTATCTACTAGAGGATTTTGGAGATGAGTGGGTGACCAAATACATGTTTCATTACCGTTGGCACTTCGATGAGGATGCCGATAATGCTTCATCTATCCTGCCATTGAATCATAAAGTAGATCTCAAAGAAGATCTTTGGAAAATCTTTAAGGAAGGAATTGGTTCAAGACAAATAGAAAGGCTTTGGGTAGTAGGTTCAAATGAAATAACTGCCCCAATCATAGAGAGCAGTTATAAACGGTTTCTAGGTATCATGGAGAATCATTTGAGTAGTTTACCTTTTCTATTTGGACATAGGCCAAGCTCAGCAGACTTTGCAATATATGGTCAACTTACTCAGTTAATAGGTTTAGATCCAACTTCTAGAAAAATTGCACACGAAGAATCTCTACGAACTGTAGCGTGGATAAATAGTATGGAAGATCTATCAGGTATCAATCTAGAAAAAAATGCATGGGAGACTTTTGACTCACTTCCAGAAAGTATGTTGTCTTTATTAAAAGAAATAGGACATGTATATGTGCCTGCACTTTTAGCAAATAATGAGGCTTTAAAAGATGGTAATGAGACTTGGGAAACAGAAATAGACGGGTCTGTCTGGAGTCAAAAAACTTTTAATTATCAAGGCAAGTGTCTCCAATGGATCAACCAAGAATTTTATTCTTTAACTGAGATTGATCAAAAAAGATTACTAGATCTATTTGAGGGAACAGGCTGTGAAAATTTATTATTGAAAGAAAAATAAATATGAAAATATTAAGAACTCCTGATGAGAGATTTGAAAAGATAACTGATTTTCCATACAAACCGCATTACACAAATATAAAAACTAATGATGGTTCAGATCTGCGAATACATCATATAGATGAAGGACCAAAAGAAGGACCTATTTTATTGGCGATGCATGGTCAGCCAGTTTGGTGCTACCTTTACTCAAAGATGATACCTTTCTTAACGGAAGCAGGAATAAGAATTATCGCACCTGACTTACCAGGTTATGGAAAATCTGATAAACCTGCTGCTAGAGAAGACTACAGCTACCAAAATCAAGTTGATTGGATGGTGGATTGGTTGAATGCGAATAATTTTCAAAACCTAACTTTTTTTGGTCAGGACTGGGGAGGTTTGATTGGATTAAGAATAGTTGCTCGTGAACCTGATAGATTCTTGAAAGTCTCAATGGGTAATACTGGCCTTCCTTATAATCCAGAAGTATCTAAGGAAGTTATTGAGAAAATAAAAGCATTTAGAGAAAGTAATACAAAACTCCACCCCCTTTCTATGTCAAAACAAATACGCCAAATGGATAGTGGCAAAACTCATCCAGGACTCAAATTTATGTACTGGCAAAAATTTTGTTGGGATACGGAGGATTTACCAATAGGATTTATACAATCGATGCAAATGGATAAAAGATCTTTAGTTTCACTGGCGTTAAATTATATTTTTATCTTATTAGGAAAATATAGTGCATCACCTTTCAAATCTTACATAGCCAAGGCCTATGAAGCACCTTTTCCCGACCCAAGTTATAAAATGGGACCAAGAGCCATGCCAAGCCATGTACCGACAATTCCTGATGAATCCTTAGAGGAGCAAAGAAAAGCGAGAGAGTTTTTCTCTTCCTGGGATAAACCTTTTCTTAGTGTCTTCGCAGGAGATGATCCTGTTACTAATGGAATTGAAAAGGATGTATTAGAAATGTGCCCAAATGCAAAAAGTGCTCCTCAGATTGGAGGTGGTCATTTTTATCAATGGACAAGGCCAAAAGAGCTTTCAGAATTATTAATCAACTTTATTAAGGAAAACTAATGAACAGAGTAACAGAACATACAGGGTCAAAATATCCAATAATTCAAGCGCCAATGGGTTGGATTGCAAGAAGTCAATTAGCTTCTGCAGTTTGCAATGCGGGAGGCTTCGGAGTAATTGAAACTTCTTCTGGTGAAGTTGATAACTGCAAAGCAGAAATAGAAAAAATGTCAGAACTTACCGATAAACCTTTTGGAGTCAATCTACCGCTCCTCTTCTTAAGAGATGAGAGCATGGTAGAGTTTTGTGTTCAACACGGAGTGAAGTTTGTAACGACTTCAGCTGGTGATCCCTCTAAGTATATAGATATACTCAAGTATGCAGGCATCACTGTCTATCATGCAGTGCCAAGTGTTGAGGGGGCAATCAAAGCAGCAGATTGTGGTGTTGATGGACTTGTGGTGGAAGGAACTGAAGGAGGAGGATTTAAGAGTCCAGAGGAAGTTGGTCTTTTCGTTTTAATACAAGCGATCAGAAAAAAAATAGATTTACCAATAATAGCAGCAGGTGGAATTGCAGATGGTGCCGGTATGGCAGCAGCTTTTGCTGTAGGAGCTGAAGGAATTCAAATGGGAACACGATTTGTTTCCAGTAAAGAAAGTCCAGTACATGATAATTTTAAAAATTATATCTTTGACTCTTCCCTCAATGGAACCTGGATATTAAATAAAACTTCCAAGCCCGTAATTAGAGCGCTAAGAACGGAGTTCACGAAAGAGATTTTGGAAGCTGGAGAAATGGATATGTCAGCAATGGGTAAAATACAAAATTTATATTTTGGTGGTGATATGAACGCGGCACCAGCACTTTCAGGACAATCGGTAGGATTAATAGACGGCGTAAAGTCAGCTGAAGAAATTATCCAAGATACAATTAAAGAGTTTAATCAAACTTGCTCAGAACTAGGGGCACTGGAACTCTAAATATGTTCAATCTAAATCTGCTGCCCTCTACTGCAGACAATACATATCGAGGAAGTAGACTTGCTCTGTGGTTCTTTGTTGCATTTGTGTGCCTCATGACTTGGAGATCAGTCATTCATATGTTTTTTGAGCAATATGGAATGCATGATATTGCAAACTTTATCGTTTTATCAGGTGATCCGGATCCAATGCCTCTAATTTACATGTTTTTCTCTTTGTGGGGCTTGGCTCAATTAATTTTCTGTGGGATGTCTTGGGTAGTAATTTTAAGATATAAATCATTAATTCCTTTGATGTTTATATTTTGGTTAACTGAATGGTCGGTTAGACTTTTTGTATATCCTCTTATGGAGAAATCTGTTGTAGATGGTGGTATCTATACATCTGGCATGACACCCGGAGCTACAGGGGCTCCTTATGTAGTTTTTCTCTTAATAATATTTTTAATACTATCAACTAGAGAAAAGGTTAAGTAGAACCAAATCATGAGAAAGCTTTTCTATTCATTGTTGATAATATTAGTTTCAGGACTTCTCCTTTGGGAATATAAGGTAAACGTAATAGTTTGGATGATGCCAAAAGTAATGAACTTGATTAATCCAGTGCAAGAAAATATACCTACTAGTTGGGCAGAAGGTCCCTCCCAAAATCTTAATATCGATGACACAAGGCCAAACATTATTTTAATTTTGGCTGATGATATGGGATACAACGATATTTCACTTCATAATGGTGGGGCAGCTGATGGAACTCTTCAAACTCCGCATATAGATTCACTAGCCGAAAGTGGAATATGGTTTTCCAGAGGCTATGCCGCTAATGCAACATGTGCTCCATCAAGAGCTTCCATCATGACTGGAAAATATCCAACAAGATTTGGCTTTGAATTTACACCTGTTCCTGATGCTGGAAGAACAGTACTAAATTGGCTTGTACAAGAAGATGATTCAGCTTTACGAGGAAGAATTGATAGAGAGATAGCATCAAACCTGCCACCTTTTTTAGAGCAGGGTATGCCAAGTGAGCAGACAACAATTGCCGAGATCTTGCAAGATTCAGGATATTACACAGCCCATATTGGAAAATGGCATCTAGGTCATGCGTACGGCATGGATCCTCAAAGCCAGGGATTTCATGATTCGTTGGCATTACAGGGTGGCTATTATTTACCACAAGATCATCCTGATGTCGTTAATGCGAAATTCGATACTTCTATAGATAAAATGGTTTGGAGCTCAGGTCAGTATGCAGCAAAATTCAATGGGGGAGATCTTTTTAAGCCAGAAGGATACGTAACAGACTATTACACACAAGAGGCTCTAAAAGTCATTGATAAAAACAAAAATAGACCTTTTTTCCTATATCTAAGTCATTGGGCGATCCACAATCCTCTCCAAGCCTTAAGAAGTGATGTCGAAAATATGAGCCATATGACAGGGCATAATCTGCAAGTTTACTCAGGAATGATAGCTGCCCTAGATAGAAGTGTTGGATTGATTGTCAAAAAATTAAAAGAACTAGATATTTATGGAAAAACGTTAATCATATTTACCAGTGATAATGGAGGAGCTAACTACATTGAGCTAGAAGATGTTAATAAACCTTACAGAGGTTGGAAGATTAGCTTTTTTGAAGGCGGCATAAGAGTGCCTTTTATTGCTAGTTGGCCTGATGAGATAAATCCCAATCAAATATCGGATAATGCAATTCATCACTTTGATATCTTTCCTACAATTGCTGCGGCAGCAAAAGCCGAAATATCAAAGGAAAGTAAGATAGATGGTGTGAACTTAATGCCATTTATAAAAAATGAAAATTCTAATGAACCTCACGAAACACTTTTCTGGCGGTCAGGAAATAATCAATCTGTCCTACATGGCAAATGGAAATACATAATCAGTAAAAAAGAAAATTTTCGTTGGTTGTTTGATACTTCTATAGATCCTTTAGAACAAACAAATCTTATTGAAAAACACCCTGAAGAGGCTCGTATGATTGAAGAACTTTTAAGTGAATTCAACTCTGAACAAAAAGATCCTCTATTCCCTTCAGCTTATGAGGCACCTATTTTAATCGATAAGTATGATGGTCAAATTTATGAAGAAGGTGATGAATATATTTATTGGTCTAATTGATCAAAAAATAACTTAAGTTATATTTGTGAGAATTTTTTATACGAATGAATCAACCATCCAAAAAAACTCCTATACCTTGGTGGTTAACTATAATTCTTTTCATGGAAGTATGGCCTATGTTTTTGGGGCCATATTGGGCATTAACTGATCCATCATTTTTAGGAGACATTAATGCGTCATCAACTATTCTAGGAGATTGGATTTATACCGCCAGAAACCTTGCCGTGGGCTTTGCATTTATTATTGCTTACTTTCTAAAAAGTGCTCCTATGCTATTCATACTTATTTTTATTAGGTTTTTTACCGACTTAATTGATGGACCAGCTTTTTGGTTTTTTAGAGATCCGGCGAGTGATGCTGCATTCATCATTATTTTTCTTTGTGGGTATTACATCCCAGCATTAATTGCCCTGCGATATCTCTGGAAACAAATGACACATTAAATGAATCAATCTATATACTAAGTTTCCTAAATTTATGGAGGAGAAATGAAAACACAAATAACTGAACTATTTGGGATAGAACATCCCATCATCCAAGGTGGAATGCACTATGTAGGATTTGCAGAACTTGCTGCAGCAGTATCAAATGCAGGTGGCCTTGGAATTATTACAGGTCTTACTCAAGGTACACCTGAAAAACTTGATGCAGAAATAAAAAAATGCCAAGAACTCACAGATAAACCTTTTGGAGTGAACTTAACTTTCTTACCTTCGTTGACGCCTCCAGATTACCCAGGACTAATTGAAGTTATCATTAATAATGGTGTGAAGGTTGTTGAAACAGCCGGTAGGAATCCTGCCGTATATATGCCAGCTATGAAAGACGCAAGTATCAAGGTTATTCACAAGTGCACATCAGTAAGACATTCTATTAAAGCTCAAGACATAGGCTGTGATGCTGTATCAGTCGACGGCTTTGAATGTGGAGGTCATCCTGGTGAAGATGATATTCCGAATTTTATACTACTGCCAAGGGCAGCTGACGAACTAGATATACCCTTTGTTGCCTCTGGAGGAATGGCTGATGCTAGAAGTCTTATAGCTGCAATGGCCTTGGGTGCTGAAGGCATGAACATGGGGACGCGTTTCATTGCTACTCAAGATGCTCCTGTTCATCAGAATGTTAAAGAAGCTATTGTTAATGCCAGTGAGTTAGATACAAGACTAATCATGAGATCTCTCACAAACACAGAAAGAGTGTTAAATAATCCAGCTGTAGAAAGCCTGATGGCCAAAGAAAAGGCTTATGGAGATGAACTTAAATTTGAAGATATTATCGATGAAGTAGCTGGAGTTTACCCAAAAGTTATGATGGATGGAGAGCCAGAAGCAGGGGCTTGGTCTTGTGGCATGGTAGCTGGATTGGTGTCTGATATCCCAACAGTAAAAGAATTGATAGATAGAATAATGGCTGAGGCTGAAGAAATTGTCGCCTCCAAACTACAAAAGGCTATATAAAAGTTAGTTTGAAAGGCTCCCCCAGAAAGATACATAAATATCTGAGCTTGGCTATTTCGGTTCAACTTCTCTTATGGACCATATCAGGTATTTATTTTTCTTTTAATAAAATCGAAGAAGTAAGAGGGAGTCAATACTTAAAAACTGTAGCTGTAAAGGAGGTGCCAAAGACCCAAAAGATTGAACCACAACAAGCTTTATCTTTGGTCAAAAACAAAACCTTTTTAAAGCCAAGTTCAGTTACAGAAATAACCGAAAATAAACCTGGTTCAGAATATAGAGGCAGATCATTGCCTCTATATAAAATTGAAGCACTTAACGATGCAAAAGAAGAAATAAATGTATATGTGGATCCATACACAGAAGAAATTGTCGCAATCAGGTCTAATCAATGGAGAATTTGGGACTTTATGTGGGGTGTCCATATCATGGACTGGAATAAGAGAGATGATATAGGAAATATTTTCTTAAAAATATTTTCAATTCTGGCCTTAATAAGTGCTTTATCTGGTGTTTATCTCTTCTTTGTCACAAACAAAAAATAAATTAGATTCTACTTTAGAGAATCCTTGAACCATTCAGGAAGAAGGTCAATATTATGCTTCTTCGCAAATTTAGCAATCATAGGAATTGTTATAGGTGCAAAAGGAATGACTGCCATTAGACCAAAACTTAAATCTTTAAGTATTTCATTTAGTTGTTTATTAGCTTTTTCTATGTCTTCATCGTTAGCTTCACCCTTAACATAATCAGAGTAAATTTTGAGCATGGTTCTAGTAGATTCAGTTTCCTCTGTGAACTTTTCTTTTAAAAAATCTATAATCTTTTTGACTCTTCCATCAAACATTAAACAAGTATACTAAGTAAATTAAAGAAGAAATAAGTTTTGAAGAAAGAACAAAGATTTATTTATATTAGTAAGGAGCTTCAGAGGCTCTATCCGGAAACTCCTATTCCCCTTGATCACGATTCTATTTATACACTCTTAATTGCCGTTTTATTATCGGCACAATGTACTGATATAAGAGTTAACCAAGTGACGCCTGAACTCTTCTCATTAGCCAATAACCCATTTGATATGGCCTTGGTTGATCCAGATGAAATAAGAAAAATAATCAGACCTTGCGGTTTATCTCCTAAAAAATCTAAAGCAATAGCAGAATTGAGTAAAATTTTGTGCGAAAAGTATGAGGGGCAAGTCCCTGAGAGCTTTGAAGCTCTGGAGGCTTTACCTGGCGTAGGTCATAAAACTGCTTCTGTTGTTATGAGTCAGGGATTCAATCACCCAGCATTTCCCGTAGATACACATATCCACAGATTAGCTCAAAGATGGAGACTTTCGAGAGGCAAAAATGTGAAGCAGACTGAAAGAGATCTTAAGAAAGGATTTCCTATTGAGGATTGGAATAAACTTCATTTACAAATTATATTTTATGGACGAGAGTATTGTACCGCCAGAGGTTGTGATGGAAGAGTTTGCAAAATTTGCTCTGAAGTTAATAAAGGAAGAAAATCACCCGTCAAGACCAATAAAGCATGAACTTAATTAAGAGATGTTAAGTGATATTCTGTATAATCAAATAGCGCCCTTAACTATTTAACAACATATGTTTATTACAGATAAAGGTTTAGAAGAATTTGATCCCGAGTTATGGCAATCCATATCTAAAGAGTCCGTTCGTCAAGAAGAGCACATAGAATTAATTGCATCAGAAAACTACACTTCAAAAGGAATTCTAGAAATCCAAGGGTCTGTGCTGACAAACAAATATGCAGAAGGGTATCCTGGAAAAAGATATTACGGTGGCTGCGAAAATGTTGATGTTGCAGAATCCCTCGCAATAGAAAGAGCCAAGGAACTTTATGGAGCTGCTTATGCAAATGTTCAACCTCATTCTGGTGCGAGTGCTAACTCCGCTGTCTTTCTAGCTCTATGTGATGCTGGAGACACTATCCTTGGAATGAGCTTAGATCATGGTGGACACCTTACTCACGGCGCAAAAGTAAATTTTTCTGGGAAGACATATAATTCATTTCAATATGGACTGGATCCAAAAACTGGTGAACTTAATTACCAAGAAGTGGAAGATCTTGCTAGAGAGCATAATCCGAAGCTAATTATAGCTGGCTTCTCAGCCTATTCTGGAATTGTTGATTGGGCAAAATTTAGAGAGATTGCTGATTCAGTCGATGCTTACCTTTTGGTTGATATGGCACATGTCTCTGGTTTAGTGGCTGCCAAGGAATATCCCTCTCCTATACCCCATGCAGATGTTGTAACAACTACAACACATAAAACATTAAGAGGTCCGAGAGGCGGATTAATTCTTGCTAAAGATAATGAAGAAATACATAAAAAGCTTAACTCAGCCATCTTCCCTGGTACACAAGGTGGACCTTTGATGCATGTAATTGCTGCTAAAGCATTGTGCTTCAAAGAAGCGCTAGATCCAGCTTTTAAAGATTATCAGAAGCAAGTGAAGGCAAATGCAAAACAAATGGCCGCTACGTTCATGGAAAGAGGCATAAATATTGTCTCTAACGGGACAGAAAATCATATGTTCCTTGTTGATCTAGTTGAAAAGGGTTTGACCGGAAAAGATGCTGATGCAGCCCTTGGAACAGCTAATATTACAGTTAACAAAAATGCTGTTCCTAATGATCCACAATCACCATTTGTAACGAGTGGTCTAAGAATAGGAACACCAGCTGCAACAACAAGAGGTTTCAAGGAGCCAGAGGTAACATTAGTTGCAAACTGGATTTGTGATATCTTGGAAGATATTAATAACCAAATTTTAATTAACGACGTTAAGGGCAAGGTTATCGGGCTTTGTTCTAGTTATCCAGTTTACTCCGCTGAATTATGCACTGCCCCTACTGTGGCTTCTCTGATACAAAAGTAATCGACTCCAGACTGATAGCTGAAGGTCAGCAAATCAGAAGAAGACGAGAATGTCCTTCATGTAATGAGAGGTTTACAACATTTGAAACTGCAGAGCTTTTAATGCCACGAGTGATTAAACAAAAAAACAATTCCAGAGAACCCTTTGATGAGCACAAATTGAGGGAAGGTCTTTATAGATCTTTAGAGAAAAGACCTGTTGGAGAAGAAGAGATAGAAACTCTTATCGAAGATATAAAGAAAGATATTCGATCTTCCGGGGAAAGAGAAATACCCTCGAGACTAATCGGAGAAGTTGTAATGCAAAACCTTAGAAAAATAGATGAAGTTGCCTTCATAAGGTTTGCTTCTGTATACAGAAGATTTGAAGACATCAATGAATTTTCAGAAGAGGTTGAGAAATTAACTAGCGATTAATTATGACGTCCCCATCAGAGCACATGCGCGAAGCTCTATCTCTCGCTAAAAAAGGTCTTTTAACTACGAGACCTAATCCGATGGTGGGTTGTGTTATTACTCTGGATAACAAAGTTATCGGCAGAGGATGGCATCAAAAAGCTGGAGAAGGACATGCAGAAGTCAATGCTATTCAGAATGTTTTTGAAAATCTAGGCTCAAGTGCAGAATCAGCTCTAGAGAATTCTGAAATGTTTGTAACATTAGAGCCTTGCTCTACTTCAGGAAGAACTCCACCCTGTTCTGAATCTATAAAACGATATGGAATTAAGAAAGTTTATATTGCCTCTGAAGATATTTCACAGGATGGGTTTGCAAAAAAAGAAAAAGATATAGAAATTATTGAAGGTCTTCTAAGAGATGAAGCACGTGAACTCAACAGAGGATTCTTTTCTAGGTTAGAAAAAAATAGACCATTTATAACAGCTAAAATGGCAGTTGGTCTTGACGGAGGGATAGCTTTAAATTCTGGTAAGAGTAAATGGATTACTTCTGAGATATCCCGGAAAGATGTCCATAAACTTAGAGCTTCTAATGAAGCTATCTTGACAGGAACAGGAACTATTTTGAAAGATAATCCTTCTCTTACTTCCAGAGACTCGGGATATGACATCAACGATGTAAAACAACCACTTAGGGTAGTGATTGATAGAAATAATTACCTAAATGGGGAGGAGAATATTTTTTCCTCGAAAGCAGAGACACTAGTGTTCACAACTAAACATTCAAAGATTAAATCCAAAAGTTGTGAAATTTGTATTATGTCAAAAAATGATTTGGCGGATTTGAATAACATAATGAGTTACTTGGCGGAAGAAAAATCTATCAATACTCTTATGGTTGAGTCGGGATCAATACTTCTAGATGCGCTTCTAGCCAAAGAATTGATTGATGAATTAATCCTCTATCATGCACCAAAACTGCTGGGGAAAGATAGAAATACCTTTTCTAAATTCGGTCAGAACAATCAAAAACTGAGTACAATAGGTTTCACAATTGGGGATATGGAAAATTTAGGCGAAGATTTGAAGATTACGCTTACCCCAAAATAAGAATAATGAAGCTAAATAGCATACAAGAAATTATTGAAGACATCTCTTTGGGGAAGATGGTTATTCTTATGGATGACGAAGATAGAGAGAATGAAGGCGATCTGGTGCTTGCTGCAGAAAAAGTTGATGCAGATGCAATCAACTTCATGGCAATCCATGCGAGAGGTTTAATTTGTTTAGCAATCAATGAGGACAGATGTAAAAGACTAGGTCTTGAACAAATGGTAAAAAATAATGGTACAGAATTAGGGACTGCCTTTACTACTTCTATTGAAGCTGCAGTAGGTGTAACAACTGGCATATCAGCTGCAGATAGAGCAACAACAATAAAAGCTGCTGTGAATAAAAAAGCCAAAGCCGATGATATAGTTCAGCCTGGACATGTTTTTCCAATTAAAGCTCAGGAAGGTGGTGTTCTGACAAGAGCAGGTCACACAGAAGCTGGCACAGATCTTGCTAAGTTAGCTGGGTTAGATCCATCTGCTGTAATTGTAGAGATTATGAATGATGACGGGACTATGGCAAGGAGAGCTGACTTAGAGGTGTTTGCCGAAAAACATAACCTGAAAATTGGAACAATTGCCGATCTTATTCATTATAGGAATATCAGCGAAAAGAGCATAAAGCTAGTTGATAAAACGGATATTGAGTCTGAGTATGGTAAATTTTCTTTACATGCTTACGAAGATACCATCAATGGAGATATTCACATTGCCTTGGTGAAGAATAAAATTAACAGCACTGACGAAGTGCTAGTCAGAGTTCAACAGAATAATACTCTTCAGGACATTATGGGTATTAATAAATTTGGCAGTAGATTAGCTTTCTCTCAAGCAATGAAAAAAATTGATGAAGAAGGAAAAGGCGTAATACTTCTTTTATCTCACACAGAGAGCTCTGAAGAACTTCTCTCAAATATTTCATTCCTAAAAGGTAGAAAATCCAAAACAAAGAATGAAGGTCCAGATACTAGAATTGTTGGTGTTGGAGCTCAGATATTAAAAGATCTAGGTGTAACTAAGATTAGACTACTGGGCGCCTCCTTAAAATACCCTCTCACAGGCTTTGATTTAGAGATAACTGAATTTATAAATTAACATAATGAAAGGTCTTAAAATTGAAGATATATCACGAAAAGCTCAACAAGGGCAATACGGAATTGTCTTCACCTCATGGAATTCCTCTATAGTTCAAAATTTATTAAAAGAAGCTAAAAAAGAGCTTATAAGCCAAGGTGTAGATGAGGCTAATATATACCTTAAAGAAGTACCAGGAGCATTTGAGTTGCCACTGGCGACTCAATTTATGGCAGAAAAAGAAGGCATATTGTCAGTTATTGCGCTAGGTGCGATTATAAGAGGTGATACTCCTCATTTTGATTTTATATCCAGTTCATGTCTTGAAGGTCTTCAGGATGTTGCGCTTAAAACCCGCATTCCTGTGATATGTGGAGTCCTAACTACTAATACAATTGAGCAGGCTGAAGAAAGGTCTGACCCAAACAAAATGAATAAGGGAAAAGAATTTGCTCTAACTGCATTAAATATGGTGGATTCCCTGTCTTGATCCATGAAATCCAAAAAAAAACACTTCGCCCGTAAGATCGAGAGATAAAGTAATACAAAGTCTCTATGAAATAGAACTCTCCGGCTCAGATATTAAAGAACTCTTAAAAGATTTATCTCTTCAAAGTAGATATCCACATTATAAGGACCTTCTTGAAGGTGTTATGAAATTTAAAGAGAAGATAGATATCTCTCTATCAAGCTTTATGGAAAGAAAACTTTCTTCCCTTGATCCGATAGAGCGAAATACTTTGAGATTAGCTGCCTACGAGATGTTATATACAAAAACAGATGCCCCGATCATTATTAAAGAAAGCATAAGATTAACCAAAAAGTATGGCGCTGCCGATGGATATAAGTATGTAAATGCAATATTAGATAAGATGTATAAATCTAACTCTGAGAATATTTAATAAATATAGGAGATGACCAAGCTCTTTCTTCGTTTTCGGATAAACAATCGCCCTCTCCTTGCCCTTTTGCATCTCCACAAAGTTTAACTTTATTACACTTACCGTCATCATCAAATTCACAAGCTAAATTTGCCGCTCCAATGGCTAGCGAGGATTCTTGAATAGCCCTGACATAGTAGATAACTTCTCTATTAGCATCAATAAAATTAGGATCTTCAAACTCTACTACACAACCTTCTTGCGAAGGTTCGCATTCAAAAATCTTCCAAGTATCTTCAATTAAAGTTTCTATAGGTTCGTCAGAATAGGTTTGGGGTCTTATTCTTATAATTTCTATTCTGGAGATATTATTCCTCACATCAGTTGGATTGAAACATTCTCCATTACATAGCTTGTCTAGGTAAGTTTTAGTTATTTCATTCTCCGAACTACACCCAGGGGCCTGTTTTTGAGAACCTAATACTCTTACTTTGAACTTTGGATTTTCTTTCATAGAAAATTCACTGCCCATAGGCATTAACTCTCCAGATGGGTGGTTAGTCACATCAAACCATAATAAAATTCTTTCGCCGCTCGTTGCATATACTTCTCTATTATTTAAAGAATTCCATATAGAATTTCTATTCTTTTCTAATACATGACTTGCTATCAATCCACCTGTATAAAGGAATGAGGCTATTCTTTCTCCTTGACTTGGTTTCATCCTATCAATCATTTGCTCCAAGTTAATTTCTTGGG
Source organism: uncultured SAR86 cluster bacterium (assembly GCA_902610065.1). Lineage (GTDB taxonomy): Bacteria > Pseudomonadota > Gammaproteobacteria > Magnimaribacterales > Magnimaribacteraceae > Magnimaribacter. The sequence goes on from CACLUH010000008.1 coordinate 18,180, forward strand.
ATCTTGGAATAGCATAGTCTTGGGAAAGTTGATTCAAATTCATGACTTGATTAGATGACTTATATTTAGAATCAGTGTTTCTAATCCTATCAATTTCCTTATAACCTGTTCCAGGTCTTGAAGAGTGATTGTCACTGGACCCAATAAAACCAAACCTATAAGGTTCACTTTTTCCGTCAGTGAAATTTCTTAAAGCTAAAGCATATTGCACTGAAGATTTTGGTCTATAGTCAAAAGCTGGTAAGTAACAATCTTTACATTGACCACTATCCAACCATTCTTCTGGCTTTGGATTAGGTATGGTCAATAGCCCGTAAGGATTGGCTTTAGTGAAGTTATCTCTAGCCTCTTTTGCCCTTTGATTACATATTTCTTCACTTCCTGCTGAAATCCTACATCTTTCTTTGATTATTTCACCGGCCTGAAAACAATCAGGAACATAATTTTCTGTAGGAGCTGGACAAACATATTCTCCATCTAATATCTTGAAGGCATCCCAGGATCGATATTCTTCTGTATTTCCATGACCTGAAAAAACTTCTATTAATTTTTGATATCTTGGACTATGGTCTGCGATATTTAATTGATTTTTCCATGTTGCCATGGGCGGAGAAGTGTTCCCCCAAGCTGATCCATGAGGAATAACTAAAGAATCTACCCCCCACTCGTCTAATTTTCTATATAGATCAGAAGGTCTCTCTGCTCTCTCCAAACAGTCAAGCGGAAGATCTTTTACGTGAGTCGAATTGTCACAATATTCAAGGTTCTTTATAAGTAACTGTCTTTGCCTATAGTTCAAATAATAAGAAGTATTTTTATAGTCATAAAGCATGGCTCCGAATAATGCATAAGCTGGAGCATCTACTATGCTCCTAAAAAACTTATGATCCGGTGCTCCAATAGGTCTTTCAGGGATATTATTTTGAAGAGATTTTAGTATTACGTTCTTATGTCCATAATGTTTCTCTATATCTAAGCTTGTCTGAGTCCATTCCCAGCCAAGAAAAGGTATGATAGAAGTTTCATCTGACTCAATAGATATTCTTGAACAGTCCCTTAAAGACTTTATTGTGTCTGTCCACTCCCTTCTTGTTAAAAATTCAGCATGATCATTTATAGAAAAGAAATCTAGATTTGCACAAAATCTTGCATAGTTACATGCATCTGCAGCTGGATGAGTTCCCTCTCCTTCTAGAATGGGCAAATTCCCTATAAAAGCATCGAGGGAATAGGTCGTATGAACATGTAAATCTCCAAATAGGATTGTTTTTTCACTCAATTTTTTGTCAATTGGACTCAAGAAGGGGGCATTAAATTCTTCAATTTGGCCCTTATCTTGGGGCTTACCAAAAAAATCAAAAAAGACAGCAAGATATAGAGCCAAGATAAGTGAAACTATCAGCAAAATACCCATAGAGGCTATTTTGAAATAGCTTTTCATGGAAATTAAGACTCTGCTGTAATCAGAGTGATGGATGAATTCTTTAAATCTTCAGAAAGAACGAAATATTTTTCTCTGGAAGTACGCGAACTTTTTAGATTAACCTCAAAGATATCACCATCTCTATAACTATCTTTTAGTGTAAAAGTTTCGCCTCGTTTGATTTTATAAATATCCCTCTGATCTACGGCGCCATAAGTCATAAAGTCGTGAATAGAGAAGGATAAATCTCTTGCGATGTCTACTCTAGTAGCATCTGACTTATAGAAAAATAAGGCTATGGTTTCGAATTTATTTGCGATAAATTCATCGCCTTCTTTGAACTCCAGATCAGCGGATTGGATTAATAAAGGAAAGGTTAAAATAAGTAAAAAGAGGTATCGCATTTCTTATATATCTTTTCTGATGATCGTATCTTCTCGCTTAGGTCCGGTTGAAATCATAATAACAGGAACCCCTGAAATTTCTTCTATTTTCTCAACAAAAGATTTAGCATTATCATCGAGCTCTTTATATGAGGTTTGTCCTGCTGTAGATTTAGACCAGCCTGGCATCTCGAGATATTCTGGCTTTGCAAGCTCTAGATCCATGGTTTCTATCATTTCAGCTTCGGTAAGTTCACTAGAATACTCAGTACATATCTTTATTTTTTCTAAACCGTCTAAAACATCTATCTTAGTTAAGCAGAGTCCGTCTACACCACTGACTTTAACCATATTTTTTAGAAGGAAACCATCTAACCATCCACATCTCCTCGGTCTTCCAGTAGTAGCTCCAACCTCACCACCCGTTTCAGCTAAGTAAGTTCCCATCTCATCAAATAGCTCAGTAGGAAATGGCCCTTCACCAACTCTTGTAGTATAGGCTTTAGTAATTCCTATCGTGTAATCAATATCAGATGGACTTATTCCTGCACCAGCTGGAACACCCCCAATTAAGTTACTTGATGTTACATACGGATAAGTTCCAAGGCTTACATCTAATAAAGCACCTTGAGCACCTTCATAGAGTATTTTCTTTTTAGATTTTTGTAATACTCTAATTTCTTCTATTACATTTCCAACATAGGGTTTTAGTTGTTCAGCTTGTTTTAAATTTAAATCTACCAATTCATTTAGATCGATTTTAGAGGCACCAAATGAATGTTCAAAAACTGAATTATAAAAATCTAAAGCTTGCATCAACTTATCATTCAATTTTTTTTCGTTATATAGGTCTGAAATTCGTACTGATCTTCTTCCGACTTTATCTTCATAAGATGTCCCTATTCCTCTTCCTGTAGTTCCTATTTTTGTCAGATTAGTAGACTCCTCTCTAAGTTGATCTAACTTTATGTGATAAGGTTGAATAAGGCTGCAAGCTGAACTTATTATGAGTCTGTCTTCAATGTCTCCCAGGACTTCATTAGCTTCAGCTAGCTCTGAGAATAAAGCATCTAGGCTTACAACAACTCCTCTGGCTATAAAACATTTTATATTTTCATGACATATTGCTGAAGGTAATAAATGAAAAACTATTTTTTTTCCATTCACTATTAAAGTATGACCGGCGTTGTGGCCGCCTTGATATCTTACGGCGGCATCTAAATCATTTGCCAGGTTATCCACTACCTTGCCTTTTCCTTCATCGCCCCATTGAAGACCAAGTAAAGAAATATTTAGATTCATAGTTACATTCCTATAAATTAGAAACTGATACTAAATCTAGATCAAATCCTACAGCCGGTCTATCGCGATCTGATTGTTTTCTGAGACCATCGTATCTTCCACCTTTTGCAAGCACATAACCTGCTGAATCGGCGTACGCCGAAAAAACAACTCCATTATGATATTTGAATCCTTGAACCTCACCTAAATCAACATGTAAAATTAGTCCTGATTTATGTATTAGCTTGTCTAACAAGCCTTCAAGATCTTCCATAAAATCTTGAGTGGCCTCAAGGTAAGAAAAACTTTCTTTTGCGGACTGAACTATGTCAATCTCACCATACATATCACACAGAGATATTAAAGATTGTTTATTTTCGTAAGAATCTGGAATTATTGTATCTAAGTCGGATTTAGATTTTTTAGAAAGCGCTATTTCTATGTCTGCAAAAATTTCTCTCCCTAACTTTTTGAAAGGTTCAAGGACTGAAGAAGTAAATGCAGCATGACCAAGACTAAGAGTTATATTTTTTATACCTGCAATCTCGAGGCTTTTTAACATTAAATTAATACTCTCTAATTCAGCATCTTTTGAAGAATCTCCAAATATTTCAGCGCCTACCTGTATAGTCGTTCTAGATCTTAAAGACTTCGATACCTTACTCTTAACCACCTCTCCTGCATAGCAGAGTTTTACAACTTCATTAGATTGAATTCGATAAGCATCTATCCTAGAGGCTTGTTCTGAAATATCAGGCCTTATGGATAAGTTTTTGCCGGTTAAGTTGTCTTTGAAACTAAATGCATGTGACTTAATCTCATCATGAGCTTCACCGCCTATTGATTCAGACAATTCTAATAAAGGAGGAGTAATAAATTCAAAACCTGAAGATATATACTCATCAATTAATTTCCTTCTCAAGATCTCCACCTCAATTGCTTTAGGTGGAAGAAGTTCATCTACGCCATCGGGTAAGCTCCAGCGTATTTTTGAACTCATCTACTAATTTGTAGCTTTAGAATTATCTAGATATTTAAAGAAATCACTGTCTGGATTAATTAAAAGGATATCTGACTTACTTCCGAAAGTTGATTGATAAGCCTTTAAACTTCTAGTGAAATCATAGAATTCAGGATCTTTAGAATAAGCATTAGCATAGGTTGCTGCTGCTGTCGCATCTCCGTTTCCTTTTGTTTCTTCTGCTTGTCTATAAGCATCGGCAAGAATGATCGTTTTTTCTTTATCAGCTGTTGCTCTAATCTTTTCAGCAACCTCATTACCTTGTGCTCTAAGTTCTTTCGCTAGCCTTTCTCTCTCTGTTCTCATTCGGTTATAAACTGACTCACTTACTTCTGGAGGTAGATCTATCTTTTTGACTCTCAAATCTATTACCTCTACACCCAGCTCTTCAACAGCGATATTATCTAGTTGAAGTGTAAGTTTATCCATGAGTTCATCTCTTTCTCCAGAAACAACTTCATTAACTGTTCTTACACCAAATTCATTTCTTAAACCAGCATCGACCCTTTGAATCAAAAGCCTTCTCAGCCTTTCTTCATCGCCACCTGTTGTAGTGAAGTACTTTTCGACGTCGCTTACTCTCCATTTAACAAATGAATCGACGGTCAAAGCTTTCTTTTCAGATGTCAAATAGCTTTGAGGTGCCGCATCTAAAGTAAGTATTCTCGCATCAAATTTTCTTACTGTATTTATAATTGGAAGTTTGAAATGTAACCCCGGAGCTACATCGGCTTCGACCACTTCTCCAAATCTTAATTTAACGGCTCTTTCGGTCTCTTTTACAACAAAAATTGAAGCAGAAATTAACGCTATAAAAGCTATTAATATAGGTATCAATAAAAGTCTTAATGTTTTCATTATCTTCGTTCCTCTTGTCTATTTCTTCGTCTTATTTCTTCAATAACCTGATTTGTTAAATCACTTATGGATGAATTGCCTGCGGTATTTGGCATATTTAATTCCTGAACTCCTCGAGCTGATTCTGCAATCTTATCTAATGGTAAATAAAGTATATTATTTCCACCTTCCACATCTATCATAACCTTTGTACTATTGGACATTACTCCTTGAATAGAATCCAAATATAAACGGTTACGAGTTACATCTGGGGCCTTTTGATATTCCGATAAAAGAAGATTAAAACGAGTTGCATCACCTTCAGCTTCGGATATAACTTGTTCTTTATAAGCCTCAGCATCTTGTAACATCCTCTGAGCCTGTCCTCTGGCTTCTGGTACCAAACCATTAGCATAAGTTTCGGCTTCATTTCTAGCTCTAACTTCGTCTTCTCTAGCCTTAATAACATCATCAAAGGCTTCTTGTACTTGATTTGGAGGTGAAGAGTCTTCGATGTTTACAATTACAACTTCCAAACCAGTGTTATATTTATTTAAGTAACGTTGTAACCTGGATTTAACATCTTGGGCGATGACCTCACGACCCGTTGTAAGAGCGTCATCCATAATTGAACCGCCTACAACGTGCCTTAACGCACTTTCAGTAGCTTGAACTAAACTAGCATCAGCGTCTCTAATGTCTAGAACATATTTTTGTGGATCTGCAATTTGATATTGAATAGAAACCGTCACATCAACAATATTTTCATCTTTAGTAAGCATCAAAGCATCGTGTCTATGTGGTCTAACTCTAACTACATCAACGATCTCCCAAGCGTCAATGATAGGAGGATTCCATCTTAAGCCGGGACCTTTAATTTCTTCAAATTTACCGAGCCTAAGCACTACAGACCTTTCTGCCTGCTCAACCTGATATATTCCAGCTCCTACCCATAGCAGTACTAATACGCCTAAAATTAAAGGTAAGCTTTTAAGGCTGAACCCTCCACCACCTGAAGAGTCACCAGAAGATCCTCCTCCAAAAATAGATTCTATTCTTTGTCTGACTTTTTTAATTACTTCGTCAATCTCCGGGGGGGTATCATTTCTTCCCCAAGGATCTTTATTATCATTTCCATTCCAAGACATTTATATTGCTTCCTGTGTTTGTTTTTCTTTGATTAAGTCGAAACCTTCAACTTCTAATAACTTAATGAGGTCATTTTGAAAATTTTCAAGGTTTAATTCTATCAGACCTTCGTTAGATATTCTCTCTTCTAGCACACTTCCAGATGAATAAAGCTCAGATCTCAACCAACCTAAGTCACTAGTTAAGCTGACCCAATTAGTAGTTATCTTACCTTTGAGCTTGGTGTTGATAGCATCATATAAACCTGCAAAGCCTTTTTGTAATGTTGACGATATCCAAACCTGACCAGAACTTTCTTGTGATATCTCTTCCAGAGAGGATACATCAAGCTTATCAGTCTTATTATTTACTCTTATTAAAAGCTTATCTGATAAGCCTAAATCTTTTAAAATTTTCTCTACTTCTTTCACTTTAAATCTATGATCTTTGTCTGAAATATCTACAACATGCAGTAAAAGATCTGCTGAACTTAAATCATCCAGCGTTGCTTTAAATGATTCAATGAGTTGTGTTGGAAGATTAGAAATAAACCCAACGGTATCAGAGAATAAAATATGTTGCAGCTCTTGTTTACTATTCTTTCTGGTGACAGAGTCTAGGGTTGCAAAAGGTTTGTCAGCAGCATAAAGATTATTTTGAGTAAGATGATTAAATAAAGTGGTTTTGCCCGCATTTGTATATCCCACAAGTGCAACAACCATTTCTTTACCTTTACTTCTAGCGTAACGATTTATTTCTTTCTGATTATGTGCCTTATCTAATCTCTTCTTTAAACTTTTGATTCTATGGCCTATGAGTCTTCTATCTGTTTCTAATTGCGTTTCACCTGGACCTCTTAACCCTATACCCCCCTTTTGCCTTTCAAGGTGACTCCATCCTCTAACCAGTCTAGTAGAAAGATGAGTTAGTTGAGCTAATTCAACTTGTAGCTTTCCAATATGGCTTTTTGCCCTTGTTGCGAAGATATCAAGAATTAATGAAGTACGATCCAAAACTCGAGTGCCAAGATATTTTTCTAAATTTCTTTCTTGAGAAGGAGATAGATCATTATTAAAAATAACTAATCCGCATTTATTTACTTTTACAAGCTCCTTAATTTCATTGAGTTTTCCGAGTTTTACAAAATAATTGGGAGAAGGTTTATCAATCTTACATGATACCTCCGCACAAACACCTGCACCTGAAGACATACACAGTTCTTTAAACTCTTCTTTGGCTTCTAATTGTAAATCTTTACTTAAAGAAAACCTTTCTATGTGTACAAGTATAGATTGTGGTGACGTTTCTTCTATATTCATGAATTTTTTAAAATTAAATCCTTTACCGAACTAAAGAGAGAAGAATTATTCTCTAGAAAAATTATATTGTCCCAGCTTCTCATCCATGTCATTTGTCTTTTAGCTAGTTGTCTTGTTGAGTTAATACCTCTATCAATCATATCATCAAGACTGCAATCTCCTCCTAAATATTCACATACCTGACGATACCCTACACTTTTCATTGATTGAGAATTTGGACTCATTCCTTTGCGTTCAAGAATGCCTTCCACCTCTTCAATCAATCCAGCATCAATCATTCCTTTAAATCTTTTTGCAATATTTTCTCGATGCAAGTCTTTATTTTGAGGCTTAATGGCAATCTGAATCAAATGAGATTCACTTATTAATTGATTCGTTTCTTTTTTATTTTCAGCCTGCCATTTAGAAAGTTCTTTACCCGTTGCTAAAAAAACTTCAATAGCTCTTTTAATTCTTTGGGTATCATTTTGATGAATTTTTGTAGAGGAATTTTTATCTATTTTTTCTAAATATTTATACATTTCATGTACACCTTTCTCTTCAAACTCCTCTTTGACTCGAAGTCTTATTTGACTATCTACCGAAGGTAATTTTGAAATACCATTAACTAAGTGATGAAAATACATCATTGTTCCGCCAACGAGTAAAGGGATTCTCTTGGTTTGAAATGCATTTCTTACAGAGTCGATGACATCATCTTGAAATTGAGAAGTGGAATAACTTTCATTTGGTTTTAAGATATCAATTAAGTCATGTGGATATTTCTTAAGAACATCTGTTGAGGGTTTTCCGCTCCCTATATTCAAATGTTTATATACCTGAACAGAATCAACACTAATAATATTGATAACTAAGTCCTGATATAACTCTATTGCTAAGTCGGTTTTCCCCACCCCTGTTGGTCCCATTAGCGAAACAATTAATCTCTTTTCCACTAATATATGATAGTTTATTAAGAGAGAAAAAAACCGGCTGATTAGCCGGTTTTTTTTTATAAGTTATAACTCAAGTTAGGTCGTAACCTCTTTCTTCGTGTTCAGTAACGTCTAGACCTTCGTATTCTTCTTCTTCACTAACTCTTAAAGAAGTAAAAGAACCTATTAATCTTAGAATCGCCCACGAGGCAATAGCTGTCCATAAGCCTATAACAGCGATCCCTTTTAATTGGATAACAAACTGTTCCATAGGAATCCATTCTTCACCAGCACTAGAACCAAGAAAACCTCCCTGGACGCCAAGAAAACTTACCATAATAATACCAATAATTCCTCCTACACCATGAACAGGAAATACATCTAATGAATCATCTATTCCAAATACACCCTTCACAGCTTGAGTAGCATAGAAGCAAATTGAACCTGCCATTAGACCGATTAGTAATGCACCTTCTGGTCCAACGCTACCTGATGCAGGTGTAATAGTAGCTAGGCCTGCGACCATACCAGTGGCTATGCCAACAATGGTAGGCTTACCTCCTTTAATCCATTCAATAGCCATCCAAGTTAAGGCTCCCGTGGCTGCACTTATATGCGTTACAAGCATAGCCATGCCTGCAAGACCATCAGCAGCCCAAGAACTTCCAGCATTAAAGCCAAACCAGCCAACCCAAAGCATGGCAGCTCCAGTTACTACCATTGTTCTGTTATGAGGTGGCATAGCTGTGGATGGAAAGCCCTTTCTTGGACCTATTACGATAGCTATAACTAGAGCACCAACTCCACAAGTTAAGTGTACAACAAGGCCACCGGCAAAATCCTTAACATCGGCTAGATAGCCTCCTCCCCATATCATATGACAAGCTGGCAGATAAACTGCCGTAAACCAAAGCAAGGAAAATAAGCACATTGCACCGAATTTCATTCTTTCTGCAAATGCTCCAACAACCAAAGCTGGTGTAATGATGGCAAAAGTCATTTGAAATATTACAAATAGAGAATGGGGCATGGTTGTCCCAGGAGCCAAAGTATCTCTGCCAATGCCACTTAAGAAAAATGCGCTGGTACCTCCAATAAAGGCATTGCCCTCAGTAAAGGCAAGACTGTATCCGTAGACAACCCAAGCGACGGAGACGATACAAGCTATAGCGAAACATTGCATTAAAACTGATATCGCATTTTTACTTCTTACTAGTCCCGCATAGAAAAGAGAAAGTCCTGGTAGAGTCATAAACAGTACTAATGCAGTAGAAGTTAGTATCCAGGCAGTATCTCCTGAGTTCAATTCATCTGCTGAAATAGTAAAAGAAAAAATTAAAGTACTAAAAAGAAAAAGTTTTTTTATCATGAGATCACCTATAGTTTATAAGGCATCTTCATTAAGCTCTCCGGTTCTAATCCTTACAACTTGCTCAAGAGAAGATACAAATATTTTTCCATCTCCTATCTTTCCAGTATTCGAAACTTGCGATATAGCATCTATTACTTTGTCAGTATTATCGTCACTAACTGCAACCTCTATCTTAGTTTTTGGTAAAAAATCTACGACGTATTCAGAACCTCTGTATAGTTCGGTATGACCCTTTTGTCTTCCGAAACCTTTAACATCGGTTATAGTGAGGCCCGTGACACCTACTTCAGATAAAGCTTCTCTGACTTCATCGAGTTTATAAGGTTTGATAACTGCTGTAATTAATTTCATTAAAAACTCCTATTATTTATTCCTTTCACTATAGACTAAATACTTACTATTAAAATAAGAATCCAACGTATGTTATGTGCAATTATAGTTTAAAAACATATTTATTAGTGTTTTCTCGTCTTGATTAATATAAAAAAGTATAATTAAGTGAAAAAAAAGGTGCATTTTATGCACCTTTTTTACTATTTAGATTTGTTCTATATCTGAGGCGTTCTGAACGGTACCGAATCAAATAAAAGCATTTCACTGCAGTCAGGTTGAGGCCCATCTATTTCCGGTGCAGTATCCTCAAAAAGTTGTGCTCCCATTTCTCTAGATTCCTCTGAATCCCAAAATTGATGAAAAGCGTAATCATAGGAACCTATCGATGATCCTTGGATAGGTGTCTCAAAATCAGGTACATGGATTGTATAGAAGTAAGGAGAACCTGTTCCGGCCATTTCCTGTCCAGCATCTATCCAGCCATTAAAAGTATCTAAACCTGTAACTAATTCAGCCTTTCCAAAGCCATCCGTGAAACTACAGAACATGAAACCAACTACTCCACCAGGTTCAGTATCAGGTTCACTTGCGGTTCTATAAACATTCACATTGAAGCCATAGTTAGCTTCCTCACCATTATCAGAAGCTCCACAAGATATGATGTTATTCGTCTTATCAGTCCAAGAAGCTGCGGGTCCAGCTATCCATTCTTCCCAACCCTCTTTTGCTTGTTCTTGAGATTCCCAAACAAGAGTCCACATACCATCATATAAATCATTTTCTGTTCGAGGAACAAGTCCCACCGACATTGGCACAGCAGTCTCGAGACCGTCAAGTATGTCATTCCATTCAATTAGCATTTCTGAAAATGATTCTTGGCTCATATCAGGCCCAAAGTCACAAAATAGATACTCTACATAGCCTGTATTGATTGCAGAATCACTTAAATCTACTTCTTGAGTACTTTCTGAGCAAGAGTAAGCCAGAAAAGGTACTAGTAGGAATCCTAAAATTTTATTTTTGATCATATTTCCTCTCCTTAAAAATTATTTAATATTATTATCCGTATTAAGAAACAGAAACCTTTGAAACCTTAATGAATTGATAAAGTTCTTCTAATTCGTATAAAATCTTACCTTCAATCTTGTAATAGTTAGGACCTTTCTCCTCTCTTCTCCAAGCTTCCAGAGTTCTTTCACTGCACATTAGAATTTCAGCAGCATCTTTTGGTTTGATTAATTTTATATCCATATCCATTTTTATTCCTGAGTTAACATCCTTGTTAATATTTAATTCCTTTTAAACTCAAAAAAAGGGGCAATCCAATTAAAGATTGCCCATCTTTACTATGCCAATTTAGGCATAAAGGTACGCAGCATTATTTGAAATCAGGGTAGGCTTCTACACCAATTTCAGATTTATCTAAGCCGATCTCTTCATCATTATCAGTTGCTCTAATTCCAACAATACTGTCTATGATTTTTAGAACGATAAAGCTTGTCACAAAGACCCAAGCGAAAATGACAATCACTCCGATGAATTGAGTTCCAAAAGCGCCTGCACCAGATAATGGTGTTGCCATGATTCCCCAAATTCCTACTGTTCCGTGAGCGGATATAGCTCCAACAGGATCATCTATTTTTAGCTTCGTATCTAATATAACAACGGAGAAGTATACGATTACGCCACCTATTAACCCTATAAGTGTAGCTAGACCTCCAGTTGGTGTATCTGGTGCTGCAGTAATTGCAACTAAACCTGCAATTGCTCCATTTATTGCCATTGTGACATCAGCTTTTCCGCTGAAAATTTTACTTGCGAATAAGCCACCTAATACGCCGCCAGCAGCTGCCATATTTGTATTTAGGAATACCTGACCTACTGCTATAGCGTCTGCCGCAGTATTAATTGCTAGTTGTGAGCCACCATTAAAACCGAACCATCCCAGCCATAGTATTAGTGCACCTAGAGCTGCAATGGGTATATTTGAACCTGGAATCGCATACACAGAACCATCAGCTCCATATTTTCCTTTCCTAGCTCCTAAGATGCTTACTGCAGCAAGTGCTGCTGCTGCACCACAAAGGTGAACTACTCCTGAACCTGCAAAGTCAGTATATCCCAGAGCATCTAGACCACCACCGCCCCATTTCCAGTATCCTTGGACTGGGTATATGAAACCAGTCAGGATTACAGCAAATGCAAAAAATGGTAATAATTTCATTCTTTCTGCAACTGCTCCCGAAACAATAGACATAGCTGTAGCTACAAATACTACTTGGAAAAAGAAGTCAGAAGCTTCTGAATATGATCCATAAGACATATCTTGACTTCCCATACCTAATCCAAGGTAAGATAGGCTAAATCCAGGGACCCAAGCTGAAACAGCTGAATCACCAGGGTACATGATAAAGAAACCACATACTAAATACATAACACAAGCTATTGAGAATAGACCTAAGTTCTTGGTTACTATCTCAGCAGCATTCTTTGATCTTACCAGTCCAGCTTCTAACATAGTGAAACCAGCTGCCATCCACATGACAAATGCTCCACTCATTAGAAGGTAGAAGGTATTGAGCGCGAATTCTAATTCTGTCATTTTTTCTCCTTAAATTTTTACAACGCGTCTTCGTTGAGATCACCAGTCCTGATGCGAATCAGCTGATTTAAATCTACAACAAAAATTTTTCCATCACCTATTTTGTTCGAATTAGCAGAAGTACTTATAGCTTCAACAACCTCGTCAGCGTTATTATCAGAAACAGCGATCTCTATCTTCGTTTTAGGAAGTAAGTCAACTTCATATTCTGAACCTCTGTATAACTCTGTATGGCCCTTTTGCCTGCCGTAACCTTTAACTTCAGTGACGGTAAGACCAGAGACACCTACCGCTAAGAGGGCTTCTCTGACTTCATCGAGTTTGAAAGGCTTAATAACCGCAGTTATTAATTTCATACTAATTCTCCTTATTATTAAAAAATAATATAAGAAAATATATGCAATCCATATGCCAGAAAAAACTAGTGAATTTAAGGAAAATTTAGTGCAATTTCTATTTTGATGTTCTAAGAGAGTGCTAAATTGGAGAGAAAAGTTCTAGAATTGGGCAAATTATATCGTTTCCTTCAAAAGAAGATCTAAATGCTTGCTTATATTCCCTAAAGCTCCTCTATTTTTCATAAATACTTCGAATGCATTATTTCCTGCCCTCTCCATCTCTTGATCATTTTCAATATATTCAATAAATCTGTCTGAAAGCTCTCTTGAATTATTAACTATTTTAAGGCCTTCATTTTGTTTCAGTTGTTCTGATATGTCTAAAAAATTTCTTAAGCTTGGACCTGATAATAAAGGTAGACTTTGGGCTGAGGGCTCTAATAAATTTTGACCTCCATGATCTATCAAACTTCCTCCTACGAATGCCACATCAGCAAGAGAGTAAAGAAAATTGAGCTCTCCTATAGTATCTCCCAACAATACCTGTGTGATGTTAGTAACGTTTGTTTTTTTTGAACGCGACGCAAATTGAAGGCCAGAATTTTTAACGATGCTCTTTACTTTTTCAAACCTCTCCAGGTGTCTAGGAACAAGAATCAGCAAAGTGTTGGGATATTGCTTAATGACTTCTTTAAAAGCTTCGAGGACTATCTCTTCTTCGATTTCATGTGTACTTGCTGCAATGAGAACAGGCCTTTTTACTCCGTCAACAGACCAATCCTCTCTTACTGTTTTAGAAATTTCAATTAATTCTGATGGTATATCTTGATCAAATTTTAAGTTGCCACATAAGTTAATTTCTTTTTTATCAACTATCTCTAGGAAACCACTTTTGTCTGACTCAAATTGAGCAAGTATCAAATCTAAAGATTCTATAGCAGGTCGAATTACAGAAGAATATTTTAAATAATTTTCCTTAGATTTCTTGGAAAGCCTTGCATTTACAAGAGCTGTTAATATACCTCTATCGTTACAGTTAAAAATTATATTTGGCCAAATTTCAGTCTCTAAAAGTATCAATATTTTTGGTTTCCATTTTTCTAAAAAGAAATTTATGAATATCGGAATATCAACTGGCATATATTGGTGTTTAATCTTGTTTCCTAACCGCTCAATTAATAATTTTGAACCTGTTGGCGTTGTAGTTGTTACTAATATCTCAGTATCAGGGTATTTTTCTATTAAACTTCTTATTAAAGGCATAGAAGCATTAACTTCTCCAACAGAAACAGCATGAATCCAAATTAGTGATTTACCTTTTAGAGGTAAGTTTTTGCTTACACCAAGCCTTTCTGGCCATCTAAACAAATACTCTTTGTTATATAAGCCTTTCCAAATTAATCTGAAAAAATAAAGAGGTAATAATAAGCAAAATATAGCTGTATAAAGCTTTCTTGGCATGAGCATATGCTAACATAGCCCTTATTCCTTAATTAAATTAATGTTTTGATAGTTGTAACTGGAAGTAATGGATTTATTGGATCCAATCTTATTAAAGGCCTTAATAAAATTGGCCACAAAGATATCATTGCAGTTGATGATCACAATAACCCTGAACTCAAAGAAAATATAATTCATTGTGAAATACAGGATTATCTTGATATAGATGAATTTCTATTACTACTTCAAAAAAATAAATTTGACGGAACACAACTCAAAACAATCTTTCATCAAGGCGCTTGCTCTAATACGATGGAGTGGAATGCGGAATATTTATACAAGAATAATTTTCTATACTCGAAAGAACTATTAAATCTTTCAATAAAATCAGGTACAAACCTTATCTATGCTTCTTCTGCCTCTGTTTATGGAAATGGTAATATTTTCAAAGAATCAATTGAGAATGAGAATCCGATTAATCTTTATGCATATTCTAAATTTAAATTTGATCAACTGGTCAGGCAGGCATTAGCCGAAAATACAACTCAAATTGTTGGACTAAGGTACTTCAATGTTTATGGCCCTCAAGAACAACATAAAGGCGGTATGGCTAGTGTTGCATATCATTTGCATAACCAGTTAAAAGACAATGACTCAATAAAGTTATTTAAAGGATCTGACGGATATAGCGATGGTGAACAAAGGAGAGATTTCATTTACATAGATGACATAATCAAGGTCAATCTTTGGCTTATGGAGAACAAAGAAATTTCGGGTATATTCAATTTAGGTACTGGTAAGAGCAGCTCGTTTAATGATGTTGCTCAAGCTGTGCTCAATTGGAATAAAAGAGGAAAAATTAAATATATTGATTTTCCTGAAAAGTTAAAAGATTCATATCAAAGCTTTACAGAAGCTAACATCTCAAAATTAAGAGAAGTAGGATATAAAGAAGAATTCTTAGATGTCACTGAAGGAGTAAATCTTTATTTAGATACCCTAGAAAAATGGCCAAAAAATGATCCCTCCTAATTTCATGTCAGAGTCCAAAAACAAGTTTTCACCTTCCCTTCTCTCATTGAAAAGCATAATCACATGGATAGGAATCGGCTTTCTAAGAATTATCTCTCTTCTTCCCTATGAAATACTAATGAGATTAGGTGATTCTCTGGGACTTTTAATGCACAAAGTAAGCCCACACAGAAAAAAAATAAGTACTATTAATGTAAATAGATGTCTTAAAAAGGAAGGAGACGAACTTACTCAGTTTGTTAAGTCAAACTTTCAAGCTCTTGGCAGAGGTATCTTCGAAATGGCTATTGCTTGGTGGGCTTCAGACAGCAAGATTAAGAATATTAAAACTCGATTAATTAATGGTCATTTATTAGAGAGTCAAGTCGAAGGAGCCCTAGTTCTCATAAAGCATTCTACACATCTAGAATTGGATCTAAGATTATTAAGCCAGTTCTTTAATTTCACCGGCATGTATAAATCTCAAACTAATGCGGTCTTAAATTATGTGATGATTAAAGCCAGAAATAATTACATAAAAGAATCGTTAACAAACAAAGAAGGTTTAAAGGCAGCGAAATGGATAAAGTCAGGAAAAATTTTTCTTTATGCGGCAGATCAAGATTATGGTCAAAATGTCTCGGAAATGGTTCCTTTTTTTGATCATGACGCAGCTACCGTTACTTTTCCTGCATTGTTTTGTAAAAGAAAAGTAAAAATAATTTTTGCTGATGTCTCGATTGTAAGAGGGTCTTATGAAATAGAATTAAAAGAAATGCATAGTACAAAAAATCAGTACGAATTCTTAAAAAGAATGAATGGTCTTTACCAAGAGTTTATATTGAAAGAACCTGAAGGCTACCTTTGGATGCACAGACGCTTCAAATCTGGATTACACGAATCCATTTATCCTAAGTGGTCTAGTAGAGATAAAAAAAAGGAAAAAAAGAAGATTAAAACGTTGAGACTATTAGGTCATTTTTTGGATAATCTTGGTTGTCGATAAACCTTTCACTATAGGAATAGTTACAACTTCACCCCCAGACTTGATAACCTCTTCATATCCAACTATATCATTAATTTTGTAATCTCCACCTTTAACCAAAATATCAGGTTTTACAGCTGAAATTAATTTTATTGGCGTTTTGTCTCCAAAAACAACCACACCATCCACACATCTTAATGATGCAAGCACTTTTGCTCTATGTTCAAGTTTGTTGAAGGGTCTGTTTTTGCCTTTAAGATTCTTAACTGACTTATCAGAATTAATGCCAACAATTAATTTATCTCCTAAATCTTTCGCTGCCTCAAGGTATTCAACATGCCCCGCATGTAAGATATCAAAACATCCATTTGTAAAAATAATCTTTTGTTCTTTTTGACGTAGGGATTCCGTAAAATATTTTGCTTCTTCCAAAGACATATATGTCTCTACCTTATTAAGAAAAGGAGTTATCTCTGCTTTACTAACTGTTGCAGTTCCAGATTTTCCAACAACTATACCTGCAGCAATATTGGCTAATTTTATTGATTCAGAAAGGCTATATCCTCCAGCAAGTCCTGCTGCAATTGAAGCTATTACTGTATCACCAGCTCCCGATACATCAAATACGTCTTTTGCTTCAGTTGGGAAATCATCTCTTACAATTTTTCCTTTCTTCTTTTCAAGAAGGGTCATACCTTCTGAACCTCTAGTTATTAAGAGTGCGTTCAATTTAAGTGAATTTATAAGCTCTTTTCCTTTGCTTGTTACATCCGCCTCCCCTTTTATCTTTCCTACAACTCTCACAAACTCATCAAAATTTGGTGTAATAATATTTGCAAACTTATACTTAGAAAAGTTATTCCCTTTCGGATCTACTAAAATAATCTTATTTAGTTTTTTTGCCTCTTTTATGATTAAAGGTATATTTTTTAAAGTTCCTTTCTCATAATCTGAAATTATCAGGATTTGATTTTTCTCAAGTCTTACATGCTTTCTATAGTTAGACAGGCTTGACTTCCAGTCTGCTTCGGTAAATTCCTCCTCACTATCAATTCTGATAAGTTGTTGCTGACCTGCCAAAATTCTGAGTTTTGAAATAGTAGGATTTACAGACTTACTTATAGCATTTCTAATTTTATTTTTTTGTAGCAAATCTTTAACTTGATCGGATGAATCGTCTCGTCCTGTAACTCCAATTAATGTTACTTTGGAACCTAAACTAGACAAATTAACTGCTACATTAGCAGCCCCTCCAAGTCGAATATCTTCCTTTGAAGGTTTAAGAATAGGTACAGGCGCTTCAGGAGAAACTCTATCCACATTGCCTGATATATATCTGTCTAAAATAATATCTCCAAAGACTAAGACATTACCTTGAGATAATAGTTTTAGATTCATAGTTGTATTAATTATATACCTTGAGATCATTATGATGATCTATATTATTAAATTAAATAATTACGATGAAGAAGAAATTTTTTTAAATTATGGCACTTAATCTTCCATTAGACATAAACAAAATAAAAGGTTTCTTGGACCCTATTGAAGGAGAAGCCCTTTATAGCTATACAAAAGAATTTACAAAAGATGGCAATGCCCTTGAAATTGGAAGTTATTGTGGTAAATCAGCTGTCTATATCGGCTCGGCTGTTAAAGAGAATAATCAAAAGCTTTATTCAGTAGATCATCACAAAGGGTCTGAAGAACAACAACCAGGAGAAGAGTATTTTGATCCTGATCTGTTAAATAAAGAAGGTAATGGGATAGATACTTTGCCATTTTTTTTAAAAACCTTAAAAGATACTCACCTAGAAGGTTTTGTAATACCTGTAGTCTCATCTTCCGAAAGGGCTCACGAAGACTTAAAAATGAATTTTAATATGATATTTATTGACGGAGGACACAGCGAAGAAGAAGCTCAAAATGATTATAATCTATGGTCTAGAAAATTAAATCTAGAAGGTGTGTTGGCCATTCATGATGTCTTTCCTGATCCAAATGATGGAGGTAGACCACCATATAATATTTATCTGAAGGCTCTTAAAAGTGGAAATTTTGAAGAAGTCGATGCGATTAAGTCTCTGCGTATATTACAGAAGAAAAACTAGTTATTTCTTAGTCCAGGATCTTAAAAATAACTCTGATCCTGGAGTAAATTTATATAGTGCATCTGCCGCTAATAATACTGCCGCAGCTGTCCATGTGGGTTTCTCAATGGGCCAAAATTTTTTATCTGGGTATACAAACCCAGTCCAATATAAGCCATCCTCTTTATCTCGCCATTGATGTAAAAAATTAAAAAGTGCTTCTGCCTCATTGGTAAGTCCAGTCCTCATTAGAGCAATTACTAATTCTGAAGATTCAGCAACAGTAACCCATGGCTCCTCTTCTACACATTTACAACCCATGCCTTCAACAATAAATTGAGGCCACTTACTCTGTATTTGTTTAACGCTCTTATGATTATCATAGACTCCACAAAGAACTGGATAATACCAGTCCATACTGTATCTAGACTTACTTTCCCAACTTCTATCATATCTTTCGGGATTATTATTGATAGAGTTCTTCAATCTTTCCATTGAAGAATAAATTTCCTCAGTGGTTTGTGCAAAAATACTAAATATCGCATAGGCACATTCCATGCTCTTATAAATGGAGCTGCTGCCAGTGATCAATGAATCATCTAAAATTTCTTTACCTTCTTCCGCCGCCCAATAAATATCACCTTTCTCAGTTTGCATTGAAATTACAAAGTCAATGGCTTTCACTAAAGTAGGAAGCATGAGTTTTAAGAATTTCTTGTCTTCAAAGACTAAATAATAGTGCCAAAGACCAGTAGCAATATATGCAGAAAAATTAGTTTCCCTGCGTTTGGAGGTTGGCAAGGATTGTAGGTAATCGGAATACCAAGAACCGTCGTTTAGTTGATTATCTTTCAACCATAAAAAAGCTTTTTCAGCCTGACTTTTCTTATTGGCTGTTGATAAGCCCATTGCAGCCTCGATGTGATCCCACGGATCTAGTTTTTTATCTTTTTCCCACGGAATGGAGCCATCAGTATCTTGAACACTCAGAATATAATCTATTGAATTTCTGTAAAATTCTAATTTCGAACTATCCATTTAAATTGGCTTCTTGAAATACATTACTAAGCTTTTTCCTATTAAGGGCTGAAGAATAATCTCTAAGATCTTCGTAAATAAGGGTTTCTTCATCAAATCCCACACTAAGAGCTTATGGTATTGCTTGACTAGAAATGAATCTTCTTTAGTTTTCCAAAAGAGGCATTGAAGCCACCAATATGGAGAGTGTAATCCGTGAGCCCAATGAAAAGATTGGTACTCTAGTCCATTATTTATTCCTAATTTCTTAAGTTGATTATGTTTGAATATTCTTACATGCCCTCCTGGAGTTTTGGAATATTCCTTACTAAGTTTCCAGCATAATAATTCAGGCATAAATCTTGGTACACTTAAAGCCAATACTCCTCCGGGCTTTAATACTCTGATTAATTCTTCTACAGATTCTTGAGGAGAATCTACATGCTCTAAAACTTCACTACAAATGACCGCATCTAATGTGGAATCTGCCAGAGGTAAACTAACTATATCTGCTGCGCCAAATTGGCAAACCGCATCAATTCCAGATATATCAAATTCATTAAGTCTGTATTTTGCAATATTTAAGTCTTTTATAGATAGATCAAGGCCAAGTATATTTACTTGAGTTTCTATGAAAGCCCCTATAGAGTGCCTTCCTTCACCGCAGCCCATATCCAGAAGCACCTCATCATTAGATAGATTAAGATTATCGAACCTTATGGTATACATTTTTAAATTATTTGATTAAACCTTCAAATAGATAGACATAAGCTTTAGCTGCAATTTCCCAATCAAAAAGCTCTTCCATTCTTTCCCTGCCTTTTCTACTGAGTTCATTCCTTGTCTCCTCTTCAGCGAACAGTTTGATAATGCTATCCTCAATCTCTTCTACTGATCCCGGTTTAATTTTTAATGCGGACTCTCCAATGACCTGTTTTAAACCTCCTGAATCAGTGCTTATCAAGGGAACACCGCAAGCCATTGCCTCTCCTGCTCCAAAACCAAAACCTTCATAAAGAGATGGTATAACAGCAATATCTGAATCCTGGTAGATGTGCACTATCTCCTCTTCACTTATACCCGATTTAAAAGTAATTTTATCTTCTAGATTTAAATCGTCTATCAATTTATTGAGCTTACTTTTCTTAGGAGATTTGCCTATTACAGTCAGGCATGCAAGGGGATACTCTCTTAACACTCTTGGAAAGGCTAAAATCAGATGTCTTAGGCCCTTCAAAGGGATATCTGCACTAGCAGTTGTAACAATTTTAAAATCCAAAGATTTACTATCTGATGATGGTTTAAAAGTCTCAATATCTATGCCATTTGGAATTACAGTTATGCTTTCTTCTTTAACTTTAAATTCTGCTATAACATCGTCTTTTGATGATTGACTTACGCAAATTATATTTTGTAATTTGGGAGCTGTACGCTTTTGCATCGGTAAAAAATTATGCCATCTGTTTGAGGATAATCTTTCTTTCCAATTTTTGGCATTATCAATTTCTAGTTTATGATCTTTCGTTATAGGGTGATGAATAGTTACAGCCAATGGAAATTCTTTTTGAATCTTTAATAAAGAACTTGATAAAGATTGATTATCTAACAGGATATCAAAATTAAAATTAGTGTTTTTCAGAAGTCTATAGACCCTCCGTCCATATGCATAGGGCTCAGGGAAGCCTCCTGTTATTACAGTAAACCACTCATAAAAATTAAGTAGATTCCAAAAAAAACTAATTTTGAAAGCAGAAAATCTATCGCCGCTTTCGAATAATCCCAATCCTGGAAGCTTAATTAAATTTATTGAATCATCTAATTCAGGATAAGGTTGACCTGATATTACAGAGACCTCATGACCTAGTTTGCTTAATGCCTTACTTAAATGTCTTATGTAAATCCCTTGTCCACCAGAATAAGGGTTGCTTCTGTAACTTAATAGTCCTATTTTCAAAGTTAATTCCTGCGAAATCTTTTAGAGAGTTTTGAGTAAATATCATTGTAACCTTTAAGACTTTTCAGCATTCTTTTTTTATCGCGAGATAATTTGTCTTTAAAAAGAAAATCTAGATTACTTTTTTTACTAACATCTAAGTCAATCGCAACTAAAGTTTTGTTAATAAAAAAATTAGAAGTTTTTGCATCACCATGCTGAAATTTAATCCACTCTATCTTTTTAAAAAATGCATTTATCATGGAGGCTAAGAAAACACTATCCTGACCATCGCTTATTGCTTTGTCTAGTCTTTCTCCTTTTACAGACTCACTTACAAAATATGAATTTTTAGCTCCCAAAATACCCTTTTCCTCACAAATAAGAATTGGCCGTGCGGTTTTAATGCCTACAGTATTTAACCAAAGAGTAGCTTTCAAGGAATTATAGGCCCTCGTTGACTTGAAGATTCTTTTACAACCATGCACAAAGCCTTTAATTCTATATTTCTTAATAAAAAAATCCTCTCCTAAAATTTTCACTTTTACAATTAGATGACCTGATTCGTTTTTGATGACTTGTCCAGAATTAATAAGATAATTTTCACTTTCGATATATTTGATTATTTCTTCTCTTTTACTTTCTGAATCTTTTCTTATTATGTAATTTCTTGAATTGTTGCGAAAAGCTAAGAAATTTTGATTAGTTAACTTATTATTTAAGCTATTAAAATTAGTGTTTTGTAGTTGTGGTTTAAGGTACATCTTAAAAGCTCTTTCCAGAGTCTTCTTGGTAATTTTCAGATGATTTTCGTTTAGTTCTTTAAAACTACACTGCAAGTAAGTCATCATGAACCTATAGAAATCCCGTTCAGTAAGACCGAACTGTAAAACGGAATGCAAAAAACCACCAAGGTCTTTAATTAACCACCTAAAAGGAACTTTAGATCTTATTTGTGCCCTATGTAGATCAATTAAGGATAAGTCTATATCATCGAATTTAATTTCATTCTTAATATGTATGTGGCAAAGATATAAGTCTCTATGATTTAATCCACTCTGATGGACACTCCTGATTAAGTTAGCAACCTTCTCAATCATTTTCTTTTTTTCTGTAAAAGACAGATTCTTATGATGCCCTTGTAAGAAGAAATCTTCTAAAGAAAATGTGTCATATAATTCTTCAGTAATCAAGAAAGATGAAGAGTTTGCGGGATTTAAACCTTTTAAAGCAAAACCTTTTATATTAGGACAGTTAATATTGTTTTGGGCTAAATGATTCAATGCGTCATACTCTCTTTGGGCTCCAATCACTGGGGTTTTCATTTGATAAAGGTTTTTAAAGATTTCTTTCCAGCCTACAGGTCCATGGAATTTTATAAAATAACTCTTATTATTGTTCTCAAATTTTTTTGTAACTCTATTTTCGTATTCTCTGTAAACCTCTCCTTCTATGCGTTTTACTTCATCAAAAGGGGTTTCATGAAATAAACTCCTCAGATCATCATCTAAATACTTAGGCTTTTTCATCGGAAACTTCTTCAATAAAATCTGCTACATAAGTAAATCGTGAGTAGAAATAATTATTGCTAGCAAGGGGTTTTAGTATTTCTTTTATAGAAATTAATTTAGTTTCAGACAAGTTCTCTTTTAGTAGATAATTAAATTTTTTTTGACTGAATTCTCCTTGAACTACGGCCCCAGACTTATATTTCAAAACTTCAGTTGAGAACCCTACTTCACTAGAGACTAAACAAGGCAATCCTGAGACTAGAGCTTCAATTATTATATTTCCAGCGGCTTCTTCTCTGGCAGGATGAACTAATAGATCAGATGACTTCATAAAAGAAGCTACATCTATTCTTGGACCTAAAAAAATTACTTTATGTTCAAGAGATTGATCTTTAATAATTTTTTTATATGGTTCTTTGCTATCATCGCCTATGACTAATAGTGTTGCAGAGACGCTCTGATCTGATAAATAACTCATGCCTAATATTGCTCTATCTAAGCCCTTCCTAGAAAAATCTGATCCTACAAATAGAATAATCTTTTCGTTAAGAGGAAGGCTTAAGAGTTTATGAATATTTATAGATTCTTGTTCATTCCAGTTCTTTTCTATTCCAGGAGGGATTATTGTTAATCTTTCATTTTGAGTGGAGTAGAAATCTTGAAAATCTTGAGATTGTTTTTCATTTAGAAGAAGAATTTTCGACTTAGAATTTACAGAAAACACTTCTTCTTCAAATGCCATAGACTGTCTAAATCTTCTTGTAAATCTTTGCATAGAATTCTTAGTGAGAGACTGTTTTGCAAAACAAGTATCTGCAGCAAAATATACATCTAAGCCAGGCATTTTATTAAAACCAAATACAATATCGGGCATGAAATTTTTAAGACATTTCATCGCCTCAGAAACATAATTCTTATTTTTTGAGTAATTTGATAGTCCTTTTTCTCCTAGCTCAACTACATCTATATTTTCTGGAATATCACCTTCCCAACTTCTTGTGTAAACCTTAACAATGTGTCCTCTTGTAACTAGCTCTTTTGATATACCAAGAAAGTCCTTTTGCAACCCGCCATAGGGAAAATATCTGTATAAAAGTATTGCTAACTTCTTTTTCATAAAATACTTAAATTGCCTCAAGGGCACTCATAACTTCAGCAGGCTTTATAGACAACAAGGAATGATGGTATCCATCTATTTCCTGCCCTTTTCTAATTTTTTGATATCCATCCATTTTTCTTATAACTTTTTTATTATCTATCAAGGGTGGAGTATATTCGGGAGAAGAAGGTCCATATAGAGCTACTAAAGGTGTTTTTACAGCTGCTGCAATATGCATTAAACCGGAATCATTTGTTACTACTCTCTTACAATGCGCCAATAGGTCAACTACATCTATTAGTGATGTCATACCAATTAAGTTATAAAATTTATTCTCATGTCTTAGGCCGTTTAAAATTTCAAGTTTCCTGCCTGTTTCCAAATCATTCTTTGATCCAAAACAAATAACATTCCAACCTTTAGAAATATATTCTTTAGCAACCACAGAAAAGTACTTCGCTGGCCATTTTTTTGAAGGTCCAAACTCTGCTCCTGGACAAATTCCTAAACTAGGCAAATCTGACTTTATATTTAGTTTTTTTAAATACTCTCTTTGATTTTTTAGATTAGTATCTAGAGATGGAAAAGTTAAGTTCTCAAGAGAGAAATTACATTTTTGGATAGATAGAGCTGCAAATTTTTCTACCATCAAACTATTAGATTCTTTCTTAAGGGACCTGATATCATTCAATAGAAAATACCTCAACTCACCTAACCATCCAGTGCGAATAGGTATATCAGCAAAAAATGGGATCAGAGACGACTTTAATGAATTTGTAAGTATTATCGCTCTGTCATAATTGTATTTTTTTAAATTTTTACTAAATCTATATCTTGATAAAATTTGAATATCTCCATGCGAATAAGGAGAAGTGATAACTTTTGAAACTTCAGGCATTCTCTGCATCAGAGGTAATGACCATTCCGGAGAAATGACATCGATGGTACAACCAGGTTCTTCATCCTTAAGACGCTTATAAAGGGTTTGTGCCATAACAGAATCACCCACCCAAGATGGTCCAATGATTAAAATTTTCATGACCTTAATTAGACGTAGGTATGCCAGGAGAGATTCAAGTCCCTAACTCCTCGAACTTGATCAAAATAAATACTTTGTAACCTTTCAGTTATAGGACCTCTTCCTCCAGAGCCGATTGTATTTCCATCTAAAGAGTTAATTGGCACTACTTCAGCTGCAGTTCCTGAAAAGAATGATTCATCTGCTTCTAAAACATCTTCAACGGTAAGTTTCTTTATTTCATAAGAAATACCGAGCTCTTCAGCTAACTCTATAATTGTTCTTCTAGTTATACCATCTAAACACGAATCTAGATCAGGAGAATAGAGTACATCCTCTTTAACTATGAAAAAATTTTCTCCGCTTCCTTCTGCCACGTAACCGTCAGCATCGAGCATCAACGCCTCATCAAAGCCATTTTCCAATGCTTCATTTAGAGCAACAATTGAATGTACATAGTTGCCATTGACTTTAGCGTTTGATACAGGATTTTTAACTTGTCGATTATAGGAAGATAGCTTTACTTTTATTCCTTTTATTCTAGCTTCAGGTTCCATATATGATGGCCACTCCCAAGCAGCTACCATCGCAT
The DNA here is from genome assembly GCA_902610065.1 of uncultured SAR86 cluster bacterium. GTDB lineage: Bacteria > Pseudomonadota > Gammaproteobacteria > Magnimaribacterales > Magnimaribacteraceae > Magnimaribacter. The sequence continues at coordinate 43,824 of CACLUH010000008.1, forward strand.
GAACCTTTAGATTATCAGCCCTTAACCCCATACCTTCAGAACCATAAAAACACATTGGTCTGATATAGGCTTCTTTAAGATTATTTGCTTTTATTACCTCTTGATGTGCTGTATTAATAACTTCCTTTGAGTATGGAATTTCCATATTCACCGTTTCAGCTGATTTGAAAAGTCTGTCTGTATGGTCATCTAGCCTAAATATAGATGGGCCTTTCTGAGTAGAGTAAGCTCTGACTCCTTCGAACACCCCAAGGCCATAATGAAGAGTGTGCGTTAAAAGATGAGTATTAGCATCTTGCCAATCTATCATCTCGCCATCAAACCAAATTTCACCACTTATTTTTGAAAGATCCAAATCAAATTCCTTTGTTTTTTTTATATTCTATCGATATAAATTATTTTATATAGAGTAAATGGATTATTCAGAATATATACTTGCAGCGTGCAGTTAAACCAAAACATATTTAGGGCTAATGATATAAGAGGTATAGCCTATGAAGACTTAACCCAAGAAGTGGTTCGAAGCCTCGGTAGGGCTTTAGGTTCAGAAGCAATAGATAGAAATATTCAAGAACTCATCGTTGGAAGAGATGCAAGACTCTCAAGTCCTCAAATCTTTGATTGGCTCTCTTCGGGAATAATATCTACTGGCTGTAACGTGATTGATATTGGCATAGTTACAAGTCCAATGTTCTATCATTCGACTTATGAATTAAACTCGTCAAGTGGAGTTGTAATAACTGGTAGTCATAATCCTGGAAATTACAATGGATTCAAAATTGTTTTTAATAACCATTCGACATCTAGCGAAGAAATATTGCATCTTAAACAAAGGATCTTAGAAGATAACTTTAGAGAAGGAAAAGGAACGTCTAAGAAAGAGACGATTAAGGAGAGTTATATAAATCGGATATTGGGAAGCATTAAAATAAATAAAAATCTTAATATCTCAATAGATTGTGGAAATGGTGCAGCCGGTGTTGTGGCGAAAGATGTATACGAAAGATTAGGCTGTAATGTAATAGAGTTATATGGAGAACCAGATGGTTCTTTTCCAAATCATCACCCCGATCCATCCAAATCAGAAAATATGGAGGATCTTATTAAAAGCGTTAAAGAGAATGACTCAGCAGTGGGCCTTGCTTTTGATGGAGATGCTGACAGATTAGGTGTAATTTCTCCAAAAGGAGAAATGATCTTTCCTGATAGACAGATGATAATGTTTTCAAGACAAGTCATTCAATCTAACCCGAATGCTAATATTGTTTTTGATGTTAAGTGTTCCAAGCTACTTTCAGATGAAATTGAAAGGCTCAAAGGAAAGCCCTTGATATGCAAGACTGGTCATACTTTTATAAAACAGAAAATAAGGGAAACAAATGCTTTACTGGGTGGGGAAATGAGTGGTCATATTTTCTTTAATGATAGATGGCCAGGATTTGATGATGGGATATATGCAGGTGCCAGAATGCTAGAAATAATTTCAAATTCTGAACAGGACGATCCATTTGTAACAGTTCCTAACATGCTTTCAACTCCAGAGATAAATATACCTGCTGCAGACGAAGAAAAGTTTCAAATAGTAAAAACATTTATAGAAAATTCTAATTTTAGTGACGCTAAAATAGAAAGCATAGATGGTATAAGAGTTGAATTTAAAAAAGGTTGGGGA
>CACLUH010000009.1:0-44462 GCA_902610065.1 uncultured SAR86 cluster bacterium
AATACTACGCCGAACAAATGGTCAAAATGGTTAGATTAATGGAGACCATGACTGGTCTTACATTTGAGAATCTAGCCGATTCACAAATTGATCAAATAGTTGATATGGGCTTCGAGTACAGTAGAGGATCAACTTTCAATGACAGTTATTCAAGATGGATACCATTTGATGAATTTGGCCAAGAACTTTGGTCTCAGGCAATTTATTTAAATTATAGTGGAGAGAGACTTCGTTATGATTCAAATGGAAATGAAATACAGGGAAATACAGGGCAATGGCAATTAACAGCTGATCAAGTTAAAGCTTATCTCAAAGATCCTACAACTCAGTTAAATGATGGTAATTGGGGTAATGATTTTACAACTTATAATTGGACAGTTAAAACTGGTGATCTAGGTGTTTACTTGGCACTTGCTGAAGGCAGAACTCCAGACGAAGTAACTACTTTATTAAATTCTGTATCTGCTTCTAGTGACGCTATAACTAATTTTAATGAAATACTTTCTGCTTCATTTACTCAAGCTACTAAGGTTTTCACTAATTTAGTTACAGGAGCTTTAGATTTTACGTTAGATAAATTTACATCTTTCGTAGAGAAACAAATTGATTACAGAAATGATGAACAAATTCTACCGAAAGAAGCATTCGGTATTCCGGTTTCAACTATAGAAACTGTAACCATTCCAGGCGAAGCATTGGATCAAACTATAGTTGTGACTGTTGCAAATGATGGTAACGGTAATAAGTTCTATTTTGATGGAGTACTTGCTCCTAATTGGAATTTTGATGTAGGTGCAACAATTACTTTTGATGTTAGCGATTCTTCGAATTCTGGACACCCTTTTAGACTTAGTACTACTAAAGATGGTACTCATGGAGGAGGGGTGGAATTTACAACAGGAGTAGACTTTAATTCAGGATCTGTAGTTCTGACTGTAGATAATAATACTCCATCAACACTTTATTACTACTGCGATGTACACAGCGGTATGTCTAATGACGCGGCTTTAATCTCACAAGCGGTAGTCGGCAAATCGTTTGAATTAGAGACTGTTTCGGGTATTGGATATATGGTCAATGGAGATGCATTAAATCCTGATGTACAAGAGTCTGGGGATTTTTCCTACGCTATTACTGGTGGAGCTGACAAAGATTTATTTAGAGTAAGCGATAACGGTTCATTGTCATTTAAAGATACAGCTCCTGATCCTTCCAATCCTAATGATTCAAATGCTGATGGAGAATATATAGTAGAAATTACCATAACTGACAACTCGGATAATTTCCAGCAAGTTGTTGAATTTGTAATGGAAATCCCTGATTGGGATTATTCAAGAACCTACTCTACTAGCACAAAGCCTACTCTTGTAAGTAATGTAATTAATGTTGAAGAACATTCAATAATGAGACAGTGGAGCAGCTATGATCCTGATACACAAACAAATCTGGAAATTTACGAGGGAGTAGAAGTTCAAATAGCCGGTCTAGAAGGCTTAGATCCAAGTTTAAATGTAAACGTTTGGTTACCAGATCGTGATGATGCAGGTAATAAAATCAAAGATAATTCAATGTTTTATCTTAATCGTGATGACGATGGAAAATACTATCTAAGTTTACGTGACGGGAACTCTTTAGATTTTGAAGATCCGAAAGATTCTAATGGCGATAATGTCTATGAGCTATTGGTAAATATAGAAATTCATGGCAATGGAGTTGAATCAGTTGGAACAAGAGCTGATTTATTGTTTGTGGTTAATTCAAATTCAAATGATCCAGCTGTTACCTTCCCAGATTGGTGGGAAGATGAAGCTCCAAATCACTTTAGTGTACTTGAAAACCAAGCGGCAGTAGCAACATTAACTGAAGTAGCTATTGCAGGGACAACTCAGCAGAATGTATTTGTTGTAGGTGAAGTTGTAAATATTGACCATCAACCAGGAGTAAATCCTCTAACTATAGAAGAACTTCAGGCTATAACATTTGCAGGTAGTGTTACCTCCACAATTACTGGTGGAGCCGATGCAGATAAATTCCTTGTTAGAGACACAGACTGGGGAACACAAGTATTCTTTGCAAACAGGCCAGTTTTTTCTTCACCGACTGATGCGGATGGTGACAACGTATATGAATTCAATTTAACTAAAACTGCTGCTGATGGAAGCTCCATAACCAAAACAGTAAGAATTGAAGTCAGAGAGAAAGATGAAGGTTCTTTAGATCCAATTGCTACTCCAGCTTCTCCGTTAGTTTTCTCAGTAGATGAAATTGCGGAGAAACTTGATACAGGCGAAGGCAGCAGAAATGTTTTGGGTACTGATGGAGATGACATTTTTGTCAGAGAAAATAATGGGTTTCAATACATTGATGGTGGAGCAGGTAACGATAATTTTGATAATTTTAGAGAAGGTTATTTAACCGGCGGTGCTGGTGGTGATATCTTCCAGTTAAGTGGAGAACACCTCGAAAATCCTCTTAATTTTGGTATAAGAGATTATGCAAAGGATTATCTAGAAGGGGCAGCTGAGGGTATCAATGGATATGATGAAAATAGAGATGGTGTACTAGATCTAGCTACTGAACTTAATTGGACTAGAGTTGCTCTAATTTCTGACTTTACACCTGGTGAAGATACGCTAGCTCTAACTACCCTTGGTTGGACTGGAAATAATGTACCAAACCTTTCCAAAGCAGATATTTCATTCGTTCAGGGTACAGGTGACTTATCAGCACACACTTTTGTTATGTTGACTGGAAAAAGAGCTGAAGATCAAGGTCTAACAGAGGGGGGGATCATAGCAGTTCTTCTGGATATAGACGCAAGTACTATTTCAAAAGATACCGATGTAACAGAAGTAGGGCCTCAATATGATAATGTTCTGGGTAATATTAAAGATGCTATAGGAGCAAGTGTTACAACTATACAAGATGGAGATGGAAGGGATACTCCTATTTTGCAACTTCCAGACGGACAATTTGTTTGGTTGGGACTAGATTATACTGAATTTGATAACGCATCCTTTTTTCAAAATTTTGCTGTCGCTAGTGATGGAACATTATATGTTCCTCGATCTGAAAACTTAGATTTCGAAGATCCTAAAGATGGAAATAAAGATAATATTTATGAGTTATTGTTTACAGGATCTACTTTTACAAGTATTCAACTAAGGAAACAGGAATGGGGAGGATATGACGTAGATTGGGAAAACTCCGAAAGAACCGGAAATATTGCTTTTAAAGTTTTTATTAATATTCAAGATGTTATTTCTGATAATGTTGGAAAGCTCTCAATTGCTGAAACCGACTTCTTTTCGGCAGCAGATGCACAAACAGGTGACGCTGCTCTCGATACTCAACTTATCGATCTAGTCCTCAGTCAAATTTCTGCTGTACAAGGTTCATTAATGGATATTGACTTTAAAGCAATAGCTGAAGAAATTAATTTTGACTTTGCTTTCTTTTCAACTGCAGATCAACAAACACAAGCCGAAGATTGGTTTAGTGATTATCAAGAAAATCGATTCAGCGACTTTAATAGAGAATTAGAGAGTACTTTTGAAAGAAATCTCCTTTCTAAATTCTCCTCTTACACAAATGCAGATTCATTAACTAACTTAACAGGTACAGCTGAAGCTGATTCCTTAACAGGTACAGATGCAAAAGAAACAATCTTTGGTAAAAAAGGAGATGACACAATCTTAGGTGGAGCTGGTGATGATGTAATATTTGGAGATCAAGGAGCTGATATCTTAGATGGCGGTGCTGGAGCTGATGCTATAGACGGTGGTGCTGGTGACGATACTATTAAAGTAGGAGAAGGTTTAGATGTATTAGATGGTGGTTCTGGTAATGATAAATTTGATTTTACAAATATAACTTCTTTACCTGAGTTTATAAAAGGAGGAAGCGGGACAGACACACTTGTTCTATCTGGTTTAAGCAGTGTAGGCCTAGAAGTTGATGATGGAACTGATCCCGACTCTTTACCAGACTATACAGGTATTGACCTTAATAAACTTGTTTCTGTTAAAGAAACTTGGACATATCAAGATGAGTCCGGCAATACTGTTGAGGAAGAGGGATGGAGAAATAGAGTTGAAAGTATTGAGAAAATTGATTTAAGAGACTCTCAATCATCCATTGTTGATACTCTAACAGCAGGTGCTAGTTTTGGAGATGAACTAAATATAACTTGGGATGCTCTGCAAAGAATGAGCTGGGACAATAGAACCTGGACCATTCGTGGAGATGATACTGATACAGTTCGATTGCTAGGTCATGAATATAGTTACAATGAGGGAAGTACAATCAGGACTCAGTTCGAAGCTTTTAGAGCTAAAGGAACTATTGTTGAAGATGGTATTACATACAATGTTTATGAATTGTGGGATGGTCGAGTTCACATTGAACAAGGCATAACAGTAATTCATACAAAAAGAGATTTAGGGAAAACTGTAGCTGGGGAAAACACACAACCAGATTTCTGGTATCAATATACGACTGTATATGAAAACTCAACCGCTGTATTTGGTGCAGTCAAAGATTCCTGGGATGCTGATGGAGATACGATAACTTATTCACTTGATCAATCCTATCCAGATGCTGCTTTATTTAATATAGATGCATCAACAGGTGAGGTTACTTTTAAAGTGGCACCTAACTATGAAGCACCGACTTCTATTTCGTCCGGCGCTTCAAGTATTGGCTCCTCAGAATCTGACTTTTCAAGTTTTGATCAGAATAATTTAAGGTCATTGAATCAATATAGAATTAAAGTCAATGGTGATGATGGGTCAGGTGAATCTAATGCCATAAATTCCTATGAAATGTATATTGATGTACGAAATTTACCTGATTATGCAGGTTATGATTCAACAAATAAGATACCTTTCTTTAAAGATATGTGGGGAAGTGATGCTAAATTTATTGATGATGCTACAAACCAGTCTATCCAAATTAAAGGTTTTGATTTAGATTTTGATACTCTGACTTGGGAACTACTAGGTGTTAGAACGGATACAACCTACGGAACAATGGAAAATGGTGATTCTGGCAGTGCTATAGGAAGTGCACCATTTACTCTTTCATCTACAGGCCTCTTTTCTCCAAGCAGTACTCTGAGTTACGAAGATGGAAACACTAATATAGAAGTATACGTAAGCATTACTGATGGTAAATCTACAGCAGTTAAGAAAACTTTTTATTTCCAAATTGAAGATAACCTCGGTGATGGTAGTTTAGCTGTAACTGGAACTGCGATGGTTGGATCTTACTCTTTAGCAAATGCAACCATTTGGCAAGATTTAGACAATGATGGTGTGAAGGATGCAAGTGAACCGAACACTACATCAGATATTGATGGTCGTTTTAATCTTTCTGTAACGAAATCAGATACAGATGCCCCAATACTTGCTACGGGTGGATATGACACCGGTACAGGTCTTGCAAATGATGGTTTATTTAAAATTAATTCAAATCTTAAACTTACTTCGGGTAGAGAATGGGGTGAATATTCACTAAGTCCTATGTCTTCTGTTGCATTAAGTATGCAAAATATTGATAGAAGTATTTTAGACAAAACAACTGTTACCGATATGCTAAAAGCATTTGGTATGGATCCTCTTTGGATGGAAGGAGATGGTAACTTCTACGGTGAGAGATTTTATGATATAAAAAATAGGTTAGATGGACAATCAATTGTCGGTGAATGGGATCTATTTAACCTCAATGTATTTACACTCAATAATCTATTAACCCTATGGGGACAAGGTTCTGCTAAGGCGAGTATACAAATAATTTCTGATGCTTTAGAAGATGTTAATACAAAAGTAGCTAGCACAACGAACATTAGTGGTTTTAGTGCCGCTTCACTAACAACAGCTCAACAAACCTCGATTAAACAAGCCGCTTATGAAGCTTTAACAGATGCCGTGGCTGAGGTTATTACAGGTCAAACTTCCTTTGATGGCTTCAGGATGTCTAAATCTAATCCTGTCACAATTACTGATCATGAAGGATCTCAAAATGTAGTTCATACACCAAATTATACTGTAGCAAGTAATGTGTTAACTCTCGATTCATCACAAATTCAGGTAAATCAAGCATCCCTCCAAGATGCTTTAGATTTAAAAGCTGGTTCTAAGGGACTTAAAATTGAAGTAGAAGTAGGAACTTTGCCTTCTACTGCTCAGACCATAGAGTTCACTGGAAAATTAATTGATGGTGCTAATTCTACAATTGATGCAAGCGAGAGAGCTATTGAAATAAAATTTCAAGTTCTTGTTGATCCCACTCAAGAAGTTGGCTCTTCACAGTATGTTTATGTTCCGGGTTCATCTGACATCACTGTTATCTATACCGGAGAAGATGGAACGACTACTTCAACAACTGTAGGCCATAGCGGAAATATGGTAACTGTGGAAACATCATCTACGGGTGTACCAAAATTTGTTGTTGATTTTACTGAAGTCTTTAAGAGAGGTATACCTGAAACCAATTTAAGTACTTACTTTACAACTTCTACTCCTAGCAATGGTGATTACTATATGGAATTAGATTTTACTGGAGCTACACTAACAACTTCAGCAGGAGAGTCCTTCACAAAGGTCATTGCTCCATTTAAGGTTGCTACTTCAACAACACCAACAGTTTATTTCAATGATATTTCAGTTTCTGAAGCTGAAGGTTGGAATCAAATAGAACTAAAATTAAGCAAACCTGCTACAGAGACATTCACGCTTGAGTACAATCTAGATAGTTCTGGAACAGCTTCACAAAACGATGATTTCTGGTGGTGGTCAGATGAAACTGGTTACAGGTCAGTTACCTTTGTTGAAGGTCAAAGCACCGCCGTGATTAACGTAGATGTAAGAAATGATTCTACAACAGAAAGCGATGAAACCATTGTTTATGGATTAAGAATTGCTTCTGGATCTGAAGGAAAAGTAGTCTTACCAAAAAACTCTGTCACTGTGACTATAGAAGATGATGAAACAGACTCGAGCATAGACGTAGATGAAGTAGTTAATAAGTTTTTAACTAAAATTGCTTCTACCCTTTCCTCTGAACTAAAGACATTAACCGACGCTAATTCAGCAGATCTAAGTTCATCCTCTACTACTTTCACAAATATACTGTTGTCAAATTCTGATATTAGTGACGTTGAGACATATTTATCTAGTGAGATTTCAGAAGATAGTACTTTGTACACTAGCATCACAAAAGATCTGATTAAATTAATTAAAACTTATGTTGAAGCAGTAAGAGGCCCCAGCGGTATAAGAGAGTCAGTCAAGATAGATGGATCAGATATGGCTAAAGACTTTGCCGCTTTGCAAGTAGGATTTGATAAAGTGATTCTTTCAGAATTTGTCGTAGGTAGTGCAAGTACTTTGACTGACGATATATATACAGATTCTGGTTTTAAGTACACAGGTACTACTGGCATTGGTATTAATAATGGAGTGTCAAATACCCTCTCTTATCAGAGAACAATTGATTCAGATGCTAGTGCTTACAGTGATTTGTTATTCCCTAGTGGGGAAGGGTTGAGAGATACGACCTATCAAACAAGTGATGTTACGATATCCGAAGGTACATCTGGTAATGACACAGTAACTTTTAGTTCATCTTCTGCTAATGTTATTTATAGAGGTTTAGCAGGAAATGATGATATAACGATCACTGACTCCAACAAAGACTACATGATATTTGGCGGAGATGGAAATGACATTATAAAAGAGTCCGACACTTCTGGTAGAACCTCTTTGATAGATGGTGGTCCTGGAGACGATACCCTTTACTCAAGTTCGCAGCAGCACTTAAAAATGACGGGAGGTTCGGGATCTGATGTCTTTGTTATTGAATATAATAATGCAGATTGGAAATGGGATTCTGGTAACCCGTTCCAAGGGAATGATAACAACCAAGACCAAATACTTAATTTTGATGAATATTATCAAATACAAGGTGTTGTAACGGATTTCCAAGATGGAACAGATAAAATAGGTCTTAGAGGTTCAGACTGGTCAGGTAAGACCATTGTTGTTCAGCAAGGAACTGGAACTATGTCTAATCATACTTTCTTATTAACTGGAGCAACTGAAAGAGGAGGCGACAGTGATTATCAATATTGGTTAATTCTCTGGAATACAACAGCTTCGAGTATTACCTCTGATGATTTTGTCCTTGTTGATACAAATTATGCTACTTCATCTCTTTCTGGTGTAACCATAAGTACAAGTATTTCAGATGCGGGCTTAGAAAGTGAAAACAGCTCACTTAACTCCGGGAATGATGATATAGAAAATGCATTTTATGTTTCTGGTTTAGTGGATGATTCTCCTGGATTTGATTTTGCTAACATAAATAATCCTGATCCAGTCTTTGAGGTTGCTAATATTAATGACTTACTTTCAAATCAAGATCTAGCTATTCCTGCAGACGACAATAGCATTTCTATCATTGATGAAATATATGAAGAAGAAATCTTGATCTCTATTGATATAGTGTAGGAATTTCTTTGAAAAAATTGTTCATATTACTAGGGCTGCTTTTGCAGCCCTTACTATTTCATGCTTCTGAATATGAATCACTAGAAAATATACTCACCAACAGACTCGATAATCAATATATAGTTGGTATTTCTCATAGTAGATTTGACCAATCACTTGATATGCTCAATTACGCAGACAAATTAGAATCTACGAAGCCCAAAGAAGCATATACAGACAGTTATTATCTCGGATATCAATTTGATAAATGGAAACTTTCATTTGAGTCTAATGAATCAACAGGTGAAGTGGAAAGACTATCCCAACCAAAATCAATTACAACTGATGTTAGTACAGAAACACTTACTATTTCTTATGACGTACGTGAGAACAAAAATAATTTAGTTGAGATAGGATTCCTTCTTAGAGATGAAGATCAGGACCCAGTGACTATTGATTGTTATGCTTTTGGTGAAACTATTATAGGTGGATCTTGTTCTGAAGCAGAATTAAATGTTCTAAATAGTAACGCTTATAGAACTAGTGGAGAGTTAATTTATGAGCCTGTACTTAAAACATCAGGAAAATCTGAATCCCAAGGAATTTATTTAAGAATATCTTCTAAGTCATTGGGTTTATTGAATTTTAATCATACTTTTTCTTTTAAAAATTCTAAAATTAATCAAGACTTTACTTCGTCTATCTTAAATACATCTGACTCTTTCATAAGAGGATTAACTGTAGATAATAGAAATGCTGGCGAATTATTAGATCAATTTAAAGAGGAATTGCCCCAGACAACACCTTGGAAAGAAAATACATTCAAATATTCGATAAGTAATTTAATACCTTTAGGTAAAAATTTTGCAATTTCTGGAATGTATAGCTTCGTAAAAGTTAAAAGAAAAGATTATTTAGGAAATCCTTCTAAAAAAGATTTTACCCGTAATCATCTTCTAGATTTATCACTCTTTTATAGTCTTACTGATAATAGCCTTCTTTATTTAAAACTCTCCGCCTCTTCGAATTATCTGCTTGGTGAAAACCCTTTAGCTTATAATAGAAGATCAAACCATCTATTTGATCATCCTTATGGTCAGGTAAATGCTGGATTAATACTAAACTTTTAAATAAATTCATGAAAACTTTCATAGCAATTATTGCAATGACTTCTTTAAGTGGCGCTCTGCTAAGTGATGACTTATTAGATCCATATATGAGTTCATCAGAGTATGAAGTATTTATAAAACAAGTTAGTGATGCAGTGAGTGATCATCCTGAGTATTTATCATCACTCGATTCCTTAAAAGCAGCTGGAGCTAATCTCAAAGGTACTAAGGCGAATCTGTTGCCACAAATTAGATTGATAGTAGATTCTAATAACCAGTTAGATAAGAGCTTTGAAGATGGAGCTAATAATCTTTTTGAGAAATCAAGATCAGATCATAAAACCGATGCAACTATAACTATCAGCCAGCTTTTATATGATTTTGGAGCAACTAGAAGTGATATATCTAAATCAGAAGCATTATTTGATGCTAAGAGAGCTGAACTTTCCGCAACAATTTTGGACCTAATTTACAGATCTGTAATTAGTTACATAAATGTTTCTGCCTATACAATATTCACTGATACCATAAATGAATCTTACAACAGACACACCTCTATAAAAGAAAGAATTCAGCAGAAAGTTGAAGGAGGTTTGTCTGCTCCTAGAGAGCTTAGCAGGGCGGTTGCTAGAGAAGCAGAAGCTTATGCTAAATTAATAACTGTAAGGCAAAATTTAAGTAAAGCAATTTCAGAATATAGAATTTATTTTCCATCAAATAATTTACCAAAAAAACTCCCACCTGAAAATTTAAGTCTACAATTTAGATCGTTAGAAGAATCAAGAGATCTGATGATGTCAAACAATCCTAATATTCTTAGAGCATTAAGTTCTTTCGAAGCATCTCTCTTTAATGCACAAAAGGTTCAGGGAGAATCTCTTCCTAGATTGGATTTAGAAGTTCGGGGCAGTCAATATAATCTATCAGACCAATCTGATGAATATGATGTTTATTCTGGATTAAATCTTTCATATGATCTTTATACAGGTGGAAGGAATAGAGCATTAAAAGAGCAGGCTAGTGCTGAATCAAGCGCTTATATGAATAATAAAGATGCAATTATTCGACAAATTGAGGCAGAAATGAGTAACTCTCTTCAAAATATTAAACTCATTCCAAGTAATATAGAAGCCTATCAAAATGCTTATAAAGCAAACAAACAATCTCAATATTATGCGAGTGAACAATTTCAAACATCCAATGTACTTTTGTTAGATCTTCTACAAACTGAAAGAGATTTTTTAGAATCTTCTCAAGCACTTCTTGAGGCCATTAGATCATCTCAAATTGAGAGATATTCTTATATTAAGCTTACCGGAGAATTGGGATCTGAATTCGAATTAAGGGTAAATTAATGAAACTTATAGATCACTGGTTTTGGTCTGCTTTTTTAGAGAATAAACAGACTTACTACAAAGTTATGTTGGCAGCTACACTGGTCAATTTTATGTCAGTAGGAAGTTCTATTTTCATCATGGTCGTTTATGACAGAGTCCTTCCTAATTCAGCTTATGAATCTCTTTATGCTCTTACTATAGGTATGGCTTTAGTTATCATTTTTGACTTTGTTTTGAAGATGCTAAAAACATATTTCATTGATTATGCAGGAGAATATGTTGATAAGAATGTTGGGGACACTATCTTTAATAGATTGCTTGATGCACCTACAGCTGTTGTAACTGGACCTGTTGGAGCAACAGCTAATACCTTTAGAGAATTTGACTCTGTAAGAGATTTTTTTACTTCTGCAACTCTATCGTTAATAGTAGATATACCATTTATATTTTTATTTATTTTTGTTATTTACCTAATTGCAGGGCCTTTAGCATATATACCCCTTGTTGCTGTTCCAGTAGTTTTGTTAATAGGAATCTTAATTCAGCCATTTCTAGCTAGAGTAAGTGAAGATTTGGGCCAACACAATCAAGAGAAGCAGTCAGTACTAGTTGAAACTATAACAGGTATTGAATCAATCAAAGTTTTAGGTGGTGGAGATCTAGTTAAAGAAAGGTGGAATGATGCAGCGACCAAGCAGTCAAGTCGTAGTAGATTATCAAGGGCGTTAGCACAAATTGCTGTTAACTCTGCCCAATCAGCCCAACAAATATGCCTTGTGGGAATAGTTTTTTATGGAGTTTTTCTTGTTTCAGAAGGGACGGTAAGCATGGGTGGTATGGTTGCGGCTGTTCTATTATCTTCAAGAACTCTTGCCCCTTTGGCACAAATTGCAAATTTATTTGGAAGAGCGAATAACGCAAAGACATCCTATAAAAGGCTTGCGTCCTTTATGGAAGAAACACAAGATGATGATGTATCAGAGAAAAATAAAGGTGCCATAAGAAGAGAGAAGCTTGGAAGTATAGAATTTAAAGATACTACATATAGATACCCTGAAGCAGATTTAGATACTCTAAGAAGTATCAATCTATCAGTTAGTGAAGGTGAAAAAGTTGCTATTTTAGGCAGAAATGGATCTGGTAAGAGTACTCTAATGAAACTTGCATCTGGTCTTTTCAAAGCTTCAGATGGTCTTGTTATGTATGATGGTGTTGATATTAAACAACTTCATACAGACGATTTATCAAGATCTATTGGTATCGTTTTACAAGATGTTCAGTTATTTTCCGGATCAATAAGAGAAAATATTACCATGGGAAGGCAGGACATTAATCAGGATGATTTAATTAGTGCAGGAAAGCTCTCTGGATTAGATGATTTTGTCTCAAAAATACCTGGTGGGTACGATCTACAGCTATCAGATGGTGGTAAAGGTCTATCAGGTGGCCAAAGACAGTCTATAGCTCTTGCAAGAGCTATCGTACATAAACCCACACACTTTATCCTCGATGAGCCAACATCAGCCATGGATATGAATGCTGAAAATATTTTTATCAGTCAGATGGGTTCCATAATGCAAGATTCTACGATGCTCATAGTTACTCACCGAATGCCTCTTTTAAATCTTGTAGATAGAATTATAGTCATGAATGAAGGTCAAATTGTTGAAGATGGTCCAAAGGAAGAGATCATTAATAAACTTAATCAACCAAGATAATGTTAAGTAAATTAAAAAATATATTTTCCACACCTAAACCTGATTTAATTTTATATGTAATACTTTTCTTCTTCATCGCTTTCTTTGTATGGGCTGCAAATGCTGAGTTAGAAGAAGTCACAAGAGGAAACGGCAAAATCATAGCTTCTAGTAAATTACAAGTAATTCAAAACTTAGAAGGGGGTATTATTAATGAAATTGCCGTCAATACCGGTGAAAAAGTCAATAAAGGTGATTTATTAGTGAAACTTGATGAAACTAAATTTCTGGGAGATTTAAACTCTTCACAACAACAATTAAAATCTCTAGAGCAATCACTCACACTCCTTGAAGAAGAAAGACTTATATTAGAACCATTGGTTGATAGTAATGTTGAGCCTCGAATTAACTTAATCAGACTTTTACAAAGGATTTCAACCGCAGAATCAGAATATCAAGCAACATTGGATCAAATACCAAATCTCCAGGATAAACTTAAAAGAACAAATGTAACAGCTCCCATGGATGGGATAATCAATAGAATCTTGATTAATACTACTGGAGGAGTTGTTCAGCCAGCTAGTCCGATTCTTGAGATGATTCCTCTTAATGATGAGCTGATTCTTGAGGTTGAAGTGTCTCCAATGGACATCGCATATGTAATCAAAGGACAAAAAGCAATTGTTCAGCTCAGTGCATTTGATTTTGCTATATATGGCAGCTTAGAGGGAGAAGTACTTAATGTGAGTGCTGATACAGTATCTAAAGATGATGGATCAACTTGGTATGTATGTTTAGTAAGTATTCCTTCGGATGGAATAACTAGTATGTCTAGAGAGTTACAACTACTCCCTGGTATGCAGGCAACGGTGAATATTGTGAGTGGTAGTAAAACTATTCTAAAATATTTGCTACAACCTGTTACCAATATAAAAAATAAAGCATTTAGAGAAAGATGATCCAGAACTTTTGGAAATATATATTATTAATTTTTTTATTTTCGTCGAATTTAAAGAGTACAGAGTACGAAATAACAATTTTAGCTACTAATATTGCTAATTTTGGAGGAATAGGAGAATGGAGCTTTTCTGCACTTTTAGAAAGTGAGGATGAATCCATATTATTCGATACAGGGTTTGATGAAAATACTGTTCTTCATAACGCAAACCTATTAAAAAAAGATCTGAGTAAAGTTGAAAAAGTCATACTTAGTCATTTTCATGGAGATCATACCGGTGGATTAATCAAGCTTAGAAAAACTTATATGAACTCAAATCCTAAATCTTTTAGTGATGTTTATGTTGCAGAAGGTTTTTTCGATCAAAGATTTGATGAGCACGGTGCACTAAGAGGGTTTATAGGTGGTTTCAATAAAGTCTCTGACTTCAAGGAAAAAGCGGAAAATTTAGGAATCAATTTTATAGTTATTGATGAAGCTTACGAACTGGCACCTAATTTAGTGCTTTCTGGTCCTGTTGAAAGAATCTTTGAAAGAGTAGTTGTTTCTCCTGGTTTTTATTTGAAAGAAAATGGTGTATTGGTTGATGATCTATTGAAGGATGATCAGTCTTTGGGAATTAAAACTGATAAAGGTTGGTATATGATGTCAGGCTGCGGGCATGCAGGAATGATGAATACTGCTCATAAATTTCAACAAATTGAAAATAAAGATATTTATGGTGCAATAGGAGGCTTTCATCTATTCAGATCTACAGAAGTAGAAATTAGCAAAACTGCTAAATCATTGAAAAAGTTTGGTCTTAAGCAATTAGTAGGTGGACACTGCACAGGCATACATGCAGCAAGGACAATAGCCGATATAGCTTCAATTTCTAAAGATAATTTATCTCACGGAGCTATAGGAACGGTTGTTACAAAAAATCTAAAAATATTCAGAAGCTCAGTTGAATAATGCTTGATAAAGAATTCATAGTTTTAATTGTTCAAATTATTGCTGCTCTAGGTGTGGTTGTTTCGGTTGTATATTTAGGCCTGCAAATAAGACAACAAAATATAATTACAAAAGCTCAATTCGGACACTCACTAACTCAAAGACTATACGATCGATATTTTCAGACTTCTAAAGATCCTGAATACGCAAAATTTATGTCAAAAGATTGGTCTAAACCTCTTGAAGATCCAGTAGATGGATGGCGTGTTTCTATGGCTATTCTTACTTATTTAGTTGATATATTTGATGTCTATGACAAGGTTGAAGCTGGATTAGTAGATCGAAGTCATCTTGATACTAGAATGAATACATTGAAGTTTGGTGTAATGAAAACTCCTGTAGCAAAGGGAACTTGGGCTAGTTGGAAGGTCACAAGAGATAAGAAATTCGTCGAGTGGTTTGAAAGGGAAATCTATGGAGACGATGGCTTAAATGTAGACGAATTTAAGTCAGAAATTGGAAGAAAAGAATTAAACACATATAGAGATTAAATGTCTTTGATAAACTCTATCAATTCCTTCTTTTGTTTGGCGTTTTTTTAATGATAGATAAGAGTTTATAGTAAGATTAAAAAAAAATTAAAGGGGGAAAAATGTTCAAGCTTATATTAAGGATATCATTTATTTTTTTACTGTTCAGTTGTAGTAAATCAGACAATACCAAAATTGAATTATTTGTATCTGGTGCACAAATAGCAGGTGTAAATGGCATGCATTTTGGACCTGATGGTCTTCTCTATGCTGCTTCTGTTATCGGTTCAGATATTTCTCTCGTTGACACAGAAACAAAAAAGATTGTAAAAAGATATGATCTATCCGATGGAGTCATTGGGCCGGATGATGTGGCTTTTAATTCTAAAGGAGAGTTTTACTGGACTTCGATACTTACAGGAGAAGTAGCCGGTTTTGATGTAAATGGAGAAAAAATTGTAGCAGGTAATCCTGGACCTGGTGTTAACCCAATTACATTTTCTGACGATGATAGATTATTTGTTGCTCAATGTTTCTTTGACAATGGATTGTTTGAAATGGATCCCTCTGGACAAACTGCTCCTAGAATTATCAAAGAAGAGATAGGAGAACTTTGTGGACTAAATGGTATGGATTGGGGACCTGATGGAAGACTTTATGGACCTAGATGGTTCAATAATGAAATAGTTAGTGTAAACGTAGATACAGGCGAGATTAGAAACGAAATAGGGGGGTTAAATGTCCCTGCTGCAGTAAATTTTAACTCTAAAGGTGAACTCTTTATTTTGGATACTGGTGATGGAAAAGTTGTAAAAGTTGTGGATGGAATCAAATCTGATTATGCACTTGTGGAACTCGGTCTAGATAATCTTGCCATTGATGCCAATGATGACGTATTTGTTTCGAGTTACTCCGAGGGAAGTATTTTGAAAGTATCTCCTGATGGCATTGAAGAAGTTTTACCTGGAGGCATTTCACATGCAGGTGGCATTGCTATTGCGGGTAATGATCTTATTGTTGCTGACATACAATCTGTAAAAGCATACAGCTTAATAGATGGCTCTGAATCATGGAATTATAAAAATGTATTTAGAATTTCTCCTCATGGTGCAAATACATCAGTCTCAACTTTCGATGATTACGTAATATTATCTAGCTGGTTAGATAACCACGTTAAAATTATGAGACCAGATACCGGTGAAATTTTAGAAAGTCTTGATGGTCTAAATATACCGGTTTCAGCAACTAAATATGAAGACCGAATAGCAGTAGCTTTACAGGGTAATAAATCAATTACTTTATTTAATGTCCAAAATGGAGAAGGGGAGATTTTAGCAGACGGATTCGTGGCCCCCACTCATGTAATAAACTATGAAGAAGACTTACTTGTTTCGGATAGATCAAAGGGGCAGATAATACGTGTTAATGGAGAAGGGGCTCAAGAGGTAATAGTTGATGGTCTTGATTCTCCTGAAGGAATAGCAATAAAAGATAATTCCATTTATATTTTTGAAGGTAATACCGGTCAAATAAAAAAATATCAAGAAGGTCAAATCACAGTTATAGCTGAAGTTATGCCTGGAAGTCCTGTTCAATCTGAACTTCAACCCCCTTCAATGGTATTCAATGGTTTAGCTATAAAGGATAATTATCTATACATATCGGGTGAATTAGAAAGGTCATTATTTCGTATAGCCCTTTGATGAATAAATTTATCATTAAAAAAAATGACAAATCTCAAAAAATAATCTATCTTGTTTGTAAGGAGAATTATATGAAAACAATAAAAAACTTAGTGATAATATCATTATTGAGCTTTTCTACTTTTACATTTTCAGATACGGTCGAAGTGTATCAATGGAAAGCTTACCCTGGTAAAAATATGGATCTGATGGAGAGCATGATGAAAGCTGCCGCTATTCATGAAGATCAAGGAGCTGCAGTAGCTATCGATCTTCACAATGTTGGTTCAACTCAGCTAGTTAACTATGTTCTAAGATGGGATGATTCTAAAGCATATGCGAAAAGTAAAGATCTACAAGCTAGTTCTTCGGAATGGGTAGAATTTTGGGCAGAGGCGAATAGTAATCCTTCTGGTGAAATGACAGCCAGTTTTTCGGCTAATAATTTAGATCAGACTCGCATGGCTTCAGATTTTGATGGCTCTTATGTTTATTCTGTAAATATTTGGAAAGTTGAGCCTGGAAAAGACCTTGCACTTATAGAGAGATTTATGGCATCAAAAGCCATACTTGAAAGGGCAGGTGCTAGAGTAGAAATCTATCAGGGAAATTGGGGGGCACCAGGTGAATATCATTATGTCCTTATGTTTGATAATTGGACTGACTTAGAGGAGAGTTTTTCTAATTTAGGACCTGGTAGTGAGTGGGCGTCTTATATGCAAAGTAGAGCTAATGATGAAGTTATAGCTGAACAAACTGCATGGTTTACTGGCCAAACAGCCAATTAGAATATCTAATAAAAAAAGGCTCCTAAAGGAGCCTTTTTTTATTTAATACTTTGTTTCTAATAAATTCTTTTTAGCTCAGCAACGTTTGTTGTAGGAGATCCGTCTAACATAACAGTATTTTGAAAAGTAATAGAATCGTTACTATTCATAACCCATTTCATGCTTGTTACGAAGCTTTCGTGATCTGCATGAAGGTCAGCTTTAGATTTATCTAATTTAAACGTCATAGTATCTGGAGATAGTGTTTCGACTTCAAAAACTGGCTCTGTTCCTAAGCCGCAATAGTGTCTTATAACAAGTTCTCCATCATCATCACTATATGTCGTAAGCATTTGGACTCCGTCTTCAAGTAGAGTCTCTGTTATGGTATTGCCTCCTGATGTAAGAGCAAATTCATAGGACACATCTATTACGGCACCATTTAGTCCTTGAACCATTGTTCCTTCCCATTTACCCAATTTTTTCTTTACTTGCTCAAAAGCTACACTTTTTTTATCTGATGCCATTTCTACATCACCAATCTTTACTGCATCATCAGCAAAAAGAGAAAAAGATAATAAAAGAGAGATAAGCACAGAAATTATATTCATTCTAGTTTTCATTTGTTTCCTCATTAATTAAAACCTGTCTATAATTTATAACATCTTCCAATAATTGCAATAAAACTTATATTCTTTTTATTCCTCAGGCAATCTAACTATTCAAGATCTTGTTGAGATGTCAGATAAGATGAATATAGTTATGTCTTTAAGTTGGATTAATTATTATCTGTGAGAGATGTGATGGCAAAACTAACTAGCTTATCTCTTAAAGGGCTAATGATTTATCTTAATCTTTTCCAGTAATTACATAAGCTTAGTATTAAGACTTAAAAACTTTCAAATCCTAGATATAGGTGATGTAGATCCCTAAAACACTATATTGGGTTATTATATATGCGTATAATATATATTATGTTAAATTAAATATTTATCCACAGTTATATCAAGAAGTGATTATCAGGAGTAAGGCTTATTGTGCTCTACCCTAAATACGTCTGGTTCAAGTACTTCATACTCCCTAGATTTAACAGTAGAAACATATTTGAATTGAACCTCTACATCTACTTTAGTAATGTTCAATGAAACATATCCCTGATTTCTACCGTTCACCCATACCAAATCCTTATTATCTTTTATAAATTCATCTTCAATGATTCTAGTTTTATCTTTAAATGTATCACCAAAACTTGGTGATGATATTGCTGGTGCCCCTATCTCTATTCCTACAAATCCATCATTTTCATCATATAAATTTGAAAACCAAGAATTATGAGAATCACCTGCTAATATCAAGTTAGATTCGGAATTCGACATAGTTTTATAAAATTCTTCTCTTTCTCTTGGATATCCATCCCACTGGTCAGTGTTAAACGGCAGTTTAGCTCCAGCTAATTCACTTGTGTAATAAGAACTATCATTAGAGATTTCTTTATTTTTAAAAACTTTAGGTAAATATTTAGGTCCGATAAGAAGTTGTTGTCCGAATATTGACCATTTATATTTCTTATCAATTTTACTTCTAACCCACTCCATCTGCTCCTTGCCAAGCAAAGCTCTAGGCTTAAGAAGATCTTTTTTAAACTCCTCTTTATTTAATTTATTATCATTAAAATATTGTCCGATCTCTAATTGCTTTTCTCTTCCATAAAGCCTCGTATCCAGCATCATTAAATTTATTAAGTTACCTACTGAAAAACTGCGCCATATTTTTTCTCTTTCCTTCACTTCACGTATTGGCATCCACTCATAATATGCACGTATTGCATTATTTTTTCTCTCATAAAAAGAACCTTCATCTGATGAATGGTTTTGTGCTCCTAACTTCCATGTGTCATTAGTTATCTCATGATCATCCCATACAACAATCATGGGTTTGGATTTATGCAGAAGTTGAAGATCTTTATCACTTCTATATGTTGCATATCTTTTGCGATAATCCTCTAATGAAACGATTTCATTTGATGGATTAACTTCTCTTCCCATTCTCTTAGCGTCAGATGATGCATAGCCTTCTCTACTATATTCATATATGTAATCACCTAAATGCAAGACTAAATCTACATCGGCATCTCTTGCCATTTCTTTGTATGCATGGAAATATCCAGATGGATAATTAGAACAACTGCAAAAAGCTATATTAAATTTATTTGGATTTTTTATTGGTAACGTAAAAGTGGTTCCTGTTTCTGAATAAACTCCACTTGATTCAAACCTATAAAATATTTTCTTTGCATTAAGTTTTATTGGAATCTGAGCATCTACCTTTACTGTAAAATTATCTTCTTTTTTTGAAATATAAGATCCATTGGCGATTATATTTAAGAAATCTTTATCTGCTGAGGCTTCCCAATTTACTTCTTGATTTGAATGTCCAGGAGTAGTTAATTTTGTCCATAAAATCACATGTGTGTTGGTAGGATCGCCACTTGCAACTCCATAATCAAATGATATAGGTTCTGTTTTAATTGAAGGAAATATCTTGAAAGAAAAAGAAGCAATTGTGAAGACTAAAGCTTTAAAAAATAATCTTCTATTCATCTATAGAAATTTACCAACTATTAGTTAAATTATGAAGACAGAATTATTTCTTTTTACAAGTAAGAAGATCAATAAACTATGGAAGAATTAATTGAAATATCTGCCCTACCCCATATTTCCTTAAACTTATTGAGAGCTTTGATAGATTCTTCTTGATTATTTAATTCATTTTGTGCGATGTGTAGTCCGTAGTAAGACCATCCATTTCTAGGATAATCTTTTAAATCCTTTTCAAAAACTAAAGCTGCTTCTTCAAATGATTTATTCATCAAAAGTGCATGTCCTAAAGTTTGACGGGTTGGATAATACCAAAATGGAGGTTCAGTATATGGAAGTGTATCTTGGATTATTACGGCCTCTTTAAAAGAAGCTATAGCCTCGCTATATCTCATGGAGTACATATCAATTGATCCTGAAGCAAGTAAAGAAGCTATTTTCATCAATGATTTTGTTGGATGTCCTGCCATTACCATAGTGTTTACTTCTTCAGATTCAATGTCATTTAATATCATGTTTTGATATCTTTTT
The DNA here is from genome assembly GCA_902610065.1 of uncultured SAR86 cluster bacterium. GTDB lineage: Bacteria > Pseudomonadota > Gammaproteobacteria > Magnimaribacterales > Magnimaribacteraceae > Magnimaribacter. Next base: position 20,631 of record CACLUH010000009.1, read on the forward strand.
GCTTCAAGTAAGCTTCCATTAGCAGCATGTGCTACAGACAAAGCATAGTTGAAAATAGAATTAGAAAACTTGAAATCATCATCTGGTCTTTCATACGAAAAAACTCTATCCCATTTTGCAAATCTCACGTAAGACAATAAAGGTATTGTGTGAAAGAATTCTAAAAAAGGTATATTTCTAATTTGCTCTGGCGAAACATAATTTGATACTTTTATCGCTGATTCAATAGATAAGTTGCTCATACCCTCCATTGTTGATGCGGCCCAAAGGAAATGGACATTATGAGGATAATATAAGGCTGGGTAGAAGCCTTGAGCATTACATTGAGCAATATACTCCTCATCGACTTTGGCTGCTGCTATGTTAGCTAGTGAAGCATCCTCATATCTCCCCACTCTCCAATAGATATGTGATGGCATATGTACTAAATGACCTGCTCCAGGAACCAAATCAGCTAATCTATCAGCGGCTTCTTCTGCCCTACTAGGATCACTTGATGCTTCTACAGCATGTATATAAAGATGAATTGCCAAAGGATGATTTGGATCTTTATCAAGAACTGATTCGATAGTATTGATGACTTTAATTGTATCTGGTTTAGGATTACCATCTTCTGCCCAATAGTTCCAAGGCATTGTATTCATCAGAGCCTCAGCATATAACGATGCTGCATCAGTGTCATCGGGATATTTAGACGAAAGTTCCGACATTGCTTTAGCATAAGCAATATCAAGTGGTACTCTTGAGGAATTTATATCTCCGTTATATCTCGATTTTAAAGTCAAAATGAAATCCTTTTCTTTCGGTGAAGCAAATTCTATTAACGCCATGGCTTTATTTGTTCTCTCAAAAGCATCAAGTCGCTCTTGGGGACTCATTATTGCCTTGCCATCACTTGTAACATTAATATTAGGTCCTAGAGCCAGAGCTTCTCCCCAGATACAAATTGCGCAATTAGGATCCAATTTTTGAGCAGCTTTGAAGCTTCGAATGGATTCGGCATGATTGAAAGCAAACGCCATAATGAGACCTTGATTGAAATAATCTTGCGCGCCTTCAACTTTAGAAGAAATGGTAAAAGAATGAGATCCCAGTCCGTTTAATAATGGAGCACCAGCTTTTTCTATTAGATCATCTCTATTAATCGAAGAATCTTGAGCACATGAATAAATAACGAATAGAAAAGGTAAAAGTAATTTTAATTTCATAAACTTAATATAACAAACTGAAGTATACATTCAAGATGAGTCATTGAGCTTCTAAACTCTGTAGTACAATCTCTCCTATGAAACCATTGAATGGGGTAAAAGTAATCGACCTAACGCATATGTTGGCTGGACCTTATGCAGGAATGGTTTTGGCTGATTTAGGAGCGGAAGTTGTGAAAGTTGAACCCCTAGGAAGTGGAGAAATGACGAGAGGATTATTAAAAAATGACCCAGATTACTCCTTCAAAAACTTTGGAGCTTATTTTTTGACTTTAAATCGAAATAAGAAAAGCGTGTCCATTGATCTTAAAAATAAAAAAGGACTAGAGGTTTTTTACGATCTTGTTAGATCTGCGGATATAGTCCTCAATAATTTTAGTGCTGGAGTTGTTAGTAAGTTAAAAATTGATTTTGAAAATTTATCTGCAATAAACCCAAAAATAATTACTTGCTCCATTACCGGCTTTGGTGAAACAGGTCCTCACTCTACTAGACCTGCATATGATCAAATTGTTCAAGCCTACAGTGGCGGTATGTCGATTACTGGAAAAGATGCCAAGTCACCTACTAGAGCTGGAATACCAATTGGAGATTTAGGATCTGGACTATATAGTGTTATTGGAATCCTCTCTGCTTTATATTCAAGAGAAAAAACACAAAAAGGACAACATATAGATTTGTCTTTACTTGATGTTCAAATATCACTACTCACTTACATGGCTACCATGCAAACCTTATCGGGAATAGATCCTGAACCAATTGGAAATGCTCACTTTGTTCATGTACCTTACAACAGTTTTACAACCAGTGATGGTTTTGTGGTGATAGCAGTCATAACAGACGAATTCTGGAAGTCTCTCAAATCAGTAGTGAATATTGATTCACTCGATGATCCAAGATTTGATTCATCTATCGACAGGCTTAAGAATCAAACCTTTATAGAAAATGAACTTAATAAAACTCTTTCTACTCAAACATCAGATCATTGGATTGAGAAGTTGAATAAAGCGAAAGTGCCTTGTGGACCGATTAATAAATTCAGTGATGCGTTAAATGATGAGCAAGTAAAACATAGAAATATGATAGTTGATGTTGAACATCCTGATGGCGGTTTCGTAAAAATGCCCGGAAACCCCATAAAGATGTCTTATACAAATGAAGAGTCATACTCTTCCCCTCCACACTTAGGGACTAACACAAGAGAAATATTAAAGAATTGGTCAAAATATGAAGAAAATAGAATTAAAGACCTCGAAAAAGAAAATATTATTCAATCAATAGACTAATATATATCTATCTAAAACATATGCAGCTAAAGCAATAAAAATGGTAATCAATGCCAAACAAAGTAATAGTGTCTTAAATTTAAATTCTTTTTCTTTCATCTTTTGCTTTAGTAATTAAGCTATCTGTTAGAAAATGTATTATATATGGCAAAACAAGATTTAATAGAAATGGATGGAGAGGTTATAGAGACTCTTCCAAATACAACCTTTAGAGTTAAATTACATAATGATCATGTCGTGACTGCCCACATTTCTGGAAAAATGCGTAAACACTATATTCGAATTCTTACAGGAGATAAGGTAAAAGTGGAAATAACCCCTTATGATCTATCCAAAGGAAGAATTATTTTTAGAGAAAGATAAATTATTTATTTATTCCTTCTATCAGAGAAATCAGAAAATTAAGTCTATGCCCTCCTGAGTATCTATCCAGGGCTGCTATATCTCTTGCACTGTGCATTGCTATAACAGTTCTTGAATCTGGATCTACCCAAATAAACTGTCCAAAAATACCATCAGCATAGTATGATTTATAACCAAACCCAGATAACCACCATTGGTATCCATAGTAACTGAAACCTGGAGATGGTTTAGTAGACTGAATCATCCAATCATTAGGTAGTGTATTTCTACCGTTAGGTAAGACACCATTTTTCAATGCAAATATTCCTATACGGGCATAATCTCTTAGTGTTGCATTTATACAACAGCCTCCAAGCTCTTGGGAATAATCACTATCTAACGCCCAATAAGCATCAAACTCCATTCCAAAAGGCTGCCATATTTTCTTTTCTAAATAAGTAGAAAGATTTTGTCCGGTTGCTGCTCTTACAATTCCTCCTATGACATTAGATTCAGCAGTGTTGTAGTTAAATTTAGTACCAGGTTTATTTGATACTTCAAGTTTATTAAGATAGCTATAAAGCTTGGTATCATTAAATGCAGAGGCTATATTTACGTCAGAATTAGAATCAGCATAATCTTCATTCCAATCTATACCTGAAGACATTTGTAATACATCTTCTATTGATACATTCGAATAATTTCCTTGATTTAAATCAGTTACATAAGTGGATATCGGATCATTTACTGATTTGATAAAACCATCTTTAATTGCAGCTCCGATCAGCATAGATGTAACAGATTTAGTTACTGAAAATGACATCCATTTTGTGGTTTCATCATTGCCAAAATTATAATTTTCATAAAGGATTTTATCGTCCTTCACTACAATTAGGCCGGCTACCTTAAATGTATTTATATAATCATTTATAGTAAATTTCTTACCCCCATATCTATAGGTTAAAGAATCGAGATTTATTAGTTGGTAAGAAAGAGGATAAGGTTCTGAACTTTTTTTTATAATTCTTGTTGGAAGAATGTGTTGTATATTCTTGAATCCAAGAAGTTTCTCTTCCGTATTCCAAAATAGGATTGTTTTTGGAGCTTCATCACTGTTCAACCCATTTTCAGATCCAAAGGAAAGAGATGAAAGACAAATTAAATATGCAGCTAAGATAACCCTCATCAAGAGACTTTTTCTTTTTTCTTTGAGGTTTCTTTAAAATCTACTTTTATTTCATTATCTTCCAGAGACACGTAGGCAATACCACCAGATTTTGATAATTTGCCGAATAGAATCTCTTCAGCCAGGACTGTCTTTATGCTGTCTTGTATAAGTCTCTGCATCGGTCTGGCACCCATATTTTTATCATATCCGTTCTCTAGCAACCAATCTCTAACTTCGTCAGAGACTTCGAGTTGAACTTTTTGAACCTCTAATTGAACTTGTAGTTCAACTAAAAATTTATCTACTACCGTACGAATAACTTCTGTTGGTAAAGGATTAAATTGTATGATTCCATCAAGTCTATTTCTAAACTCAGGAGAAAAGGTCTTCTTAATCATTTCTGTAGCATCACTTGTATGATCTTGTGACTGAAAACCCATACTAGCCCTACTCATATCTTGAGCACCAGTATTTGTTGTCATTATCACAATAGTATTTCTAAAATCAGCCTTTCTACCGTTATTATCCGTTAAAGTTCCATGATCCATTACTTGAAGTAGAATATTGAAAACCTCTGGGTGTGCTTTCTCAATTTCATCCAATAGTATTACTGAATGCGGGTGTTTATTCACTGACTCAGTGAGCAAACCACCTTGATCATAGCCGACATAACCAGGAGGAGCTCCGATCAATCTTGAGACAGTATGTCTTTCCATATACTCAGACATATCAAATCTTACAAATTCAATACCCATTATTTTAGCAAGTTGCTTACTAACTTCTGTTTTACCTACTCCAGTAGGACCAGAAAACAAAAACGATCCAACAGGCTTTTCATCAACCCTGAGTCCCGCTCTGGCAAGTTTTATAGCAGAAGAAAGACTCTCTACAGCAACGTCCTGTCCAAATATGACTCGTTTAAGATTTTCTTCTAATTTTTCTAAAGATTTTTTATCGGATGTGGATACTGTTTTTTCCGGTATTCTAGCTATGGAGGCTACGATCTTTTCAATGTCTAGTTCGTTAATAGTTTTTTTTCTTTTGGAAATCGGAACTAATTTCTGTCTAGCACCAGCTTCATCGACTACATCGATTGCCTTATCAGGAAGAAATCTATCATTGATATGTTTTGAAGCCAGAGAAGCAGCTGCTCTCAATGAACCTTCTGTATATTTAATTTCGTGATGTTCTTCAAAGCGATCTTTAAGCCCTTTTAAAATATTGAAAGTCTCATCAACACTAGGTTCACTCACTTCTACCTTTTGAAACCTTCTCGATAAAGCTCTATCTTTCTCAAAAATTCCTCTGAATTCTTTGTATGTAGTTGATCCAACAAATTGAAGTCCGCGTTTTGCTAATGCAGGTTTAAGAAGATTGGAGGCATCCATTACACCGCCAGAAGTAGCTCCAGCACCAATGATGGTATGAATCTCATCAATAAATAATATTGCAGAACTATCGTCTTCCAGCTCTTTTAAGACTGCTTTTAATCTTTCTTCAAAATCTCCACGATATTTGGTACCTGCAAGAAGCGCACCCATGTCTAATGAATAGATAACACTATCTTTAATCAAATCTGGAACCTTATTTTCTGTAATTAATTTAGCTAATCCTTCAGCAATTGCTGTTTTACCGACTCCTGATTCACCTACTAGTAAGGGATTATTTTTACTTCTACGCGCTAATATTTGTACAACTCTCTCTACTTCAGAGGTTCTACCTATTAAAGGATCTATTCTCCCTTCTAATGCTTCTTTATTTAAGTTAGTAGTAAATTGTTCAAGGGCATTATTGGATTCGGGTTCATTGGATTCACCAGCTTCTATATTATCAGGATCAGCATTTTCGTTTCTTCCGTGACTTAAATACGATACGGCATCTAGTCGAGTTAAACCTAATTGCTCTAAAAGGAAGACGCTTTGTGATTCTTTTTCGCTGAAGATAGCGACTAGTATATTGCTGCCTTTAACTTCGTCCTTACCTGAGGACTGAACATGAAAAACGGCTCTTTGTATAACTCTTTGAAAGCCTAAGGTTGGCTGAATATCAATTTCAGTTTCGTTTGATATCTTAGGTGTTGTTGAACCTATAAATTCTTGGAGATCTACGCGTAGTTGTTCAATATTTACTTTGTTAGAAGTTAATAATGCAATAGCATCTGAATTTTCTAGAAGCGAAAGCAAAAGATGCTCAACAGTAACAAATTCGTGTTTTTGATCTTGTGCTAGTTTAAAAGCATTATTTAAATTTTGTTCTAATTCTTGATTAATCATCTTCGTCAACTTCCTCTATATCGCTTAAAAGGGGGTGACCATTTTCTTTTGCGAAATTATTTACTTGAGCGCTCTTAGTTTCTGCCACCTCTTTAGTAAAGATACCACAAACTCCCTTGCCATGTGTATGAACAGCCAACATTATTTGCTGAGCCTTGTCACCGTCAAAACCAAAAAATATTTGCAACACATAGACCACAAATTCCATAGGAGTGTAGTCATCATTGAGGAGGATAACTCTGTAAAGAGAAGGTTTCTTAACTTTAGGTTTTTCTAAAGTTGCAACTGAAGAAGTGTCTTGATTTTTGTCTTCGTGATTTTTATTATTTTTTACTAAAAGCATTAATCCATATTTGAAATTATTGCCTCTCCAAATTCAGAACATTTTAATAGGCTCGCCCCACTCATAAGCCTTTCGAAATCATAAGTCACAGTTTTTTGACTAATCGTTCTAGCTAAGCCTTCAATTATTAAATCTGCAGCTTCCATCCAACCCATATATCTCAACATCATTTCAGCGGAGAGAATTAAAGAGCCAGGGTTGACTTTATCTAAACCGGCATACTTTGGAGCAGTTCCATGAGTCGCCTCGAACAATGCAATTTTGTCACCTAAGTTTGCACCTGGAGCTATTCCTATCCCCCCTACTTCGGCTGCTAAAGCATCCGAAATATAGTCGCCATTTAAATTCAAAGTAGCTATAACACTATACTCGTCTGGTCTTGTCAGTATCTGCTGAAGAAATGCATCAGCTATTACATCTTTTATGACTATTTCTCTCCCTGTAATTGGGTTAGTCAATGTATGCCATGGTCCTCCGTCTAATTCTTTAGCACCATACTTTGAGACTGAAAATTGGTAACCCCAATCTTTGAAGGAACCTTCAGTAAATTTCATGATGTTACCTTTATGAACCAAGGTGACAGAATCTCTATCATTATTAATAGCATACTGAATGGCTTTATCTACTAATCTTTCTGTGCCCTGCTTAGAAACTGGTTTGACACCAATTCCACAATTTTCCATGAATCGTATTTTTGTTACACCCATTTCTTCAGTAAAAAACTTTATTACTTTTTCAGCTTCTTCAGTTCCTGCTTCCCATTCAATACCTGCATAAATATCTTCAGAATTTTCTCTAAAAATTACCATATCTGTTTTCTCAGGAGAAACTACTGGGCTAGGTACTCCATTAAAATATCTAACTGGTCTCTGACATACGTAAAGATCTAATTCTTGTCTCAAAGCAACATTTAAAGATCTAATTCCACCCCCAACTGGAGTGGTTAATGGGCCCTTAATTCCTACAAGATAAATTTCTAAAGCTCTGAGTGTTTCTGGTGGAAGCCAATTGTCTTCTCCATAAACGACTGTAGACTTCTCGCCGCAGTATATTTCCATCCATTCAATTTTCTTCTTACCACCATAAGATTTCTCTACTGCACTATCTACAACACTAATCATAGCAGGTGTAATATCGGAACCTATGCCATCTCCTTCGATGAAGGGAATTATAGGATTGTCAGGCACTATTAGTTTTCCTGATGAATCCATTGATATTTTAGAACCAGCTTTAGGTTCTTTTATGTGCTCAAATTCCATGATTGCTCTGTATAATTAAATTGGTGGTGCATTATATATTATTTAGGTAAATAGGTTAATTGGGCTAAATGAGTAAAGGAAAAGTACTAGTTGGATTATCTGGAGGTGTCGATTCCTCTGTTACAGCTTTATTGTTAAAAGAACAAGGCTATGAAGTACATGCTCTTTTTATGAAGAATTGGGATGATGATGATGGATCTCCATATTGCAGTGCAAAAGAAGATTTTATGGATGCAGTGTTTGTGTCTGATCAATTAAAAATTCCTTTAGAACAAATAAGTTTTTCAAAAGAATATAAAGAATCAGTTTTTTCTTATTTTCTATCTGAATTAGAAACTGGGAATACACCTAATCCAGATATTTTATGCAACAAAGAGATTAAATTTAAAGAATTTTATAATTACGCAATGTCTAATAATTATGACTTTATAGCTACCGGACATTATGCGATAACCGATAATCAAAGCTTATATAAAGGTATAGATAATTCGAAAGATCAATCTTATTTTTTGCACGCAATAGATAGGGAAGTTTTGCAAAAAACCATATTTCCACTGGGGGAACTTAAAAAAGAGAATGTAAGACAAATAGCAAAAGAAAATAGTCTTATAACAAGTAATAAAAAAGACAGTACAGGTATTTGTTTTATAGGTGAAAGACCTTTCCCTGAATTTGTAGGGAGCTATTTATCAGGCCAGGAAGGTAACATAATAAATGAGAATGATGATGTGATAGGAATTCATCAGGGATTAGTTTTTTATACTTTAGGGCAAAGACAAGGTTTAAAAATTGGCGGTGTTCAAGGATTACCCGATCTTCCTTGGTATGTGGCTAAGAAGAATCTCAAAACTAATGAACTCTTATGTGTCCAGGGCAATGACCATCCTCTATTATTTTCTACAGAGTTGTCTACAAAGAATCTTTTTAAGCTCGAAGAATCACTGCCGATAAGCTTCGAAGGAACTGCCAAGGTAAGATACAGACAGGAAGATCAGAAATGTGAAATCAATGTTGAAGATAATACTTTGAATATAAAATTTCATAAACCACAAAGATCTGTCACTCCGGGTCAATCAGTAGTGATTTATAAAAATGATAAATGTTTAGGTGGTGGAGAGATTTGCACCATTAATTAACTCTATTTTCCTAGACCTAGTAAGCTTCTTAATCTCAATCTCCCTTTTTAGGGATCTACTTTTGTCATTAGTATATTCTTTATAAACAAGAGTAACTGGAAGTCGACTTTTAGTATATTTTGCACCTTTACCAGAGTTATGGGTATTAATTCTTTCAGAAAGACTGTTACTAATTCCAGTGTATAAACTACCGTCAGAACATTTCAAAATATACACGCACCATTTCATTCAAACAAAAGCAGATACGATCCATAAAGTTAGCACAATAAAGACTACCAAAGTGCAAAGCCATGCCCTTATTCTGTCCTCTTTATCCATCAGGCCGAAGCTGAATCCAATTCATTTAATCTAGAATAGAGATTAGAAATGTTTTTATTTTCCTCATTAATCGCTTGTCCCACAGAAGCACCAAAATTTAAAAAGCAATAAAGCATAATGTCAGCTAGAGTATATCTGTCACCACAAATATATTGTTTTCCCTCAAGTTGTTTATCAAGCCACTGTAATCGTTCTTGTGCAATCATCTTTAAATCACCTGCTGCTTGAGGTATGAGATGTAATCTTTCTTTGAAGAGTTCATACCCTTCAGCAGATCTAAAGCCGTTTGTTAAAGGCTCAATTATTTGTAGGTCAATTCTTCTAACCCACATTTTTGTCTCAGCTCTTTCTTCAGGCGTTTTTCCAATAAGATCACTATGGCCATTAATTTCATCTAAAAATTCACAAATTGCTGTTATTTCTGCTATGAAATCACCATTATCAAGCTCTAAAGCTGGCATTTGACCAGAGGGATTTCTTTTTAGATGTTCTTCTTGTCTATTTTCACCAGCCATTAAATCAATTTCAATTGTTTCAATATCAAGGCCAAGTTCAGCTATAAACATTCTAACTACATGTGGGTTTGGACCCATTGAATTAAATAATTTCATCTTTTCTTAAGGTTCTTTTACTACCTTACCTCCTTTCATTACAAAATCTACTGTTTCAAGAATTGATATATCCTCTAAAGGATTTCTTGAAACTCCAATTAAATCAGCATATTTATCTTTTACTATACTTCCTAAGTTTTCTTTTTCATCCAATAAGTCAGCTGCATAAATAGTAGCGCTCATTATTGCTTCTTTTGCAGGCATGCCCCCTTTAACCATCAAAGAGAATTCTTTGGCATTTTCTCCATGAGGTGAAACTCCACTATCTGTTCCAAAGGCAATCTTAACGCCTGCTTGATAAGCCATTGAAAAGGTAGACTGAAGCTTTGGGCCTATTTCTAATGCCTTCTTTTCAACAAAGGGAGGATAATAGCCCTCTAATAGAGCTTTGTCCGAAACCCATTTCCCTGCTAAAAGAGTTGGAACATAATACACTCCATTATCCCTCATTAAAGCTGCACCTTCGTTATCCATTAATGTTCCATGTTCTATTGAATCTACTCCAGACAATATTGCTCTTTTAATTCCTTCAGCACCATGTGCATGAGCGGCTACCTTAAATCCATAATCTTTTGCAGTAGAAACGATTGCTCTCATTTCGTTTAATGTCATTTGGGGATTTTGACCATCTTTAGCATTACTCAAAACCCCTCCTGTTGCTGTAAATTTAATAAGATCTGCATTTTCTTTATAACGAAATCGCACTGACTCTATAGCTTCTTGTTCACCATTCATAACACCATCTTTAGGACCTAGATCAGAGGTTAATCTCTGATTAAGAGAGTTTGAAGCATCACCATGACCTCCTGTTGAGGATATTGTCTTACCTGAAGAAAAGATTCTAGGTCCAATTACAATTCCATTATCAACTGCATTTCTTAGTGAAATAGTAACTGTATCCGAATCTCCTAAATTTCTAACGGTTGTAAAGCCTGCAATAAGTGTACTTTCAGCATTTTTTGTAGCCCGTATAGCATAGTCTGCAGCATTCCAAGTCACTCTTTCTAAATAAGCATTTCTAGAGCTTTCATTTGAAAGATGTACATGCATATCAATTAGTCCAGGTAAAATATAATAACCAGTAAGGTCAATATAAATATCATCAGGTTCAGGATTAACATACCCCTCAAGAACATTTGCTACTCTATCTTCAACGATGACAATCGACATTTGCGGTTCAATAGTTCCATTTTCAGCGTTAAATAAGTAACCAGCATGGATTAGTGTCTTTGCACTTATTATCATGCCAACGCAAAGAAAAACTAATGTTAAAAACGTTTTCACCATATCAATAGTTTGTATCTAGTTTATCTTCAAGGCAAGGATTAAAAACATTAAGTTATAATAGAATTATGAAATCTGAAAATCTATTATCTATTTCGCCTTTGGACGGCAGATACAATAAATCTGCTTCAGATTTAAGGGCTATTACCAGTGAATTCGGGTTAATAAAGTACAGGGTAATCATCGAAATCAAGTGGTTCCTGCACCTCTCAAGCAATTCAAAGATTAAAGAACTTCCTAAATTAAATATCAAAGAAATTACGTATCTCAATGATTTAATTAGTAATTTTGATATTACTGATGCTAAACGTGTCAAAGCTATCGAGAAAAAAACTAATCATGATGTCAAAGCAGTTGAATATTTCTTAAAAGAAAAATTTAAGAAACACAAAAAACTAGACAAATATTCTGAATTTATACATTTTGCTTGTACCTCAGAAGACATAAATAATCTCTCATACGCATTAATGATTAAAGACGCTTCAGTAGTCGTTAATATATTAATCAATAAATTAGAAAAAAAACTTAAAGCTTTGTCAAAAAGGTATTCAGGAAAATCAATGCTTTCAAGGACTCATGGTCAAAATGCCTCTCCTACTACTATGGGTAAAGAATTCTCAAATTACTTCCACAGAATTAATAAAGTTTCCAATGAAATAAAGCGACATGAAATGACAGGGAAAATTAATGGAGCAGTAGGTAACTATAATGCTCATCATGTTGCTTATCCGAATATTGATTGGGAGAAGGTTGCAAAAGATTTTGTGAAAAGTTTAAAGCTCAATTTCAATAGTCACACCACTCAAGTAGAACCTAAAGACTCTATTGCTTTGTTATTAGGCGATTACGTAAAACTAAATAATATCCTTATAGACTTAAGTAGAGATATATGGGGATATATATCATTAGGTTACTTCAAACAAAAATTAAGAGATGGTGAGGTTGGCTCTTCAACAATGCCTCATAAGGTCAATCCTATAGATTTTGAAAATGCAGAGGGTAATTTCGGAATGGCTAATGCAAACCTAACTCATATTAGTAATACAGTTACCATATCAAGATGGCAAAGGGACCTGACAGACTCTACTGTCATGAGGAATATAGGTACATGTTTCGGATACATAAACATCGCTCTGAATTCCCTACTAAGAGGTTTAGATAAACTTGAATTAAATAATGAAAAATTAATTGTGGACTTGAATGATTCCTGGGAAGTTCTTACTGAAGCAATCCAAACAATTATAAGAAAAAATAATATACCCCGCGGGTATGAATTAATGAAAAAATTATCTAGAGGTAAAGATTTAAACAGATCTGATTTAATAGAATTTATAGAAAATATGGAAGTTCCACAAGACGAAAAGCAACGTCTTTTAGAACTAACGCCTCACTCTTATACAGGCTATGCAGAGAAGCTTTCTAAGAGCTAAAAGTTAGTTGATTTATAGTCATATCTCGTTAAACTGACGCCTCCTTAAAACTAGTTATATTTTGTTTTGCTGAAGTAGTTTTAGAGAATAATAGTCAATTAAAATAACGAAAAGGGAGAAAAATGGCCTCTTACAAAGATTTAATAAAAGAACTTACCGATCTAAAAAATAAAGGTAATGCTTCCAATGTAAATATTCAACCTGAAAGTGCGGCAAGAATGAAACTTCAAAATCAGTTTCAATCAGGTCTTGATATAGCTAGATATACATCAGCCATAATGAGAAAAGATATGGATGAGTATGATGCTAATCCAGGAGCTTATACGCAATCCTTAGGTTGTTGGCATGGATTTATTGGACAGCAAAAACTTATTTCAATTAAAAAACATTTTGGTAATACCGATAAAAAATATTTATATCTATCTGGATGGATGGTCGCTGCCTTAAGATCTGAGTTTGGACCCCTACCGGACCAGTCAATGCATGAAAAAACAACAGTCGCATCTTTGATAAATGAACTCTATACTTTTTTAAAACAAGCCGATGCCAGAGAGCTTGGAGACTTATTTAGACAATTGGATGAGGCTGATGAAGGCGCTAAAGCAGCAATACAAGATAAAATAGACAATTTCCAAACCCACATTGTCCCAATTATTGCTGATATAGATGCTGGTTTTGGAAATGAAGAAGCAACTTATCTCATGGCTAAACAAATGATCGAAGCTGGTGCATGCTGTATTCAAATTGAAAATCAAGTTTCTGATGAAAAACAATGTGGGCACCAAGATGGCAAGGTGACCGTACCCCATTCAGATTTCTTGGCTAAAATAAATGCAGTACGTTATGCATTTTTGGAGTTGGGAGTCGATGATGGAGTAATAGTTGCTAGAACAGACTCGTTGGGGGCTGGTTTAACCAAGCAGATAGCAATCACACATGAAGTTGGAGATCTTGGAGATCAATATAATTCCTTTTTAGATTTAGAAGTAGTTTCAGAAGATCAAATGGAACATGGAGATGTTCTAATTAATTATCATGGAAAAGTCGTAAGACCTAGAAGATTGCCAAGTAATCTATATAGATTTATGGAAGGAACTGGAGAAGCACGATGCATATTAGATTCAGTTACAAGCCTTCAAAATGGTGCAGATCTTATCTGGATAGAGACAGAAAAGCCTCATATTGGGCAAATTGGTGCCATGATGGATGAAATTAGAAAAGTCGTTCCAAATGCAAAGCTTGTTTATAACAATAGCCCATCTTTCAATTGGACACTAAATTTCAGACAGCAAGTTTTTGATGCAATGGAAGAATCTGGAAAAGATACTTCTGACTATGTTAGAGCGAATCTTATGGATGAAAAATATGATGCAACTGAACTTGGAATAGAAGCTGATGAAAAAATAAGAACATTTCAAGCAGATGCCGCTAAGCAAGCAGGAATATTTCATCATCTAATCACTCTTCCAACTTACCATACTGCCGCTTTATCAACAGATAATCTGGCGAAAGAATATTTTGGTGATAAAGGTATGTTAGGTTATGTAGAAGGTGTGCAAAGAAAAGAAATACGTGAAGGTATTGCATGCGTTAAACATCAGAATATGGCCGGATCAGATATGGGAGATGATCATAAAGAATATTTTGCCGGAGAGGCAGCTCTTAAAGCTTCTGGTGAAGATAATACTATGAATCAGTTCTAGTTAACTTCCTCAAAAAAAAGGGAGCTTCAAGCTCCCTTTTTTATTGTTCTATACATTTTGATGGATTGCCACCACACAGTTCACATTCGCGACCTGGCTCTAAATTAGATAGCCCACCGCATGACCCTGCTATAGGCTTTTTACCGAAAAATAAACCTACAGACATAAGAGTTATTATCGAAAGAAGAACTAAAAAAATTAAGAAAGTTTCAAACATATCTATATTTTAACCTTTTGTAGCTCTTTAGAAAATAATAAATTAGGTTTGCTGTCTTGCTCATAAATAAATAAAGCCTTAATCTCATATTCGTTGGCATAATCAATAGCAGCCTCTAATTCCATTACGTTCAAAGCGGTGGCTAAAGCATCAGCGATCATGGCATTATCGGAAATTACCGAAACAGATTTCCTGGATAAATTTTTGGGTAAACCTTCTATTGGATTTATTGTATGACTGTATTCTTCCGCATTGAAAATTCTTATATTTCTATAATCGCCTGAAGTAGCCATAGCAAAGGAGTCATAATTGCTAGAAATAAATGAATGAACGATTTTGTCAGGCTCTGAAGGACTCACGACTCCTATTTTCCATGGTGTCTTATCAGTTTTATGCTTGGTAGTCCTAATTTCTCCGCCAAGTTCAATAAAAAGATTTTCAATGTGCAATTCTCTCGAGAGATGTTCATATACTTTATCAATCGCGAAACCTTTAGCTATAGATGAGAAGTCCAATGCAACATCTCTTTTTCTTTTGACGGCTGATGCTTCTTCATTTATCTCTATAGAATCACAACCAACTTGAGTTTTAAGATACTGAATATCTTTCGGCGAGGGTTTTTGATTCTTTTCAAGTGGTCCAAAACCCCAAGAATCTACCAATTTACCTATTGAAACATCATAGAGACCTCTTGATTTAATGCATGTATCTAGTGCATATCTTAGTACTTCAATGAAGTCTTGAGAAACATCTACCCATTCATTTATATCAGAATAATTAACCTTGTTTATCAGTGAATCATTTAGATAGGTTGACATTGATAAATTTACTGAATTAAAAGAATCATATATTGATTGCTCTAAATTATCATAATCAGAAAAGGCAATTACATTATAGGTAGTTCCCATAATGCTTCCTTCAATTCTTTGAGGTTCATCATCATTTATAAATAAACTTAGAATTAGTACTGATATTAAGATTAATAAAATCAGTATTGGAAATCTTTTTTGGATCAAACGTTAGCTGCCAAAATCATCAAATTTTATTGCTTCAGGTTCAACGCCTAAACTATCTAACATATCAAAACATGCAGCCATCATTGGAGGTGGACCACACATATAATATTCACAATCTTCAGGAGCAGGATGATCTTTTAAATATTGATCATGAATGACTTGATGGATAAAGCCTGTGTGCCCTTCCCAATTATCTTCAGGTAATGGATCAGATAAAGCTACATGCCATTCAAAATTGTCATGTTCTTCCGCTAATTTATCGTATTCATCTGTGTAGAACATTTCTGTTAAGCTTCTAGCTCCATAAAAGAATGTTATTTTACGTTTAGTATCTAATCTCAGTAACTGATCGAAAATATGAGATCTCATTGGCGCCATACCTGCACCGCCTCCAATAAATACCATCTCTGCATTAGTCTCTTCAGCAAAAAATTCACCAAAAGGTCCAAAAATAGTGAGAGTGTCACCTTCCTTTAAATTAAAAATATAAGAACTCATTTCACCTGCAGGAAAATCTGTACCGGGAGGGGGTGAAGCAATTCTAATATTGAATTTCATGATTCCTTTTTCATTAGGATAATTAGCCATGGAATAAGCTCTAATTACTGGTTCTAATGTTTTAGCAGAGTTTTCCCAAACGCCAAATCTATCCCAATCTCCGTGATATTCTTCTTCGATATCAAAAGATTTATAATCCAATTCATATGGGGGTATTTCCATTTGAACATAGCCGCCAGCTTTAAAAGCAACTTCTTCTCCTTCAGGTAACTTAAGAACTAGTTCTTTGATAAAAGTCGCAACATTTTTATTCGAGACAACTTCACATTCCCATTTCCTAGCACCAAAGACTTCATCTGGTACTACTATTTCCATATCGTCCTTGACAGGAACTTGGCAAGATAGCCTCCAGCCTTCCTTTTTTTCTTTATTAGTAAAATGAGATTCTTCAGTTGGAAGGATAGATCCTCCGCCACTAATAACCTTGCATTTACATTGAGCACAAGTTCCACCTCCACCACAGGCAGATGATAAGAATAAATTCTGAGCCGCCAAGGTTTGCAGTAATTTTCCTCCAGCCTCTACATCTATTGATTTAGCAGAATCATTCATAGATATACTTATATTTCCTGAAGAAACTAAAAGCTTCCTTGCACCAAGAATTATAAAAACCATTAGATTAACTGCAATAGTGAAAACTAGAACACCAAGTACGATTTCATTTTGAATAAAGTTCATTTTATAAAGATATTCCTCCGAATGATAAAAAACCAAAACACATTAGTCCTACTGTTATGAAAGTTATACCTAACCCTTGAAGACCCTCAGGTATATCTGCGTATTTTAACCTCTCTGTTATTCCTGCTAAAGCGACAATAGCAAGAGCCCAACCAGTACCTGCTCCCAGTCCATAAACTATGCTTTCAGTAAATTCTAGGTTTCTTTCAATAGAAAAAAGTACTCCGCCTAGAATTGCACAGTTAACTGTAATCAAGGGCAAAAATACACCGAGTGCATTATAAAGAGCTGGTATATAACGATCTAAAAACATTTCTAATATTTGCACTAGCGCCGCAATAATTCCTATGTAACATATTAGTCCTACGAAATGTAAATCTGAACCAGGAAAGAGTGCATCAGCTTTTAAGAAATAATTGAAAATTAAATTATTTATTGGGACTGCCAGTCCTAATACAACAATAACAGCAATTCCTAAACCAATCGCAGGTTGGATTCTTTTAGAAATGGCCAGAAAAGTACACATACCAAGAAAAAAATTAATGGCTATATTCTCAATGAAGACAGCTTTTATAAAAACACTAAGGTAGGCTTCCAACATTAAGCTACCCCCTTCTCACCTTCGAGGCTATTTTTAGATATTTTAAATTCTGGCTCTTCGATTTGTTCGGTTTTCCACTGCCTAAGCGCCCAAATAGCAAATCCTATGATGAAAAAAGAACTTGCTGGAGTTAAGAAAAAGTTATTTGCAAGGTACCATCCACCATTAGTTGTCAGAGGCATTATTTCGATTCCATAGAATGTCCCCGCACCCACGAATTCTCGGATAATAGCAATTACAATTAAGATAACACTATAACCAAGTCCATTACCAAAACCATCAATTGCACTCATCAATGGTCCATTTTTCATGGCAAAAGCTTCCGCTCTTCCCATAACTATACAATTTGTGACAATTAACCCAACAAATACTGATAATGTCTTACTACTCTCATAATCGAAGGCTTGAAGAATTTCATCTACAAGCATAACCAGTGTGGCGATTATGGATATCTGTACGATGATTCGAATATTTGTTGGTATATGATTCCTAATTAGAGAAACTGAAAGGTTAGATAAGGTTACAACAGTAGTTAGAGCAACACACATTATTAGTGTTATATAGAGGTTACCCGTAACAGCCAGAGCTGAACAAATGCCTAAGATCTGCAGAGCAATAGGATTATCATTAAAGATAGGATTGAGTAAAACTTCTTTCGCTTTAGACATCTTTAACCTCACTTTGCTTTAGTTGATCTATTAGAGGCCCATAACCCATATCACCAAGCCAAAAAGAGAGTAAATTTGTTACTCCATTGCTTGTTATAGTTGCTCCAGACAAGCCATCTACTTGATATTTTGCAAGAGTACTACTTTTATCAACGGAACCTTTGATTACAGAAATAAGGATATCTCCGGAATCAGAATATACTTCTTTTCCTTTCCATATGGATTTCCACTTAGGGTTATCAATCTCACCACCAAGACCAGGTGTTTCTTTATGATCAAAGAACTCTAATCCTATGATTGTTTTAAGATCCGGCTCAAGAGCGAGGTAACCTTTCATTGTTCCCCATAATCCATAACCTCTTACAGGCAAAATAACTGCGTTTAAAGAATCAACATCATAGTGAAGGTAAACTGTTTGGAAATTCTCCCGTCTTTTTAGCAGTGCAATATCATTTTCAGAGGTCAGTTCGATAGAAGTAGCTGGATCTCTAGAAAAAGCACTTTCTTCATAGTCAGTTAAACTAATTTCAGAATCAAACTCACCAGTTTCTAGATTGACTATTCGTGCTTCTATAGACTGAAAGAGTTCTGTTACGTCAGTATCTTCGTCAAGCAAACCAGCAGCAGAAAGAATCTTACTTTGTTTATCGAGTGTTTTATTAGTCTCTTGACGGTCTCTAAGTTCAACGGCTGAAAAAGATATTAAAGCAGAGCAAATGAGGCATAGTGAGATAGCTACAATGAGAGTTTTTCGAATTGTATCGTTATTGTTCATTAGCTTACCCTCCTTAGTCTTTGTTTGATGTTTCTTTCTTGAACAAAATGATCAATAAGTGGAGCAAATAAATTTGCAAATAAAATTGCCAGCATCATCCCTTCTGGATAAGCCGGATTAACGACCCTGATCAATACCACCATCACTCCAATCAAAATCCCATAATACCATCTACCTAAATTTGTATGAGACCCAGAAACTGGCTCGACTGCCATAAATGTAAGACCGAAAGCAAAACCTCCAATTACTAAGTGCCAGTGAAAAGGCAACGAAAACATTGGATTAGTGTCTGAACCTATTAAATTAAATAATTCTGATGTTAAGAATGTTCCTAATAAGACTCCTGCAATTATTCGCCATGAAGCAATCCTTGTATACAGCAGTATTATCAACCCTAAAAGAATAAACAAAGTCGAAGTTTCTCCTATTGAGCCTGGTATGGAACCTAAAAATGCGTCACTCCATGAATATTGAGCCTGAATTCCATTCAGACCTTCTTGAGCCCCTATTCCTAATATTGTTGGTGAGCTGTAACCATCGGCTGCAACCCAAACAGAATCACCAGACCAATCTACTGGGTAGGCAAAATAAAGAAATGCTCTTCCAGCTAAGGCGGGGTTTAAAAAGTTTTTTCCTGTGCCTCCAAATATTTCTTTGGCAACAACGATACCGAAACTTATTCCAACTGCCACTTGCCACAGTGGAGCATCGGGAGGACAACATAATGCAAATAAAACAGTTGTTACGAAGGCACCTTCGTTGATTTCATGCCCTCTTACAATAGCAAATACTACTTCCCATGCTATTCCTACTATAAAAGTAACAAGATATATAGGTATAAAATAACATGCCCCAAACCAAATACAATCCATGATGCTTGTTGGATCATAATTACAAAATATATCTATAAATAAGAAGTGCCAATCATCTTTATCTATAGTTCCCAGTTCTTCAAAGGCAGCGAGTGACTGATATCCCAAGTTATACATACCATAGAACATAGCTGGAAATGTAGCCATCCAAACCACAACCATAACTTTTTGAAGATCTACACTATCTCTGATATGAACAGTACCAAAAGTTCTTTTGTCAGAAGAATAAAAAAGATTCTCAACAACATCATATATGGGGAAGTATTTTTCCAAAGAGCCGCCGCTAGTGAAGCTGGGTTTTAAACCGTCTAGAAATTTTCTTAAAGGTTTCATCCTTCAACCTCAATTTTAGTAAGTCCAGCTCTTAATAGAGATCCAAAATCATATTTTCCTGGGCAGATATAACTACACAAGGAAAGATCTTCTTCATCTAATTCCAATCCCCCTAAAGCTTGAAGTTTTTCTGTATCTAACAAAACAATATTTCTAAGGAGCATTATTGGCAACATATTGAATGGTAAAACTTCTTCGTAAGAGCCAATTGGCACTATTGGGCGGTCTGAACCATTCATCAAAGCTTTAAATTTAAAAACTTTCTTTGGGAATAAGGAAGAGAGGAATAATGGCATTTTTGAAAATTTTCTAGGGCCAGGAGTGAGCCAGTTCATAAACTCTCTATCTTTGGAATTAGGCTCAGCTATTACTGAAATTTGATTATGATATCTCCCCAAATAAGCATAAGGACCGATAGCTTCTCTTCCAGATATGATTGATCCTGAGATAATTCTATTTTCTCTTTGTGTCAGTTCTCCTGCAGTTATTTCATCTGTACAGGCTCCAAGTCTTGTTTTGATGTAGCTCGGACTATTTACTTGTGGTCCAGCCAAAGTAACTATTCTTTCGTTATTAATGTGACCAGACTTAAATAACCTTCCTATCGCAATAATATCTTGATAACCAATAGTCCAATTAACATTGGTTAAAGAGGCGGGAGAAATGAAGTGCATATGAGTACCTACAAGACCTGCAGGATGGGGGCCAGAGAATGTGTGTCTTTTAAGTTGGTCATCTTCTTGTATTTCAAGTAAAGAATTATTAGAAACAGAGATATGAATTGGGCACTCAACCAATTTCTTAAGAACCAAAATGCCAAAGTCAAAATCTTCTTTGCTCAAGTTAATAATTGTTTCAGGGTTAGGGCTTAAAGGTTGTGTATCTATTGCTGAAATGAATATGTTGGCAGGCAATGATTTTACACTTGGGACCTTGCTGTAGGGTCTAGTTCTAAAAGACGTCCACATTCCAGACTGTATAAGATGATCTCTAATAGAATCAGGAGAACAGTTTATTAAAGTATCGAGTGTAAAGTTATCAAATTGAATAGAATCTTCATCTTGAGAAATTTCTATGACAATTGATTGTAAGACCCTTCTATCACCTCGATTTATTGCTTCTACCTTACCTCCTGCTGGAGATGTAATAATAACTCCTGGATTTTTTTTATCTTCAAAGAGAGGTTGACCTATTTTTACAATATCACCTTCTTCAACCAACATAGTGGGTTTCATTCCTATATAGTCGCTCCCCAAAATAGCAACAGACCTGCTTTTTTTGGAGTCAACTATATCTTCGGCGGGTGAGCCGTAAATGGGTATATCTAAACCTTTCTTTATTCTAATCATTCCCTATTTGATGTATGGGAAAAGTACCCTAGAGCGCGGGGGTATTATAATGATCTGAGGTCTAATTTACTAGGATGTTTCACTAAAATTTGGATATCTTTGATAAGTTAATCCAACCATCTCTTTTGCCAATCCTAATAGTTGTGCGGTATATCCATACTCATTGTCATACCAAACGTAAAGAACACATTTATCTCCATTTACGATTGTCGCAACTGAATCAATTATGCCTGCATGCCTATCCCCTACAAAATCGGCAGAAACAACTTCTGGAGAATTTGTAAAACCTATCTGTTCTTTTAAATCTGAATGAAAAGCCTGCTGTCTAAGGAAGTTATTGAGTTCTTCTAATGAAATTTCTTTACCTAGTTGAAGATTCATTATTGCGAGAGAGACATTTGGAGTAGGAACTCTCACAGCATTTGCTGTCAATTTACCTATAAGTTCTGGGAGCACCTGACCTACTGCTTTTCCAGCTCCAGTTTCAGTTATCACCATGTTAAGTGCAGCACTTCTTCCTCTTCGAGCTTTTTTGTGGAAATTATCTATTAGATTCTGATCATTTGTGTAGGAATGTACGCTCTCGATATGCCCTGAGATAATTTTAAACTCATCATTTAGAACCTTTAAAGTTGGAACTATGGCGTTCGTTGTGCATGAAGCAGCTCCTAAGATTTCATCATTCTCTATGATTTCGTTGTTGATACCATGAACAATATTTTTTATACCTTCTTTTGCTGGGGCAGTAAGAAGTACCTTAGAAATTCCAGTACAATTTAGATGAGTACTCAAACCCTCTTTTGTTCTCCAGACTCCGGTATTATCAATCAATAAAGCATTTTTTATACCGTGGTCAGTATAGTCAATCTCTGAAGGATCATTGGCATAAATTATTTTTACTTCATTACCATTTATGATTAATTTGTTCTCTTCTTCTATAACACGTATTGTTCCTTTGAAGGGACCATGAACGGAATCAGTTCTCATTAGATTTGCTCTTTTAATGATGTCATCATCGACAGCTTTTCTAACGACTATTGCTCGCAACCTTAGATTATCTCCTCCACCAGAATCTTCAATTAACATTCTTGTTAATAGTCTTCCAATTCTTCCAAAACCATAAAGTACTACATCCTGCGCCTGTTCCAGTATCGATCCTTTAGTCCCAATTAAGTCATTTACTGATTCTTTTACAAAATCTTCGATAGAGAGATTCTTGTCATCAAATAGATAAGCAGCCGCTATAATTCCTACATCAACTTCAGCCGGTCCTAACTCTAGATCACTCAGAGCAACAATGACTTGATAGGTTTCAAATTCACTCATCTCATTGTTTTCGGTTTCTCTTACAAATCTATGAGCATTCATAATTTCTGAAACAGATAAGTTCACCAGTGGTTTTCCATATAAAAGAAGATGGACATTGTCTCTATAAATTCTTCCAATCATAGGAAGCATCTCTTCAGCCAATGCTTGTCTGTATTGAAAATCACCAAAGGGATCTTTCGGAAGCTCAGGACGAGTCCTTTGATCGGGCTGATTTTTTTTCATTTAAAGAGAGGTGTATTTTTTGAGGTGATAGTCTGTATTACCAAAAATCGTCCCGACTGTTGTAAGCCTTTTAAAGTAGTGTCCCACATTTAACTCATCAGTAACACCCATACCACCATGAAGTTGAACAGCTTGTTGACCTATAAATTTACCAGCTTTACCGACTTGATATTTTAAGCCTGATATCGCTTTTTTTGCATCAGGAGCTCCTTCTTCATGTTTCATGGTTGCCATGTAGAGGAGAGACTTACATTGTTCATACTCCATGAACATATCAACCATCCTATGTTGTAAGACTTGGAATTTACCTATAGAAGTACCAAATTGTTCTCTGGTTTTTGTATATTCCACTGTTGTTTTATATAGAACTTCCATTGCACCTACTGCTTCTGCTGAGATTGCAAGAATAGCTTTATCAATTGCAGAATCTAAAATTTCAAAACCAGAATCTAAACTACCTATAATATTGTCTCTTGAAACGGAAACATTTTCTAAGGTTAGATCTGATGCTCTTCTTCCATCTACAGTTTTGTAATTTGTTTTCGCCAATCCATTTGAATCTGCATCTACTATAAATAAAGTTACACCATTTTCGTCTAATTGAGAGCTAGAAGTTCTTGCTGAAATGATAATTTTATTAGCAGAGGGACCGTTCATGACAACTGACTTATAACCACTCAAAATATAATTTTCACCATCGGCTTTAGCTTCTGTGACAACATCTGATAAATTAAATCTGCTTTGCGGTTCTGCATACGCCAACGCAAGATGCATTTCTCCTGAAATTGCAGGCTCAAGAACTGATGACTTTTGTTCATCAGAACCGTGATCATCAATAAGGCTTCCGGCCATA
>CACLUH010000010.1:0-44089 GCA_902610065.1 uncultured SAR86 cluster bacterium
TTCTGGAAAAACTTTATTAGCCCAGACCCTTGCTAGATTACTCGATGTGCCATTCACCATAGCCGACGCAACAACATTAACTGAAGCAGGTTATGTAGGAGAAGATGTTGAAAATATAATACAAAAACTTCTTCAAAAATGTGATTACGATATCGATAAAGCGCAATTAGGAATAGTCTACATTGATGAGATCGACAAGATAGCTAGGAAGTCAGACAATCCTTCCATCACAAGAGATGTTTCTGGCGAAGGAGTGCAACAGGCTCTTCTTAAGTTAATTGAAGGAACCGTAGCCTCTGTCCCTCCTCAAGGTGGAAGGAAACATCCTCAACAAGAATTCTTGCAAGTGGATACTTCCAATATATTGTTTATCTGTGGAGGCGCTTTCTCTGGTCTAGAGTCTGTAATACAACAAAGATGTGAGGAAACTGGTATTGGATTTGGTGCAAATGTTACTTCTATTAAGTTGGAAAATGAAACAGATAAGCTTATTGGGCAAGTACGTCCTGAAGATCTAATCAAATTCGGCTTAATCCCAGAGTTTGTTGGCAGACTTCCAGTAATTACGACACTAGAACAGCTTGATGAGGAGGCCTTGGTCACAATACTTACCGAACCAAAGAATAGTCTTACAAAGCAATTTTCAAAACTATTTGAAATGGAGAATGTTGAGTTAGACATCAGAGAAGACGCACTTCTTGAAATTGCTAAAAAAGCCATAGAGAGAAAGACTGGAGCAAGAGGTTTGAGATCAATTCTTGAAAGTATATTGATGGAAACCATGTATAAAGTTCCCTCTGAAGAATCTCTGAACAAGGTAGTTCTGGATAGCTCTGTTGTTAAAGGTGAAACTGAACCTTTGATGGTTTATGAAAAGACTTCAAAAACTAAAACTGGCTAACTCTTGTTTTTTTTTAGTTAAACCCCATTATTAGACATATAGCAAAAATATTATGTCTAAAAAAAATCTTAACATACCCCTACTACCTCTTAGAGATGTAGTTATATTTCCTTCAGTTGTAACTCCTCTTTTTGTTGGAAGAGAGAAATCAATTACTGCCTTGCAGTCCGCAATGGCTGGTGATAAACAGATAATGCTCGTAGCACAAAAAAGTGCCCAACAGGATGATCCTCAGTTAGGTGATCTCTATCCTATTGGTACTCTTTCTACCATTCTACAACTTATAAAGTTGCCAGATGGCACTTTGAAAGTCTTAGTTGAAGGCAATCAAAGAGCATCGATAGAGTCACTAGAACCTTCTGATGAGTATATGTCGGTGCAAGTTTCAACAATAGATGAAGAAACTGAACCAAAAGAATTAGATCATTTTCTTCCTTCTCTCAAAAAACAATTTCAAGAATACGTAAAGCTTACTCGAAAGGCTACTCCTGAAGTCTTAAATACAGTCAATGCCATTGACTCTTTATCTAGACTTACAGACACACTAGTAGGTCACCTCTCTATCGATATAGGCCAAAAACAAGAAATATTAGAGATGATTTCATTGGCTGATAGAGCTAACCGTATTTTGGAGCATTTAGATTCTCAACTTGATCTTTCTAAAGTCGAAAAGAAGATACGTGGCAGAGTTAAAACTCAAATGGAAAAAAGCCAAAAAGAATATTATCTCAATGAACAGATGAAAGCTTTAAAAAAAGAACTTGGTGAGATAGATGAAGCAGAAGAAGCTGAAGAGCTTGAGACCAAGATCAACGAAGCTGGAATGACAAAAGAAGCGCAAGAAAAAGCACTTACCGAACTCCAAAAATATAAGATGATGTCGCCAATGTCCGCTGAAGCCTCAGTTGTGCGCGGATATATAGACTGGATGCTTAATATTCCATGGAAAAAGAAAAGCAAAATTAGGTCAGACTTGAATGCTGCGAGCAATGTTCTAAATGAAGATCATTTCGGTCTAGAGGAAGTTAAAGAGAGAATACTAGAGTATCTTGCAGTTCAAAAAAGAGTGAAAAAGCTTAAAGGCCCAGTCCTATGCTTAGTAGGACCTCCGGGAGTAGGTAAAACGTCTCTTGGTGAATCCATAGCTAGAGCCACCAATAGAAAGTTTGTAAGAATGTCATTGGGTGGTGTACGAGATGAAGCTGAAATAAGAGGACATAGAAGAACATACATAGGTTCTATGCCAGGAAGGATTCTGCAAAAGTTATCCAAGACAGGAGTAAAGAACCCACTTTTCCTTTTGGATGAAATAGACAAAATGGGTATGGATATGAGAGGAGATCCCGCTTCCGCTCTTTTAGAAGTTTTAGATCCAGAGCAGAACCATACTTTTAATGATCACTATCTTGAAGTCGATTATGATCTTTCTGATATTATGTTTGTTTGTACTGCTAACAGCATGAATATCCCTCAAGCCCTTCGCGATAGAATGGAAATTATAACTTTGCCAGGCTATACGGAAGATGAGAAAGTAAACATCGCTGATAAGTATCTTGTTAGCAAACAAAAGAAAAATAATGGCTTAAATGAAGATGAAGTTTCAATTTCTAAAAACACTATAAAAGATCTCATTAGATATTTTACTAGAGAGGCCGGTGTGCGCGCTTTAGAAAGAGAGATTGCAAAGATATGCAGAAAAGTTGTCAAAAAAAATGCAACAGTAAATAAGTCTAAAAAGATTTCTATCAAACCAAGTAATTTAGAAGACTACTGTGGAGTAAGAAAATTTGATTTTGGTGAGGCTGAAGAAAACGATCGTATAGGACAAGTCACTGGTTTAGCATGGACTCAAGTTGGAGGAGAGCTATTAACGATAGAAGCTTCAAGCTTCATGGGAAAAGGTAAAATTATTAAAACAGGTTCTCTT
The DNA here is from genome assembly GCA_902610065.1 of uncultured SAR86 cluster bacterium. Taxonomy (GTDB): domain Bacteria; phylum Pseudomonadota; class Gammaproteobacteria; order Magnimaribacterales; family Magnimaribacteraceae; genus Magnimaribacter. The sequence goes on from CACLUH010000010.1 coordinate 2,829, forward strand.
GGTGACGTAATGCAAGAATCTATCCAAGCGGCTCTTTCAGTTGTACGATCAAGATCAGAATCATTGGGCATAGATCCTAAATTCTATGAGGAGCAGGATATACATATCCATGTTCCAGAGGGGGCAACTCCAAAAGATGGACCTAGTGCAGGTGCTGCTATGACAACTGCTCTAACTTCTGTGCTTTCAAACATACCAGTAAGATCAGATGTTGCAATGACGGGTGAGATAACTCTCAGAGGAGAAGTCTTAAAAATAGGTGGTCTCAAAGAAAAATTATTAGCTGCAAGAAGAGGTGGGATAAAAGTAGTTTTGATTCCCGAAGGAAATGTTAGAGATTTAAAAGAGGTTCCAGATAATATAAAAGCTGATTTAGATATCAAACCTGTTAGGTGGATTGACGAAGTCTTGGACATAGTTCTTACTAGACAGCCCATTCCGTGGGAAAAAGAAGAGGTTAGTGACAAGGTGTCTTCAAAAAAATCTAGAGCAAAGAAAAGCTCAGTAAAGGCTCATTAATTAAATCAAATTCAAGCTTGACAAGGCTTTAGCCTAAGGTTTTAATCATATCGACCAGCTTGCAAAACGATAAGCTGGCTTAACAAGACTCTAGGAGATTAATGTGAATAAAGCCCAATTAACAGACGCTGTAGCAGCGGCAACTGACACTTCGAAAGCTGAAGCCGGAAGAGCGGTAGAAGCAACTTTAAATGCAATAGCAGGTAGCCTATCTGGTGGAGATAGTGTTTCACTTGTAGGTTTTGGAACCTTCAATGTAAGACATAGAGCTGCAAGAACTGGAAGAAATCCTCAAACTGGTGCTACCATTCAGATAGGGGCTTCAAAATCAGTAGGATTTAAAGCAGGAAAAGCACTTAAAGAAAGTCTATAGACCCAATTAGTTTACTAAGAGCGCGCCATTAGGCGCGCTTTTTTTAATTACAAACCATGTCAGGAATACAAACCATTAGAGAAGGATTAACTGGAAATGTGACCAGAGTTATTGTTGTTGCAATAATTATTACTTTTATTGGTTCTGTAGGTTGGGCAGGTTTTTTCTCTCAAGGTAACGTTAACGTAGTTGCTACCGTAGGATCTAAAGAAATTACAAATGCAGATTTAAATTTTGAAGTCAGTACTCAACAATTTGCTTTAAGCCAAAGGTTTCCTGATCAAGAAATTGATGATGAAACTCTGTTTACATTATCAAAGAATAGTTTGATAAATAAATTTTCAGTATTAGATTTTTTAGATTCTAAAAAAACGATACTTACAGATGAATTTATTTATACGCAATTAGCTGAGGAAGAGCAATTTCAGGAGAATGGTAGATTCAATAAAGCTAGATTTGAATCTTTCGCTAGAAGTAATGGATTTATACCATCCGATTATTTAAAAAGAGTGAGAGAAGACTTTCTTATAAGTATCTGGCGTCAATCAATAATTAATTCTAGCTTCATCACTGATTTAGAAGTTTCAGAATCCATGACTCTAGCCGATCAAGAAAGAGACATAACTTTTATTAAACTCACTTCAGAAAGATTCAAGAATTCTGTAAGTTTTCAAGAAGAAGATCTACAAAATTACTTTATAGAAAATAAATCTGCCTATATGGTTCCTGATAGGGCAAAAGTTTCTTATGTCTCTCTGAATTCAAAGGAGCTTCAGAGTACTGTTAAAGTTTCTGAAGAAGATATTAAACTTGAATATGAAGACTATCTTAGAGATTTTGATTCTAGTGAAAGAAAGTCTGTATCACATATTATGCTTAATATTACAGAAACTAGAGACTCTTCTGCTGCTTCAGCAGAATTAATTTTAATAAAAGATAGGATTAATCAAGGCGAAGCTTTTGAAGAATTGGTTGTAGAAGTGTCTGAAGATGGTGGTACGAAAGATATTGAAGGTAGTCTTGGGATTACTGATGGCACATTACTACCCCCTGAATTTGAACAAGCTTTATTATCAATGGAAGAGGGTGAAATTTTTGGACCTGTAGAGCTTTTATCTAGTGTTCATTTAATAAGACTGGATCAAGTAATTAAGCCCGAACCTAAAACTTTGGAAGATTTGTCTCCAAAATTTCGAGAAGATATATTAACTAATAAATCAGAAGAGATTTATGTTGATCTTCTTGAAGAACTTTCAGATCTAGCATTTAGTTCTGACTCGATTAAAGATATTGCTGAAACTCTTGATCAAGATTTAATTGAGACTGATTACTTTTCCAGATCCGAGATACCAGAAATTTTATCTACTAATTCTATATCTGACTTTATATTTGAAGACTTTAGTGAAGGTAACTTCCCAGAATTAATAGAAACTTCTCAGTTGAGTGCTGTTCTTATTCAAATTTCAGATTATGTTGAGCAGGCTCAACTTGAATATCCCGAGGTGAGATCTCAAATTGAAGATACTTTCGTTCTGCGAGAATCATTAAAAGCTTCAGAAGCCTTTGTTGATAAATCGATTGAAGATTTAAGAGGCGACAAGACGTTTGAAATATTATCTAGTGAAAATAATGTCGAAGTTGAAACTTACAAAGGCTTAAAAAGGGATAGTTCATTGCTTCCAGTTAGAGCGGTAAACGAGATATTCTCTTTGCCTAGGTCGCAAGCTGGAGATGTATTTGGTTCAGCAGTATCTCAGAACGGTGATAGCATAATTTTTAGATTGGATGCTGTAAATGAGAGTAACGAAGAACTTACAGAAGAGAATATCGCAGTTATTAAGAATTTTCTGAATCAACAAAAAAATATATCCGAGCTAAGCGAATTACAAGCATTTATAAAGCAAGGCCTTTCAATAAGCGGCTAGTTTAGCTCTCAGTTCCTTCAATTGAGCCCATAGCGGTTATGTTGAAACCACCATCAACATATAGTACTTCTCCGCTTATTCCGCTTGCCATATCAGATGTTAAGAATGATGCAGCATCTCCAACTTCTTTAGTAGTTATATTTCTGCCTATGGGAGACCTGGTGGCATTATAACTGAGCATTTTCCTAAAGTTTTTTACACCAGAAGCAGCAAGAGTTTTAATCGGCCCTGCAGAGATTGCATTGACTCTGTGACCTTCTGCACCCATCGAAACAGCTAAATATCTTACACTTGCCTCCAAACTAGCTTTTGCTAACCCCATCACGTTATAGTTTGGGAGAGTCATTTGAGAACCTAGATAAGATAAAGTCAGTAAAGATCCGCTCCTTCCTTCCATCATATTCTTAGCTTCTTTAGCAAGAGCGATGAAGCTGTAACTACTTATATCATGAGCTATTTGGAAACCCTCTCTGCTGGTTACATCGACAAAGTCTCCATCTAATTCCTCCCTAGGAGCAAAACCTACCGCATGAATTACTGCGTCTAAACCTTCCCATTGAGATGACAGATTTTTAAATGTCTCTTTAATTTCAATATCAGATGAAACATCACAAGGAATAAAGGTCTCTACACCCATTTCTTTTCCAAGTTTCTCAACATTTCCTTTTAAACGCTCATTTTGATAAGTCAGAGCAATGCTTGCACCATTTTCGGACATTGATTCTGCAATGCCAGCTGCTATTGAGTGTTTATTTGCAACACCAACTATTAAGACATTTTTACCATTTAGAATTTTCATTTCTATATTTTAGTCCTTTTGCAATAAATCCATAGATATATTTAAATTTAATACGTCACAATAAAGTCTTTAAAATGTTGCTTAATCCTACTTTTTCTATTAAGGTTTGAGACAGAGGGTAATAAATCCCTCTTTTTTTAGATATAAGGGGTATATATATGAAAAATTCCATTTCATTCTATTCTAAATCATCACTAAGTTTTGCTTTGGTTGCACTTCTGAGTTTTGGTTCTATTTTCTCAATTTCTGCAGATGAAGATGAAGATTCTGCTGATGTTGCTGAAGAAATTGTTGTCACAGGTTCAAGGATTAAACGTGCAGACAACATTAGTTCGCCAACACCGATGGTTACGCTTGGTGAAAGTCAAATTGAAGAAACAGGTTCAATAAATGTCTATGATATTTTAAATGAACTCCCACAAGCCGGTGAGGGTATTTCGAGAGGAAATACGAACTTTACTGTCGGCTCTTCAGGATTACAAACTGTTAACTTAAGAGGTTTAGGCGCCGGTAGAACACTAACACTTGTTAACGGAAGAAGATGGGTTGGAGGTGTTCCAGGTACTGGTACTGTTGATTTAAACTCAATTCCTACTGATTTAATTGAAAGATTAGAAGTTATTACAGGAGGTGCATCTTCTGTTTATGGTTCTGATGCTGTTGCAGGCGTTGTAAATATCATTCTTAAAGATGATTTCGAAGGTATGTCTATAGAAGTAATGGAAGGTGGTTACGATGAAGGCGATGGTAAAACAACTATGGCATCAGTAACCTTTGGATCCTCGCTTGCTGATGGAAGAGGTTCAACTGTCTTCAATATTAGATCCGATGAACAAGGCGCAGTATTTGCAAGAGATAGGAAACCTTGGACGGGTAATGATAAATTATTTTATGGGTATTACGCCCCTATTTATGGTGTGGATAGTTGGAAAGACTTGGAATTTGATCCATTTTATTCATCATATCCGCCTCAAGGAAGATATTTTGTTAGTGGAAATGTAAGTGATAGTGCAGGAATGTTAACTTTCGATTGCTCACAAAGAGACATAGATTCAGTTGTTAAGTCTGATACCGTTGTACCGTGGGGTGGGTCTACTGCTTGTGGTTTTAACAGAACACACTACAGAGCACTTGAGGTACCTTTGGAGAGATATCAAGTTTACAACGCTACGAATTACGAGTTCGATTCGGGAACAACTTTTTGGTCTGAATTAAGTTACTCTAGCGTTGATTCGACTTCACAATTTGAACCAGTTCCTTTTAATTCTGAAGATATGTTTGGGGGTCTAGGTCATCTAGGTTATAACGTATCAAATCCTTACATGCCTGCTGCCATAAGAGATGCAGCCGTTGCAGCTCAAGGTGGTATTCAAGCCACAGATGCTAGTGGAAATGCAATACTGAATAAATTTGTTCATAAAACTGATTACACGGATGCTACAGGGAATGTTTTAATACCTGCTGGTGGCGAATTACAAGTTCCTTTTATACGAAGACTTGCTGAATTTGGAACCAGAGGTTCAGAAAACACAAGACAAACTTTCAGAGCTTCAATGGGTCTGGAAGGAACACTATCTAATGGGTTTGATTGGGATGCTCATTATTCCTATGGTTTCGTAGATAGAAAACAAATAAGTGGAGCTTATAATGCTGCAAACTTCGCTTACGCTGTTAATGCCATTGCTGATCCAGATACAGGTAATATTGTTTGTGCAGATGAAATTGCTAGAGCAAGGAATTGTGTCCCCATTAATGTTTTTGGTATAGACGCAATGTCCGCTGAAGCAGTTGATTATGTTAGAGCTAATACCAGTACGCACAGTAAAAATAAACAAAGGACAGCAGCTTTCAATATAACCGGTGATTTTAATCTTCTAGGTTTAAATGCTTCTTTTGCTGCTGGTGTAGAAAGACGTGAAGAACGATCTGATGATAGACCAGATGCACTTCAGCTTGCCGGTTTACACGGTGGAAATAAAGTAGCTGCAACTTTCGGTGAGTACAGTGTTAATGGGTACTATGCCGAACTTTTATTACCTCTAATTCAAGGTATGCCTTTTGTAGACGAGTTGGTTTTTGAAACTGCTTATAGAGTTGATCACTACTCGACTGCTGGTTCTGTTGATGCGATGAAGTTTGGATTAAGCTGGGTAGTAAATGATGATATCAGGTTTAGAGGTGTTATATCTGAATCAGTCAGGGCTCCTAGCATTGATGATCTGTATGCAGGTCAAGCTCAAACATATACTGGCATCGGAGATATTTGTGCCGGTGTTGGAGACCCGGAGGTCGAACCAAATAAAAATCCAACTGTTGTTGCAAACTGTTTATCAGATCCAAGAATTGCTGCTACCGCTGCAACGGGAAGGTTTGACGTTGACTTAAATAAGACAATACCTGGGTTTTCATATTCACAACCTCAATTACAAACAATTTCTGGTTTTATTGGAGGTAACGAAAACTTAGTTGAAGAATCTGCAGACACTACCACAATTGGTTTAGTCTGGACTCCTACCTATGTTGAGGGACTCGCCGTAACTTTAGATTATTATAATATTGAAATAGATGATGTTATTTCCTCGGTTTCTGCTTCTCGACTTTTAAGAGAATGTTACGAGTCGCCAAATTATCCAAATGTATCCCAATGTGACGCACATGAGAGATACCCAACCGGTCACTTAAGATATTGGTACTCATATGGTATAAATCAGTCAACATATCAATCAACAGGAATGGATTTGGCTGTTGGATATACTTTTGAAACTCTCGGACCTGTTCCAGGGGAATTGGACATAAGAGGCATCTGGACAAACAGAGATAAGCATGAGTTCGCAACCACTACTTCAAGTACTCCGTTTGACTATGTAGGCGAGGTTGGTTACAACGATGATATAGCTAGACTTAATTTTGTTTGGACTACAGATGATTGGCTAGTTTCATTACAAGCTAATTACTATAGCGATGCACTTGATGATGTTGCATACGCACCGGATGCTTATGGAACTGAAATTGCTTCTAACCAAGTCGATGAGATGATCTATTTGGATCTACAAGTAAGGTATGATCTTACAGATAGTTTAGATATTTATTACGGTATGGATAACGTATCAAATCAACAACCACCCTACTGTCCGAATTGTAATAACGAACCTGTTCCAGGAGCCCACTACACAGCAGAATCTTATGCTAGGGTTTGGAATAGCAAATACCATTACATCGGTTTCAGATGGAATCTGTAATCTAGAAAAAAAAAGAGGGGCTGGTAAATTACCGGCCCTTTTTTTTATTTTATAATAAAGGTATGAGAAATTACTTAATTATAATTATTCTTTCTTTCATAACAGCCTGTTCAGAGTCTGTTAAGCCTGTAGATACTGCAGTAGAAAATCAGATTTTATATATAGGTAATGGAACTGAGCCTCAAGATCTTGACCCTCACATAGTAACTGGAGTTCCAGAAAGTAAAGTTTTAATGGCTTTGCTAGAAGGTCTTGTTATTAGAAATCCAGATGGCCCTGATCCACTGCCTGGAGTTGCCAAAGATTGGCAAATTTCTGCAGATGGTAAAACATATACTTTTTATTTGAGAGATGATGCCTTTTGGTCGAATGGAGACTATGTGACCGCACATGACTTTGTTTATGCATGGAATAGGGTGCTTATGCCAAGTCTAGGCTCTAAATATCCAGATATGCTGTACGATGTTGTTAATGCCGAAGAATTTAATAAAGGAAAAATTAAAGATTTTTCAAAAGTAGGTGTTAAAGCATTAGATAGCAAAACATTAAAAGTATCTTTAAAAAACCCTGCTCCTTACTTTCTAGAGTTACTTTGTCATTACACAACAAGACCTGTTCATAAAGAAACGATAGAATCTTTTGGTGATATGGATACACCTGGAAGTCAGTGGACTAGGCCGGGAAATTTTATTGGTAATGGACCCTTCTTACTTGATAAATGGGAACTAAATAAAGTCATTGTTGTAAAGAAAAGTCCTTCATATTGGAATAGCTCGGTAGTTAAATTAAATCAGATACACTTTTTTCCAGTTGATAATGCATCTCGTGAAGATTTAATGTTTAGATCTGGTCAGTTACATGTAACCAGCACAGTTCCTCCTGAAAAAGTTGAATCCTATCAAGAAAAGTATCCTAATAATATCCAAGTAGATCCATTTTATGGAACATACTATTATCGATTTAATACTAAAAAGACTCCTTTTGATAGCAAGTTAGTCAGACAAGCACTTTCTCTGTCATTGGATAGAACATTAATTGTTGAAAAAGTTACTAAAGGGGGACAACAAGAGGCATTTTCTTTTACACCACCTGATCCTGATGTCTATTTTCCGCCTACTTCCCTCCAATATAACCCTGAAAAAGCTAAAGACTTACTAAAACAGGCAGGTTATGAAGATGGAGCAGACTTTCCTGTTGTTGACCTCTTGTATAACACAAGCGAAGGGCATCAAAAGTTAGCCCAGGCGATTCAACAAATGTGGAAAACATCTCTAAATATTGACGTTACTCTCACGAATACGGATTGGAAAGTTTATTTATCTAGACAATCGATTGGTGATTTTCAAATAGCTAGAGCTGGATGGATAGGTGATTATATTGATCCAAAAAGCTTCTTAGATATGATGGTCACTGATCGAGGGAATAACCAAACTGGTTGGTCAAACAAACAATACGATGATTTATTAAGAGTAGCAGCTAATAGCACTTCACAACAAGAAAGATTCAACAAATTTTATGAAGCTGAGAAAATATTAATGGATGAGATGCCTATAATTCCTATTTACACTTATACAAGAATTTATATGCTACATGAAGATGTAAAAGGGTGGGGCAATAATATCTTGGATTCAAGACCTTATCAGTTCGTATATCTAGAAAGTGATTAAACTTGTTTAATCTTATTTTACAGAGGCTTTTTACAGCCATACCTGTTCTTCTTACTGTTATTACAGTAACTTTTGTGATGGTTCATGCAGCTCCTGGAGGACCTTTTGATGAAGATAAAGCCGTTTCACCTGAAGTCATGGAAAAGCTCAATGAAAGATACAATTTAAATGCACCATTATTTGAGCAATATACAGATTATTTAAGTGGTGTATTGGTAGGAGATTTTGGTCCATCATTTAGATACCCAAGCAGAACCGTTAGTGAACTCATTTTTACTGGGTTACCAATAACTTTTGAACTTGCGATTTATTCAATAATTTTTGCTTTATTATTAGGAATAGGTACTGGAATTATTAGCGCACTCAAAAAAAATACCTACCTTGACTATATGCCGATGACATCCGCTATGATTGGAATATGCGTTCCTTCTATTATTTTAGGACCTCTATTAACTTTAATTTTTGGTATATGGCTAGAAGTTTTGCCTGTTTCAGGGTGGGGAGATTTATCAGGTGATAAAATACTACCAACAATAACTTTAGGTACAGCTTACGCAGCATATTGTGCAAGACTCACTAGGGGGGGTATGCTTGAAGTTCTCAATCAAGATTTCATTAGAACAGCTAGAGCTAAAGGACTTTCCGAAACTAGAGTTGTTTTAGTACATGCTTTAAAGGGTGGACTAACTCCTGTCATAGCTTTCCTAGGCCCAGCTATGGCTGGTCTTTTAGCAGGTTCTTTTGTTGTAGAAACAATATTTGGCATCCCAGGGTTAGGCAGGTTTTATGTTGAAGCTGCTTTTAATAGAGATTACACCATGATTCTCGGTTCATCTATTTTCTTCTCGTGCTTGATTATCGGACTCAACTTAGTTTCTGATCTAATCGCTGCTGCTATTAATCCTAAATTACGATAATGAATAACCAAGAAAGTAGTTTATTCAAAGATGCTTTAATTAGACTAACAACAAATAAATTATCACTTTTTAGTTTAATTTATATTTTAATGCTTGCAGTTGTTGCAATAATTACACCTTTTATAGCTCCTTATGACTACGCTTATCAGGATTTGGCTCTGGGAGCATCAGCACCCTCTTCAGATCATTTACTTGGCACGGATACTTTAGGTAGAGACTTACTAACACGAATGATGTATGGAAGCAGAATATCGTTGATGGTTGGCTTTTTGGCTACTTCTGTTGCTTTGATTATCGGTGTTATTTGGGGAACTATAGCAGGATTTTCTGGAGGTAAAACAGATGCAATTATGATGAGGATTGTTGATACGTTATATGGCATTCCATTCATAATATTAATTATTCTTTTAATGGTTATCTTTGGAAGGAATCTAATTTTACTTTTTCTTGCAATAGGTGCTGTTGAGTGGCTAACTATGGCGAGAATAGTAAGAAGTCAGGTATTAAATCTTTCAAAACAAGAATTTATTCTCTCTGCTGAGGCAATGGGAGTTAGTAAGTTGAGTATTATATTCAGGCATTTAATTCCAAATGCTATGGGGCCCGTAATCGTTTATGCCACTCTAACAGTCCCTCAAATTATGCTTTTGGAATCCTTTCTTAGCTTTCTTGGTCTAGGAGTACAGCCTCCTTTAAGTTCTTGGGGCCTGTTGATTAGAGATGGAGCTGTTTCAATGGAGGAATATTGGTGGCTGTTGATTTTTCCTTCGCTAGCCTTTTCTCTTACTTTGTTTTCTTTAAATTTTATTGGAGATGGTTTAAGAGATGCAATTGATCCAAGAACAGCGGATGGTTAAAGAAGAAGTTTGAGTACTTGCCCTGGAAATATTTTTGAAACATCTTCTATCTCATTCCACTCCTGTATATCTTTCGAGGTGATTTCAAACTTAGAAGCTATCCTGCTAATAGTATCTCCCGATTTAACTGGATATAGCATTGTGCGTAAGTCTCTTGAAGGTAACTCCTGTCTTATTCTTTCATAGCGTGAAAATATTTTAATTTCTTGATTAATCTGGAGAGGCACTTCAATATCTAAATCATTCCATAAGACCACATCTTCAATAGAAACTTTAAATTTCTTGGATATATTCCAAAGTGAATCTCCTCCAATCACTACATAGACTTGCTCCCTTGGATTTTGTTTTCCAGCCCATGCAGATCCCCTTGGGACCATTATTTCCTTACCCGCAATGATTAAGTCAGACGCTAATCCATTAATTTCCATTAGAACTGCAACTTCTATTTTGTATCTTGATGCAATTTTATAAAGGTTATCACCTCTTCTAATTTTGTAACGATCCCATCTAACCAAATCATTTTGATTTAATGATTCCAACTGAGTCATAAATCTATCTGATACTCCAATTGGCAACAGCAGATAGTGAGGTCCACTGGGATCAGTAGCCCACTGATTAAAGCCGGGATTCAATTCATAAATTGTTTCAGGTTTTAAGCCTGCTAGATCAGCAGCTTGCATCAGGTCTAATTGTCCTGGAATTTTAACTCTTTCAAAATATGGTCTATTAGCGATACTCGGTAAATTTACATCAAACGCTTTCGGATCCTTAATCAACTCGCAAAGAACCAATAATTTCGGAACGTACGCCGTTGTTTCTTTTGGAAGATTCAAATCCCAAAACCTTATAGGTTTGTCCTCTCTTTTATTTTTTCTTATTGCTCTATTAACTCTAGTAGGTCCAGTGTTATAAGCTGCCATTGCAAGCAACCAATCTCCATCAAATTTCTCATTTAGATAGGTAAGAAATTGTAAAGCAGCCTCAGTAGATGCAAGTACATCCTTTTTTCCGTCATACCACCAATTACTTTTTAATCCCCATTCTTTTCCTGTGGCTGGCATAAACTGCCAAATACCTGTAGCTCCATCAACCGATTTGGCATATGGATCAAATTCACTTTCAACAAATGGCAATAAAGCCAGTTCCACAGGAAGCCCTAATTCTTGTGCCCTAGTGAGTGTATGAAAGAGGTATCTTTGCCCTGATTTACTTATTCTGTTGACTGCTGCTTGATTACTATAGAGTCTTTCTCTATATAAGCTTGTAGCAGCAATTTGGTCATCTGGGATAGTTATTGATAGTTCAAGCCTAATTCTTTCCCAAATATCAAAAGGAGCTTCCCTAGGTTTTATTTCAATAATATTAGTATCAGTAATTATTTCAGATTGAACTGAATTACTATTTGCTGCAGAAGCACAGCTATTGAAAACTAATAAACTAATAGCAATTAAGATTCTGTACATTTTAAAAGTTATCTTTCCAATTTCTTATTTCACCTAATACTTCTGCAGTAGAGTTTAGTTTTCTTTTTGAGTAATTTTCTGCGGCTTCAATTACCGACAATTCTCTACATCTCATAAAAGGATTTATTTTAAACTCCGTATCTATAAGGCTAGGTAATGAAGGTTTATTCATTGATCTAGCTTCTTGCACTTGCTTTGTCGATTTAAGAATATCTCGGTTATCAGGCTCCACTGCCATGGCAAACTTTAAATTTGATTCAGTATATTCGTGGCCACAATATACGAGCGTACTTGGTGGTAGTTCTTTATATCTATCCATTGAAAAAAGCATATCTTCAGGTGTTCCCTCAAATAACCTTCCGCAGCCAGCATAAAATAGCGTGTCACCAGAAAAAAGAATTGGCTTTTCGGTCGTGTCACAAAAATACGAAAGTTGATCATTAGTATGTCCTGGAGCTGAAAAAGCTCTTAATTGAAAGCTATCTAGGATATGAAAATATTCATTATCTTGCAGAGGATTAGTTATGCCTTTAATGTGCCCTCCCGAAGGGCCATAAGCTGAGCATCCATATTCAGCAATAACTTCTTCAAGACCTCCAGTATGATCCCAATGGTGATGTGTGATTAATACATCCGTAAGTACATATCCTGTTTTTTTTATATATTCATGTACTGGTTTTGCATCCCCAGGATCAACTATTGCAAGCTTCCCCTCAGACTCCATAGTCCAGATGTAGTTGTCACTAAATGCATCTAAATGATTTATTTTCATTGTGTTTGTAACTTAGTTTGAGAATAGTGTAATACAATAAGTATCTAACAAAAATGAAGGAAATAGAAGTTTTTACTGATGGAGCTTGCAGAGGAAATCCTGGGGATGGGGGTTGGGGTGTGCTTCTAATTATAGACGGTGAAGAAACTACATTATTCGGAGGAGAACAGGATACAACAAATAATCGAATGGAACTTAAAGCTGCAATCAAGGCACTAGAGTTTTTTGATGATAATGTTTCTCTTTCTATTACCACTGACTCTAACTATGTTAAAGATGGTATTACAAAATGGATGACTAATTGGAAGAAAAAGAACTGGATTACAGCTTCAAGAAAACCAGTGAAAAATAAAGATTTATGGGAGCAATTAGATACCCTTAATTCCTTTCATAACGTGTCATGGCAATGGGTAAAAGCTCATGCCGGGCATAGAGAAAATGAGATAGCAGATATGCTTGCTAATAAGGGTATAGACGAACTTTAAATGCAAAGACAGATAATACTAGATACTGAAACAACGGGTTTAGATCCAAAATCTGGACATAGAGTCATTGAAATTGGATGTATAGAATTAGTGAATAGAAAATTTACAGGAGAGCAATACCATATTTATTTAAATCCTGATAGAGATAGCGATGAAGGGGCATTAGAAGTGCATGGGTTAACTTCAGAATTTCTTAGTGACAAGCCAAGATTTAAAGATATTTATGAAGAATTTCTTAAATTCATAAGCGGATCAGAATTGCTAATACATAATGCAGAATTCGATGTAAATTTTCTTGATCATGAAATAAAGCTTCTTTCAAAGCAATTACCAACAGTATCAGATAGCGTAACAAAGATTACCGACACTCTTCAGATTGCGAGAGAAAAACATCCCGGTCAACGAAATAGTCTGGATGCATTGGTTAAGAGATATGAAATAGGTGGATACGATCGAGAATTGCATGGAGCTTTGCTTGATTCGCAAATATTAGGAGATGTTTATCTTTCTATGACCGGAGGACAGAGCAATCTTGATTTCAGTGTTTCTGCTACCGAACAGGAAGTAAAAGAAAATGGCTCTTCTAATCAATTAAATTCGGAATTAAATTTAAAAGTTATCGAGTTAACTGAAGAAGAGAATAAATCTCATAAAGAGTATCTATTGAGAATGAAAGAAGAAACTGGCACGGATCCATTGGGACTTAATTAAAATGTCTTTAGTTAAAACAAGATTTGCTCCAAGCCCCACAGGTTATCTTCATATTGGAGGAGCTAGAACAGCCTTATTTGCTTGGCTGTATGCTAAATCTCAAGATGGTGACTGCTTATTAAGAATTGAAGATACAGATAAAGAACGTTCAAAAGACGAATATACAACTGAGATCATTGAAAGTTTTAAATGGCTTGGAGTCGAATTTGATAACGAGGTTGTTTACCAATCAAAAAATGCAGATCGGTATAAAGAAATTATAGATCAGCTTCTTGACCAAGGTTCAGCTTATATTTGTAATGGTGAAGACCTAGAGGCTGACAAAGAGTACAGGGACCAAAACCTTCCAAGAGACAATAATACGGTTGTGCGCTTCAAAATGCCGGAAGAGGGCAATACAGTCTATGCCGATATTGTAAAAGGCCAAATAGAGGTCGCAAATGAACAACTAGATGATTTTATTATTGAAAGAAGTGATGGATCTGCAACTTACAATCTATGTGTTGTTGTAGATGACTTAGATTCTAAGATTTCTCATGTTATCAGAGGTGACGACCATATTAATAATACCTTTAAGCAGATAAATGTTTTTAAAGCTTTGAATAAAAATGTACCCATTTATGGACATGTTCCTATGATTCTTGGTGAAGATGGCAAGAGATTATCTAAAAGGCATGGAGCTTTAGGAGTGCGAGAGTATGCTGCATTAGGTATTTTGCCCGAAGCATTACAGAACTACCTCCTAAGGCTAGGTTGGTCCCGGGGTGATGACGAAATATTCACTGGCGAAGATATGAAAAAAAGTTTTCAATCGGGTATTTTGAATAAGTCTCCTGCTACTTTTTCAATGGATAAATTACTTTGGTTTAACAAATATTATTTGGATCAAATGAGCATAGATCAACTGATGGAAGTTGTAGAGCTCCAGCATTTTGATGGGAGCGAATATTCAAAAACTGTTATGGAAACAATTAGAGATAGGTGTTCAACATTAAATGAATTCTCTTCAAATGCTGATTATTTTTTCAAGGATCCAGACGATTATGACCCATCACTGCTTTTAAAGCATTGTAAAGAGGATACATTTAATCATTTATCTCTACTAAAAGAGCAATTAGTAGCACTTGAGATTTGGGAACAAACTTATATAAAAGAGTTAATTGATAGTGTTGTCTCTGATCTTGACATAGCTTTTGGAAAGATTGGCTTACCTCTTAGGCTAGCTCTTACTGCAACAGTAAACTCTCCTTCAATAGACCTGGTATGTGAGATACTCGGAAAAGAAATTACTTTAAGAAGATTAGAAAATTTCTTAACTAAGATTAAGAACTTAAAAACTGATCAATAGCTTCCCAGGCCTTTTTACGTATCTCATCCTTTTCCATCATGATCTCATGCTGAGATTCTAACGAAACAATAGTTGTTAAATCAGACTGGCCCAATAATTCCTTATTCAATGAGCTATTAACTAATTTATCATTAGTCGCATCTAGAAGAAGGAGAGGTCTCTTTATTGCAGATGACCAATCCATTGATTTGAAATCATTGGTCCTTTTTAGTGCATGCTTTAACCAGCCAACAGTTATTCCCTTAATGCCTAAATCAGGAAACTGGCTCAGAAACTTAAAAGTCCTTCTAAATCTTTCTTCATCTGTTGTAAGTGCATTCTCTTGAAAAGATTCTTCTTGCCAACCCGAGTTATCATCCCAAGCGGGCTTCTGCATTGGAAATGCACCTAAACCGAAATTTTCGAAAATTCCCAATAAACTCACAATCCTTCTCGAAACTGCATTTGCTCTAACAGAAACCATTGGAGCGCAGAGGATACATTTACTTAATATATTTTCAGTAGAAATAAAGTAAGAAGTCATTAGACAGCCACCCATTGAATGTCCAAAACCTACAAAAGGTTCTGGACAATTTGATTTGAAACACTCGTTAACAACTTTAACCAAGTCTTGGTCATAAGTTTCGAATTTATCAATATGACCAATTTTTTTGTTATTGGCTTTTCTGGAAGATAGACCCTGACCTCTCCAATCCATCATAGCAACAGCAAAACCTCTCTCGATAAACTCGGAGACCACTTCATAATACTTTTCTATGAATTCTGTTCTCCCTGATTGAAGAATAATCGTACCTTTGTTGCTATCTAAATTCCAAAAGGCAACTCTTAACTTCTCATTATTTTCTAAAGGAAAGTAGTGTGCTCTACCAATAGGCTGAACAACCTCATTTATTTTATATAAAGGAGCATCAATCATTATTGATCAAGTCTATGTTAATAAAGAAAAAGAAACTAAGTCGTTAAATACTTATTAAAAAAAGCACTAATACGTTTTAGCTTTTCTATTCTATTTTTTTCCTCAGAAAAACCATGTCCTTCTTTTTCAATAATCATCTTTTCATAGCTGATGCCATTTTTATCTAACTCTTTCATAAAAGTAACGGCCTCTTTGTAGGGAGTTCTTAGATCCTTCCCTCCATGAATGATCATAAAAGGTGTTTTCAATTTATTCACATAATTCACAGGAGATTGTTCTATAGCCTCATCACCATCACCAAACGTTGCTTCAAGAAATTTCTTTCCTCCTCTAGCCCACCTTATATCACCACTCTTATACTGTGCGTTTATATCATAGAGTCCAGCTTCACTTATGGCACATCTAAATAAGTCTGGTCTCATCATTGGTGCTTGAGTAGAAGCATAACCACCGTAACTACCACCATAGATACAGACATTTGATTTATCAATTAGTCCTTTCTTGTCAAAGAAATCTAGAGAATCAAACATATCTTCAAGAACTGTATCAAAGTTTCCATAAACCTCTTTCATATGTTTAAGTCCATATCCACTAGATCCCCGAATATTATTTTGAATAACATTGAATCCTTCTGCAGCAAGAAATTGAACTTCAGGATGAAAACCCCACATGTCACGAGCCCACGGGCCACCATGAGGAATAATTATGGTGGGTGCATTATCTTTGCCAACTGCCCTAGTAAAATAGGACTGAATTAAATCTCCATGCTTATTCTTAAAGTCATAAACTTCCATTTTTGCGAGAGCATCATAAGAAGTCTTAGACCAAAACCTTCCTAAAGGTGCAATTTGGTTTTTCTTTACATCGAGTAAATAATAAATTCCCGGATTGTCATCAGCTGATACGTAGCCAACTGCTCGAGAGTAATCAGTTGACCTTGAAGTTAGCGTAGTCTTACTTTCAGGGAACGCATTGAAGAACTTTATATGTAGATCCTTTAAACGGTTAGGTTCAGATAAATATAAATACTCAGGTTTTCCATCATCTATCCTGATTCCATAGGGACCATCATCAATACTTGAAGCTACTCCGGTTAAATCTACTCTAGGATTCCTATAAATCAGTTCATATGAATTTCTTTTGAGATCGTACTCATATAGTCCAGTAGTGTCTTGATCCATATATTCTGTAATCATCATCTTTCCATTTGGACTAAAACCTTCAATTGATGCGTTTTTGGGGAAATCAAAATCTTTGAAAAATACCCATCCAGGCATTTTGTTATCTTCTCGGATTGGTGGAACATAACAATTATTTGCAGAGCCACATTCTCTATTTGAGAGAGACCCTGAAGGAAGATTCGGTTTAAAAAGATAAATTTCAGAAGTATTTTCCAGATTTGAAGTCCAAACACCCATTAAATTACCTTTATTATTAAATACCCAAGTAGGGTAAATAACAGGCGAACGCGTAATAAATGTTACTTTTCCATTAACTATGTTTAGTTTTGCTAAATCATTAAAACCGGCATTATCGAAAAAATTAACAAGAATATGATCATCATCATCCGGCAATCTATGAACTATGCTGGCTGGTCTTTCAGGGTTTGATTTTGCTCTGTTTCTAACACCTTGAAGATGGTCTGGTGCTGAACCATATCCTGCTATTAATTTGGTATTTTTTCCGTCTAAATCTGCAGCCACTAATTGTCCAATACTGAATTCTGCTGTACTCCTCGAATCTGGCCTGGTCACCGAGAACACAAGCCTATTATCTGTTGCCCAGAAGAAATCGCTTATGCGTCCTTTCTTTCCAAAATCATGTACATTGATCAGCTGAGAATTATCCAGATCAAGTATTTTGACAATTACCGTTTCTTCAGTTTTCTGTTGAACACCTATGTATCTTCCATTTGGAGAAATTCTTACTTCATAGATGTCGGGTCTAGATCCAAAAATTTCAGCATTTTTTGAAGTATCGGAGTATAGAGACTGAGGTAAAACAAAGCTAAAGATTATATAAAGAGATATTATGTATCGTTGCATAGTTAAAATTATTATAAAAAGAAATTAGTCACTTATAGTATCATTTTCAAGAGAAGCAGTGAATCTTGTCTGCAGGGGCTATAGCTCAGCTGGGAGAGCGCAACACTGGCAGTGTTGAGGTCGGCGGTTCGATCCCGCCTAGCTCCACCAATCAATAGATAGATAATTCTATAAAAAGAGCTGGATGATCACTTAAAGGACCCTCTTCTGTAAAAAAAGATCTATCTTCTCCGACTGAATTTATCTTAAATCTCACATCTTCTCCCTGTCTTATAAGGATATAGTCCAAGATTGACCATTTTTTATCAATTTGAGTATCTTCAAAAGTATCCGTTAAGAATAATTCACTCTTAAATTGTTTTAATAGTTCCATATCGCCCGGATCTTTAGAATTTAGATTTAGATCACCCGCAACGATAAGAGTTTTTATGTCTTTTTTCTTCTTAATAGCTGACACAATGTGCTCTAGTTGTTTCTCTCTAGCATGTCTGTCTGAGTCTCTTCTGCCCGCATCCATATGAGTATTGATAATATAAAAATCTTTTTCGTTAGGAGTGGTAATTTTGATTATCTGGAATCCTTTATACGCAAAACAGTCATTTGCTCCTCTTAACCAACCGGAACAATCCTCATAGGTTTCATTCTCAACATCAATTAACCAGCCATCAGGTAAATTGAATATGGAAGTTAGACCTGAGCCAGTACATAAAAGACAAAGGAAAGTTCCCATTCCACCACGATAAGCTATGCTTTCGGTGCCTAGTCCAGAAGATAATTCTTCATGATGTGAATAGTCTTCCTGTAGTAAAGAGATATTAAAATCTCGTGTTTTTTCCCCGATAATGGGAAAGCGCTTTTTGGGATTATCATCTATAAATATTTCAGGCAGTCCGTGGGTGTTATAAACCAATATATTTAGACTTAAATTTTTATCTTCCAAGCTAAAGAACTCAAAAGGTATCAACAAATAAATAATGAATAAAAACTTATGTTTCATATTTACTTATTATTATTCCTCTTTGTAATTTTATTCCAAAGGCTTGTTGCTAGAGACATACCGAGGAATGGTCTTACAAGTTTATAGACTTTACCTGGTATCACAGTCGATTTTTTCTTTAGAGACGCTTTTTCAGTTTCTTCTACTACTTTTTCGGCATCAATCCACATCCATGAGGGTACTTTTTCTCTAAGATGATCTAAACCTGCTCTTGAATGAGCTTCAGTCTTTACATACCCGGGCAAACTCACAGTGACAGATACATTTTTTGAAGAAAGTTCTTGTGATAAGGATTGACCATAGGAATATATGGCGGATTTGGCAGATGCATAGATTGAAGACTTAGGCATAGGAGTTATTGCACCTATACTTGATATGATCACAATTCTTCCTTCACCCACTTTAACCATATTTGGAACATAGGCTTCTATTAAATCAATCACACCATGACACAGAAGATAAAATAGATCTTTTCTCTTTTCTTTATCGATGCTTCCTACTCCTCCAAACATGGTGAGGCCAGCATTTGCAATTATTAAATCTGGATCTCTTACTTTTTTTATAATTTCATCTACTCCCTCAGGCTTCGATAGATCCGCAAGATGATAGTTAGACTCAGCGTTTTTAAATCCATTAAAAGCTATTTCAGATTTTTCTGGATTTTGTGCTACAAGCTCCAGTTCCCAATTATTCAATGCCAAATATTTCGAATATGCTAGACCGATACCAGAAGAGAAACCTGTTACCAAGGCTTTAGGTTTTTTATTTACTTTAATAGTATCCATTGAAATAAAGGTAAAATTCTCTTATTCATTAAGTATATTTAAATTTTACCTATATAACTTAAAAAAGATTTCTATCTTCTTTTAAAATTTGTTTTGTCGTACTATTGATTGATGACAGATACAATTACGACTAAATACTTTAGTGGCTGGTGGGCAGTCCTTTTTATTTTCTTATCTTTTAACTTGATTCCAATTCCTTTCGCCATACTTGTAGGATTTCTTGGAGAGTGGGTTTATCAAAATCCAGTCGAAGTAGATATGAATTATCTGGGATTGATCAACATGCATCCAATCGCAGATAATTTAGTTTCTATATTTTCAATGTCAGCCTTGTTAGCTTTTGTACTCTGGAGAATGAGTGTTAGGCAAATACCTTTTGGAGACTTAGGTTCTTTGAATCTAAATAGAAAAGATTTGTTTTTCGGAACGCTTTTTTTAGCTGCCTTTATTCTATTAGAAGAAATCTATATGCGGATTCTTGGCATTGAGATGCCTATGGGATTTTTGGAATTCATGTTGTCTGAACCTTTGATATTAGGTCTTATTTCAGTTGTTATTATTGCACCCATAGCAGAGGAATTTATTTTTAGAGGCTTTTTGTATTCTCAGCTAAGCCGAACAAAAATAGGTCCATGGGGTGCTGTTACGCTTAGCAGCCTTTTATGGACAGTAATCCATTTTCAATATGAAGTTCTAATCTTAATTGTGTTATTTATTTTTGGTATTTTCCTTGGTTACATCAGGATGGCTTATAAGTCGTTAAGCCTGCCAATAATGCTTCATGGAATAAATAACTTATTTGCCTTTTTTATGGCGTATTATTTCTATTAGATTTCTCTTGATTGAATATCTAATTAGGGGTATTTTGATAATTATATATTTCAAAAAAAGGAAATTTTTGAATTAGAAACATATTCAGTCTGACAAAAGGATAGGTCTTCTGATGAAACTTTGGGGAGGGTTTCATGAAAAAGATAATCTTTTTTATATCTTTTACTTTAATTCCATTTCTTGCTTTATCAGATGATGAAGAAAGAGGGGGTATAGAAGAAGTAATCGTAACCGCTGAGAGGCAAGCATCTTCTATTCAAGATACTGCTATTTCTATAACAGCCTTTGATTCAACTTTAATTGAAGCATTGAATCTAAGAAATCAGGAAGATCTTCAAAACTATATTCCTGCAACAACTATTCAGCCATATGATATTTCTATTCGAGGTATCGGAAGGATGTTCAGGGCCTTGGGGGGAGATCCTGGAGTTGGAACTTATGTTGATGGTGCTTATTCAGTCGATTTTGGTATTGCGTCTACAGATAATGGACTTTATGACATAGAAAGAATAGAGATTCTAAGAGGACCTCAGGGAACTCTATATGGAAGAAATAGTATCGGTGGGGCTGTAAACTTTATAACAGCCAAACCCTCACAAGATTTTGCTGCAGAAGTAAGAACCTTGGTAGGAAGTTATGGAATGTCTGAAGGATATGGATTTATAAATGGAGGTCTAACAGAGAATTTAAGTGCTAGGTTAATTGTAGTCAATAGAAGCAGAGATGGTGTAATTGATGACCTTGGATCTGGAATCCCTTTAGATAGTTACGAGGATGAAAACTACACTTTAGCTCTCAGATGGGAGAATGATAATCATACTTTCGATATACGAGGCAATGAAAGAAGTTACGGACGAGTTCTAAGTTCTGCTCAAGGTGCAGGTTTAATTACCACTAGTGAGTATGGTGGGAATCTGAGAAGAAATGATCTTATGGTTCATGGTTATAGATCAGTTGATCCTAATGTTCAGTGTTCAAGTTTAGCTGATAGGACAGTTGCTAACTGTTCAACTCCAGGTTTTCAGACCTTTGAATTTAATCATAAAGGGCTTCAAAGATTTGGTCAATTTTTAGTTCCAGGTGTCGACCCTGTAGCTGCAGCAACAGGAGTAAGTCCAAATTTTGCTTTTGGTTATGATGCTAATATTCTTGCCGCTACTATGATCGGCGATGGAAAAAGCGTTCCTTCAATGAACGGAGATGATTTAGTAACGTCTACCAATGGCTTTAACGACGAATATTTCGATCATCAAGCAGGTACGATTAATTATACTTGGGATGCAAGAGATGACCTATCCGTCAAGTATATAGGCGCTTACACAGATTATTTGTATACCAGAGTTACAGATGATGATAGAACAGGCAATCCAACCTATGATGAGCAGTTTCATGCCATGCAAGAAACAGAGAATTATCAGCACGAGATCCAAGTCTTCTGGGATATAACTGATGATTGGAGTTTTGTTGGTGGTTTATTTGAGTATCATGAAGAGATTGATCAAGATTTAGATTTTTTCAATCCTAATGGAGATGCGCGTTATGCTCAAGCAGCTGATTATGGAACTACTGCAACAACTGCTGCAGGTGCTGATGCTTCTAGGTTAACTCAAATGCTTACCGCTGTTGCGACTTATGGAGGAGCAAATCCAACTTTACCATTCTTTCCAACAACAACTGGGCCCTATGCAGCTCGGGATACTGGTTGCGGAATCTTTAGCTTCTTAAACGCTGCCCCTGTTCCAGATTTTGCTGATCCCGCTTTGGACCAAGTTTGTATAATTTCTGGACCATGGGATGGAGAAAATGCTGTGTTGAAGAATGGACCTGATCCATCTATTGGAACAACTTTTGTATGGCAAACTCTTAATAAGACCGATGCTTATGCAGTCTATTTTCAAACAGAGTATCAAATCAATGATACTTGGGCGATAACAGTTGGAGGATCTTATAGCGAAGATGAAAAAGTAGCTGAAGAAAACCTTGTCCAATACAATGAAGTTCAACTGACTTCTGCAAATCTTCTTGCCTATAATGTTTCAACTGGCGCATTAAATGCAGATGGAACACCTACTGGAAATGGTGTAATTAGGTTTTCAGGAATCCCATACTCAAGATCATTCTATAGATCGATGAGTAGAGAATTCGAAGAGTCAAATTACAGAGTAAATATAGACTATTCACCTACTGACAATGCTCTATGGTACTTGTCTACAACTACAGGACATAGAGCCGGAGGTTTCAACCTAGGATTCTTTGCAGCCTTTCCTTCGTATGATTCTGAAACAATTACTTCATACGAATTAGGACATAAAGGCTCTTATATGGACAACACACTTCAGATAAATGCTTCAGTTTATAACTATGTTTATGAAAATATCCATGGGCAGTTTCAAGCTCAAAGTTTCCTTGGCGGAACTAGTACATCAGTTATAGGTTATCCTGAAGCTAATACTGACGGTTTTGAGCTGGAGGTAATTTATATGCCTCAACCTAATTGGATCATTGGTGGTAACTATAGTTTCACAGATGCAACTTATTCTAAGGAATTAATAGATGCTTTTGGTAATAAAGGTAATATAGATGTTGCTAATCCAAATGCTCCTGCATCTTTATATACTATTAAAGAGAGAGAAGCGCCAATAGATGGAAGAAGAATGGAGAGAATTCCTGAAAACAAATTTTCTATCTATTCAAATTATTCTCAGGAAGTTACTGGTGGAACCATTGATTACTTAGTAGGCTTTTCTTGGACTGATGAAATAATCTGGGCAGATAGTGCATTGCCAATTGATACTTCTCCAGCATTTAGCAGGCTAGATCTAAAAGCTACTTGGACTAATAACGAGGGCGATCTAGAGGTTATGATGTTTTTGAATAATGCTCTTGATAAGATCGGCGTAAGAAACATGTCAATCGATGATGAAACACATGGGTTCCTCAGAGCAGTTACGCCAACGTTACCGAGAATGGGAGGTATTTCATTTACTAAGAAGTTTGGCGCCTATTAGTAGGTACCAAAGATAATAAAAAGGCCTGCTTTTTGCAGGCCTTTTTATTTTAGTGCATTAATAATTTTTTTGGAGATTGTTTTGTGATACCGCTTATCAGGTAGTAACAAAGAGAAGAAACAACAATAATTCCTAAGAGAGGTCCCATTACTGATATTTCTGGATAGAAGCTTGCAGTTGTTTCGAAAACTCTTGTCTCTATGAAGTAGATTCCAGCATATGCGACTAAAGCTCCAAGAGTTCCTGAAATTAAACCTAAAAGAGTAAACTCAAATAAAGTAGATTGTTTAATCAGGCTATTAGATGCTCCCAAAGTTCTAAGCACTGCTGACTGATGCTTCCTGACACTAAAACCGTCTTGTAAAGCCGAGAATGCTAAGAAGAGAGCACTCAATGAAGTGAGCAATAAGATAGAATTTAATGCTTGAGTAACCTGTTCAATGATTTCTTTGATCTGTTCTATTAATTCTTCTATTGAAAATACCGAAACAGTCCTGAATTCTCTCATAAGATCAGCAGCGAGGTATTGCTTATCTGATGGAATATAAAAAGAAGTTATATAAGTAGAAGAAATATCTTTAAAAAGAGATGGATGTCCAATAATAAAAAAATTTGGAGAAAAATTATCCCAATTAACTGTTCTAGTGCTTTGAACATAGGACTTAATTATTTCTTCACCTATCTTAATGAATACTTCATCTCCTATTTCTAATTCATATCTTTCAGAGATATCATCAGATACGGAAATGCCATTATTCAAATTTTTATCAAACCATTCTCCTTTTAATATGTCATTTTGTTCAGGAAGTTCTTCAATCCAAGTAATATTGAAATTTCGATCAATTTTATCATCTTCATTTTGCTCATCTTTTTTAAAAATAATTGCATTGGTTACAGGATAGAAAGGTTTAGATTTAATATCATTCTCCTGCAAGAAAGATTGCATATTTTTTTTATCCTGCGGAGTTATATTAATAGCAAAATTATTAGGTGAGTCTTCAGGAATAGAAGTTTGCCAGGATCCGAGAAGATTTTGACTAGCAGAAAATGTTATCAGTGTTAAACCTATAGCAATTGTAAAGGCAAATATTTGGAAAGAATTGCCAAATTTTCTTCGCCTAAGTTCAGATAAAGCTAACAATATAGAGCCAGAAGCACCTAGACCCGTTTTATTTTTTCCAAGCAATAAATATATGGATCCAATACCTAACGCTGAAAAGCCGATTACTCCAAAGAAGATTATTATAGATAAAGTTAGTTGACTCGTATAAAGGTAGAGAAGAAGAAAGAAGGCAGCTAGTCCCATAAGAAATACTGGAATGAAACCATAGTCGAAGGATACATCGTCTTTTAATACTCTCATCGGAGAGATAGTTATGAGTTTTGTTATGTGTGGATAGATGAAACCAAATTGGCATATCAAAACAGTTAGGCAAGTTATAAGAATTGGATAGTAACCTGGAGGTGGTAATTCAGTAGGAAAATAAGATGACATCAAGTTTATAAATTGGGATTGCAGAGTCCATCCAAGTATTAGTCCAAATAATAATGTAAGGAAAGTCATGAATAGAAATAAAAGGAAATACATCGTCCTGATTTGCGTTGTTTTCATTCCAAGCGTCTTCAGCATAGCAACATAACTCACATGTCTTCTAGTAAATCTTTGTGAAGCAATTCCAATAGTACAAGCGGATAAAAGAACCGCTATTAAGCCTCCTAGAAGAAAGAAATTTTCCGACCTATCAATAGTTCTTCCTAGGGAACTAGAGTCTTCACTTAGCACCTCTATGTCGTCTCCATTTTCTTTAATGGTTTCTAAATATTTTCTGACATTTGCTATTTCATCTTCAGGTCCTTTAAAGAGATAATTGTATTCAATTCTACTTCCTGGCTGGATGATATTTGTAGAATCTACATCCTCAAAATTCATAATAGTTTTGGGAGCGAACGCAAAGTTACCAGATGCTCTATCTGGTTCATACAGAATAGTAGCCGCAAAAATAAAGTCTGAATCACCAAGGAAGATCTTATCGCCGTAAGATAAATTTAGTAAATTTTGTAGTCTTGCATCCATCCAAACCGTTCCTAATTCTGGACTTTCTTTAGATAAAAATTTTCCGGATTTGTTTTGAAGTTCCAACTCTCCTATGAGAGGATAGGCGTTATCAACAGCTTTTACGGAGCTAAGTTGCATATCTTCTTCAGAAAAGATAACTGAAGCAAAGAGAACCATCTCCATAAAATCTATATCTTGGAATTCTTGTCTTAGAATCTTACTTTTAGCGGTATTTTGATTCGACTCAAATTTAAGGTTTCCACCAAGGAATTCTTCCGTTTCAGCGCTCAAGGCTTTTTCCAATCTGTCTGTAAAAAGCGATATTCCAGAAACAATGGTTATGGCAAGCACTAAAGAAACCATTATAGAAGTCAAATAACCTGATCTAAGCTCTCTTAGGAATATTTTAAACGACAGGTTAAAGAGCATTATTCAACTATTTTTCCTAATTTAAGATTAATCTTTTTATCACACCTGTCTGCTAGATCATGATCATGAGTAACAACGACTAATGCATTGTCAGTTTCTGAATTGACTTCAAAAAGAAGATCAGAAACCATTTCTCCATTCTTTGGATCTAGGTTACCGGTAGGTTCATCGGCAAATAATATTTTTGCAGAGCAAGCAAATGCCCTTGCGATAGCAACTCTTTGCTGCTCTCCACCGGATAACTGATTTGGATAGTGATGTTTTCTTTCATTTAAACCAACTCTATCCAAGAAATATCTTGCTCTTTCTTCTGGTTCATCTTCAGCTTTTAACTCAGAAGGCAACATAACATTCTCTAAAGCGGTAAGGCTTGGGAGGAGTTCGAATGATTGGAAAACAAAACCAACTTTTTCTTTTCTTAAAAGCGCTCGTTGCTCTTCATCTAATTCATGCAAAGCTTCTCCATTAAGATAAATTTCTCCACTGGTGGCGATATCGAGTCCAGCTAGAAGACCTAGTAATGTTGATTTTCCGGATCCAGATGGTCCAGTTATTGCCAAAGACTGGCCTTCGTGAAGATTAAAACTCACATCATCTAGTATGACTAATTTACTCTCTCCTGAAGAGACTTCTTTCCTTAGTTTGTTTACTTCAAGAATCATTTCTATGCTTTAATAGGTGTATTACCCAACTATAACACCTCACAGAATCAGAATAAATCTAATTCTTTGACTATAATGCAAATTTTGATTTTTACTCTTAAATAATGAAAGCCTTAAGTTTATTTATATTTATTCTAATTGCTTCAACTACGAGCTCTGAAGAAAATAATTCAATATTGATCTACGGAGATAGTATCAGTGCTGGATATGGAATGGAAAAAGAGAGCCAATGGTCAGAATCTCTTAAAACTCTTCTATCAGATAAAGGACATAAAATTAGCGTCTATAACAGGAGTGTTTCCGGTGAAACAACAGGAGGGGGGTTAACTAGAATCACTAGAATATTAGATGAATTAAAACCAACATTTTTACTACTTGAACTGGGTGGTAATGATGCATTGAGAGGTTATCCTCCTAAAAAGATATATGAAAATCTTAATAAGATGATAGAAGCTTCAAAAGAACGAGGCATTGACGTCTTTTTAATGCAAATTAGAATATTACCAAACTATGGAAAGAGGTATCAGACTCAGTTTGAATCTATCTATCCCACTTTGTCCCAAGAAAAAGAAGTAATTTTATTGCCTTTCATGTTGAATGATATTGCACTTAAAAAAGAACTTATGTTGTCCGATGGAATTCATCCTAATGAGGATGCTCAACCTTTAATTGCAGAAATTGTTTTTAACAGTCTGAAACCTCATTTAAAATAAGTTAAGAATGAAAAAATTAAGTAAATTTTTTAACAACCCCTTATTGTTGTTAATTGCCTTTGCCTTAACGTGGGGGATAACTAGAGACTTTTTTTATTTAACTTATGTAATCATGGGACTCGTGACAATTCAAGTTATCTTAGAAAAGCTTGCTCATTCTAAAGTCTCTAAACCTTTGTTTATATCATGGTGTCTGTTAATGCCTCTGGGCATTGTCACGATTGCTCTTCGAGATCCTATTTTTTTACAGTGGAAATTTTCAATAGTTCATTGGCTTTTTGGTCTAATTCTTGTTATTTCTAATCTTTACAGAGGCCCGATTTTACTTAATATGCTCTTATCACAATTAGGTCCACAGTCTGGTGCCACATCCTCGGCTGCTAAATCAAATGTGACAAACTTTGCGGGTTTTTTCCTTATTTTTGTTGGTTTTGTAAACTTATATTTCATATATTTCATGTCACTTGAGGCTTGGGTACAGTTTAAAATATGGGGCGTAACAATTTTAAATTTTGTAATGATGTCAGCTGCCATTGCTTACCTAATGAAAAAAGGCGAACTAGAGACTCCAAAGGGTTGAATTTAACTCTAAATAACTCTTCAAAAGTTAAATAAAAAAGCAATAAAAAAAATTGCACTGTGACCTTTAAAAGGGCATAGTAAGTCTTGGAAAAGGATTTCATAGTGTTTATGGAATAGTTTTTTGAGGATAAAAAAAACTATTTTTTAGGGGAAAAACATGAAAAATAGATCCTTATTACTTCTTCTAGGTTCTCTTCTAATCATTTCTACAAATTTATTCTCAGATGATGAGGATATTGATAGAGGTGGAATAGAAGAAATTACTGTAACAGCAGAGAAAAGAACTTCAACAGTCTCTGATACTTCAATGTCCATAACTGCATTTGATTCTTCATTACTTGAAGATCTGGGTATGCAAGGTGCAGATGATCTTATGGATCAATTGCCAGCTACAACTCGTGATACGTATGATGTCAGGATTCGTGGTGTTGGAAGAAACTTTAGAGCGCTCGGTGGTGATCCAGGCGTTGCTACTTACTATAACGGAATATATTCCCCTGATTTTGGCATAGCAGCATCTGAAAACTATTTATATGATGTTGAAAGGGTCGAGGTCTTAAGGGGTCCTCAGGGTACTTTGTATGGACGTAATTCCATAGGTGGAGCTATCAACTACATTACCAAAAAACCTGCTTTTGAGGCAGAAGGTGAAATTAGAACTGTATTGGGAGACTATGGACTAGAACAATATTTTTTAATGTCTTCCGCACCAATAACTGAAGATATTGCCTACAGGTTTACAGGCATCACAGTAGAAGCAGATGGAGTCCAGAAAAGTATAGGACCTGGTCCAGATACAAACTCACTTGATGACGAAAACTTAACTTTTACACTACTCTGGAACATTAATAACGATATGTCCTGGCAAATAAGGGCTAATGATAGATTATCAGATAGAGTTATTGACAGTAATGTACTTCTCACTGAGGGTTATGGTCCTAATAGAGGTACAAGAAACACAACTGATGCTGTCTATGGACTAAGGGGTGCAACAGCTAGCACACCTGGAGCAGTGGCTTTTACAAATCCCATAACAGGACAAGTGGGCTATGGTGCACCATTAAGACCCGGTGTGGATGCAGCAGGTTTTCCGTGGAGATTTAACCCCGCATATGGTTCAACTGGTCCAGATGTAATAGGAACTTACGATGTTAATGTAAATAATGATCAAAACTGCAATGATTTTCCTTATGGCCCTCCAGGATGTGCTGCAAATCATGTTATGTTTGAACAGGAAGGTATTCAATCTAAGTACACATGGGATTTAAACGAGAGAACAACAATCACTTATCTATTCGGTAAAGTTGATTTTAACTATACTTTTAACATTGATCTAGACAACATAAATTCAGATTTCTCTCAGTACAGAACAACAGTTTTAGAAGATGTTCACATGACTACTCATGAGATAAATGTAAACTGGATGATAGGCGATAATATAGAAATGACTTCTGGTGTCTTTATGATGGATGAAAATAGACAGCAGAATTATACACTTAGTAACAATGTTCCTTATATTACTCAAGCAGCTAATTATGGTTTATTAGATTCTAGTTTGGCTTTCATAGGAGTTCCTGCATCAATTATGGGAATCCTTGGTTGGCCAAGTGATGCACTGACTCCGCATGTAAAAGTCGGCTCTGCTCCTTTGGGATCAACGATTACTGGAAGATGGCAAGGAGATCCTTTAGGTTCTGTTTATAACCATCAGAACGAAAATCAAACAGATGCTATTGCATATTTCACACAAGGTACATGGCAAATAAATGACACTTGGGCATTAACTTTGGGGGCAAGATACGCTGAGGATGAAAAAGAAGCTCTAGAAGCTAGAGGAGGTTATGCTGAACTATTTGCTGGACCTGTAGGAGGATATTTACCTTTCGCAAATCTACTATCAGGAAATCCTTTGATACCTATCGGAGCTGACTCAACAACTGAAGCACATACGAATGTCGCAATGGGTAATGCAACTTGGAATTACAATCCTGCTACATTAGCGCAATTAACTGCACTTTCTAGTGCAGGATTATTGGATGCGGCTGCAATTTATCCAGGCTCCATAGATCCAGCTCAGCCAATAACACCAAATTGCGAAATTACAGCTTCAGCGACTTGTGCTACTCCACTTAGAGTAGGACAGGGTATTCCTTATTCATACACAAGCAGTATAGCGGGCGAGGACTCATGGGATGATACAAATGTCAGGATCAATGTTGATTATGAACCTAATGATAATCAACTTTGGTATTTTTCTTATACTACTGGATTTAGAGCAGGAGGATACGCCTTAGGAATTTCAGGACAAAGAGATGATGCCAGAGATGCAAATGGTGTTCCTAATGGTACAGGATCTGTTTTAGTAAGTTATGATGAGGAAACAGTTGATGCAATTGAAATTGGCTATAAAGGACTCCATCTTGACGATACTCTGCAAATCTTTGCTTCTATTTATCAGTATGATTATGACGGTTATCAGGATGAGTTAGAACAGTTTGATCCTATAAGAGGAGCTGGTGCAAATTTTGTTTCTAATGCAAACGGGATTACTAATGAAGGTTTTGAAATCGAAATGCAATATCAAGCAAATGATCGTTTGAATATTGCTGGTAATTATAGTTACACCAAGACTGAGTATGGAGAAGATTACTTTGTGCTTACTGTTGATGATCCTACAAACCCTGTTGCCGTTTTCGGACAATGTACCCAAGGATATGTTTCTTGTGAAGATGATAATCCAGCATTTGTGACTGACTACACAGTTAATTTAAAAGGTGGACCACTAAAAGGTATTCCTGAAGATAAGTTTACATTGAATATTTCTTATGAAATGGATTCGCGCTGGGGACCGATTTGGCTTTTTGCTACTCATTCTCATACTGGCGCCTTTTCAGCATCTGGAGTTCAGAGAGATTTAGATAGGATTGAGTCGAGGGAAATCACTAATATTAGTGCATCTTGGTACAGTGAAGATGGAAGCGTCAATGTTAGAGCTTATATTGATAATTTAATGGATAATGATATGTATTACGCTTTATCAGCAGATAGTGCAGAGCAGAATTTTAGAAAAACTGTGAGTTCATTAAGACCTAGAACAATGGGAGTTGATTTACGATATAAATTCTAATTTTCTCAGAAGAAAAACAGGTCTATATGGCCTGTTTTTTTTTGTTGCAAACTAAAATCAAATTGTGCTAATGTGATCAATAGGGGAGTCTTTGAGACTTGTTTTAAATGGAATTAAGCAGATAAATCTGCACTTTTGGGGAGGATGCCATGCAAAAGATTATCTATTCGTTAATCGCACTTTCACTTTCAATTTTACCTATCTCGTTATTTTCTGATGAAGAAGATACTGATAGAAGTGGTATTGAGGAAATAACTGTCACAGCTGAAAAAAGAACTTCAACTGTTTCTGATACTTCAATGTCAATTACTGCCTTTGATTCATCGCTAATTGAAGACTTAGGTATGCAGGGAGCTAATGATCTAATGGATCAATTGCCTGCTA
This sequence comes from uncultured SAR86 cluster bacterium, assembly GCA_902610065.1. Taxonomy (GTDB): domain Bacteria; phylum Pseudomonadota; class Gammaproteobacteria; order Magnimaribacterales; family Magnimaribacteraceae; genus Magnimaribacter. Next base: position 34,439 of record CACLUH010000010.1, read on the forward strand.
CAACTAGGGATGCATATGATGTAAGAATTAGAGGAGTTGGTAGGAACTTCAGGGCGCTAGGTGGCGATCCAGGTGTTGCTACTTATTATAACGGTATTTATTCTCCTGACTTTGGTATTGCTGCTGGAGAAAGTTATCTCTACGATGTTGAGCGTATTGAGGTTCTTCGTGGTCCTCAAGGTACTTTATATGGACGTAACTCCATAGGTGGTGCGATCAACTACATTACAAAGAAGCCAACTTTTGAAGCTGAGGGAGAAGTAAGAGCTGTCCTTGGTGATTATGGCAATGAGCAATATTATCTTATGAGTTCTGCCCCTATAACAGATACTTTTGCTTACAGAGTAACAGCTATGACATCTGACAGAGATGGTATTCAAAAAAATATTGGAACTGGTCCTGATACTGATAGTTTAGATGATGAAAATTTATCAATGACTCTACTATGGAACATCAATGATGATATGAGTCTTCAATTTAGAGCTAATGACAGACTATCTGACAGGATAATAGGTAATAGGGTTCTTGTGACAGAGGGCTATGGAGATAATAGAGGTCAGCGTAATACTGCAGATGCCGTATATGGACTAAGACCCGTAACTGCCAGTACTCCTGGTGCTATGCAATTTACCAATACAATTACAGGTGTTGTCGGTTATGGTGCCGCCAGAAGACCTGGTGTTGATATAATCGGTTTTCCTTTCAGATATAATCCTATGTACGGAAGAAGTGATGCTCCTTCTGTAATTGGCACATATGATGTTGATATAAATTATGATCAAAACTGCGAGGATTTCCCATATGGACCACCCGCATGTAATTCAAACAGAGAGAAATTTGAACACGAAGGTCAACAAGCGAAATATGTTTGGGATATAAACGAGGATACAACCCTGACTTATCTCTACGGGAAGGTTGATTATAACTATGATTTTAATATAGATCAGGATGATACAAATAATGATACTTTCTCGAAATACAGAGTTACTGTGAGAGAAGACGTTCATATGACCACTCACGAAATCAACTTAAATTGGATGCTTGCAGATGATATTGAAGTAACTTCAGGTGTTTTCTATATGGATGAAAATAGACAACAAACTTATTCGTTAGCAAATAATGCTCCTTATATTTTAAACCCAGCTAGTTACGGTGTTTTAGACACTGATTGGGGAACTGTAGCATCTTTGACAGGTATAGAGCTTTCACTTCCAGGATTTCCATTCATTCCGTCTATTAATATGATGAGTTTATTTGGCGCTACTAATCCTTATGGAACATGGGCAACCGCTCCACACGTCGATGAAACAAGCGCTGTATTGGGACGAACAGTCACTGGTCGTTGGGGTGGAGATTCTTTAGGAAGGGTTTATCGTCATTCTAATGAAAACCAAACTGATGGTTTTGCAGCTTTTACTCAAGGAACTTGGCAAATTAATGATGAATTTGCACTCACATTGGGTGCTAGATATGCAAAAGATGAGAAAGAAGCTAGTGAGCTTGCTGGTGGGTATTTTGAATTATATGCAAGCGCTCTAGCTCCTTATCTTCCTGTTTTAAACCTATTACAGGGTGCTCCTTTTGCCACTATAGGCAGTCAGGGAGTAACACCTTTAGCAGCCACAAACGTGGCAATGGGTAATGCCTCATATAACTATGATCCGGCATTAGTAGCTCAAATGACAGCAGCGGCTGGTGCAGGATTAATACCTGCAGCTGCTATTTATTCTTTATCAATAGATCCAAATAACCCCATAACTCCAACTTGTGATATCACCGCTAGTGAGTGTGCTACTCCGCTTAGGTTAGGCCAAGGTATTCCTTACAGCTATACAAGGTATGTAAAAGATGAAGATGAATGGAGCGATACGAACGTTAGAATCAATTTAGATTACGAGCCTAATGATAATCAGTTATGGTATTTTTCTTATACAACTGGTTTCAGATCAGGTGGGTATGCTCTTGGTATATCAGGACAATATGATAGCGAAAGAGATGAGTTTGGAGTACCAATTGGAGATAATCAACGTTTAGTATCTTATGATCAAGAGGAAGTTCAAGCCTTTGAAATTGGTTATAAGGGTCTTCACTTAGAGGATACTTTACAAATATTTGCTTCAGTTTATACCTACGAATACGATGGATATCAAGATTCATTGAATCAATTTGACCCCATTAGAGGTGCTGGAGCTGAATTTGTATCGAATGCTGATGGAATAACTAACGTAGGTTTTGAAACAGAAATACAGTATCAAGCTACAGATAGATTAAATATAGCAGGAAACTTTAGTTATACGGAGACTGAGTATGGTGAAGACTATGAAGTATTTACTGTAGATGATCCTGTTAACCCTGTTCCAGTTTTTGGTCTTTGTACTCAAGGTTATGTGAGTTGTCTTGTTGATGATCCAAGCTACGCTGAAGATTACACTGTTAATTTAAAAGGAGGTCCTTTAAAAGGTATACCAGAAGAGAAATATACCATAAGGGTAACCTACGAAATGGATTCAAGATTCGGACCTATGTGGTGGCTAGTAAGTCACTCATATACTGGAGATTTTTCAGCTTCAGGTGTTCAACGTCCACTTGATAGAGTTGAATCAAGAGAAACAACTAATTTGAGTGTATCCTGGTACAGTAATGATGGAGCAACTTCTGTCAGAGCTTATGTTAACAACTTAATGGATAACGAAAATTACTATGCATTAAGCACTGGTGATCATGAAACGAATTACAGAAAATCTGTAACAGCTCTACCTCCTAGAACTATGGGTGTAGATATGAGATACCGTTTCTAATTTCAAAGAAACTAAGAAACAGGCTCTTTTGAGCCTGTTTTTTTTGCCTTCTTGTTTATCTTCTGTAGTATGCCCAGCATCAAATTATGAAATACAAAAGAACAAAAATTATTTGCACCATTGGCCCTTCAACTGAAAGTTTTTCTAGTATAAAAAAACTACATGAGGCTGGAATGAATGTGGCCAGATTAAACATGTCCCACTCTGATCATAAAAATGCGAAAAAGATAATAGATCGTATAAAAAAGCTTAATCAGTCCGTGGAGAATCCTGTGGGTATTTTGTTAGACACACAAGGTCCAGAAATAAGAACAGGCGATACTTCTCAAGTTGTAAATCTAGAACCTGGTCAATTAGTTTCTTTCACTATTCGTGATGAGGTTGATGTAGAGACCACATCAATCAGAGTTCATTATGATGAGCTCATTCAAAGCGTGAATGTTGGTACGCTGATTAGCTTGGATAATGGTCTATTAAATTTTAAAGTACTAAAAAAATCCAAAAATGAACTTGAGTGCAAGGTACTAGATGGTGGAAAGCTTGGTAGTAAAAGACATGTTAATTTGCCAGGTATTCGTATTAATTTGCCTTCAGTAACAGAAAAAGATAAACGAGACATTGCTTTTGGTTTGAAAGAGGATGTGGATTTCATCGCCTTGTCCTTTGTTAGAAATGCTTCTGATATAGATGATTTAAAAGAGGTTCTCAGAAACAAAACTAAAAAAGTAAAAATTATTTCAAAGATAGAAGATAGGGAAGGGTTATCTAATATTGAAGAAATTTGTCAGGTTTCTGACTCTGTTATGGTGGCACGAGGAGACTTAGGCATTGAAACTGATCTTGCAAATTTACCAAACATTCAAAGAAAGATCATGTCTAACTGTGCAAAATATGGAGTAAGGTCAATTGTTGCTACTCACCTTCTTGAATCAATGATTGATAATCCTACACCTACAAGAGCAGAAGTAACTGATGTTGCAAATGCAATTTATGAAGGTGCCGATGCTGTCATGCTATCGGGCGAGACCACTATAGGAAAATATCCAATTGAGTCGGTAAAATTTATCTCAAGAATTGCGAAGCAAACCGAAAAATATAGAACTCTCGGCTATGAAAGCCAACTAATATCTAAAACAGATTGGCAACATCTTGGAGTTGCAGCAAAAGATATTGCAGAATCTATTGAGGCTGATGGAATTATTGCAATCACTCGATCAGGCCAAACCGCTGAAATTGTAGCTAATGCTAAACCCTTTATGATTCCTATATTTGCATTCAGTAATAATAAAAAAACAATTAAACAATTATCTTTAACTGGTTCAGTTCATGCTTACAAATCATCTATGTATTCAGATCACGAAAAGAATCTTCAATCAATTATGAAAATTTTGAAGAATGCACTTTCACCTACGAGAGAGTTAAAATTTGTTGTGATTTCTGGAATTCTTTCAGAAAATTCTGCTGATGCGATAGAAGTAAGATCATTAAAAACTTAATATAAAACAGGCTGAGTAATAAGAAAAAAGGATTCTTTAGATAAGACTTTAATCTTTATTTTATACATATAAACTTATCTGTAATGACTCAATCTATAGTCGAAAGACTAACTCTAAAGACAAGGATAGGCTATGGAATAGGAGATATAGCAATTTGTTTATACTGGAGTGGTGTAGGCTTATATCTTCTATATTTTTATACAGATGTCGTTGGTATCTCTGGATCCTTAGCAGGGTTGATTTATTTTATTGGGATGGCCTGGGATGCTGCTACTGATCCATTTATGGGTTATATGGCCGAAAGAACAAGGACAAAATGGGGTGTTTATCGTCCTTATTTATTGTTTGGAAATATTCCTTTAGCTTTGTCATTCGTTTTATTATTTTGGGTTCCACCTCTGGAAGGCTCTTCGTTATTCTTTTTTCTTTTATTCGCAAATTTATTGCATAGGACATGCTTTACTTTAGTAAGCGTTCCATTTTCATCTCTTACTCCAAGGATAACTTCCGACAGTCAAGAAAGAACTAATTTGACTGGTTTTAGAATGCTGGGAGCCCAAACTGGAACAAACCTGATGGCTCTTTTGGCTTTTCCAATTATTTTTTGGGTTGGAGGAGAGGATGAGAGTATGGGATTTATAGTTTTAGCTTCTATAGCTGGTATAACTGCCATGCTCATTCACTCAATTACATTTATCACAGTAAAAGAACCGGATAATGATCAGGGTATAGAGAGAGTTGGTGGAAGTCTTGCTGACGCAGCTAGGGCAATAGGAAAGAATAAACCCTTTTGGTTAGTTTTTTCCGCAACTTTAATCGTAGGTATTACAACTATATTTTTTGGAAATAACCTTATCTATTACACGAAGTATGCTTTAGATCTGCATGAGCACCAAGGAACAATTCTATTCACTAGTGGCATAGTGGCTTTTTTAAGCATACCAATTTGGTGGATCATTTCTAATAGATTGGGTAAGAAAATTACATGGTTAATCTCAAGCACAGTAACTTTATCTTCTTTAATATTATTTTATTTCTATGATATTAAGACACTCAATGAGTTACTTTTTTTAGTTGCCTTTATTGGCTTTGGCAGTGGTGCAGGGGGGATTTTATTTTGGTCCATGCTTCCAGATACCATAGAATACGGGGAAGTACATACAGGAGTTAGGAGCGAATCATCATTATATGGATTTATGACGTTTGCTCAAAAAGGGTCTATAGCAATAGCGGTATTGATATTGGGCTGGGTTTTGGATGCAATTGGGTACCAAGCAAATCAAGCTATGTCTGTAACAACCATTGATAATATGAAAATTATAATGACTTTGATACCTATATTAGGCATCTCATGCAGTCTGATAATAATCTATTTCTATCCTATAGATTCAAAAATGCATAAGGACCTATTGAGACAACTGCAAAAGGAAGAAATATGAAAATAATTAAATGGGGAATATTAGGTACTGGTTCAATAGCAAAAGCATTTGCAGATGCTTTAAAAGAAACTGAAGGGGAATTAGTTGCTGTAGCTAGCAGCACTGAATTAAGAGCAAAAGAATTTTGTGCACCATATGGTTGCAAGCCAATTGAAGGTCATCACAATTTAATTTCAATGCCAGAAATTGATGCTATTTATGTAGCAACGCCTCACACAAGTCACTTTGAACTTACAGCCGAATGCCTAAAAAACAAAAAAGCAGTTCTTTGTGAAAAGCCTATGACTATTAATGCGACCGAAACAATGGCTCTTATAGATCTATCTAGAAAAAATAACACACTTCTGATGGAAGCATTTATGTACAAAATACATCCGCAAACAAAAAAAATAATGGAAATTATCCAACAGAAGTTAAACCCTCCATTAAATATAAATGCTGAATTTTGCTTTTCCGTTGATGTCCCAGAAACTCATAGGTTAGTTAATCGTGAATTAGGTGGCGGATCTATTTTGGATATCGGATGTTATCCAATTTCAATAGCACGATATGCTGTAGGAGCTGCAAATGGTAAGAACTTTTTAAATCCAATATCGATCGAGGGAGAGGGAGAGTTAAATTCTCAAGAAGTAGATTTAAATGCTTCAGCAATTTTAAAGTTTGAAGATGAATCTGTTGCTAAGATAAAGTCAGCTACCAATTTAAGCTCAGAAAGCGATGTAAGAATTACAGATGGCAGTAATACCATTTTAGTCAATCAACCATGGCATTGTGGAGAATTTACAGATAGAAAATCTCAATTAAAAATAATAGATGAAGAAGGTAATGAGGAGGAGATTGATATTTCAACCGATAAAGGAATTTATGCTTTAGAAATAGATCATTTTTCAGAAACTTTTCATTCGCAGGCTACTGAATCGAGGCTAATTCCTCATAATGATTCTCATGGCAATATGATCTCTCTGGATACATGGAGAAAAGAACTTAGAGTTGTTTATGATGAAGATAGAGGAGAAAGAAGAAAGTCACCTATCATATCTAACGAAATTCTAAGAGAAACACTGCCAACTCTAAAGATTCCTGGAGTTGATAAAGAATTGTCTCGTTTAGTATTCGGCTGTGATAATCAATCCGATACTAATCATGCTTTTGCAATGTTTGATCATTTTTATATGAAAGGAGGAAATGTTTTTGATACAGCTTACATTTACAATAATGGAAAAAGTGATTACTACCTAGGAAGCTGGATAGAATCTAGGAACTTGAGAGAAGAAGTTGTAATTCTTGGAAAAGGGGCACATACACCCGACTGTGAACCAGATAAGATTAGACCACAACTTGAGGAGACCTTAAATAGAATGTCCTCTGAATATCTAGATATTTATTGTTTGCATAGAGATAACGACTCTTTGCCAGTTGAAGGTTTTATTGATGCTTTAAATGATTTGAAAGATGAAGGACTAATAAAGGTTTTCGGTGCATCTAATTGGTCATTAAAAAGATTTAAAGAAGCAAATGATTATGCATTATCCAGTGCAAAGGAGCCCTTCACTATTTTGAGTAATAATTTCAGCCTTGCACACATGAATAATCCAGTTTGGCCGGGATGTTACAGCTGTTCTAATGATGAATACGTTGAATATCTAACTAATAGTCAGATTGCTATTTTTCCTTGGTCTAGCCAAGCTAGAGGTTTCTTTTTAGACTCTCAAGAATTTTCTGGATTAAGGCACGTTGCTGATCCAAATAGAGAAGAGCAAGACAGGGTCTGGGGAAGTAAAGAAAACATAGAGAGACGAAGAAGATGTTTTGAGTTAGCTTCTAAAAAATCAGTTGCTCCAATTCAGTTGGCTCTATCATTTGTGCTTAACCAAAAGTTTCCATCTTTTCCATTAATAGGACCTCGAAACTTTTTTGAAACTGAAAGTTCATTAGAAGCGATAAAAATTGATTTAACTCATGAAGAAGTTTCTTGGCTTAATCTAAATTCTTAAACTATCAAATAATTCTTTTATAAAAATAAATTTATTGATATTCTTACTTAAGGCGTCCCACATTCAATTTAACACGAGGGGAATTGAATTTGTGGATCTTTATTACCCTCTACAGGAGGTGATCACTATTAGTATTTATTTTAGAAGAGGAACAACAGGAGTATCCTTCTGACACGGGTTACCCCCGGTTCCGGCTAACAGTTTAAACAGTTAGTTGAAAAGTAGTTGAGATACGCTTTTCGGAATCCCCACTCTAGGGTGGGGATTTTTTTTACTTTCTAGCACCCTCGCTATCGAAAATTCTCAGATAAATTAGCTGCTCGAGTTTAGATGTATTCTTGACTTTAACGTAGTCACCTTCTTCAGCTAAGATGATATTTCCTGCAGTTATAGCCATCTCAGCTTTGTGTTCAATACCAAAACTAGGATTTGTACCGTGACCGCCCTCGTGATTTGCATATTCCACGACTTCCATTTCACCAACACCAGATAAAAATACATAGACTACTTCCGATTCAATCAGCCTATGTCCTCCGGTAGATCCATTTGGATCAATAATCGTTTTACTCGCAACAAGTTTTTCTAAAATAGTGTTCGTATAAACTTTGTAAGTATTTTCACTTCTCCAAAGATTTTCTCCGACCTGAAAGTTTTCGTATTTTTTTGCCATATCTATAAAAGTTAAAATGTCATTCTAGCATTACTTCTTCTTTACTGTTTAGTAACTTGCACTATAAGATTTGCAAAGGAGAGATTAAATGAGAACAAGAAAATTTTGGGGATGGGGTTATGAAGATGAACTTCTTACTGCGGAAGAAGAAAATAATATAGACAAGCGAATAGCTAAAACTTTTGAGTTAGATTCTGTAGAGAGAATAGAAATCCCAAAAATAGAAAATGTTAATCTGCCTGACTCCTCTCTAAAATGCCCTAATAGTCTTAAGGCTATAGTCTCAAATGATAAATTGGAGAGACTTAATCATTCCTATGGAAAATCTTTTCCAGACTCAGCAAGATCAATATTAGGTCAATTTCCAGCACCTCCTGATTTTGTAGCTTTTCCCGATTCCGAAGAAGATATAACAAACATACTGGACTGGGCGTCTTCAAATGATATAGCAGTCATTCCTTATGGGGGAGGGTCCAGTGTGTGTGGTGGAGTTGAAACTAATGTTGGTGATGATTACAACGGGGTCATTTCTTTAGATATGAAAAATCTTAATTCTATTATTGAGATAGATAAAGATAGCAGAACAGCTCTTATACAGGGCGGAATTCTTGGTCCTGATCTTGAAGGTCAGCTTAAAGAACACGATCTAACAATGCGTCACTATCCTCAAAGTTTTGAGTTCTCTACTCTTGGAGGTTGGATAGCAACTAGATCTGGCGGACATTACGCTACTTTGTACACTCATATAGATGATTTTGTTGAATCCTTAAAGATGATTACTCCTTCCGGTTCATTTGAATCTAGAAGATTGCCTGGTTCTGGTGCTGGACCAAGCCCTGATAGATTTGCTATTGGATCTGAAGGTGTTATGGGTGTCATAACTGAAGCATCGATGCGTTTGCAAGATAGACCAACTTATCGATCTTCTTGTACAGTTGAATTTTCCGAATATACGAATGCTTTAAATGCCTTAAGACATATTAGTCAAGCTGGCTTATTTCCAGCAAATTGTAGATTATTGGATTCAAATGAAGCCTTATTTAATGGTGCTGGAGATGGGTCTAAACACTTATTGATAATCGCTTTTGAATCTGCAGATCATGATAAAAGTCATTCGTTAAAGAGGGCTTTAGAAATAGTTGATGACAATGGAGGTATTTTTGAAGAGCCAAAAGAATCAGTAGATGCTCATAGAAGCGGATCATCTGGTAGTTGGAGAAGCAGCTTTATAAAGGCACCTTATTTAAGGGAAAG
>CACLUH010000011.1:0-42725 GCA_902610065.1 uncultured SAR86 cluster bacterium
AAACCATCTTAGTTTCAGGTAGAGACCTTGCAAAGTTATCATGGTTAAATAATCCCACTACATCTGTTGCAACACCTGCCACTGGAATTTCATACTGAAGCATATGTGAAGCATTTAAACCTAAAAGCATTTCACCTATTGCAGTATCCATTCCATAAGACATTTCAATATCGAAACCATTAGTATCAACCGAAGACGCATTAAAGTAGTTGGTTGTTACTCCTGTTAGAGTTCCGTCTATTGTTCTTTGTACCTTTGAACTATTTGGTGTTCTAGAAACTATACCTTGAGCACTTTCAATGGTAATTACATTTGTGTAATCAACCATCCAATAATCAAGTTTAGCTTCAAAGTTATCTGTAGGGCTCCAAATAACACCTATATTCATATTGTCAGCTTCTTCAGGCTTTAAGTTCATGTTGCCTGCTTGAGCGATTCTTATGAATACTGTTCCACCTTTTGCTGAGCCATCAGTATTATAATCTTGAATACCTTGTAAACCCACGCCACTAGTAAATAACTGTGATAGTGAAGGCTCTCTAAAGGAAGTACTTACAGAAGCTCTCAAAACAATGTCATCATTTGCTTGGTATCTCAAAGAGATCTTAGGATCAACATTAGAATCAGTTTCAAGATCTTCATATCTGATAGCACCTTTAAGTTCTAGTTGATCAGATAAATCAGTTGAGGCTTCCATAAAGACAGCATTTGTTCTTCTTGATGCGCTTGATTCGGTTCCACCACCTAAGAAGATCATATCAGCTGGTTTAGTTAGATTTCCTAAGGCATCAAATTCAGTTATAGAATTTAAACTTCTCGTAATGTCATATTTTTCACTTCTTGATTGCAGTCCAACAGCCATATCTACATTGCCAACCTGACCTGACACAACATAATCAACTACCGATAATACAACGTTAGTCCATGTTTCTTGGTCTGATCTTAACCAGTCTCTCAATTCTTGTGAATTAGCAGAAGGGTTAAACAGATCAAAGGTTTGATCACCGCTAGGTCCACCTGTTCCGTCAATCGCGGCAGCTAATTTTGATGTACCAGTATCTGGTTGTCTTCCATAGTTGTCTTCAGCACTTCTTGTCATATGGAAATCCCAATCGAAACCATTTTCATAAGTCCCGGATAATCCAAATGAAACTCTTTCCATCTCTATATCTCGAGGAGCAAAAGGAGACGCAAAAGCTGATGCCAAAGGCCTTCCAATCCACATGACAGGAACTCCAAATGGATTTCCTCCTTTACCGGGCGCTATTAAATTTGCAGTACTCAAATAAGATAAGGCTGGGTATGACGGTGATTGAGGGTTGTCATAAACCTTTGTATCTGCTTTTAGATAATCTAGTTCGGCATTGATACCACTTGTCAGCACTGTTTTAAGAGATACGTAAAGTTGATCGTGATCTTCGTCATTCACAATGTTGAATCTTGGTCCATATTTAAAGCCACAACGACTTCCACTAGCTTGAGGAATTAAGATACCTTTATTAGCTACACAGCTAGGATCAGGTACGTTTTGAAAAGCAGAATATGTTCCTGCATAAGTGCCTGAATCGACCGTAGATGGTCCAAATAATAAAAAGCTTGTTCCTAGACCGCTTACACCCAATGGCGCTAATTCTAATTCGCTTTGCGATAAAGGAGATCTATCCAATGTGCTATAAGCGACAACTAAATTAGTATCACCACTTTCTGCACCCCAAATAAAACTTCCTCTTCTGTCTTTGGAGTCTCCGAGATCTGTTTCTTGAGAAGTTACATCTACTTCAAGGCCGGTAAAGTCTCTTCTGAAGATGTAGTTAACAACTCCAGCGACAGCATCGGATCCATAAACTGATGCAGCGCCTTCTTTTAAGACTTCAACTCGTTCGAGCGCTATGACTGGAATAGCTGAAGTATTTACAAAAACACTTCCATCATTGGCGGTTGAGCCTGTAACTGTCTGTCTTCTACCATCAAAAAGCACTAATGTTGATGACAGTCCTAAACCTCTTAAGTTTACGTTCGTTCTTCCCTGAAGAGCACCCGAAGTAAAAGAGTCAGCATTATTTTCAGATCCAGAATCTATAACCATATTGGCTGTTATATCCGCTGCATCTACTGCACCAATACCTTCTATTGTGTCTCTATCGTAAAGCTCAACAGGAGAAGCACCATCAGTTGGACTACCCTTAATATATGAACCTGTGACTACTACCTCTTCAACATCCCTTGCAAATGAGAGATTTGATACTGCAATAAAAGGTAGAATTATCAGAAATAAATAAAACTTTCTTATCATGATTTCCCCGTATTTAGTTATTAATAACCAAAGGAAAACTTGAAGATAGAGAATGTCCTTATTCGAAACCTGTATATCCTTAATACGTAAATCTGCAGAGTCTTACAGATGGCTTCTATGCGCACATTAACACTATGCGAGGTTTTGTCTAGGAATTTCTATGTTTTCCGATTAGACAATTTTTCATAAAAAACCCAGCCTAAGCTGGGTTTCTTTATTAGAAGAAATATTTACATAGTTAATTTCAAACCAACTGAAAACATTCTTCCTCTTGGGTCATGATGTTTTGGATCATAACTCCAGTTCGCGCCATCGTACACCTGTGGAACTTCTTCATCGAATGCATTCTTAACGCCTAGAGTCAGTCTAAGATCATCTTCGCTATTAAAATCGAATGAATAGCTGTACTGAAGATCAACAGTAAAGTGACTATCTATATTTTGGTCAAATCCCATACCAGCTGCTATTGCTGTTGGTACGTTAGTAGTCTCATAACTAGATACCCATCTTCCATATGCAGCAGCGCTATGACTTCCAGAAACAAGGTTTGCTGATAGTACAGCTTTAGTTTCAGGAAGTGATCTAGCAAAGTTATCATGATTAAATAAACCAACTACATCAGTAGTTACTCCACCTACTGGGATTTCATACTGCAACATATGAGTAGCATTTAATCCAAGTAATAAACTTCCTATATTTGTTTCAGCAGAATACATTAACTCAATATCAAAACCATTCGTATCTACTGAGGAAGCATTGAAATAACTTGTAGTAACTCCTGTAAGCGTTCCATCAGTTGTTCTTTGAACCTTTGAACTATTTGGTGTTCTAGAAACTATACCTTGAGCACTTTCAATGGTAATTACATTTGTGTAATCAACCATCCAATAATCTAGCTTCGCTTCCAGGTTATCAGTTGGGTACCAAATAATTCCTACGTTTAAGTTGTCCGCCTCTTCAGGTTTAAGATCTGTACTTCCTGCTTGAGCTATACGGATAAAAGATGCCTGACCTACTGTATTACCGTCAGTATCAAAGTCTTGAATACCTTGTAAACCCACTGTATCTGAATAAAGTTGAGCAAGAGATGGTTCTCTGAATGAAGTACTTACAGAAGCTCTCAAAACAACATCATCGCTAGCCTGATATCTTAGTGATATTTTGGGATCAACGTTGGAATCATTCTCAAGATCTTCGTATCTGATAGCACCTTTAAGTTCAAGTTGATCAGATAAATCAGTTGAGGCTTCCATAAAGACAGCATTAGTTCTTCTTGAAGCATCTGATTCGGTTCCTCCGCCTAAGAAAATCATGTCAGCTGGTACAGTTAAATTTCCAGCTGCATCGAATTGAACTATTGAATTAGCACTTCTTTTAAGGTCATATTTTTCAGTTCTAGATTGCAGTCCAACAGCCATATCTACATTGCCGACTTGTCCAGACATTATAAAATCAACAACAGATAAAACAACGCTATTCCAAGTTTCTTGGTCTGATCTCAACCAGTCTCTCAATTCTTGTGAATTAGCAGAAGGGTTAAACAGATCAAAAGTTTGATCTCCCGTAGGGCCACCTGTTCCATCAATAGCAGCTGCTAGAGCGCTTGTACCAGTATCGGGTTGTCTTCCATAACTATCCTCCGCACTTCGAGTCATATGAAAGTCCCAGTCAAATCCGTTATCAAGTGTTCCAGAAAGACCAAATGAAACTCTCTCCATTTCGACCTCTCTGGGTGCAAAAGGAGATGGGAATGCCGATGCTAATGGTCTACCTAGCCACAATGCAGGAACTCCAAATGGGTTTCCTCCTTTTCCAGGAGCAATAGCAAGCGCAGGACTTAAATAAGATAAAGCAGGATATGAAGGAGATTGGGGATTATCAAACACGTCCGTCTCAGCTTTTAGGTAGTCTAACTCTGCATCGATACCGCTAGTTAGGACTGTTTTCAAAGAAGCATAAAGCTGGTTATGTTCTTCATCATTCACAATATTAAATCTAGGTCCATAAACAAATCCACAACGACTTCCACTAGCCTGAGGAACTAAAATTCCTTTATTGGCAACACAGTTTGGATCAGGTACGTTTTGAAAAGTAGAATATGTTCCTGCGTAAGGTCCAGAATCAACTGTGGAAGGTCCGAATAAAAGAAAGCTTGTACCAAGGCCACTTATTCCCAAAGGAGCAAGCTCTAATTCGCTTTGTGATAAAGGAGATCTATCCAATGTGCTGTAAGCGACAACTAAATTAGTATCACCACTCTCTGCACCCCAAATGAAACTAGCTCTATCATCTTCTTGAGAGCCTAAATCTGTTTCTTGATGAGTTAAATCAACCTCAAATCCAGTAAAGTCTCTTCTGAAGATGTAGTTAACAACCCCTGCAACAGCATCTGAGCCGTAAACTGACGCAGCGCCTTCTTTTAAGACTTCAACTCGTTCGAGCGCTATAACTGGTATAGCTGAAGTATCAACAAAAACGCTTCCATCATTTGCTGTAGCTCCAGCTACAGTTTGTCTTCTTCCGTCAAAAAGAACCAGTGTCGAAGAAAGGCCTAAACCTCTCAAATTTACATTTGTTCTACCTTGTGTAGCTCCAGAAGTAAATGAATCAGCATTGTTTTCTGAGCCAGAATTCACAGCCATATTAGCAGTAATATCAGCGACATTGACAGCACCAATAGCCTCGATAGTAGTTCTGTCATAAAGCTCTACAGGAGAAGCTCCATCAGTAGGACTACCTTTAATATAACTACCCGTTACAACGACCTCTTCTACTTCATCTGAGATTATGAAATTAGAAAAGAGTAAAAAAGAAATAAGTGGAACGTAGAATAGATTTCTAAACATTTTTTCTCCCCATTAATTACTATTAGACGCAGAGAAAGACTTGAAAGGCCCATCCTTGCGCCGTAAAAATTAACAAATATAGATAAATAGTTAACTGTATTTGTTTCTAGTCCGTCACTATAACGACATAAATTACAAAAAACATTAAAAATTTTAACTATTTTTTGATTTTAATTAATGAATACTCTTTGAATGCTAATATAATCTTAAAATGGTAATCATCATGGATGGAAAAAGGTTAGCACTCTCATCAGAAGAAGAATTAAAAATGAGAGTTGCTGCTCTCTTAGAAAAAAAGAATTTCGTTCCAATCTTAGCAACTATTCTAGTTGGGTCTGACCCCGCATCTGCAACATACGTCAAGATGAAAGGCAATGCATGCGAAAGGATAGGTATGAAATCTATGAAAGTTGAATTAGATAGTGATACCACAACTGAAGAGTTGTTATCCAAAATAGGTGAGTTGAACTCTAATCCTGAAGTTCATGGAATTCTCCTTCAACATCCTGTCCCGGATCAAATCGATGAAAGGCTTTGTTTTGATGCCATAGATATAAAAAAGGATGTAGATGGAGTAACTTGTTTAGGTTTTGGAAATATGTCCATGGGTGAAAGGGCTTTTGGCTCATGCACTCCGCAGGGGATAATGAGATTGTTGCATGAATATAAGATAGAGATAGCAGGAAAACATGCAGTAGTAGTTGGAAGAAGTCCTATATTGGGTAAACCAATGGCGATGATGTTACTAAATGAGAATGCAACAGTTTCAATTTGTCATTCTAAAACTACCAATTTGGAAGAGCACCTCATGAAAGCCGATATTATTGTTGGAGCTGTAGGTATTCCAAAGTTTATAAAATCAAATTGGATTAAAGATGGAGCCGTAGTAATAGATGCAGGTTATCATCCAGAAAAATGTGGGGATATAGATTTAGAAGGAATCATAGATAGATGTTCTGCTTATACTCCAGTTCCAGGTGGAGTTGGTCCAATGACAATTAATACTCTGATACTACAAACAGTTGAAGCCTGTGAAGCGTCTTTATAAAATATTATCAATATGAAAATTTATGATGTTGCAATTATAGGAAGTGGTTTTTCAGGTATAACCTGTGCTCACTACTTGAAAGAAGAAGGTATTGATAACTTCTGTATTTTAGAGAAGAACAATTCTTTGGGAGGTGTCTGGAGTCATGGAGGGGTAGGATCTTATCCTGGAGCTGCATGTGATGTTCAGTCATATACATACTTACCTTTTTTAGATGAAACTGGCTTTATACCTTCTAAAAGATATGTGAGTCAGACTGAAATAGCTGATTATGCAGAACTGCTAGTTGACCACTTTGATATACGTCAACACATTAAATTCTTACAAAAGGTAGTAGCTCTTGAGTATGTAGATTTTGGCAAATGGAGAGTTGAAATCACTAACCTTGAGAGTGAAACGAAAACTGAAATATTCGCAAAACACATAGTTTGCGCTAACGGACCATTATCAAGTCCCAGAATGCCTGAATTTGGTGGAATGGAAAAATTCAAAGGTGAAAGTTTTCATACTGCTGAATGGGATCAAGAAGCTAATTTAAAAGGTAAGAAAGTAGGCATCGTTGGGACAGGAGCTTCTGCTGCACAAGTCATCACATCTATCGCAGACGAAGTAGAGTCCCTAACTGTATTTCAAAGAACAGCAACGTGGGCTATAGAAAGAGAAGACCAACCCACACCTCCAGATATAGTCGAAGCTTTCAAAGCAGGAGGATACAGTTCAAAGCTTAGATATGTTGATTGGAAAGGGGAATATCCCCCTGATCCGAATCTGCCTTTTACATTCGAGCAATTACATGACAAAAATTGGAATTCTGCAGTCTGTGATCTTTTGAGTGAAAGAATCAAAAATGATGTCAATGATCCCGAATTAGCAAAACTACTTACGCCTGATTATCCTTTTTTCTGTAAAAGAGTTTTGATTATTGATGATTACTTTACAACTTTTAATAAAGAAAATGTTCACTTAGTTAATGATCCTGGAGGAGTAGTTGCCGTGAATGAAACTGGTCTTGAGATGTCATCCGGGGATTTACACGAACTTGAAGTTATTATTTATGCTACTGGCTTTGATGCTGGCCTAATACCTTTTACAGTAACAGGTAAAAATGGCATAACTTTAGCAGATAAATTTGGGGCTTCTGCTGAGAATAATTTTCAAATGATTGAGCCAAAAACCTTATGGGGTCTTCATGTAAATGATATGCCTAATTTTTACATGATGGTCGGACCTCAAAGCTTAAACCCAGTGACTAATGTGACTCTTCTATGCGAAGAACAAGGTAAATATATTGCAAAGCTTGTCTCATCAATGAAACTCGACAGTAAAGACGAAGTTGAGCCTCTTGCGGAAGCCGTTAAGAATTGGACTGATAAATGTAATGTTTCTTCTGATGGGAAAATATGGCTCCAATGCAATAATTGGTATATGAAAGGAACTAAAGATGATCAATCTGCGGGAAGAAGCCGTTCAAAGGCTATGTGGATGGAATCACACGAATCTTATCTTAATCACTTATTAGGTGGTGCTGATGGCCATCAAGATGAATTGCTGAAATTTTCATAAAAAGACCAATCTAAAAACATTGTTATAATGATTCTAAAGGAGATCTAGATAATGGAACATATTGATGTAGTGATAGTTGGAGCAGGCATTTCAGGTATTGGTGCTGCCTATAACTTAAAAACGCGATGTCCTCAAAAGACTTACACAATTCTGGAAGGAAGGTCTAATTTGGGAGGCACATGGGATCTTTTTAAATATCCTGGTATAAGATCTGACTCCGACATGCATACTATGGGCTTCAAGTTTAAACCTTGGAGGAGCCCCAAAACAATAGCAGACGCTCCTTCTATTCTTGAGTATCTCAATGAAACTGTAGATGAATTTGATCTAAGAAAAAAAATTCAATTTAATAAAAAGGTCATATCTGCCGTATGGTCATCTCCCGATGCCCTCTGGTATTTAAAAGTAGAAGATCAAGAGAATAACTCTGTTGTTGAGATGACTTGTAATATTTTATATTTATGTGGCGGATATTATAATTACGATGAGGGGTACACTCCTGAATTTAAAAATGTTGAAGCCTTTGAGGGTGAGATCATTCATCCCCAAAAATGGCCTGAAGAATTAGATTATTCTGATAAGAAAGTTGTTGTGATTGGTAGTGGAGCTACCGCAGTAACTATCGTTCCTGCCATGTCAGAAAAAGTAAAACACATCACTATGCTTCAAAGGTCTCCTACTTATTATTTTGCAGCACCCGATGAAGATAAAATCGGTAACTTCATCAAAAAATTTACTACAGATAGATTGGGTTATTTTTTGGTGAGATGGAAAAATATCCTAATGCAAAGATTTATGCTGAATAGGCTTAGACGAAATCCTGAAAAGACAAAAGAGATGTTAATTAATCATGTCAGAAGTCACCTCGGAGAAGATTATGATGTTGATAAACACTTCACTCCCAGATATATGCCTTGGGATCAGCGCCTATGCTTTGTTCCAAATGGAGATATGTTCAATGCTATGAATTCTGGAAAAGCTTCTGTGGTAACTGAAACAATTGATGAATTTACTCCAAACGGTATTAAGCTAGACTCTGGAGAGGAGTTGGAAGCAGACATCATTATTACAGCTACCGGCTTAAATATGAGACTGCTTAACGGTATAGACATAAAAATTGACAATCAAACTCTCGATATCTCAGAAAAGACTCAATATAAAACAATGATGTTTAGCGATGTACCAAACTTAATAGCAACATTTGGGTATACAACCGCTTCTTGGACTTTAGGTGCTGATCTTATTTCAGAATATGCATGCAAATTGATTAACTTACTAGATAAAAAAGGGTTAGATTATTTTTGTCCTGAGATAGGTGAAGATGTTGTATCTGAAAAAGAATATCTAGACTTAAACTCTGGATATATCGAAAGAGTGAGAGATCAGCTTCCTAAGCAAGGATCTAGGGATCCTTGGATTAATAGCCAAAATTATTTAAGAGATATAACTCAAATTCGTTTCAAGAGTGTAGAGGACGATGACCTTAAATTTAAGAAAGCAGGTTAGGAATTATTTATTGTAGATTTATTGAAGTCGTCGAAATAGTAGAAATTAACGCCTTTCTCACGTCCTGATAAATTAACCATTGCTTTGGCTAGAGTGTCCCCTTTTATACTTCGATACTTTCTCATACTTCCAAATAAGAAAGGATCTAGAAAATAAGGAAAAATCTTTTGCCCTATAAACTCACCTAACCTCATTTCATTTCTAGCGCCTATTAACAAACCAGGTCTATGAATCGATATAGAATCAAAATCCATCTTACTTATTTGATCTTCTGTCATTCCCTTACTTCTCAAATAAAAGTTTGTAGAGTTAGAATCCGATCCTAGAGAAGTAACAATAGAAATATGTTTTACACCCCTTGCTTGTGCTTGCTTTGCAATCTCGTGACAATAAGTTACGTCAACCTTCTGAAAAGCCTCTTTAGATCCAGCTTTTTTGATAGTGGTGCCTAAGCAAACAAATATATCTTTAATATCTGAAAAGGTCTCATCTGGAAGATGAAGATCATCAAAATCTATTTTGTAGTAATTTAATAAAGAGTTATCACTTTCTTCATCGTTTCTTACAAGAGCTAAAACCGCAATATCTCTTTTAATTAGATGATTTACTACTGATTTACCAACTAAGCCGGTTGAACCAACGACCATAGATTTATTTCTGAGCATCTCTAAGGCCAGTATTTATCTTTAAGCAGTCTTTTATATAATTTTCCTGTTGGATGTCTAGGCAGTTCCTCTTCAAAATCTATAGTTCTAGGACTTTTAATTGAGGACATATTCTCTTTACAAAAAGCGATGAGTTCTGCTTCTAAGTCGGGCCCTGCATCACTTAAATTAGCTGGCTGTACTACTGCCTTTACTTCCTCCCCCATTTCTTCATTCGGAACACCAAAAACTGCCACGTCTGCAACCTTAGGATGCATCACTAAAAGGTCTTCAGTTTCTTTGGGATAAATATTTACTCCTCCAGAGATAATCATGAAAGATTTCCTATCAGTAAGATAAAGAAAACCATCTTGATCTAAATAACCCACATCACCAAGAGAGCTATAACCTTTATCAGTCATTGCGCTTTTAGTTTTCTCTTCATCATTATGATATTCAAATGTCGTCGCTGTCTCACCTCCGAAGTAAACTCCTCCTACTTCACCAGTTGGCAATTCTTCACCATCATCATCAAGGATGTGTAAAGAGCCAAATAAAGGTCTGCCTACGCTACCTTTATGTTCTAGCCATTCTGCAGAATTAATCATAGTAATTCCGTTATATTCAGTGCCTGCATAGTATTCGTGAATAATAGGACCCCACCAATCAATCATCTCTTCTTTCACAGCTACTGGGCAAGGTGCAGCTGCATGAATAGCAACTTGATGGCTTGATAAATCATATTGCGATCTAATTGAAGGGTCTTTCTTTAAAAACCTTACAAACATTGTTGGCACCCACTGAGAATGAGTAACCTTATATTTCTCTATTGATTCTAAGGCAGCCTCTTCATCAAATTTTTCGAGAATAATTGAAGTTGCCCCTGAGGCTAGAAAACCAGTATTAAAATTTAGGGGAGCGGCATGATAAAGAGGCGCTGGAGATAAATACACACTGTCCTCTCCAGCTCCATATAGCATTAGCACTCGACCTAAACCCGGATCTTCTTCATCTGGCTCATAGGGTAATGGAGTTAATGGTAATTCTCTTTTCACTCCTTTAGGTTTGCCGGTGGTCCCTGAAGAATAAAGCATAGATCCTCCTTGGCATTCATCTTCGATCGATTCAATTGGCATATCTTGGATCCCATCTTCATAAGATAGATACCCAGATGTTGTGCCATCTAACATAAAGCGATGAACACCCTCTAAAGCTTCTCTGAGATCGCTTGCTGTTTGTTCTAAAAACTTAGAAGTGATTAATACTTTGGCATCACAATCTTTTACGATGTACTCCACCTCAGATGGTTGAAGTCTCCAGCTTATCGTTGTATACCTGAGACCACTTCTCCATGCGGCAAATACAATTGGGAAAAATAAGTGGTGATTTTCCATCATGATAGCTATGGAGTCACCTGGTTTTAGTCCCAGAGATCTAAATAAATGAGCGCCTTGATTAGACAGTTCGTTTAATTGACCATGTGTGACTACCTTACCGCTACCTGCCATTATTACAGCTGGCTTTTCTGGAAACTTTTTCCCATTAACTCCCGGATGCATAACTTCTCCCTTGTTATATACTTTAAAACTTATGTGAATATTGCCATACAATATAAAAATCTGTAAGACTAAAATAATTTAATCATATGACTTCTAAATCTCTTGCATTAATAACCGGCTTCGGAGGAATAAATTCGGCAGGAAGAAGTTCTTCTTACCTTGCCTATAAAAATATGGTCTTCGATTCTCTTTCAAGTAAAGAACAACTTGAGGTTCTTCAAGACCTGGCGGTTCTTCAGGGCAAAATTGAGCCTATTGGTAGATCTTGGGAAACTAATTCAGGTGATTCAATTGATCTTAAAAAATACTTACTCGATAACATCACAGATATAAGGTCTGATTCAATGGTAAGAGAAATAGACAGGGATTTATACGATCAAGATGGAATTATTCTTGACCAAATCGGTGCAAGTGCAGCCGGACAATTACCAAAAGGATTTGATCCTTCTAGCTTATACCCTGCAAGACAACATCCGAAAGCACTTCAGATGACAATATTTGGTATGGGTGATGCTCTTGGACAGCTTGGAGTTGACTGGAAAATCATCCAAGAAAAAATTGCTCCAGATGAAGTAGCAGTTTTTAGTGGGGCAGCAATAGGTCAACTGGATGGCTTCGGATTTGGTGGATTGATGCAATCTAGATCGAAAGGATCTAGAGCAAGTTCCAAAAATTTAGCTCTAGGTTTAGTAGAAATGTCTGCTGATTTCATTAATGCCTATATTTTAGGTAGTGTAGGACGCACTGGTCATGTTGTTGGTGCGTGTGCAACATTTTTGTATAACCTGCAAATGGGGAAAGAAGCTATTGAGTCGGGATCTGCTAGATTTGTGGTTGTAGGCGGTGCAGAAGCCCCTATCACTCCAGAGATTGTTGATGGTTTTTATGCAATGAGCGCCTTATCAGATGATAAAAGGATGATGGAAATGCAGGCTCAACATAATGAAAATTTAAAAGATGGTCCAATTCAAAAGAAAGCTTGCAGGCCTTTTGGTCAAAATGTGGGGATGGTGCTTGGTGAGTCTGCACAATTCGTAATATTAATGGATGATGCTTTAGCTATAGAATTAGGGGCCGAGGTTTATGGATGTGTGTCTGCTGTTTCATCTCATTCAGATGGATTCAAAAGTTCAATTAGTGGGCCAGGAGTTGGTAATTACATAACTATGGCCAAATGTGCTTCAGAAGCAGAAAAAATAATTGGGCTGAAAAAATTGCGAAACCGAACCTTCGTTCATGCACATGGAACAGGAACGCCTGCAAATAGGACAACTGAGTCTCATATTCTTAATGAAGTGGCACAAACCTTTGGAATAAAATCTCTTCCAGTTACAGGCATCAAATCTTATTTGGGTCATAGTATGGCCCCTGCTTCTGGCGATCAACTCACAGCTACCCTAGGAACTTGGGATAAAGGTGTAGTGCCAGGTATACACTCAACTGATTTTATTGCTGAAGATGTTCATCAGAAGAACTTAGATATTCTTCTTGAAAATCATAAAGAAGATAAAAGTTACTTCAGTGCAGCTTTGCTGAATGCAAAAGGGTTTGGCGGTAATAATGCCTCTGCCTTGATCTTATCGCCTGAAGAATCAATGATTTTATTATCTAAAAAATACTCTTCTTCGAAGATGAAGAAATACTTATCATTAAATGAAGGCGTGAGTGCAAAGGCGTCAAAACATAACAAACAATGTTTGAGGGGAAATTACAATATCATCTATAAGTTCAATGAAAATGTTCTTCAGGGAGAGGAAGACGTAATTATAGAAAAGAGTAAAGTAAGCCTTAAGGGGTTTAAGCAATCAATAAATTTAAAAAAATAAAACGGGGAAAGCAATGGAAAGAAACTGGAAAGAAGTAAGATCAGAAGTGAAACGGTTCGTTGAAGAGGAAGTTTATCCTGCTGAACCTATTCTTCACAAAGGAAACGAGGAATCTAAAGAGAAACTTTCTGAACTTATGCAAAAAGCAAAAGATAATTCTTTGTGGGCGCTTGGCCATCCTAAAGATATAGGAGGTCAAGGTATGCCTTTCATGGAATATGTCTATATAAATGAAGTTGTTGGAAGATCTTCCAGCGCGATGGTTGCTTTAGGAACGCATTCACTTCAAGACTCAATAATGCTTAGAGAATTTGCCCCTAAAAAATGGAGAGATGAATATCTTGAACCACTGGTTCAAGGTGAAGTGTTTCCAAGCTTTGCAATGACCGAACCAGATATTTCTAGTTCGGATCCAACGCAATTACAAACTACTGCTATTCTTGAAGGTGATGAATGGGTTATAAATGGAACTAAATGGTTTACAACAGGAGCTGCCAGAGCTTCTTACACGACCGTTATGTGTCGCACCGAGTTAGATGTTCCTAGTCATGGTGCTTTCAGTATGATTATTGTTCCAACTGATAATCCTGGTTACAAGATAGTGAGAGAAACTCCGGTTCTTGGCATAAATGGTGGTCATTATGAAGTTAATTATGACAATGTCAGAGTGCCTAAAGAAAATCTTCTTGGTCCTAGAGGGCAAGGTTTCTTAATTGCTCAAAGAAGATTAGGGCCTGGTAGGATTTTTCACTGCATGAGGTGGCTTGGCCAAGCCCAAAGAGCTTTTGATTTAATGTGTGAAAGATTACATTCAAGGGAGACTTTTGGGACTCCCCTAGCTGATAAACAGTTAATGCAAAAATTTGTTTTTGATAGTGCTTGTGAAATTCAAGCCAGCAGACAGCTTACACTAGATGCTGCTAAAAGGATTGATCAAGGAGATGATGCCAGAATAGAGATAGGAATGATAAAAGTTGTAGGTGCTGAAATGGTTCATAATGTTATTGATAGAGCCATTCAAGTACATGGTGCTAAAGGTCTTACTGATGATACTCCTCTAAGCTTAATGTACAGACACGCTAGAGAAGCAAGAATTTATGATGGTCCAGATGAGGTACATGTTCAATCTGTTGCTCGAAGAATCTTAAAAAATTATCAAAATAATGGGGTGGGATGGGATTTTGGTGAAAGAGATGCAAGCTTAGAGGGCTAAATGAACCAAGAGTTAGGCAATCTTTTATCAAAGAAACTTGATAGTGAATCCATTAATGGTGAGATCATAAATCTTGAGCCTTTAACTGGAGGAGCATCAAAAGAAATTTGGAAATTTGAAGTAAAGCTCAAAGATAAATCTGAAAAATATATTCTTAGGAGAGGTTCAGGAATTGAAGGACCTCTTGCAATCAAAACTTCAGATGAAGCCCAAATCCAAAAAACTGTAAGAAAATTAGGTGCATTAGTTCCCGAAATCATTTCTGTATCATCTCTTAGCGAACCTCTAGGAGATTCCTACATTATGAAATTTGTTGAAGGTGAAACTATTGCAAGAAAAATCTTAAGAGATGCAGAATATAAAAATGCACTTCAAAATCTTGCTTTTGAATGTGGTGAATCCATAGCAAAAATTCATCAAGCAGATATAGCAGAATTTAGTTTCCTTCCAAAAAAGACTGTCAAAGAGCAACTGAGTGATTTATATGAAACCTATACTTTATTCAATCAGCCTTCTCCTGTATTTGAGTACACCTATCTTTGGCTCAAGGAACAAAACTTTGGTGAAATTGATGATGCTCTTGTACATGGTGATTTCAGGCTTGGGAATATCATTGTTAGTCAAGATGGATTGCAATCAATTATAGATTGGGAACTTGCTCATGTAGGTAATCCTTTACAGGATCTTGGATGGATTTGCGGGAATTCTTGGAGGTTTGGCAATACAGATAAAGTTGTAGGTGGATTTGGAAATTTAAAAGACCTTCTGGATGGATACAACTCCGTAAGTAAATATCAAGTTGATGCGGAAACAGTTAAGGCATGGCAAGTTTTTGGAACTTTCAGGTGGGGAGTTATTTGCCTCATACAAGCATCTGCTCATTTAAATGGAACCATTAATTCTGTAGAAAAAGCAGCAATTGGCAGAAGAGTATCTGAAACGGAAATTGATATAGTGGACTTGCTTTTTTTAGGAGGTAGATAATGATCTTTGATAGGCCCGATAGTGTAGAGTTATTGGATGCGGTGAATCATTTTTTAAATGAAAAAATAAAAGATGAGGTTCCTCCTCACTTAGCATTTAAGTTGAGGATTGTCGAAAATGTATTAAACATAGTTGGCAGAGAAATAGCACTCGGAGAGAAATTATCTCTAGAAGTAATCAAGGATTTAAGAGAACTAATTGAGTCAGATACTGCAAATATTAAAGATCTCGCATTATTGATTAAAGAAGAAAAGTTAGACTTACAAAACGAAGATTTAAAGAATCTGCTTGTTAAATTATCAAAGAATAAAATTACTATTGATAATCCTAACTACTCTACTTATAAAAAATTAGTCGACTGACTTTAATGCCTTCTTATCTCTGAAAATCATCAAAAACGGCATGAAAAAAGCCCAAGTCTTGTGATAATGTTTAGGAAATAATCTTTGCGAAAGATCTAATAATTTAGCATCTAAACCAATAAAAATTCTACTTTTCTTCTTTCTCACACCATTCAAAATAATTTCTGCAGCTTTACTGGGGTGCATACCTCCTTCCCTAAAAAGATCTCCCATTTCCTGTTGAGATTTTGGAGCATTTCTTGTGAAAATAGAGTCTCTAGCTCCATCATCTCTATTGAAGTCTTCATCACTCATTCTTGCAGTTGCCGCAATATTTGTTCCAATGTGGCCAGGATGAACACAATGGATTTGCAGATTTGGATTTGTTGCTTTCATCTCAAGAGCTAAACTTTCGGTAAATCCTCTTACAGCAAACTTTGTTGCGTGATAAACGGTTTGTCCAGGGACAGCAACCATACCAAAGATAGATGATGTGTTAACGATAGCTGCTTCAGGACTGTCAATCATATGAGGTATAAATGCTCTTGTACTATTTATAACGCCATCAAAGTTAATCCCCATTACCCAATCCCAGTTCTTTTCATCCATATCCTTAAAGTGCGATCCCGTTGTAACACCAGCATTGTTGAATACCAAGTCAACCTTTCCATGTTGATCGATCACCTTTTGAGGTAAGGCCTCTATAGATTCTTTATCGGATACATCTAAAACATGAGAAGAGACAGATACATTATATTTTCTTAACATTCCGACTGTTTCATTTAATGTCTCTTCATTCACATCCGTAACGCAAACATCAGCACCATCTTGTGCAAGCAATACTGCCAGATATCTTCCCATTCCTGATCCTGCTCCAGTAATTACAGCGACTTTATCTTTAAACGTTTTCATCTATTCTCCCCTTCTCTCCCCATTAAAATTTATATTGTAAGCATCCTCCGGTGAGTTTCTAACCCACCCATCAATTGCCTTCGCATCTTCTCCAACAAGCACTCTCCATTCTTTTCGTTTTACAGCATTAAGAATAATTTCTGCAGCTTCAGCTGAAGATGTAGGAGCATTATTTTTAAAAGACTCAGCATTTTCTTTTATTTGATCTTTAATTTGTTCAATCGAAAAGTTATGAACCGGCATTCCCATTTTTATCATAGCTTCCTTTGTCTTTTCATAATCTTCATCTGATCTTTCCCCTAAAATCTTCCCTGTATTTTCAGCTATTGAAGTTCCAATATGCCCTGGCATTACAACTGAAACTCCAACATGTGGTGCATTAACCTTAAAATCATCAATTAATGCCTCACTGAAACCTTTAACAGCGAATTTGGCCGCGGAGTAGGAGGTATGAGGTACTCCATTCAAAGTAGCCCAGAAACCATTAATACTGCTCGTGTTTATAATATGTCCTTCGTCACTGGCAACAATGTAGTCCATAAAAGCTCTGCTGCAATAATAAACACCATACCAACAAACTGCGAAGCAACGTTCCCATTCTTCTCTTGAACCTTCAACGAAGCTTCCCCCGCCTCCAATACCAGCATTATTAAATAGAAGATTTATTACTGAAGTATCATGCTGGTCTATCACTTCATCTTTAAATTGGAGTACCTGCTCCTCATCGCTGACGTCACAAATGTGCTTAGTAACTTTAACATTTGGGCATTCCTTAGAAACAATTTTAAATGTTTCTTCCATATTCTCCTGTATGACATCACACATCGCGACATGACAGCCTTCTGCAGCTAACTGCCTCACCAGCTCTCTACCCATACCGGTGCCTCCGCCGGTGACGACTGCAATTTTATTTTTGAAGTTTTTCATCCTGAAAGATCCTTTTGCTTATAAAGTTATACTAATTTTCGCTAGCATCTTGAGATTTAGGAAAATCGCTGAACGGAAAAGGCTTTTCGCCACTTTGATAAGTTAAGTAATCAATAATTTGAACCATATAATCTCTAAAACCTAGAGAAACTTTAGAGATATTCTTACTCCTTTTATCGGTAATTAAAACGAAAAGAAACTGAATGAATACGATTAACCAAAGGAAGGTCATAGATAGATAATATGCAAACGAGAAGGCTAACATCCAAAAAAGCCTTATCCACTTTCCCTGTTTTAGAAAGTTATCTTTCCACTCTTCACTATCGATGATTTCTTCATTACCTACATCAATAACTTTATCTTCTTCTTTTTCTGACATATTTTTATTTTACAAATTCAACATCTTTTATCATGTCTTGACCCAAGACATTTTGAATTGATCCATCAAGACTATCACCTTTATAGATTATTTTGTAAAGAGAATCCACAATAGGCATCTCGACTTGATTTTTATCTGATATATTCTTTACAACCCTTAAGGTTTTTAATCCTTCAATGGTTTGGCCAATTTTTTGTTTAGCTTTATCAACAGATAGACCTTCACCGATATATTTTCCAAATTGATGATTTCTACTCAAAGGTGAAGCACAAGTTGTAATAAGATCTCCTACTCCTGCCAAGCCCAGAAAAGTTTGAGGATTAGCGCCTAAATCAGTCGCCAAACGTCCCATTTCTCCCAACCCTCTTGTCATGATCATACCAATAGTATTTTCTCCTGAATTTAAACCGTCGGCTATACCGCATGCGATTGCATATATATTCTTTAGTGCACCACCCATTTCTACACCGTAAGGATCATCATTCTCATAAACTCTAAAATAATCTGTTGATAAATCTTCAATAGTCTCTCTTCTCAGATCTTCATTTTTACTAGCTATGACTGTTCCAGATAAATGATGATTGGCTATTTCTTCTGCCAGATTAGGTCCGCTTAAGACACCTATAGGATTCTTAGGATAATATTCCTCAAGAATGTTGCTCATCAAACTGAATCCATCTTTTTCGACACCTTTAGTGGCGGTAATAAGATATGAACTTTCCTGAATAAATTGATGCGCTAATATCGATACCTCTCTGAAAGCATCGCTTGGTATACAAAATATTATTGTGTCTGAATCAGATACTTCCTCAATATGAGGGGATGCGACGATATTTGATCCTAGATTTAAGCCGGGAAGATATCGATGATTAATATGAGTTTGATTGATTTCTTTTGCAGTTTCTTCATCTCGCATCCACAGAGTTACTTTATTTCCATTCAGTGAGGCAAGGTGAGCTAAGACTGTGCCCCAACTTCCCCCTCCAAGGACGGAAATACTTTTTCTATTCATTAATTTTCAACAATTATATTTATGAAGTTACAATCAAATAGAAATTCTAACAGTTTGTATTTTTTTAAGCTAAAACCATCAGGAAGGAATCATGAAGATTAGAAAATTAAAGTCAGCAGAGGATGTAAAAAAGTTTTTAGATTCTTACAAAACAGAGTATGTCAAAGTTGGACTAACAGATATAGATGGCATTCTCCGAGGAAAATATATGCATGTAGATAAATTTATTAAATCTTCAAAAAAAGGTTTTGGATTTTGCGATGTAATATTTGGTTGGGATAGCAGTGATGAATTATATGAACTTAAGAATGAATCAGTGGACAATCTTTATACAGGATGGCACTCAGGATTTCCTGATGCTAAAGCAAATATTATTCCTGAATCCGGAAGGATCAATCCATTTGAAGAGAATATTCCATTCTTTCTAGCAGAATTATCCGAAGATGAAGTATGTCCTAGAGGTTTGCTTAATAAAATCATTAATAAAATGGAAGATGTAGGTATAAGATCAAAGTCTGCTTTTGAATATGAATTTTTTCTTTTTAATGAAACACCTCATTCTATAAGGAGTAAAAATTATTCTAATCTTACTAATTTCACTCCAGGAATGTTTGGATATTCGATACTAAGGAGCTCTGTTGAGTCTCACCTTTATAATGAATTGTTGAATTTATGTATGGACATGGATATGCATCTCGAAGGTCTCCATACTGAAACAGGACCTGGAGTGATAGAGGCAGCTATAACTGTAGATGATTCGCTAAATGCCGCTGATAAAGCAACTTTATTTAAGACTTTCTCTAAGGTTCTGTTTCAAAAAAATGATCTTATGGCAAATTTTATGGCGAAATGGTCAGATAAGTATCCTGGACAATCTGGTCATATTCACACTTCCCTTCAAGATCTTGAAGGAAAATCGCTATTCGCATCTAGTCAAAAAGAACTTCCGGAGCAATTAAGATACTTTATTGGAGGTTTACAAAAATATATGAGAGAGTTTTCTGTAATGATTGCACCTACCGTAAATTCCTATAAAAGACTTTGCCCTGGAGCATGGGCTCCAATAAATATGACTTGGGGAGTTGAAAATAGAACAACAGCATTCAGAGCCATAAAAGGTGATTCAACCAGTCAAAGGATTGAAAATAGACTGCCGGGTGCAGATTCCAACCCGTATCTTGCGCTTGCTGCAACATTAGGTGCAGGATTTCTTGGGATTCAAGAGAAAATTGATCCTACCGAGGAAACTTTAGGTGGTGCATATGATTTAAATCTAGAACGAAAATATCAAGTACCTTCTAATTTGGGTGAAGCAGCAAATCTTTTTAAGAATTCAGAATCAGCCAAAGATCTTTTTGGAGAAATATTTGTCAAACATTTTGCAAACACTAGGGCTTGGGAATTTAAAGAATTCCAGAAAAATAAAAGCTTTTTTGAGTCTGATGAAATTTCTCTATGGGAGTTAGATAGATACTTTGAAATAATATAACAATGAAAACAGGAATAGTATTTCACGAGCTTTATCTTTGGCATGACACTGGGAATCATGCAGATTATGTGCCCTATGGCTTTCCAGTTGAGCCCTTTCAACATTCGGAGAATCCTGATGCAAAAAGGAGAATCAAAAACTTAATGGAAGTTTCAGGCCTTTATGAAAAACTTTTTCAAATAACTCCCAGAAAGGCAACTAAAGATGAAATTTTGTTATTTCATACTGAAAATCATTTTGAGTATATTAAATCACTTAATGACTCCATAAATATTGATGCGGGTATCACGACACCGACTGGAATTGGTAGTTTTGATATTGCCTTGCTCTCTGCTGGAGGGGTCATTGAAGCTATTGACCATGTGATAGACGAGAAGGTTAATAATGCATATGCTTTAGTAAGACCTCCTGGTCACCATGCTATGCCGAATAAAGCTATGGGGTTTTGTATTTTTGGTAATGCCGCTATTGCCGGCAAGCATGCACTGAAAAATAAAGATCTACACAAAATAGCTTTTATTGACTGGGATGTGCATCATGGAAACGGAACGCAAGCTGCTTTTTATAATGACTCTAATGCTTTAACAATTTCTATTCATCAAGATAGAAATTTCCCGACAAATTCGGGTCTTGTCTCTGAAAATGGGGAGGAAAAAGGAGCTGGTTATAATATTAATATTCCTCTACCTCCTGGTTCCGGTGTTGGAGCTTATGAAGCTGCGTTTGATCGTGTGGTAGTACCGGCAATCGAAAAATATAAACCTGAATTAATCATTGTGCCTTCAGGATTTGATGGAGGTGCAGGTGATCCTATTGGTAGACAAATGATGACCGGTGAAGGATTTAAATCTCTAACACAGAAGCTAATGAAAATAGCTGACCAAGTTTGTAATGGAAAAATTCTAATGACTCATGAAGGTGGTTATAGTGCAGCGACTGTGCCCTTCTTTGCGCACTCAGTAGTCGAGACTCTAGCTAAAGAAAATATGGGCATCATAGACCCGTTCCAAAGGATCATCGGAAACCTTGGTCAGCAAGAGCTACAACCCCATCAAGATAGCTTGATAAAAGAAGTGGAGAAATTACTCAAAAATATAAAATAATTATGAAAGATATATTTAATTTAGATGGGAAAACTGCAATTATTACAGGGGCATCTTCAGGTCTTGGTAAGCACTTTGCTAAAACACTATCTGCAGCTGGCGCTAATTTGGTTATCTGCGCAAGAAGGATGCAAAACCTAGAAAAACTCAAGGATGAAATTGATGGTGAAGTACTCGTCCTGCCATTAGATGTAACTTCTGAAGAAAGTGTCGCAAACTTCTTCTCAAATGTAGAGTCTTCAATTGGATCTGCAGATATATTAATTAACAATGCAGGGACATCTGATCCAAAGAGGTTTAAAGATTTAGATGAGGAAAGTTGGAACTATGTTCTTGAAACAAATCTAAATGGTGCATATAGGGTTGCAAAGAACTTCACAGATCATTTAATCAAAGATAAAAAAGGAGGCAGTATCGTTAATATTGCTTCAATTCTGGGTCTTAGAGTAGGACTCAATCTTACAAGCTATGCAACAGCTAAGGCTGGTTTAGTCCAATTAACAAAAAGTATGGCATTAGAGCTAGCGAGATCAAATATTAGGGTCAATGCAATTGCTCCAGGTTATATTTTGACAGAAATAAATGACGATTTTTTTGCTACGACTGACGGTCAAAACTATATAAAAAATATACCTATGAATAGGTTGGGCCTAGAGTCAGATCTTGACGGCGTATTGTTACTTTTATCAAGTGAGGCTTCATCTTTTATGACAGGTTCAATAATTCCTGTAGATGGTGGTCATCTGATAAATCCTCTTTAATTTATTGAACGATCTTAATTAATCTTCCAACTTTGAGAGTTTTATCTGGGTAATCACCATTGATGAGACGCAACTGGTCCTCCGCGTTAATATTTATACTGCTCTTTGAAGCGAGAGATTTATAACTATCACCTTCTTTGACTTTATAAATTTTCAGTTTAAGTGGTTTAGATAGAACTCGCTCTTCTCTTGTTAGATTCCTAAAAGAATTAATGATATTGAGAAACTCTGAATCAAATTGTGAAATATTAGAATTATCATTTTTTGAGTAACCTAAAAATTGGTAAACTTGATCATCTTTGAATATAACTGCCATCCTAGTTTCTTTTCCCGTCCTATAAGTCTTTGCAGTAAATCCTTCATATCCATTCACATTTAAACTCATATCGTCATATGTATTTGAAGCGAAACGTCTCAAATAACTTTCTGGAGACTCTTTAAAATTTAAATCTTCAAGGGTCATCTGTAAAACTGCTTCTCCAAAAGGAGACATAAAAATAAGTTGATTGGGTGTATTGATAATTTCCCAAGATTCAGGACAGGACATGAAAAGATTTAAAGGACCATGATAAAACTTATTATCTCTCCTAATGCCGGATTGTTCAGAATCACCAAAGACCATACCTTCTATCTTTTCAAGATAGATATCTTTTGTTTTTTCATTTCCTTTTTGATATGTGTTACTCACATTGTCTAAAACTTCTTGAAGACGAAGATCGTTTGATGGATGGCTTGCGAAAACTCCGTGATAGCTTCTTGGTTCTTGTCCTCTTTGCTCAGCTATCTTCTTAGAATAAGTTTCTTGATCTTTGAGCACCGATAGTACGTCATACATACCTTGAGGAGAATAACCATCCTGATAGATATATTGAGCCCCTAAATCATCAGCTTCTAGTTCCATCTCTCTTCCATAACCAGAAAGAAGTGCCCCTGAGGCCAAATTTGCTATATTACCTGCCGTTCTACCAGAGTTAATTTCAATGGCTGCTGAAAGAATACCCATTAGTTGAGATTGAGAGTACTGTCTGACACTATGCCTTGCAGTGACATGCCCGATTTCGTGACCTAAAACAGCTGCTAATTCTTCTTCACTGGAAAAGTAGCTCATCAATCCACGATTGATATAAATGTAACCTCCTGGCAATGCAAAAGCATTGATGTCAGGACTATCAAGTACAGTGAATCTATAAATAAGGTTTGGTCTATGACTCTTCAAGGCAAGTGATTCTCCGATTGACTGGACATAGTCTTGAAGCTTTTGATCTTGATAAACTGGATTCATTTTAAGTATTTGAGAATTGTATTCTCTACCCATCTGAATCTCTTGCTCCTCACTAATCATCACAAAATCCTGCTTACCTGTTACAGGATTTACTGCACAACCCACGAGAGACATGATGAATAATAACCAGAAAAGATAAATTTTCATGAGGTAAGCAAGTTCACTGCCTTTGTTCCAAACTCTTCCCACCAAGATTCACCCATTGCGACTACTTTTTTGATGTTTGCTTCTCTTTTATCATCTAACCTTCTATTAACATTTCCTAGAGCAGAATTCACTCTCAAATAATTTTCTCCAATCAAATCCCCTGCTAATTCATGGTCAAGGCTACTTTCAACCATTAGACCAAATAAATCGTGCATCATCCATCCAACAACTCCCCAATTTTGTGAAGCTTCGCCTTTTAAGGGCCTTTTGCTAAGACCTGTTCCTACACTTAAAACTTTCAGTTCAGTATTGGGAAATAATTTTGAAGCTTCAGCATAACCATGAAGGACTGGATTATTAGCTACAATAGCTCCATCAATTAAGTATCTATCTTCGACTTTTGCTGTTGGGAAATAAATTGGAGCAGCACTGGTAGCGTTTGCCGCATCAATAATTTTAATTTGTCTATCATCTTCAGAGTAAGACCTTATTAAAACAGGTTTACGTTTTTCTATGTCATAACTTGTTACTGCTACGGGTTTTTTTGCATCGTTCATTATGCTTTTACCAAAATACTTCTTCAAGACAACAAGCTTGCCTACATTATCGTATTTAGGTCTTCCTTGAAGTAATCCAAATTTATTTTCCCAGGAAGAATTACTCATAGTTCTATTTATATTTCTTGGTGCCCAAATATCTTCTAGATCAATAACTTTTGCCCCATTTACAGCTAAAGCTAAACATGAAACAGCTCCTGCAGAAGTCCCTATAAAGTAATCAAACTTTTCTGCAATTCTTGTTTTTAATGCGATCTCAAGCCTCTTCAAAAATGTAATCGAAGCTAATGTTCTTACACCCCCTCCATCCATGGATAATATGTATTTTTTTTCCATAACTTACGAGATTTATTCTATACAAGTTTTAGTGACTTTTGAGTTAAGTTTTATTAAATTAGTCGTGCGTTCAGTCCATATTGGGGAAAAATATGAAAAAAATTACTTTAATGGTGTTATTTGGGCTTCTCATTAATACGGGAGTACTTCATGCTGATGAGGAGATTGAAGAAGTAGTCGTAACTGGATCTCAGATTAAAGGTGCGAAAATAACAGGTGTTCTGCCTGTGACTATCCTTTCTTCGGATGACATTGATGCTATTGGCCCTGAAGATGGAACGGAGCTGATGGAAAATATTGCTGAACAAGGAGTAAATTATTTCACTGAAGCTGAGTCTGATTCGGGCGGAGTGAATTCTGCTAGGGGAGATGTTGGAGCATACAACCTAAGGAATATGGGGGTTGGTAATACTTTGGTTTTACTTAATGGAAGACGTTTAGTGAATAATGCAGGCTACCAAACAGAACTGCTAGGTGGAGATTTTGTTCCTACAATGTCAGTGAACTCAAATTTGATCCCGTCAAATGCCCTGGATAGAGTTGAGTTATTAAAGGATGGAGCTTCAGCTATTTATGGAGCCGATGCAGTCGCAGGTGTTGTAAATAATGTTCTAGATACTGATTACACTGGATTTGAAGTATCTTTCAGAGGTAATGGCTATGATCATTTCGCTGCTAATGATGAAAGAGTACAAATAAAATATGGCGCGGACTTAAATGAAGGAAGAACAAACATCTCAGTTATGTTTGATTTCTATGATAGGGATTCCATAGCTGCGGCCGAAGATCCAAGATGGGGTGACTCCGATCACAGAAAATGGATACCTTCAGACTCTCTATGGGCTAATGACAGTTCATTTAACAATAGATATTCCGGCAAGTGGGCTCAATTAGATCTCAGAGGAACAACTGATTACAGTGATGGCTCTGGTGAAATCCAAATGATGCCTTCAACAGATCCTAGATGTTCCAGAGATGACTCCTTGGATACAGGCTATGGCACATGCCTGGGGGTAGATACTACATCACTTGCTAATGGAGAATACTATATAAATCCAGGTCAATTCAGAGACTATAGAGGAGAGCTAGAAAGAGATAATACTTTTATTTTTATAAATCATGAGCTTCAAAATGGTAATGAGCTTTTTGCAGAAATAGGTCAGTACAACTCTGAATATAGAAGATTAAAAGAACCAGCAGGAGACTTTTCAACCGCGTTATTAAATATAGGTCCTGATTATTACTATACAAGTTTATTGGGGATAAATTCTGACAATAGTAGTTCTAATAAGAACATCAGAATAGACAACTGGAGACCTGATATTGGTCCAAGAATTATTAATGTTGAAAAAGAGACATCTCGTTTTCTAATTGGTTTAAGAGGAACTACAGATTCGGGTTGGGACTGGGAAACAGCTATACTCAGTACAAAGGCTGAGTCAGAAGATTTTACACAAAATAGATTATCTAATAGCCTTCTTCAAGCCGGTCTTGCTGATTCTACATCTAATGCTATAAATATATTTTCTTCGGATGTTAAGACAGCCTTGGCACCTGCGATAGTTGATGTATCAAGAGATGATTCTAGTGAATTGAACTCGTTTGATTTCAAAGCTTCTAATCCTGAGATATTTAGTCTGCCTGCTGGTCCAGTAGCCATGTTACTAGGATTTGAATATCGTAAAGAGGAATATTCTGACGATAGAGACCCGAGGCTTGATGGAACAACAAGGTTTACTTCTATAGTGACGGGGCTGACATTTCCATTTGTTGGCGATGTGTTAGGATCAAGTCCTACTGCAGATACGACCGGCGAAAGAGAAACTAATTCAATTTTTGCTGAATTTATCCTACCGCTTGCAAATAACATTGAATCACAAATAGCCCTTCGTCATGAAGATCCTGATGACACTGACTCATCTACTGTCGGAAAATTTGCTCTAGGATGGGACGTTTCACAGAACTTTTCTTTAAGAGGATCCTTTTCAACCTCTTTTAGGGTACCTAATCTTATACAAAAAAATCAACTATACGTTACCAGATATGGTGGTGTTAATGATGCAGTTGGAGTGTATGTTGGAGGCAGTAATAGTTTTGCGTTAGATGATAGATATTCAATTCAAAGTTTTAGAATAGGTAATCCTGATTTGAAACCTGAAGAGTCAGATAATTATTCAGTTGGTTTTGTATGGACGCCTGAAATTTTAGAGGGGCTAACAATTACCTATGATGAATGGGAAATTAAAAAGGAAAATACAATTGTATTACTGGGAAGAAGTAATGTTGTTGTTAATGATTTAATAAATCTTATAAATTTTGGCACCAGCAATTGCTCAAATTACAGTAATCCTTTTGTTACTAGAGATACTGACTTCTCATATGACGAAGCAGAATTAGCGGCTTTCTCCTCAGCCGGTATTTGCCCTGTAGGTGAAGCACAGGTTGTAACCGATCCTTATGCTAATGCAGCAACAAGAACTATCGCTGGAAATGACCTGGGAATTTATTATGATCTTGATACGGATATAGGTAGATTTAAATTATCTGTTAATCATTCAGAGACTGATAAATTTACTCAAGAACCTACAGCTACTTATGCTCAACTAGCCGCTGCTCAAGATAGTGGCATTATTCCTTTCGATGTATCTTTATCAGGCTTTGGTGATCTAGCTCTTCAAGACGGTAATTATGTTAAGAAAACAAGTATGAAACTTAACTACAGATACGGAGATTGGGGAGCACAAATTTCTAGTCTAAAAAAAGGTCAATTTTACCAAAGCAGTGAAACGAGGTCCGATGGTACTCGCTATATGATCCCATCAATGAGAACAGTTAATGCATCAGTTTATTATAATTTTGAAATAGGTGATTATGATGCACGTATTAAGCTAGCAGTGAAAAATATTGATGATGAAAGAGCGCCATTAGCTGATAGATTTTATGGCTTCTTTGCTGATGCTCACCAAGACTATGGAAGAAATTATTACTTAGACTTTAGGCTAAAAATGTAATCATTGATAAATGTAAAAAGGGAGTTATTACTCCCTTTTTTATTTAGAATATAGATATGAATTTCTTGCTTGATAATAAAGGCTTTGCTTTCGGACTTATGGTGGCATTAATTGTGCTTGCTCTCCCTACTCCTGAAGGTCTTTCAAGTGAAGCTCATAGAACTGCAGCTATATTTTTACTAATGGGTACATGGTGGGCAACTGAAGCAGTTCCTGTAGCTGTAACAGCCCTAGTTCCGTTAGCATTATTTCCTCTATTGGGAATAGTTGATATTCAAAATGCAGCCAATCCTTATGCTAATAAGATAGTTTATCTATTCCTTGGGGGATTCCTAATTGCTACTGCTATACAAAAATGGAATCTACACAAAAGAATTGCTTTATTCGTCCTCAATAATGCAGGATCAAATGGTGCTTCTTTAATACTAGGCTTCATGGTGACTGCTGCTGTTATAAGTATGTGGGTAATGAATACAGCTACAACTATTATGCTTTTACCTATTGGTCTTGCTGTAATTACAGTTGTAAAAGAAACCGTTAAGGGTTTGAGCGAAAAAGAAACAGAGAATTTCCAACTTGCCTTGCTTCTAGGAATTGCATATGGGGCTACTATCGGAGGAATGTCTACTTTAATTGGTACAGGTCCAAATGGAATGTTGGCAGCCTTCATGGAAGATAACTATGGATTGGATATCAGCTTTGTAGATTGGATGAAAGTTGGAGTTCCTTTAAGTGCTGTGATGCTGCCTTGCAGTTGGTTGATCTTAACCAGAATAATTTTCAAAGTTAAATTTGAAACTTCCACTGAAACAATCGCACTATTATCAGATATGAAAGAAGAATTAGGCTCTTTAAGAGGACCTGAATATAAAGTTTTATTGGTATTTATTCTTACGGCTGCTGCATGGATGTTCAGAACTCTTATAGATAATATTTCTTTCTTAGAGGGTCTCTCTGATGCAGGTATAGCAATGATTGCTTCATTGGCCTTATTTCTTGTTCCTAGCGGAGATAAAGAAAAAAAAGGTGGATTATTAGAATGGCAAGACGCGCAAGAGAATGTTCCTTGGGGTCTTTTAGTGTTATTTGGAGGCGGTCTTAGTCTTGCAAATGCAGTTCAAACTACCGGTCTAGCTATATGGATGGGTAATCTACTTCCGGAAGGTATTAATTTAGTATTGCTTGTTGTTTTAGTGGTCACGATGATTCTGTTTTTGACAGAACTTACATCCAACTTGGCTACGACAGCTACTTTTCTTCCTGTTGTAGCTGCTGTTGCAATTCAGTCAGATTTTAATCCTATTCTATTGACTGCTGCTGTAGGTCTGGCTGCTAGCTGTGCTTTTATGTTACCTGTAGCAACACCTCCTAACGCAATTGTATTTGGATCAGGTTTAATAAGAGTTCCCCAAATGGCTAGAGCAGGATTTCTGATAAATATCTTAGGAATAATTATCGTATCTTTTGTTGCAGTTGTTTCTGTGCCCTACTTTCTTCTCTAATTGCCTTTCGCTAGAGCTCCGGGCCTTCTGGTATCAGCTACTCCAAATATATTTCCTTGATCTAAAAAGATAGCTTGCACACTGCCCATAGTATTAGATCTTTCAACTATGTGCCCCCTTTCGATTAGCAAACTAATAGTAT
The DNA here is from genome assembly GCA_902610065.1 of uncultured SAR86 cluster bacterium. Lineage (GTDB taxonomy): Bacteria > Pseudomonadota > Gammaproteobacteria > Magnimaribacterales > Magnimaribacteraceae > Magnimaribacter. The sequence goes on from CACLUH010000011.1 coordinate 29,384, forward strand.
CCGGACTAAAGCCAGTCTCTAATTGAAGATTACCTTCCAGTCTTTGATTTATCCTAGGAGCTATCACTGCTTCAGTAAAACTCATCTCATGATCAATTACATTGCTGATAACTTGAGTAATGATATTAGGAATTCGACCTCCGCCCGGAGAACCCAAAATCATAAAAAGGTCCCCATTAGGATTAAAAATAAGCGTAGGTGTTTGAGTACTTATCATTCTCTTGCCTGGTTCAAGTTTATTCGCCTCACTTGTACCATATTGCATATCATCTCTTCCGTAAAAATGAGAAAAATTTCTCATTTGATTGTTCATTAAAAATCCACCTTTTTTGATGGTTACGCCAGAACCAAAAGAAGAACCTAAGGTGTAGGTATTTGATACAGCATTCCCTTTAGAATCAATAACCGAGAAATGAGTGGTATCTGGACTCTCTTCATATTTCTTTAGATCGCCCTCATAAATTTGCCCATCAGGAGTCCTCATTCCACTAATTTGGTCAGATAAATCTTTAGAATATTGTTTACTTAAAATCTGCTTAATTGGTACATCATAAAAATCAGGATCTCCGTGATACTCCGCTCTGTCCGCAAAAGCTCTTTGCATTGCTTCAGAAAGAACATGAATTGTTTTAGCAGAATTATGTCCTGAATCCTTTAAATCAAAATTTTCTAAAATATTTAAAGTTTGAAGTAAAACTAAGCCTCCACTAGCTGCAGGAGCCATAGAAACTACTTTATAGCCTCTATAGGAAGTCTCAATAGGCTTTCTGTATTTAGCTTCATAAGAAGCCATGTCTTCTAGAGTTATTAACCCTCCATTGGCTAAAGATTCTTCAGAAATCCATTTAGCTATTTCACCTCTATAAAATACATCAGCACCCTTCTTACTAATCATATACAAACTTTTAGCTAAGTTAGGTTGTTTAAAAGTACTTTTAATTTCTATAGGATCTTTATTAGCACTATAAAATTTGTTGTTGGAAGCATCATTAGAGAGCATAGACTCTTTTCCCCACTCTAAGACGTAATTTAAATCATGAGTAACTTCAAAGCCATCTCTTGCCAATCTTATGGCAGGGATCAGCAAGTCAGCCAACGGCATAGTTCCATGATCCTGATGAGCTTTGAGTAGACCAGCTACAGATCCAGGTACTGCATTTACTAGGTGACCAAACCTTACAACACTATTATCTTGGATAAATAAATCGCTTGTTGCTGATTTTGGAGCTGCAGATCGATAATCTATTGAAGTGACATCATCTTTCTCTTTGTCATAAATTAAAACGAATCCGCCACCTCCTAGGTTTCCTGCTCTAGGAAGAGTAACAGCTAAAGCAAAGCCAACAGCAACTGAAGCATCTACTGCATTTCCTCCCTTTATGAGTATTTCATAACCTGCCTCGGTGGCATGAGTATTTTGTGACACCACCATAAAATCACTGGATATCTCTGGATGGATTCTATTTTGATAATCTAGAGTTGTTTGAGTTCTTGTTTGCGATAGGCCGTCAAAAGAAAGTAATAATAAAAGAAGATAAGGAAAATAACTTTTTATCATGAAGTTATTTTAAGGAGTTGCAACTCCAGAACTAGGTCGTCTTGGATCAGCCACACCATAGAAATAATTACCCTCTTTCATGATCGCCTGAACACTGCCCATTGTTGATGAGGGATATAATCTATAACCTTTTTGCTTTAAAAGTGTTTCAGTGTCAGTACCAAATCCTTTTTCTATCATCAATACTTCGGGTAACCATTGATGATGAATGCGTGGGCTATGAACTGCTTGAGCTATATTCATTTCATGATCCATTACATTAATAGCAACTTGCAGCACTGTAGTAATAATCCTACTCCCTCCCGGGCTTCCTAAAATCACAAAAGGTTCATCATTTTTAAAAATAATTGTTGGAGTCATCGACGAAAGAGGTCTTTTATTCCCTTCTATTGCATTAGCTTCAGATCCAAGTAAACCATATCCATTAGGTGTTCCAGGCTTGGATGAGAAATCATCCATTTCATTATTTATTAACATGCCCGTTCCTGGAATCATCTTTCCCGAGCCATAAGAAAAATTAATGGTGTATGTATTAGAAACAGCATTTCCGTAAGCATCCATAACAGAAAAATGAGTTGTATCAGGACTTTCATACGGATAAGGATCGCCTGGAGAAACTTCATTTGAAGGAGTTATTTTGTCTTTGGAAATGTCTAAATTCAAAGATTTTGCATATTCTTTACTTGTAAGGCTTGAAGGTACTTCATAAAAATCGCTATCGCCTAAATACTTACTTCTATCCGCATATGCTCTTTTCATAATCTCAGCGAGAATGTGAATACCTTCTGAACTTCCAAAGCCCATTTCTTTGATAGGAAACTCTTCAAGCATATTTAGCATTTGTACTAAGTGAGTTCCACCTGAGCTGCTAGGCGGCATAGATACAATTTTAAAATCTCTATAGTTTCCAGTGAGTGGTTGCCTTTCAACTATCTTATAATTACCCAAATCTTCAAGAGTAATCAAGCCACCATTTGTTTCCATTTCTTTGACAATAAGCTTGGCTATATCTCCGCGATAAAAAGCATCAGGACCGTATTTGCTAATCTGTTTTAGGGTAGATGCAAGGTCTGTTTGTATAAGAATTTCTCCAGCCTCATAAAGACTGCCATCTGATTTAAAAAAGACTTTAGAAGCAGCAGGATCAGAAGATAATCTTTCTCTGTAACGTTTTGAAGCAAGTGTATTTGCTAAGTCATGAGGGATTTTAAAACCTTCTTCTGCCAACTTAATAGATGGTTCCATTATTTCCTGCCAAGTAAGCGTGCCGTATTTAGTTAAAGCATGATAGAAACCAGCAACAGAACCTGGAACACCTGCTGATAAAAGAGAAAACTGAGCTTTATTTCTGTCGTAATCTCCATTTTCATCTAGAAATAAATCTCTAGAGGCAGCAGCTGGTGCTTTTTCTCTGTAATCTATTGTCAAACTCTTATCTTGATCTTTGAGGTGTATAACCATAAAACCGCCACCTCCAATATTTCCTGCTCTAGGCAACACGACCGCCAAAGCTAGGCCAGTTGCTACTGCTGCATCTACTGCATTTCCGCCTTGTCTAAGAATGGAAGCTCCGACTTTACTAGCGATCATTCTTTGAGAAACAACCATCCCCTCTTCGCCTATAACGGGATGATTAATTGATTGATATTCAATAATCGGTAGTTCATTAGCAAGTATGTGGCTAATAAATGAAAGATTCAAAATTATAATGAGAAAAATCTTCTTCATTTTTAATCGTCTATTGATTGATAAACAAGTGCATTAAAGGTTTCTCTGAGCGGCCATGGATTAGCAAGCAATTGCGTCATCACTACTGCAACTAAATCTTCTTTAGGATCTACCCAAAAAAATGTTGATGCAGCACCTCCCCAAAAATACATTCCCTCAGAACCATATTGTCCAATTAGACCTGGATCTTCAATTACACCGACTGTGATACCGAAGCCAGCACCCTGAATATAGTCGTCAGACCCTTTAATATTATCTGGTAGAAGATTTGATGACATGAGTTCTACAGATTTTCTGCTCAATATTCTTTCTCCTGCAAGTTCACCGCCATTCAGTAACATTTGGGCAAACTTTAAGTAGTCTTCCGTTGATGAGACCAAACCGGAACCACCATCGAATAATGTTGCAGGTTTAAGATAAGGGCTAAAAGAACGATCATCAATTTTTATCATTAAAAGATCGTCTGGTATTTTACCTTCCATTTCAGGTATCAAACGACCTAGATCTCCAGGATAAGCATAAAGAGATGTGAATCTATCTGCCTTTGAAGCCGGAACGGAAAAAGAAGTATCGTTCATTTGAAGAGGTTTAAAGATTTTTTCCTCTAAAAAAACATCAAACTTCATACCTGATGCTCTTTCAATGACACAACCCAAAACATCCATACCCATAGAGTATGTATATTTATCACCAGGTTGATGCATCAAAGGAGCTTTTGAAGCTAGTGCAGCAGAAAAAGTACAAATATCTGGGAAAGACTTTCCTGAACTAACTACAGTATTTCCATTTATTTGAAGAGCTTCAAAATTATCAATAAAAAAATAAGGAGATAGTCTTTCTTTCGCGTAAATCTTCCTTAGTTGAGGTATTGCAGTAAAGCTGTAAGCAATTCCAGAAGTATGAGTAGCTAAATGTCTAATCGTAACCTGTCTATTGAGTTTTTCCAGAGATGTTGTGCCATCTTCATTAATTATCATTACCTCGGTGTTGGCGAACTCAGGTATGTAGAGAGAAACAGGATCATTCAATCTCACTTTACCTTCTTCTAATAAAATCATTAGAGCAACTCCCGTAATTGGTTTACTCATTGAATAAATTCTAAATAAAGAGTCTTTTTGGAGGGGTATTTGTTTTTCTAGATCTGAATATCCTTGAGTTTCAAAATGAACGACTTTACCTTTTCTTGCAACAGCTGTGATGAAACCGGGAAATCTCCCTGCTTTTATATTTTCTTCCAGAACAGGAGAGATTTTTTCTAGTCTTTCTTTAGAAACACCCACTTGACTAGCTTCATATGAGCTAGGTAAGAGAGATAAACTCAGTGTTGAAAATAATAAAAAGAAAATCCACTTTGATTTGATCATAGACACCCCATAATTTTTCAGTGCTAATGATACTGGATTATTTGATTAATATAAGACTTAACTGTAAATTTTGAATATGGATTTAAATCTAAAAAATAAGAATGCAATTGTTTGTGCATCTAGCCAAGGATTGGGTAAGGCGGCTGCAATTGATCTTGCAATGGAAGGTGTAAATCTTGCTATTTGTTCTAGAGATCAGGAAAAAATAGACAAAGCTAAAGAAGAAATACTAGAGAAAACGAACCATACTATCAAGGTTATAGCATTAAAAGCTAATCTTGATTCTTTAGATGATATACAAATATTTTTGCAAGAAGTTGAACGTAGCTTGGGTGCAGTTGATATTTTAGTAAATAATACTGGCGGCCCACCACCTAGTACATTTGAGCAAATTTCTGATGAAGATTGGCAAAATGCATTTAATTCAACAATGATGTCAGCGATTCGTCTTTCAAGAGCCGTAGTGCCCAACATGAAAAAAAATGAGTGGGGCCGCATTATCAATATCTCCTCGGTATCAGTAAAAACGCCTGTAAACGGATTATTCCTATCTAACAGTCTAAGAATGGGTGTTCTGGGATGGGCAAAAGCACTGGCAGATGAAGTAGCGGCTCATGGTATAACGGTTAATACAGTTTGTCCTGGTTATACGAAAACAGAAAGAGTGGAAGCGATTTTAGAATCTCAATCATCATCCTCTGGTTTAAGTAAAGAAGAAATAGAAAAAACCATTGCCGATAATATTCCAATGAAGAGAGTTGGCGAAGCGGAAGATTTAGCTGGATTGATAACTTTCTTGGCTTCTGAGAAAGCAGATTATATGACCGGTCTAGCAGTTCAAGTAGACGGAGGTTCAGCAAGGACTTTTTACTAGTCCTTAAAATATTTATTGAGTCGTCTAACTTGCTTGGGAGGCTTTCTCATAAGTACATAGCAGATAGAAGAGATGAAGCCTGAGATGATCAGTGGAGTCGCTAAATATCCTACATAAAAATACGTAGATGCATTAGAAGGGATATCGCCTCCATAGCTCTGCATAAAAAACAATAATAATGAAATTACCAGAAATAAAGAGAATATTTTTTTCTTATAAGCCTGGTGTCTAGAAGCTTCTTCAATGAGTTCTTTTAGAAGGAATTGTTGATCGATCTCTTCAGAACTGACATTGAGCTTTCCATTTGTATAGGACCATTTCATATGATTCTCCCTTAGATCATTATAAATGGGTTAGATTGCCTTAACAATTTTTAGATAAATAAGCTTCCTAACAAAAATTAGTTTTTTAACTTTCTCCACTTCCAAGGTTCTAGTGGGTTTTGATCTTCCCATAAGCCTTTTTTTGAATTCCTTGCTTTTGATTGGTTTTCATAAAATGAATTATCAGTTACATATTGATCATATACCCAAGCATAACCAGCTGATACAAGCTCACGATTAATATCTATCCCTCGCCAATACAATCTACCTAGTTTTCTTCCATATCTATCTGTCCCAGAGATATCAACATCAACCCTTCCATCTTTCAAAAGACTTTTTAAATATTCGGTTGAATTGTTCCCATAAGGTTGATCTCTTTCAGGAGCATCGATCTCTATGAGACGGATTTTATAAACTTCATCTTGATAAAAGACATGCACAGTATCTCCGTCGACTACTCTTTTTATTTTGAGACCCTCTAAGTATTCAGCATTGGAAACTTGAGAAATTAATAGCACAACAATAAAAATTAAGGTTTTCATATCTTCATTCTATTGATAATTTATTTGCGTGTTAACCCTGAATGAAAAAAATGGCGGACCGGACGAGACTCGAACTCGCGACCTCCGCCGTGACAGGGCGGCGTTCTAACCAAACTGAACTACCGGTCCATAGAACTCAAGCATTCTAACAGGAGTTATATGCTTTTGAGATATTACTTTTTAGTTTTTTAGACCTTTAAGGATAGAGATTCAAAAGCCACTTCTGATACTTTCCCTTGAGCGAGTGATACAAGATAAGACTGCTTTTGTTTACCAAAATCGATGGACAAATAATCATCATCCTTAATGTGAAGGGCTGCATTACCTTCAGAAGCGTAACAAGCATTAATAATTTCTTCTTCGAGAAAAGATTTAACAGAAGGACGTCTCTGAGGTTCTTCATCATAATGGGGACAAAAATTTCCTTTCACAAACCCCATACAATCGATAACTTTAAGGTCATCATCCCAAGAATCAACGACGGCTCTTTCAAACCAACAGTTAGCACCAGCACTGACTCCACTCATAACAACTCCAGCTTGGTAAGCTTTTTGAAGCAAGTTATCCAATCCCCAATCTTTCCAGACGGCCAACATACTCTTAGTATTGCCACCCCCAACAAAGATAGCATCTTGCTCACCAATTAACTTTTCAAGATCTGGCGTTCTTTTAAAAAAATCTAAATGAACTGGATTACAGTTTAACTTTGAGAAAGTACTGTAATAATTAACCTTGTAAGCTTCATTGTCTCCTGTTGCAGTTGGTATAAAGCATATATTTGGTTGATCCTTACCAGTCTGATCCAGAATATATTGTTCTATTAAACCTTCACCTGGATTTCTTCCAAAACCCCCGCCACCAATCGCGATAATATGTTTCATGAAATATTATAATATTTTATACCGCGTTTTATCCTCGGCCTGTTGTTCTCCTTACGCCATTTATTAGTATCTCTTAAGCTATAAACGCAACCGCAATATTCTTGCTGATAAAACTCTTCTCTTTTAGAGATTTCAATCATTCTTGAGGATCCTCCTTGCTTTCTCCAATTAAAATCCCAATAACTGACTTGGTCATACCTTTCTGCTGCTCTATGACCGGAATCATTTATTTGTTTCATATCTTTCCACCTTGAGATACCTAGTGTTGTGGCATAAACAGCATAATCATTTTCACTGGCATATAGCGCTGATCTTTCGAACCTCATATCAAAGCATTTTGTACATCTTTTCCCTCTTTCGGGTTCATTCTCAAGACCTTTTATTCGCTCGAACCAATTTTCTTTATCATAATCGGCGTCAATAAATTTAAATCCTAAGGCATCACAGAATCTTTTATTCTCATCTTTTCTTATTTCATATTCCTCAATGGGATGAATATTGGGATTGTAAAAATAAACTGTAGTCTCAATATCCGATGCTGCAACGGCTTCCATTATTTCCCCTGCGCAAGGTGCGCAACAACTATGAAGAAGCAGCTTAGAATTTTTTTTCGGTAGCTCTAAGTTTGGTCTCGAAAAATTATCAAGAGAATATTTATTGTCCATACTTTTAAATTCTTTAACCGTGGGAAAACATCAAAGCCGAAACAAATATAACACCAGTCGTTAAAACTCCAAAAATGGAAATAAACAAACAGACCAAGAAGATTCTTGCAAGCTGGATTTTGTTAGTAATTTGTAATGAATTATTCTTGAAATACCAATGAAGTACGAGCAACCAATTAAACAGAAAAGTTATACCGCCTAAGCAAAATATAAGTGTAATGGTATTGGAGCTCATTTAAACTTCTACAGCGGATCTATTCTTAGAAGAAGCAAGTCTCCAAAGCGATAATACTATCACCAAGGCCTCTGCAATCATGGCAATCATAATAGAATTATCCATCTGACCAGTGAGAAGATAATTAGCAAGCCTTCCTAGGAAAATACAACCAAACATGAACGAAAAAAGGATATAGGTTTGTCTTGCGAGCTTATGAAAGAAAATTGCCAAAAAGGCCATAAGTCCCAATCCAGAAATTAAAGTGTAGTAAGCCCTTATTTCGGAATAAGCAAATTCACTATTTAGTGCATAGCCAGTTAGTTCAGCAATACCTTCTGGAGAATAAAAGCCATAGATGCCAAATCCTAAATGCTCAATAGCTAGTATTGCCAATATAATTTTATCCACTCTTAACATTTCCCCTCTCTTTTACATCTCTGACTACAAAATCTTACCTCTTCCCAATTCCTTTCCCATTTTTTTCTCCATGAAAAAGGTCTTTTGCAGTTAGCACAAATTTTTGTTTCTAGTGTTAGTTTACTATGAGCCATTTTTTAAAGCTTCATTTACCTTTTCAAAACTAAAACCTCGCATAATGATTTCTTCTGGTGACAAACCCTCTTCAGTAAGCTCTTGAATCCTTTCCGTAACAGGTAAATCTACTCTTTCATCAAATCCTTCCATTGATGCCTTTCCTTCATCAAAAGTTGCTATTCCCTGATAGTTAGAGTGCTTTATCAATCTTAAGATTCTTTCCCATGAAGTTACTACCTCTTCTTTAGTCTTAGATTGGCGCCAAACTCTTCCCCAAAAGAGTATTTCTGATGCCGTTCGCACTTCAATATCTTTTGTTTCATCATGCATAATCTCTGAGACTGCCTTGAAGGAATTAGGTAAATTCTTTGCTGTCAAAGTAGCTAAAGCTTGAGCTTCCCACGAATTTAATAATTTTCGGGGATTCTTATGGTTAACACTTTGGAACAATTTTTTGCCTTCTTAAATGAGATTTATGGAATATCTCTATTTTAACTCTTTCAAAATGATATTTTTAAATAAAATGATTATCTGGCTACTTCTTTCCAGACAAAGAATCTTATTGAAATAAAAAAAGCAATCATTACCCAGATTACTAGCCCTATAGTTGAGGTACTAAAAGAGAAAAGACTGGCACCATCATTGGCAATTTCTCTTAAAGAGGAAACAACTGAACTTAACGGTAAAGAGTAAACAATTGGTTGAACTAATTCAGGCATCGAACTGATAGGGAAAAATACTCCAGATAGAATAACCTGGGGAAATGTAACTAAACCTACAACGGGCCTGATACCTTCTTGAGTCTTTGCAAGGCTTCCAAGTGCAAAGCCTATACATAAAAAAATAAGAGTTCCAAGAATCACAGCGGAATAAAACGAAATATAACTACCAATAATATTTATATCTAATAAAAATAACGCTATCGATAAAACAACCGAAAGTTGAACAAGAACAATAGCCATTCTGGCTAAAACAATACTAATCATGAAGTCTCTAGGTCTGATTGGTGTTACAAATAATCGTTTAAGTATTCCCCTTCTTCTATATTCCACAATATTGAATCCTGATCCAGCTATGCTCAAGTTCATGATCATAAAAGCTAATAATCCAGGAAGTAAGAAATCTATATATCTTTGATTTCTTGATTTTACATCTTCCAATTCAACAGAAAATAAAGGAGAAATATTTCTTATATTCCGTTCTATAGAAACAAGAGATCTATCTATGGCTTGCTTGATAATACTTGCTTGTCTAGCCTGTGAAGCATCTACATAAAATTTCAATGCATCTAAATTTTCGATTTCTTCAAAATTTTCAGGAATCACAATAAATCCGTCTACCTCGCCCTCTTGCAGAGATATTTTGAGGTTTTCAAAATCTCCATTTATCAAAGTAAATAAATCTTCTTGTTCTAAGTTTTCTATAAATTTAGAAGAAAAAGGTGAATTAGATTTATCTTCTACTCCGATTAGAAATGGCTGGGGTTCACTTCCTGAAAAAGAAAAGGCTCCGATGAATATGAGTGGGAAAAAAAGACTGAATAAAATAGCCTGTCTATTTCTTAAGAATATCTTTAAAAAAACCTTGGATAAATGCAACTGCAAGGAAGTAATCATTTAATCTCTAATCTCTTTGCCAATTAATGACAAAAAAACATTTTCAAGATTCCCATCCTCTTGATCGTATTTGTGTATTAAATCTTTAGGATTTCCTTCAACTATAATCCTGCCTTTATCCATAATGGCTACTTTGTGGCAAAGGTTTTCTGCCTCTTCCATATTGTGAGTTGTAAGAATAATGGTCATTCCTGAAAGATTTAATTCTTTTATTAGCTCCCAGAGATTATTTTTGGCTTGAGGATCTAAGCCAGAAGTTGGCTCATCGAGAAAAAGAACTTTAGGTTCATTGACTAGAGCACATGCTATGGAAAATCTCTGTTTCTGACCGCCTGATAGCTCTTCTGGTTTTGAGTTGATCTTTTCTAAAAGGTCCACTTTAGTAAGGAGACGTTTGGGATCAACATTATTTTGGTAAAGCTTGCCGAAAAGTGTCAGTAATTCTTTAAGGCTTAAGGAATCAAAATATTCGTTTGATTGAAGTTGCACTCCTATGATCTCTTTAACTGCAAAGGGATTATCAGCAACATTTATTCCATTCACAGTAGCATAACCTCCGTCTATGTCAGTTAAGCCTTCTATCATTTCTAATGTTGTAGTTTTCCCTGCCCCATTAGGTCCCAATATTCCATAAATTTGGACTTTCTCTAATGTAATAGAAATACCATCAACAGCTTTTAAGTATTTATCAGACTCGGGGTCAGGGTAAGACTTCTCTAAATCTCTAACTTCGAGAATATTCACTCTCTAAGCTTCTTCTAGAGGTAATGATTGAAGGCCTAAAGCCTCACGATATGTATTATGATAATGATGAAGAGCAGGCTCATTTTTGCCAAAAGTTAGATAATCTAGGGAACCAGTCATCAAACCTCTGTGAGAGGAAGCTGCAACTAAATAATCTTCGTCTCTAATGACTGATGCGAAACCATTATATTGTTGCTCGAGCAATTCTCTGCCATTAATTCCGTTTTTTTCGAGCTCTTTGATGTGTTCTAAAATATGTGGGTAAAAGTAGAAAGAGATTTTTGAGAAACTTTTATGAGGTGAATTTTCAGCCGGATATTCTCTTACTAAAAATGCCCCTTCAGTTGTGGGAATAAAAATTATATTCGGAAACAAATAATAAACAGGTAAAGAACCTTTGCATATATCCCATTCTTTCTCCGGTAATTCCCTCATCTGATCTATATCCCTCTTACAAAGAATTAACCTGCCATTCCTATTAAAACTATCAAACATTTGACAATTTCCATGGAAGCTCTGAAAGAGAGAGTCTTTATGGAGAACCGAGAAATGGTAAGTTTCACCAAAAGTATCTATAGCCAGCTTCCAGTTCATATTGGTTTCATATATGTCCTCGTTAGCAAAAATTAAGTCTGAAAAACGCCAAGAGCTAAATTCGTCTAGCAACCTATTCCCTAACAATTCTTCAAGGTCTACTATTCCATTAGGAGAAGGATGTACCCAGAGGAAACCATATTTTTCTTTTGAGGGAAGTTCTTTAAGTTTATAGCAGTCTTTATCTATATGACCAAATTGGTCTTTTTTTGGATATCCAATTAAAGAGCCTTCATTATTGTAAGTCCACCCATGAAAAGGGCAGGAAAATTTAGATTTACTTCCTTTCAATGAATCTTCAAGAATTACACCTCTGTGTGCGCATACATTCACATAAGCTTTGAACTCTCCTCTACTATTCCTCGTAGCAAGTACGGGTACTCCAAAATCCTCGGTTGTTAAAAAGGTATCAGGTCCAGGTAGGTCGCCAGACATCCCTACTATTTGAGGATAATCTTGAAAAAAGGTATTCCACTCCATATCGAATCTTTCTTCCGAAGTGTAAGTATCTGCAGGAGTTCTAATTATGCCCCCAGCATCGATATTGGTTTTGTTATCTAAGTGATGCATTAAGCCTTTTAGCAGGCGCATCTGTTCGTTTTTGTGCATTAATTGTTAATTGGTTTTTTTACATATTATCATAGGTTTTTAAATCAAAAACTCAATAAAAGTTATATTCGTATATCAATAACACGAAGAAATATTTATAATGTATAGGCGCGTTCAGTGTTGTTTGCTGCTCAACTAAATAATCTGCTTTGCTTGGTTCTACGAATTGTAAGGGCACTTACGTTATCGGTTACGAACTTAGACGCTCAGGACAAATATAAGGAAATAGTTATGAAATACTTAATTATATTATTGTTCTCAATAACTTCGAATCTGGCTCTTGCTAGCTATCATGGAGGAAGTGAAAATCCTTCATCGGGTGATGATGACGGTGGTTACGGTGGTAGTAGTTCTGCTGCAGGCGCAATTGTTGCAGTAGGATTAATTGCCTATTTCGTCATGAATAGAGGTGATGATTCTGAAGAAGGCGATTTCATTAATGAGACAGTTGAAAGGAAATTTACTATAGATTTCTTAAAGCAGCCTGCTCAAGATGATTTTGCCAATAATCAATATTTTGAACAAAATAATGAATTTCAAATAAACTTCAAATACCGTTTGAACTAATTTGAAAACTTTTGCGCCCAACATTTTGCTATGACAATCAATAACGGTAGAAATCTTTTTTTAATTCTAGGTAATCAACTTTTCAATCCAGAAGAGTTATTGGAAAAAGGTTGCACAGATGTATATATGTCTGAGGATTTTGGACTATGTACATACCAAAAACATCATAAATTGAAGCTCTATCTATTTTTGACTTCTATGAGGGAATACAAAGATACATTAATAGATAAAGGCATAAATGTTCACTACAACAAACTAGAAGACCTGGAAGTCTCAAAAAGTTACTTTGATAATTTTGGTGCTTTTCTAAGAGAACATAGTTTTGACAAAATTAATATTTACGAAATTGAGGATAAACTCTTCGAGGAAGAATCTATCAATTATTTTAAGAAGATTGGGAAAGAAATAGAATTTATCAAGTCACCTATGTTTCTCTTTTCAAGAGAGGAATTAAGAGAATTTCAAGGAGATAGTAGTAAATACAGGATGGCTAATTTCTATAAGAAATCTCGACAAAGATTAAATC
>CACLUH010000012.1:0-38841 GCA_902610065.1 uncultured SAR86 cluster bacterium
GAAGAATTAAAAATCATCACTATATGCGAACCCTTTTCTGCCAGAGTAAGATCTTATGATTTAATTAAACAATCTTTTGCTCTTAACTAACTCAATAAATTTAATATAAATGGAATTATTTAAATCTCGTCTTTTAAGTGAAGGCAGTATTTGGCATATCGGGAGTCTTAGCGCTGTCTATTTATCTCAAGGACTTTCTGGCGGAACTTTATTTGCCCTAACAACCTATCTCGTATCTATCGGTGCCTCTGTAAAAGATATCTCATTGTTGTTATCTATAACAATGGTTCCGTGGACATTAAAAGTATTTCTTGGACCAATTATTGATTCATTCACTTTGAGTAGATTCGGTAGAAGAAGATTTTGGATATTGATCAGTCAGGTTGCGATGATGTTGGCTGTCTCACCTTTAGTCTTCATTGAGGTTACGCAAGTTAACTTTATCCTTATAAGTTTATTGACGCTTCATAATGCTTTTGTAGCGATATCAGATATTTCTATAGATGCTCTTGCTGCAGATAGTTTAAGAAAAGACCAGATGGCCAACGCAAATGGTTTCATGTGGGGCAGTAAGACATTGGGGCGAGGTTTTGGGATGGCTTTGGCTACTTCTATTTTTTATGGATATGGAATTAATGAAGGTTTCTTAGTCTTGATTTTACTGATGTCCCTAGCTTTCCTATTCCCAATTTTTTCTAAAGAGCTATCCCATAAGGCTGGCCAACAAGAGCTATCTTATAAGAATAGACTTACACTCAATGAGTTATTAAAAGGTATTAGTCAGAGTCTATTTAATAGAAGCGCATTTGCCGCAATAATCTTTATGCTTTTTTCAAACATAGGATATGGAATATTTGATGTAATCTACAATGAATTCTATATCAAAGTTCTAGATTGGACAGGAGAGGATATAGGCTCTTTACGGCCCTATGGCATGTGGTTGGGAGGATTGATAGGTTTATCAGCAGGCTTGCTAACTATCTATTTTTCAAAAAGATTTCTGCTGTTATTTTTTATTACCGGACAAGCTTTTATCTTTTTAGCAGTGAGCAGTTTTAGTTCTGAAACCTCTGATCTTATTTCATCAATAGCTATTATTGGTGTAGATGCTGTTGATGCAGGTTGGTCGGTTTTAATATTTTCCATCTTAATGGCACTTTGTACTTCAAATACTAGTGCAACAAACTTTGGAATTTTTATGGGTTTTGGGAATATATCCACACTAATAGGGAACAATATAGCACCCTTAGTTTTAGACTCAGGAGATTATAGCTTTGCTTTTATGATTGCAGCTTTATCATTAATTCCTTGTTGGTTTTGTGGTTACTATTTAACCAAGACTTAATTAAATTTTCTTTTATCGAATCTGACAAGTAGATTCGGAAATAGAAAGAAATCAATAATAAGTGCAAAGACAAAAGCGAGTATAGAAAATTGGGCAAAATTGTGCATTGGAAGAAAACTAACAAGATGCAAAACCGAGAAGCCCAGGGCTAATATGATGGTCATAGCTATTAATGCAAAACCAACTGCTTCAAAGGCAAAAAGAACTGCATCTTCCGGACTCTTTTTCAATTCTTGTCTCGCTAAATCATATTTGCTAAGAAGGTGGACGGTGAAGTCGACGATGATGCCTAAAGTAGACCCCATTCCAACTGCAACCATAAAATCTATTTGACCATCTATAATTGCCCAGATACCAAAGGCACTCACAATTGGAAGGATATTGGGAAAAGAGGAAAGAAATCCGAAAGAAGCTGATCTAAAGAAAAACCCTATTACAGTGATGATTAAAGCCAGCCCTATGGTCACGCCAACCAATAAAGAGTTCACTATAGCTTCCATTAAATAAACAAAAATTACTCTGAATCCAGCAGGTTTTGAAATGGTACTTTCAAGATTATTTTCCCTAAGATATTTGGTAACCTTTTCATCAAATATTAGATATTCTTTAGACGTCATTTCCCTCAATGTTGCAGCTATTCTTGTAGAACCTCTATCTTGGCTAATCGAGGTATTAAGATCTAAACCCATAGGGAGAGACATTTCATAGAAGAAAAGGTATTGAGAGGATAGCTCTTGATCTTCAGGTATGACTTTCATTTTCAAATCATCGCCATGCATACTTTTGTTAAGAGATTTCATCGTTCTTGCTAAAGATGTAACATGAGTGACTTCTTTTTGCTCTTCTAGCCATATAGAGAAATTATCAAGGCCTTCCAAAAATCTCGGATTTGAGACACTGCCATTGTTAGAAGTAGCTTTAAAACTTATTGGAAAGCTTGCTCCTAATTTTTTATCGAGCCATAAAACATCTGGACCAAAACTCGTATATTTTTCTGAATACATTTGAGTAGGATTCATTTCTAATTTATTAAAAGGAATTAATAAAATAAGCAAGAAACAAATCAAAGGAATTGTCCAAAGAAAAGTCTTTCCACTAGAGAGACTAAAAATTGCAAGCTTCCTAGATAAATTTATTTGTTGTTGTGTAGATGTTGGAATTTTTATATCTAAAAACGAGATAAGAGGAGCTATAAAAAATATTGTGTATATAAATGCAAATAGAACTCCAAGTGAAATTCCATTTCCAAGATCTCTCAAAGGCTCCACATCGAGCGCATTAAATGATAAAAATCCAATACAGGTTGTAACCGTTGTCAAAAAAAGTGGTTGAAGATTTAATTCTAAGCTTTTTATCATTGACTCTTTACTTGTTTCCCCTTTATTACGTTCCTGAAAATAGATTGCAAAAAGGTGAACACAGTCCGCTAATGCGAGAGTTATAATTAAAACTGGATAGGTTATAACCATTTGATTAAGGACATTACCCAAAAGACCAACTGAACCGAAAGTTGCTCCAATTGTTAGAAGGATGACACCAAAGGTTGAAAAAACTGCGGCAAGACTTCTTAACACAAAAAATATAGACAAGAAAATCATCAAAAACATTAGACTCATGACCGTCGGTATTTCTTCTTCAAGCATTTTTGGATCCATATATTCCTGATAAGGGTTGCCTAATATCCTTATGTCTAATTCTGGATTTTTTCTCTTAGCCTCATCAAGATATTCAAGAACATAATCAACAGTTACTTCTAAGTTTGCTTCCTTATTAGGCTGAGGTGGATCTATAACTAAGTTTATGATTGAAGTCTTCTTATCTTTAGAGACTACCGAGCCATATATGGCTTCTTCGTCTTCGACTATTATGGATTTCTCCCTTATTTCTTGATCTGACAGAAGCAGAGCATTTTCAATGAAAGGCTCTACTATTAAATCATCATCAACAGAGCGAACATAAGAAAAGTTCGTAAGGCTGTCGACCCTTACTGAGAATGGTGTTGTCCATGACAATTCAGTAAGTTTCTCTATTACATCTAAAGTTTCTTTTTTGAAAATTTCTTCTTCCCCACCACTTATCGCAATAATTAAACTATCAGTTGGAAGAAAAGTATCATCTATATCATGCTTTAACTCTGTAGCGGGATGTCTTTCAGGGAAGAATGTTTCTAAGTCAGGATTGAATACTAATTTAGATAAACCCTGAGACAATCCTAAGAATAAAATAAGGCAAAGAAAGATTGATAATTTCCTATATTCAATTATCAATCTAGCTAATACTTTTTTATTCATGCGTTTTAATCACCTATGTAATATATAAATTCAAATCTCAAAAAATCATCTTCTTTGTAAGGCTGAAAAAGTTTAAATTCTCCATTATCTTCATTTGTATCGTCGAAATAAAATCCTTCAATAGATAAGGAACAACAAACACCCAACCTTCTCGATGCTTCCAATAAAAATCCCACTTCCTCGGATCTTTCATCGTAGATTATCCCCGATAATATCTGAGTATCAGATGTATCATTAAATGTAAGCCTTGTGCCAATTACTGCTGGGGAGCTTGGGAGTCGATCGTCATGATTTGCCTCCAAAATCCATCCTAGATCTAGTCTAGAACCAAGAATGCCCACCTGGGTATATTCAAATCCATATGTTAAGGCCGTGAATCTATCTCTTTGTCCTGATCTCGAGATAATCTCTGACTTAATAGCTAAGCTACCTAATAAATATTGAAACTCAAATCCTGTTTGATCAATCACCTCATAGATAGGAATTAACTCTTTCAAATTTTCATTCGATACTACCAATCTAGGCTCTCTGGAAGTACCAGAAAAGTGAGAAATTGCTATTTCAAGCTGATCAAAGTAATTACTCCACCTAAAAGCAAAATCCACTCTTTTATTTTTTGCAGAGGATAAATATTGAGGATTATCGGTATCAACGACCATCGGCTGTCTTAGTCTTCCTTCATTTCCTGGATAAGTTCTCTCACGAAAACCAAGCAAAACATAGAAATCTAAGAGACCCCAATTTTCTTCGAATGATACCTTGACCATCGGCTGACCAAGCTTATCTTCACCATCGAAACTTTCGGCGGTATCTGTTTGATTGATTATATCCACTCGATGAGTAGTTTCTGTAACGCCCCAAAATTCCTTACTTACTCCATACTTGATCTCTTTATCCTCGAGCAGATTAATTAAGTATAGTTCTTGTATATCTACCAAATTTCTTTCATTGTCTTCATTGTCTTTTCTTAACTTGGGTTTAAAGTGCAGAATTGAATTTTCTTCTTCAAGAAATATTTCTGGTGATAGAGTGAATGAAGAATGATTTCTTTCTTGTCCTTGCATGCCCGAATTAAAAAAATATCTATTATCAAAAGAGTACTCTCCAATAATCTCTCCGATAAGTGCAGGGCACAAGAAAGCAATCAATACTCCAAGATATTTGTAAGACATTTATCTAGATCTTTTAAGACTATTTTGAGTGAAATCTCTATTCGTAAAGCCACTATTGAGCTTCACATTCTCAAATAATAGGATGGAACTTTTTCCATTTTGATGATTAATCATTTCAACTTTATGTGGTTGCCAAAAAAAACCTTCATATAATTTATATTCTTCAAATTTTTGAGTTTTCAGATGAAAAGATTTTCGATCAAAGAGGTGTATCTTGTGTATCAGGTAATTTTCTTTGTCAATCCATACTAGCTGTTTTGTATATCCTGAATAGGGATCTAAAGGTGTTCTTTCAATAACAAAGCACTTGAGGTTCAAATAATCTGCTTCACCAATTAATTTATATTCATACTTCTCAACTTCTTGGAAAGAAAAATCTTCAAAGGAGAATTCACTTCCTAAAAATGGACCAGATTTATTTTTTGAGGCTATCCTTTTTACTCTTTTTAATGCAGGCAAATAAAGCCACTGATCATCTGATTTAACTTTGTGTGCATAAGATAAAATTGCTACACCCTTAACATCTCTAGGACTTTCAAATATCGCTATTGATTTATCTCCATCTTCTGGAACTTCTAGTCTTTTAAATCTTAATTTTCTTGTGACTACATCACCCTTTCTATTAATTAAGTTCATAGTCATATCTGACGAACTGTCTATAAAGCCATTATTATTTTCGTCATTAAGTATGGCAATCTCTAAGGCTTTATTAGCCAATAAAGGATAAGAAATAGAGCTAATTAGTAAAGAGGAGATAAAAAGCTTTTTTCCTAGATTTAGTAAATACATTCTTTTCCCTTGGTTAATGACTAGAGGTACTTTTTTTGAATACTTGAGAAATCTAGTGTACCAAAACCTTGATCTTTCATCTCCTCATAAAGCTGCAAAGCAAGTTTGCCCATTGGGGTACTCGATTCAGATTGAAGAGCTAATTCTGACACTAAGTTTAGATCTTTAAGCATTAAGGTATTTAAGAATCCACCAGAATAATCTTCACTAGCAGGGGCTGTCTTCATTACGCCGGGATAAGGATTATATTTCTCTAGAGACCAATTTCCTCCGGAGCTGTTTTTCATAATTTCAGAGAGAACTACTGGATCTAATCCATTATTTACACCTAAAGCGAGAGTTTCTGCAGTCCCACACATATGGACAGCCAACAACATATTATTGCAGAGCTTAGCAATTTGACCGGAACCAGATTCACCTGCATAAAATATTTTTTCTCCCATAATTTTAAAAAGACTTGAACCTTTCTCCATATCAGCTTCGCTTCCGCCTACCATGAATGTAAGATTTCCCAATTCAGCACCTTTTACGCCTCCAGATACTGGAGCATCAAGCATTGAAATGCCATAATTTTTAGCCATTTTGGAAACCTTCTTACTTATTTCAGGACTGATAGTGGACGATTCAATAATAAGAGTTTGCTTATTAATCCCTTTGAGCAAATTATCATCTAAAAAGATTTTTTCTACTGAGCTTCCATTTGGCAGCATTGTAATGAGAGCATCTATATCTTCTAAAACGCTTTCAGAATTTTGCTTGATTGACATTCCTAAATTTTCAGCCTGAATTAGAGCTTTCTCAGATAAGTCAAAAGCATTAACTTCAATTCCTGCTTTTAAAATATTATTAGCCATTGGTAGACCCATATTGCCTAACCCTATAAAACCTATTTTTTTCATCTCAGAGATCCTCCAAAGGATTTGTATCCCAGGCTAAATCAGTATGCCTCTCAAGCCATGCTGATGGTGTATTTGATATTGAATCATATTTCCATTTAGCTTCATTATCTTTATCTATTATTAATGCGCGTATACCTTCCTTAAAGTCTCCCATCCTAGTAATTTGAATCGCTAGGTTGAGTTCAAATTGAAATACTTCCTTGAGATCTAAATGTGATGAAATCTGACATTGCAGCCAAATCAGATGTGCAGATGTAGGACTCCCTCTCTTCAATGATTCTTTACCTTTCAAATACCAATCATCTTTACTTGGATTCGACAGAATATTTTCAGCAACTTCAATTAGATTTGAAGCATTAGCAAGTGACTGAATGTTGCTTAATTCATCTTTGAGCTTGCTCTTAGGAAAATTGTTTAAATTTTTTATGTAACCATTTTGATGCACAATTGCATTCATTATTTTTAAGTTATCTTTTTTCTTATCTTTCCATTCGGTTTCCTGAATCTCTCTGAAAAATTTTTCTAGATCTTCTGAGCTTAATGAACAATCCGTCAAATTACAAAATAGGGTATCGGCAGCATTCAATTGAGTTGAAGTTAGCATGATATAAAGACCAAGACCTTCAGGTAAGTCTTTTATTACTGATGTAAATCCTACATCTGGGAATAATCCAACACCAATTTCTGGCATGGCAAATTTCGTTCTTTCTGTAGAAATCCTATAACTACTTCCAAACATCAAGCCCGCGCCACCACCCATAACAATACCATCTATGATAGAAATTATAGGTTTCGGAAAATTATGTAGCTTATAGTCTAGTCTATATTCAGACTCAA
This sequence comes from uncultured SAR86 cluster bacterium, assembly GCA_902610065.1. Taxonomy (GTDB): domain Bacteria; phylum Pseudomonadota; class Gammaproteobacteria; order Magnimaribacterales; family Magnimaribacteraceae; genus Magnimaribacter. The sequence goes on from CACLUH010000012.1 coordinate 7,334, forward strand.
AAAACATTTCTGCAAAAATTGGACCATCTGGAGAACACATTGACTCATATAATGCTCTGATATCTCCTCCAGCACAAAAGGCTCTATCTCCTGAACCACCAATTATGATCATCTTTATTTTGGGATCAGCTTCCCATTTGTCTAATAGGTTAGAGATCTCATTAACCATATTTAAGGTTAATGAGTTTAATGTTTCAGGAGAGTTGAGAGTTATATGTCCAATTTTAGTGTCATTCTGACACTCTAATATCTCAACTAATAATTCATCATTAGGCATTTTGCCAATTTGGTTTTCTTTTATCCAAGAATGCATCAACACCTTCTTTCTGGTCTTTTGTATCAAATAAACTTACAAAAGGTTCAAGTTCTTCTTGATAAGGTTCGTTAGATAAACGTGCTTTATGAATTAACTCCTTGCACTGTGCAATGCTACTAGGACTTTGGTTTGCAACGGAAGTGGCTATCAACATAGCAGTTTCTAGAGCCTTTCCATCTTCCACTTTTTCTTCTATTAAACCGATTTGCAGAGCCTGATCAGGTTTAATCTGCTCACCGGTTAAAATAATTCTTTTAGCCCAGCCTTCTCCAACTAATCTAGGTAGTACTTGGGTTCCGCCCCCGCAAGGCAGTAAACCCACTTTTGGTTCAGGTAGTGCAAGTACTGCTTTTTCTTCAGCAACTCTAATATCACAAGCTAATGCACACTCAAGTCCTCCTCCCATAGCAAATCCATTTATTGCAGCTATAGATACACCTCTGAATTTACTGAGCGAGTCGAAGGCATTTGAAAATGCATTACTCATTTCCTTGGCTGCATCTTTCCCCCCTTCTTGGAATACTTTAAGGTCAGCACCTGCAGAAAAGAACTTTTCTCCCTGTCCGGTTATAACTAAAGAAAAGATTTCATCATCTTGATTGAGATGCTTAATAATTTCTTCTAATCCTGCTAGGCTTTCAAGATCCCATGTATTAGCACTAGGATTATTGATGGTAATCTTGGCAATATTATCTATTTTTTCGAGTATTAATTTTTCAGTCATAATTTTCATTGGATTATTGAGGCTGCATCTTCCATTATCATTCTTCGTCCAATTATCATTTTCATAATTTCGTTAGTACCTTCTAGTATTTGATGGACCCTTACATCTCTTACATATCTTTCTAAAGGATATTCTTGAATATATCCGTAACCTCCAAATATTTGGAGAGCTTCATTGCAAACATTAAAGCCTACGTCAGTAGCAAATCTTTTTGCCATAGCAGAATAGATGGTTGCTTCGGAATCATTTTTATCAACTTTTGAAGCAGCTAGTCTCGTCATAGTTCTGGCTGCAATAAGTTCAGTTACCATGTCAGCAATCTTGAATTGCATCGCCTGGAATTCAGATATCTTTTTCCCAAATTGTTCTCTTTGATTCATATAGTTCTGAGCTTCTTCTAAAGCCGATTGAGCTGTTCCTATAGAGCAGGTTGCTATATTTATTCGGCCTCCATCCAATCCTTGCATGGCAATTTTGAAACCATTTCCTTCTTCTCCTACTAAATTCTTTTTAGAAACTTTAACATCGGTCAAAGACACCAATCTTGTTGGTTGATTTTTCCAACCCATCTTAGGCTCATTTTTCCCATACTCTATGCCTGGTAAATCAGCTGGAATTAGGAAACATGAAATACCTTTTGCGCCTGAATCACCTGTTCTGGCCATTAACACTAGACAATCTGTAGCTCCAGATCCTGATATGAAAGCCTTTGAACCATTTAGAATGAAATTATCTCCATCTTTCTTAGCTGTAGTGCGCAATGAAGCAGAATCTGAACCTGAACCAGGTTCAGTCAAACAATAAGAGGCTAGCTTTTCACCAGAGCTGAGTTGAGGAAACCATTCTGTTTTTAATTCTTCTGAACCAAATTTACTGACCATCCAAATCGCCATATTATGGATTGTCATAAAAGCTGTAGTGCTTGTGCATCCTTGCGCTAGCTGCTCAAAAACTATTGAAGCATCCAGTCTACCTAAACCCATGCCTCCTAGATTTGTATCAACATAAAGAGATAAGAAACCCAACTCTCCTGCTTTCGTCAGAGTTTCTTTGGGAAAAAAAGCTTCTTTATCCCATTCACCAGCATTAGGTTTTAGCTCTTTATCAGAAAAGCTTTTTGCTAAGTCCCTGTAATGTTTTTGATCAGAATTTAATTCGAAATCCATGAACTACTCCAGATTAATAGTTAAGTTTTTTGTGCTTTCCTCATCTTCTTCAAACCATCTTTCAGTCACAGTCTTGGTCTCTGTATAAAACTTAACTGCCTGCTTCCCATAGGCATGAAGATCTCCATAAAAGGATTGTTTCCAACCAGTAAATGAAAAGAAAGGCAGTGGAACAGGTATAGGTACATTTATTCCTACCTGTCCAACTTCAATTTCATGTCTGAATTTTCTTGCAGACCTACCAGATGCTGTAAATATAGAAGTTCCATTACCATATGGATTTGCGTTAATTAATTCTATTGCTTCTTCTAAAGTGTCAACTTCGATACAGAGTAAAACAGGCCCAAATATCTCTGTTTTGTATATTTCAGATTCAGTTTTTACACCAGAAAATAAGGTAGCACCAATCCAGTTTCCATCTGGAAATCCTTCAACCTCACACTTGCTTCCATCTATTAGGCATGTTGCTTCGCTTTTTCCTTTTTCTATCAAACCAATAATCTTTTCTTTAGCATGAGTGCTTATGACAGGACCAAAACCAGATTCTTCTGAGTCCCATGGACCTGGTTTCACCATTGCCATTTCTTTCTTAAGATCTTCGATCCATTCATTCGAAGAACCCACGAATACAGCCACACTGATCGCCATACATCTTTGACCTGCTGCTCCAACTGAAGCTCCCACTAAACTATCTATGGTTTTATTTTTATTTGCATCCGGCATCACAACCATGTGGTTTTTTGCCCCAGCAAAAGATTGAACTCTTTTTAGATGTTCAGTTCCCATTTTATAAATATATTGGCCAACAGGAACTGATCCAACAAATGAAATAGCTCTTATGTCGGGGTGTCTAATAAGCTGATCTACTTGATCTTTTCCACCATGAATAACCTGCAGGAGATTTGGAGGGGCACCAGCTTCTGTAAAAAGTTCTGCTAGTTTATTGGAGGTCATAGGATCTTGTTCGGAAGGCTTTAGAATGAATGTGTTGCCACAGGCTATTGCCATCGGGAACATCCACAGAGGTATCATGGCAGGAAAATTAAATGGAGTAATGCCTAAACAAACACCTAGAGACTGAGTATAACTGTAAGAATCTATTTCTCTTGCAACATTTTCAACTGTTTCACCCATTAATAAAGGGGTTATATTCGCTGCTTGCTCAACAACCTCTATACCTCTCCATAAATCACCTTTAGCATCTTCAAAAGTTTTTCCATTCTCTTTACTAAGGATTTTAGCTATTTCATCTTGGTGAATTTTAAGAAGATCTTGATATTTCATCATGACACGAGATCTTTCAGGAGGAGGAGTTTCTCTCCAAGAGAAAAAAGCTTCTTTTGCAGAAGCTATTGCACTCTCGATTTCTTCATCAGTAGCGCATGGAGCCTCACAAAGAACTTCTTGTGTGGCAGGGTTTAGAACTTCAATCCAATTTTTTGTATTACTCTCAACTGAGCTACCGCCTATAAAGAGATTCAATTTTTCAGTCATAAAGTATTTCTTCTTAATTTATCTGAAGTATCTTACTATCTTTCTTAGGAACTGATATAAATTGAATTAAATCTCGGGGAGAAAAAGATGCTAAAAACAAGAATTACAGATTTATTTGGAATAGAACATCCAGTAATACAAGGTGGGATGCAATGGGTTGGATATGCCGAGTTGGTATCGGCGGTATCCAATGCAGGAGCATTAGGAATTTTAACTGCATTAACTCAACCTTCACCTGAAGATTTAGCGAAAGAGATAGACAGGACTAGAGAAATGACTGATAAGCCTTTTGGAGTCAACCTTACTGTACTGCCAACTATCAATCCTCCCCCTTATGAGGAATATGCACAAGCTATTGTTGGGTCAGGAGTAAAGATCGTTGAAACGGCTGGACGCAGCCCAGAACCCTTTATGGAATTATTTAAAGAGTATGACGTAAAAGTCATTCATAAATGCACTTCTGTAAGACATGCTTTAAAGGCTCAATCTGTAGGTGTAAGTGCAATAACAATTGATGGTTTTGAGTGTGCCGGTCATCCTGGTGAAGATGACATTCCATCTTTAGTTTTGCTTCCACAAGCAGCAGAAGCTTTAGATGTGCCTGTAGCGGGCTGTGGAGGATTTAGCGATGCTAAAAGCATGGTTGCAGCATTAGCTCTAGGCGGAGAGGCAATAGTCATGGGCACTCGATTTATGGCTACACAGGAAGCTGGTATACATCAAAATGTTAAAGAAAAAATGACCGAGGCAGATGAACTCTCTACAAACCTAATGTTTAGAACAATGCACAATACAGCAAGAGTTTTTAAAAATTCAATATCTGATCAAGTAGTTGAGATAGAGTCTACAGGTTCTGCTACCTTTGAGGATGTTAAGGACCTTGTAGCCGGACAGAGGGGAAGGGTCGTTTTTGAAGAGGGAGATCTAGAGCATGGCATATGGTCGGCTGGAATTTCAGTAGCGAGAGTTAAAGATGTACCAACTTGCAAAGAAATGGTTGCTAGGTTAGTTTCAGAGGCAGAGGAGATCATAGACGGAAGACTGCAGTCAGTTAAGGCTTAAGGAGATATCAATGGAAGATGTGAAAGTATATATGATTGTAAATCTTGAAATTGAAGATAAAGATACTTATCTAAAATATGAAAAAGGTTTTTTCCCCATCCTAAAAAAACATGGTGGTGAGTTTTTAACATTTGATGACTCATTCAGACATTTGGAGGGGCCGGAACCTCTATCTGGAGGTCGAGTAATAATATTTTCTTTTCCATCTGAAGCTGCAGCAGACGGATGGTATAACGATCCCGAGTATCAAGAGCTATCTAAGTTTAGAAAAGAAGGTGCTCCATTACGTTCATTGAGCCTCATAAAAGGCTTACCTCCAAGATCCTGATTTATTCAAAAAAAGTGAAGTAAATCAGAAGAAGAAGCATCACATCAACAAACATTAGTAAACTGATTGACGTACAACCATAAGATATTTCTTCTTTGTGTAGCGATTTATGGATTGAAAAGGAAAAGTATAAAAAAACAAGCAGGAAAAAAATTTTTATCACTTAATCAAACCCATTTTTTTGAAATATCCTTTATAGCGGCTGCCAAATCTAACGGCTGGTCCAACAGAACATGATGTGCTGCTTTTTCTATCGCCAACATTGGAGTACCCTCAGGAAGATTCTCTCTCATAAAATTTAGAATTTCATCTGTCATCATATTGCTTTCAGTTCCGTAAATAATTCCCAGATTACATTTAAGATCAAAAGCTTGATTCTTTGTCATATGAGAAAAACCTAATTTATCAAATATTGTATCGTCAAATTTCCATTGGTATCCATCTTCAACTTCTCTGATAGACCATTCAGCTATGTATTTAACTAAAAATTCATTTTCACATTCCTGCTCTGGGGTCAGCCTAAATCTCTCCAAAATTGCATCTCTTGTTGGATAGGTTTTTATTCTTCTTATAGGTCCACTTCTTACATGAGTTGAATAGTCATAGGTTGGTGGTCTGATGGGTGAATCTATCATTATTATTCCCCCAAGCTCTTTGTCAGATATAGTGCCAGCAAAAGCACTCATAAAACCTCCCATGCTGTGTCCACAAATTATTGGATCAGATATCTCAAAAAAGCCACTGTCTTCAGCAACTGATAAGATTTCTTTAGCATAAAGTTGAGCAGAGTAGTCTTCTCTATGATCACTATCACCCATTCCGGACATATCTATTGCGCTAATCTGAAAATCTTCCAGTAATAATGGAGCTATGAAGTCCCACCAGTGAGAATGACTTCCACTGCCATGAACTAGAACCATTCCAGGTTTAGAAGCGTCACCCCAATGTTGATAATGAACAGTTCCATCATCTACTTCTATAGTCCTTTGTTCCTTAGCTATCGACAAAGCTTCCTTAAACCATTCCGGATGAGAATTCATCATTTAGACATTCCTTTGAAATAAATTTATAGTTAATTAAGTTTTTGAAGATGCTAGTCTATTATAATCTTAGACAATAAGGATGATTTATGAAAAATCCATTACAAGGTGCAAATACTCAGATGGCAGATCCGAATGAAGAACCGACTGTTCCTCAGGCTGCTGCAACAGTTTTATTGGTTAGAGATTCTAATAAAGACGAAGGAATAGAAGTTTTTTTAGTTGAAAGGGCATCTAAAGCAAATTTTGGAGGTGCTTTTGTTTTTCCAGGTGGAAAAGTAGATCCAGAAGATGGCTTAGATAACATGGAGGCGATAACAACTGGTTCATCTGATCAGTACCTTTCTAATATTCTAGGTGAAGAAAAAGGAGGGCTAGCGTACTGGGTGGCCTGTATCAGGGAATGTTTTGAGGAAGCGGGAATATTAATTGCATTTAGGGAAGATGGCTCTCCATTTGACCCCTCAGATTCTGATGAGAGGCAAAGATTTATGGAGTATAGAAATAGACTGAATGCTGGAGAGGCTGTATTAGAAGAGATGTGTGGCAATGAAAAACTTACCCTTGCTACTGAAAGACTTGCTTATTTGGCTCATTGGATAACTCCTAAAATAGAAAAAAGAAGATATACCACTCGTTTCTTTGTAGCCATTGCACCTCAAGGTCAGGAAGGTCTTCATGATGGTTCAGAGAGTGTAAATAGCTTATGGATTAAACCTGAAGATGCTCTGCAACAACAAAAAGATGGAAAACTTTTGTTGATAATGCCCACTATTAAAAATCTTGAGAGTATTTGTGGTTACTCAAATGTCGAAACACTCCTTAAAGATAAATCCTCAATAGACCCCTCAACAATTCCTGCAATTGAACCTAAGTTTTTTATGGAAGATGGGAAAATGGTAGGACTTCTTCCTGGAGATAAGGGTTACGAGGAACATTAATGGAAGCTGAAAAGGTTGTACAAATCTCACCTTTAGTAAGAAGAATTACTGCTGGTAATGGGAGTGTTTTTACTGGCCCTGGAACAAATACCTACTTGGTAGGTGTTGAAGATGTAACAGTTATCGATCCTGGACCTGCTATGCAAGATCATATCGATGCTATTACAGCTGCCTCTAAAAATATCAAACAAATACTTGTGACTCATACACATCCAGATCATTCTCCTGGGGTTCGTTTACTAAAAAATGAGCTAGATATTCCAGCTTATGGCATGCTCACTCACTTAACTAAAAATCAAGATACAACTTTCAGTCCAGAAAGAATTTTAGAAGATGGAGAATTGCTTGAAGAAAATGAATTTTCTTTAGAAGTGGTTCATACGCCCGGTCACGCTTCCAATCATCTTTGCTTTATTTTAAAGGAAGAGAAATTTATTTTTACAGGAGATCATATTATGAGTGGCTCTACTGTTGTAATAGGACCGCCTGATGGAAATATGAATCAATATATTCAGTCATTAGAAAAACTAAAGAACTATGATATTGAAAAGATTGCACCCGGACATGGTGACATATTAGAAAATCCCCATAAAGTAGCAGACTGGATAATCAGTCATAGATTAGAAAGAGAGAAGAAAGTATTTTCAGCTCTCAAAGAAGCTTCCAGAGGGACACCAGAGTCTTTGGTAGAAAGGGTTTATGACGATGTAGATTCTTCTTTATTTCCAATAGCCAAAGCTTCGCTTTTAGCTCATCTAATCAAACTTGAGGAAGATAAGATTATTTCAAAAGAAGGTGAAGAATATATTTGGGAAGAACTTAATTAATTTTTACCCCAGTACCGGCTAGAGCACAATAACCATCTGGATTTTTAGCCAGATACTGCTGATGATAATGTTCTGCATAATAAAAACTTCTGGCTTCCTTTACCTCAGTTGTAATTGAGCCAAGTCCATTTAAGTCTAATTGAGACTGATATTTTTGCTTTGTCTCAGCAATAATTTCTTTCTCTTCCTCTGAAGAGTAATAAATGCCTGATCTGTATTGGGTTCCCATATCATTACCTTGTCTCATACCTTGAGTAGGATCATGATCTTCCCAAAAAGTCTTTAGCAGGGATTCGTAACTTACAACATTAGGATCATAAACAACAAGCACAACCTCATTATGTCCTGTAAAACCAGTACAAACTTCTTTATAGGATGGATTTCTTGTAAAGCCACCTGCGTATCCAGCTGAAGTAGAGTAAACACCTTCTAATTCCCAAAACCTTCTCTCGACACCCCAAAAACATCCCATTCCAAATATGGCCTGTTTTAAGTGATCTGGAAAAGGACCTTTTAATGGTGTTCCTTTTACAAAGTGGTGCTCCGGGACTTCAACTTCTTCTTCTCGGCCGATCAAAGCTTCAGATTCAAGAGGTAGGATATTTTTTTTATTTAGTAAATCTATTAGCGACATTATTTATTCTCTCTATTTGCTATGAGTTCATCAACCACAGACGGATCTGCTAAAGTTGTTGTGTCACCTAGGTTGTCAATTTCGTTGGTGGCAATTTTTCTCAATATTCTTCTCATAATTTTACCAGATCTTGTCTTTGGTAATCCAGGAGCCCATTGAATGATATCTGGTTTAGCAATAGGTCCTATTTCTTTTGCAACTAGTTTAACTAAATCAGATTTGAGGTCTTCTTCTGGCAAGATACCAGACATCAGAGTTACATAGCAATAGATTCCTTGCCCCTTAATCTCATGTTCATAACCAACTACTGCCGCCTCAGCAACGCTTTTATGAAGAACTAAAGCGCTTTCTACTTCTGCTGTCCCTAATCTATGGCCAGATACATTTAATACATCATCTACTCTTCCAGTTATCCAATAATATCCATCTGAATCTCTTCTAGCCCCATCCCCAGTTGTGTAGTACCCAGGATACATTGAGTAGTAAGTATCTATGCATCTCTGATGGTCTCCATATACCGTTCTGATTTGTGAGGGCCAGCTAGATTTGATGACAAGATTTCCAGAACCCTCGCCTATAATTTCTTTTCCACTTTCGTCCAGGAGAGCTGGCTCAATTCCAAGAAAAGGTTTTGTAGCACTTCCTGGCTTCATCGAAGTAAATCCCGCTACAGGGGTAATCATCATGGCTCCAGTTTCAGTCTGCCACCAAGTATCAACTATGGGACAAGAAGAATCTCCAACAACTTTGAAATACCATTCCCAGGCTTCAGGATTAATAGGTTCTCCCACTGTCCCTAAGATTCTTAATGAATCTCTGCTTGATGATTTAACAAATTCATCACCTTGTGCCATGAGAGCTCTTAGTGCAGTTGGCGCTGTATAAAAGATATTTACTTTGTGTTTATCAATAACTTCCCAAAATCTTGAAGGCGAAGGAAAAGTCGGTATTCCTTCGAAAATTAATGATGTTGCACCATTTGCTAGAGGCCCATAAACAATATAAGAATGACCCGTAACCCAGCCAACATCTGCAGTACACCAATAGATCTCGTCATCCTTATAGTCGAATACCAGCTTGTGAGACATGGCTGCTTGAAGAAGATATCCACCTGTAGAGTGCAAAACTCCTTTTGGCTTACCTGTTGATCCAGATGTATAGAGAATAAATAGGGGATCTTCAGAGTCCATTATTTCTGGCTCGCAATTGGAAGGAACACCTTCTGAAATTTCTTCAAATCTAACGTCACAGTTCTCATTCCATGAAATCTCTGCTCCTGTTCTGGTGATTACTAAAACAGTATGGACATTTGGACATCCTTGAAGAGCCTCATCAACATTCTCTTTAAGAGGAACTGTTTTCCCTCCCCTCAAGCCCTCATCTGCAGTTATAACAGTTTGGCAATCAGAATCTAGGATACGGTCTTTTAAGGACTCAGGCGAAAAGCCTCCAAAAACTACAGAGTGAATCGCTCCAATTCTCGCACAAGCTAACATCGCATATGTTGCTTCGGGGATCATAGGCATATAGATACAAACTCTATCGCCTTTTTTTACATTTCTAGCTTTAAGGACATTCGCAAATTTGCATACTTCATCGTGAAGTTTCTGATAGCTAATATTTTTTGTTTCTTCAGGATTATCTCCTTCCCATATGAAAGCAGTTTTTTTAGAATTTTCAGGAAGATGTCTATCAATGCAGTTTACAGACGCATTTAATTTTGCATCTTTAAACCATACAATTTCTCCTTTCTCTATATTAGTCTCTTTTACTTTAGACCATTTATTATTCCAGCTCAGATAATTCTCAGCCTGGGAAGCCCAAAACTCTTCTGGTTTGTTTAAAGACCATTGGTATAGCTCTTCAAATTCAGATTCTTTTATATTTGAATTCTCCAGAACTGATAGGGGAGGGTTATAGATTTTATCTTTAGTCATGAAATTTATATTAATGCAGGAGAGGGATTAAAGTACATTTTGGAACCTTCTGGTTTATTAAAGTACTCAAGAAGCTTTTCCAAAAGAAGGTTGTAATCACTTTTATTGGCTTGCAAGTCTAAATAATCCGAATTTACTATCAAAACAGGCGATCTGTTGTATTCAAAGAAAAATTCTTTGTATGTCTCATTTAATAATTCTAGGTAGTCAAAACTGATTGTTTTTTCCATTTCAATTCCTCTATGCATAACTCTTTCATAAAGAGTTTTTGTCTCAGCTTGAAGATAGATAACCAAATCAGGAGATGGAAGATCTATAGCAAGATATTGATAGATTTGTTCGTAAAGCTTCAATTCTTCTGCTGAAAGGGTTGCTTTAGCAAACAGTTTGTCTTTATCTAAAAGAAAATCTGAAACTCTATTGGATGAGAAGATATCTTCTTGTTTAAGTTCTTGGATTTGTTTTACTCTTTGAAAAAGAAAAAAAAGCTGAGTAGCTAAAGCAGCCTGTGATTGATTGATATAAAAATCAGGTAAAAAAGGATTTTCGGATGGTTGCTCTAAAAAAGTATCATAACTAAAAGAGTCTGCAAGAAGTTTTGTTAAAGTTGTTTTTCCGGCGCCAATAGGTCCTTCTACAGCTATAAACGTAGGCAACTTATCATACTTTTTTATATCTATCTGACCTTTTTCCATATGCAAGAATATTACAAATATATCTTATCCTAACTTTAAAATGTTTATGTATTTTTAGGCTTAAATAGCTTTAGTTTGAGATTTTCTTAGTCCACCATGCACCTACACCGCTGAGATCTTCTCCTGATTTTTCTCTCAGTAAAAGAAAATCATAAGAAGCCCTAAACCTAGGATGTCTAATTAAAATTTTGGATTTTTCAGGTATTCTCAATAACATCACTTGCATCTCCCATGTCTCTTTTATAGATTTTTGAATTCTACTCGGGATGAAGCAATGTTCATTATGTCGTTTAAGTATTATATTTGCCGCTCTTGTAATCTTTGGAACCTTTATTTTCTTCGAATTGAGTTCACCTATCTTATCTATTAAGGCAGGCCATAAGAATACCGAAAATAAAAAAGATGGAGTAAGTGTTTTATCCTCATGAAATCTTTTATCTGTGTTTCTTAAAGCATTAAATATAAATCTTCTATCTTTCTTGGCATCCAGATAGCCCCGCGTAACAGGGAGGATATATTTAGTAATCTGATACTTTTGCATATCCTGCATTATTGATTCCGCATTACCCGTTAGAAACAACTTGAGCGTTTCTTCATAAATTCTTCCTGACGATATTTCAATGAGTAAGTGAGAAAGTTTGACAATTTCTTTCTCAAGTATGGGCTCAAAAGTTAGATCTAGCTTAGATTTGAATCTGATGGCTCTAATTATTCTTACAGGGTCTTCTCTGAATCTTTTTGAACTATCTCCTATTGATTTGAGTACTCTATTTTGTATATCTTCGTAGCCACCAACGAAATCAATTACATCCATATTTCTGATATCTAAATATAAAGAATTAATTGTAAAGTCTCTTCTATAGGCATCGTCTTCTATGCTGCCATAGTTATTATCTCTTAGAACAATTCCTTTATGAGATTTTTTAGTTTCCCTATTACTAGATGATCTGAACGTAGATATTTCTGTAATATTTCTACCAGATCTTGCATGAACTATTTTAAATCTTCTTCCTATGATTCTTGTTTTCGGAATAGCTTTTTTTATTTCTTCTGGAGTTGCATTTGTAACTACATCACAGTCTTTTGGTTTTAGCCCTAGAATTGAATCTCTTACAAAGCCGCCAACTATAAATGCATCGAACCCTGAATTATTAAGCTTTGCTATGATGGATTTAGCATCCTTATCGAGATACTTACTTTTTATACCATGCTTAGAGGCCTTAATGACCTTAGGAGAATTGGTATTTTGGTTTAGCACCAAAACATTTTAGCCATATTGCTGCCTTTCATGAATCTCTTCTATGGTTTTACAATCAATACATCTTGTTGCCGTAGGCCTAGCTTCTAACCTTCTTATTCCAATTTCTATTCCACAGGATGCACAATATCCATAATCATCAGATTTAAGATCTTCAATAGATTCACTAATTTTTGATAAAAGTCTTCTTTCTCTTTCTCTTGTTCTAAGCTCTAGAGTAAATTCTTCCTCATGTGTAGCTCTATCAGATTCATCAGGAAAGTGACTAGCATTTTTTTGTATTTTATCTGCCGTTCTATCTTGTTCTAGTTGTAATTGTTTTTTCCAACTCGCTAGTATTTCTTGAAAATGCTGTTTTTGTTTAGCATTCATATATTTTTCATTTTTCTTAAGCGCATAGGGCTTAATTGAAGCTAGGAATTGAGACTCTTCATAACGATCTACTTTCTTAGTTTTCTTAGATGTAACTTTTTTAGCTGATACCTTCTTTGCTGGGCTTTTTCTAGCAGTTGTTTTCTTAGTAGGCTTTGTTTTAGCTGATGCTTTTTTTGCAGTTGTTTTTTTGACTGGAGTCTTTTTGATGGCCGGTTTCTTTACTATTTTTTTTGCAGGCATTTTGTGAATTCTCTAATTGTTTAATGCTGAAGGCGCAGCAATTTAGCAGAATAATTTTTTAATTGCTAGTAAAAGTTCTTTTAATTTCTTCATATTCTTTTTTGGATAATCTAGGGCCATTTTTTTGCACAATTTTTGAAGCAGCGAAGCATCCAAATTTAGAGGATTCTTCAAGATTTTTTTGATTATTTAGACCATTTAAAACAGCACCAGCAAACATATCGCCAGCACCATTTGTGTCTATAGCCTTGACCTCTTCTCCAGAAACAGAAAATTCATAATTTTCATCGTAACCGATGCAGCCATCTGATCCTTTTGTAATGATAAGGTTACGAGTGCAATCTTTGAAATAACTAAAAATTTCCTTTTCAATAACACTACCTGCAAACTCCTGCGCTTCAGATTCATTACAGAAAATTAGATCACAATTAATTTCTATAAGTTCTACAAGTTCTTTTTTAAATGAGTTCACTATAAAAGTATCTGACAAGGATAGGGCTACTTTAGTATCATGTTTTTTTGCTTGCGTGATAGCCTCTTTAAAAGTGTTATAACCTTCAGGAGAAGCAACCAGATAGCCTTCTAAAAATATGTAATTAGAATTTTTGATAACTTCTTCATTCACATTTTTGGTAGAAATATTAGAATTTATTCCAAGGTTTGTGCACATGGTTCTTTCTGCATCATCTGAGATCATGACAAGACATTGTCCAGAAGGTATTTCTGAATCAATCAATTCAGAAGTATGACCAATTCCATTAGACGACAAGTCTTCCAGGTAAAATCTTCCGTTGTCATCATCAGAAACAATACAAGACATATGACAAGAAGATCCAAAAAGAGAAGCAGCAACAACTGAATTAGTGGCAGAGCCGCCACAAGCCTTGTCAGGTAATTTCCCAAGATCCATAAGCTCTTGAATTAAATTAATTTGATCATCTTTTTCAATTAATGTCATACCTCCCTTGGCTATACCTCTTTCTTCATTCGTTTTAACGAAATCATCATCAATTTGAAAGGTTATATCGACTAAAGCACTACCAAGACAACAGAGATCATATTTCATTTTTTTACACAAAATTTTTTAAAAAACGTAGACTGTGCCAAATGGAGCAAGTAATCAAGTATTAAATGAAATTTAAGCTGACAGTAGGATTTTTTATTGGTTTTATTTCGATAATAGTCATTATTTTCACTGCCGCAACTGTTGCTGTTCTCGATTATAGAGTCATTTCTAAACTAGATGGTGTACTGTGGACCATACCTGCAAAAATATACTCACGTCCTCTGGAATTGGCAGAAGGCATTAACCTCAATAAGGATAATCTGATTAAAGAATTAGAAATGCTTTCGTATGAAAGGGTTAAAAATCCACTGCAGCCTGGTGAGTTCAAATTTTCTAAAGATGATCTAAAAATATTTCTACGAGGTTATTTGGATCAGCGCTCGGGTATATTTAATATAAATTTTGATGCTTCTGAGATTAAGGGAATTAGTAATCAGTTGGGGATATCCGAAGATCTAATAAAACTTGAACCAACCGTTATTGGTGGAATGTACCCTTCCCATATGGAAGATAGAGTGCTTCTTAATTGGCCAGAAGTACCACCAATATTAGTTGATACTATTCTTGCAGTGGAGGATCAAGATTTCTTTAATCATTATGGAATTTCATTGAAATCTATTTCACGAGCATTTCTAAGAAATGTGCAAGCTGGTGAGGTAGAGCAAGGCGGAAGTACCATCACACAACAATTGGCTAAAAGCCTATTCTTTTCATCTGAGCAAACCATAAGAAGAAAGGTTTTGGAAGCAATTGCTTCTCTGATAATAGAATTTCGTTACTCAAAAGAAGAAATTCTTTTGGCATATATTAATGATGTATTCCTTGCACAATCAGGGAAGAGAGCAATTCATGGATTTGGGATGGGCGCACAACATTTTTTTGGCACTTCAATTCAAAATCTTTCTACGGATCAAGTAGCTCTTTTAGTAGGAATGCTCAAAGGACCCTCTTTTTATAATCCAAGAAGAAATCCAAACAATGCTACCAAAAGAAGGAACTTAGTTTTAAGAGTTTTAAATACTAGCAATAAAATATCGGACTCATCATTCGAGACATTAAAAAATAAAGAGCTTGGTGTTTCCTTGCCTAATTATAGAACTGAGACCCGATATCCTGCTTTTCATGACATAGTTAGGCTTGAACTCCAGAAGAATTTTGATGAGAAAGAGCTTCGAACTAAGGGTTTGGCTGTCGAAACTAATTTGGATCCTGTGCTACAAGATTCTTTAGAAAATAATCTCCGAAAAACTAAACTTCAGTTAATAGAAAAATATGGATCTAGACTAAATGAGCTTGAGGGTGCTGCCATAGCAGTTGATATTTCTAGTGGTGAGGTCAAAGCTGTCGCAGGAAGTACCAAGCCATCTAGTTATGGTTTCAATAGATCTATAAATGCTATAAGACCAATAGGATCTTTAGTGAAACCTTTCATCTATCTGACTGCTTTAGATAAATATAATGATTATAATCTCACAACCTTATTGGATGATTCTAAGTTGAGCCTTATGAGTGGCGGTAAGGTCTGGGAACCTGATAATTTTGATAAGAAATTTCATGGTGAAATACCATTACATGTAGCTTTATGGCAATCTTATAATATTGCTTCAGCCAGGCTTGGAATAGATCTGGGATATGAGGCTGTAGAAAACATGTTCCTAAACCTTGGCATAAAAAAGGATATTCCTAATTATCCTTCCCTTTTTATAGGGTCATTTGAACTTTCTCCTTATCAGGCTATTCAAGCTTATCAAACTATAGCAAGTGATGGTTTTTACTCGCCTTTGAGATCTATTAGACAAATTAAAGACACTGAAGGAAAGATCGAATTCTCTTATCCTTATAGTATAGATCAAACAATTAGACCTGAGCCCGTAGCATTATTGAAATTTGCTATGCAACAGACCTTTGAACGCGGTACTGCTAGAGGTTATTCAAAGAAGCAGATTCAATTATGGAATGCTGGAGGAAAAACAGGTACTTCAGATGATCAAAGGGATAGTTGGTTTGTTGGTTTTGCGGGCGAACTTTTGGTTCTTGTATGGCTCGGATTTGATGACAATAGACAAACTCCCTTAACTGGACGAACAGGTGCATTTCAGGTTTGGAAGAATTTCATAAATGATATTAAACCAGTTAAAACCATTCAATCTTCATTGCCACGTATTAGTTACGTTTGGACAGATATTGGAGATGGATTACGAAGTGGTAAAAAATGTAAAAATTCTATCCTTATACCTTTTATAGAAGGAACTGAACCGAATAAAATACCTGATGTCAGAAGAGAGTGTTCAAGTAAGATTGAAAGCTCAAGAAATACTGTAATGGATAAGTTAAAAGAAGTTTTTGAGGCGGGTCAGGGATGAAGTTAATTAAATTATCAATAACCCTTTTAATTGTTACAGGCTTATTGTCATGTGCATCAAATCAAAATATGAGGGATGCGAGTAACTATAAGATCCCAGTAAATGATTTCTCCAGAACTGTTGAACTTTTGATTTCTAACCAACAGTTCTTAGAAGATGAAATTATGAAAATAAATTCTCAAAATCCTTCTGTTCAGAGGATACTTTTATCTGCTGACTCCGATTTGAAAAAAGAAAACTATATTAAAACTAACTCTGAACTTGAAAGGGCTTTTAGGATAACTAAAAATGACGGCGCGTTATATCTGAGATTAGCACATTTAAGGTATAAACAAGGGTTACTGAAGGAATCTGAATCCTTTGCCTCTAAAGGATTGTTGTTAACAAATATTTCATCTTGGGAAAGATTACTCCTAAACGTTTATCTAAAAAACTAAGCCTAGATAGTCTCATTGCAAGTATATATAATCCGCTACCCTTAAATATGGAAGCATATTGATGAATAAAGTTGGAATTATAGGAGGATCAGGTTTTGCTGGCGAAGAGCTAATAAAACTCTTATCTCTCCATGACTCAAGCTCTATTATAGCTATTAGCTCAAGAGAGCTAAAAAATACTCCTGTGTCAGACTTATTTCAAGGTACTGATTTAAATTTTGTAGATCCGGAAGATCAGATCTTTTTTCAATGTGATGTCGTTTTCTTTGCAACTCCGCATGGCACTGCAATGGATAAAGCAAATTCTTTTATTCAGAAAGGAATTAAAGTCATTGATCTATCTGCAGATTTTCGACT
The DNA here is from genome assembly GCA_902610065.1 of uncultured SAR86 cluster bacterium. Taxonomy (GTDB): domain Bacteria; phylum Pseudomonadota; class Gammaproteobacteria; order Magnimaribacterales; family Magnimaribacteraceae; genus Magnimaribacter. The sequence goes on from CACLUH010000012.1 coordinate 24,594, forward strand.
GAAAGATCCTTTAATCTGGAGAGAATGGTATGGTTCGAATCACAGAGATTTAGAAAACTTAAAGAATTCTATTTACGGCCTGACTGAACTTAATGCTGAGTTGATAGAAACCAGCAATCTTGTAGCTGTACCTGGCTGTTATCCAACTGCATCTATTCTTGGATTGCTACCTTTAGTCAGAAACAAGCTTCCAATAGATTCAATTATCATTGATGCAAAGTCAGGAATTAGCGGGGCAGGTAGGACTACAGTCAATGAAAGCCTAAAAGACGATATTCAAGAAAATTTTAGAGCATATGCTACTGGAGGACATCGACATCTACCCGAAATAATTGAAGTCCTTGAAGGAATTTATGGGTCATCTTTAAAAATTAATTTTTTACCCCACCTCATTCCCGCCATGAGGGGAATTTACTCAACTATATATGTTAATTTCGAGGATACTAACCATCAATCAATAGAAGAGATTTATAGAGATTTTTACCAAGACTCACTTAATATTGAATTAATGATAGATGGTCAGGTTCCTGAAATTCTGAAAGTTGCTGAGACAAATAATTGTCAGATAGGTATTTATCAATCAGCCATTGAGAATCAAATTGTGATCATTTCAGCCATTGATAATTTAGTTAAAGGAGCCGCAGGCCAAGCGATAGAATGCTACAATCTAATGACTGGTAATTATCAATTGAAAGGTATAAATAATGGTTGAAACTTATACACCCTCCTTAATGCAGCTGACAGACGGAGCTGTTCATAAGATTTTATCTCTTAAAAATAAAGAGTCAGAATCTGAAATTTTAAATCTCAGGGTATATGTTACTGGTGGAGGTTGTTCGGGTTTTCAGTACGGATTTTCTTTTGACAATACAATAGATGAAGACGATACATGTATAGAAAAAAAGGGAGCTAATTTGGTTATTGACTCCTTAAGCTTACAGTACCTCCAAGGATCAACAGTAGATTATGTAGAAGATTTAACGGGTTCAAAATTTATAATTTCTAATCCGAATGCCACTACAACTTGCGGCTGTGGAGAGTCCTTCTCTATTTAGTTGGTAAATACACTTTACCCAAGAACACTTTCTCGTTGCTTCCTGTAATTGCACTCATATTAAATTTAATATTATTTACTCTTTTATATGCCAACCAAGCAAAACAAATAGCTTCTATGTAATCTGGATCTAGCCCAAGTTTATCTGTTGTGTAACATTTCTCTCCCAAAAGGAATGATATCCTGCGCATCAAAAATTTATTATGAACTCCGCCGCCGCATATATATATATTTTCATTTACGATTTTCAGTCTCTTCAAAGAATTTGAGAGACTGCTTGCAGTAAGTTCTACTAGGGTTGCTTGAGTATCACGAGGATCTATTTCTCGTTTTAGTTTCATAAGACAATCTTGAAGCCAAGATAAGTTAAAGTAATCTGGACCAGTGCTTTTAGGCGGCTCAAGCGAAAAATAATGGTCTTTCATCATTATATCCAGTAAGTCTTGATCAACAGTTCCTGCTTTTGCCCAATTACCTTCGTTATCATAGTTGCCCTTTTTATTCTTTTTTGTCCAAATATCTAAAAGACAATTTCCTGGACCGGTATCAAAACCTATTAGTTTTGCGCCACCTAATGAGGAAATATTAGTAATACCTCCTATATTTATTATTACTCTCTTCTTATTTTTTTTAGCGAATACTTCTTTATGAAAAATAGGAGACAAAGGCGCGCCTTGTCCTCCTTTCGCGATGTCATCATCTCTAAAATTGGCAATAGTCTTTATACCGAGCTTATTACTTATTAATTGAGGATTACCTATTTGAAGTGAAAAAGGAGGTTTAGAATTAGGTTCATGTTTAATGGTTTGCCCGTGGGAACCTATCGCCTCAATTTTTTCTTTTTTCAAACTGAGAGATGCAATAAATTCTTCTATTTTCTCGGAAAAAAATTCGCCTAGTCTTAAATCTAGATCTTTGATTAGAGTTTCGTTTAGCTTCTTAGATCTTGTATTTTCACTAATTTCTTCCTTTATATTATTTGGTATATCGTAATTCTTTAGTCCAATTATGTTCAACTCATTATCAGAAAACTCAACTGCTGCGCAATCTAATGAATCTGCACTAGTTCCAGTCATTAACCCAATATAGATTTCACCCGCCATAAACTTCTCTTTGATTGATGAGATATTTATAATTACTTAGTTCATTTAGGAGATTCTGAGATTTTTTTCTATAGTTATTGAGTTCAGAAGAATTAATGGGCGAGGCATTTGGAAATTTTACTTTAAGAGGGTCCGTATGCTTCCCATTAACATGGAATTCATAATGCAAATGAGGTCCAGTTGCCAGTCCAGTGCTACCAACATACCCAATTGTTTGACCTTGTTTAACCTTACGACCAACTTTTGTTCTTGAGCTAAATTTATTCAGATGACAGTAGCGAGTAACATAATCTTCAGAGTGCTTAATCTTAATTTCATTACCACAACCTCCATTATATTCGGCAAATAATATTGTTCCATCACCAGTAGCTCTAATTGGAGATCCCTTATTCGCTGCATAATCTACCCCTTTGTGAGCTCTTATTGTATGTAAAACAGGATGTCTCCTATTAAGATTATACTTTGAACTTATGTAACTTAATTTCACAGGAGATCTTAGAAATGCCTTTTTTACATTTTGACCATCAAGATTAAAATACTCTGAAGTTATTGAATCCAAGTCATATCTAACTGCAATAAATTTTTTATCTCTATTATTAAACTCTGAAATAAGAATATCTCCATCAATTGCTTTTTCTCCATTAATAATTATTTCTTCATAGATTATGCTGTAACTATCACCTTTTCTTATGTCATGAGTAAAATCTATATCCCAACCATTAATGTAAGCCAAGTCCATCAGGACACTGTCCGGGACATTCTCCTTAAGACCGGATACATACATTGAATCTTCAATAATCACATGCTTAAAGACTTTAACTTTTTCAAGTTTTGATACATATTTTGAAATAGAGAAACTATCCTTGATCCTTTCAGCTTGTATGCCACTCTTTATGTCATCAATATAAAACAATTTCAGTAGTTCTCCTTTATCATTCGTTAGGATCTTGATCTTATCTCCGACTTCAATTTTCGATAAAAGGCTACTTTCTTTGCTATTAATTAACTGGATTATGTCTTCTTGCAAAACTCCAAGTTGTTTTAGAATTGTGAAGAGTGAATCATTTCTTTTGATTAAAGCCTCTTTTTCTATTGGGGGTATATCAATTTGATAGCCATCAGTAAGGGAACTAAGAGAAAGTGTTTTTGTGAGTTCGGAGTATTGATTTTCTTCAGTAAATTTTATGCTGCCTAGTAGGCTAATAGAAATTATCAAAACTAAGCCAATCAAAAGAGTAAAGATATGCTTCCTCGGAAAGTTTTTTAAAACATTGATTAATTCTCTAACCAGCATAAAGTCGAATGATACCTTAAAAAAGAACATATAATAGAATAACAATGAGCAAAGAGAGCCTAGAATTACTCACAAGAGGGACTGAAGAAATTATCCCTGAAGATAGCTTTTTAGAGCAGATAAAATCAAAGAAAAAGTTAAGAGTTAAAGCGGGCTTCGACCCCACCTCTCCTGATTTACATTTAGGTCATACTGTACTATTGAATAAGATGAAAATCTTCCAAGATTTAGGTCATGAAATAATTTTTTTGATTGGAGATTTCACTGGTCTTGTTGGAGATCCATCAGGAGTAAATGAAACACGCCCGGTTTTAACTCAAGACCAACTTGATAAAAATGCAGAAACTTACAAAGAACAGGTTTTCAAAATCTTGGATCCTAAAAAAACAGAGATCAGATTCAATTCTGAATGGATGAACCAAGTTGATCCTTCTGAATTTATTAAAATGCTTTCGTCTTATACGGTCGCAAGAATGTTAGAGCGGGATGATTTCTCAAAAAGATATAAATCTCAACAGCCGATTTCTATTCATGAATTTTTGTATCCTATTTTACAAGGGTTTGATTCCGTAAAATTGGAAGCAGACGTTGAATTGGGTGGAACAGATCAGAAATTTAATTTACTTTTAGGTCGCGAAGTCCAAAAACACTATGGATGTAATCAACAATCCATTATGACTGTTCCTCTTCTTGAAGGATTGGATGGCGTTAAGAAGATGTCTAAATCTTTAGGAAATTATGTAGCTCTGGAAGATAGCCCCGATGAGATGTTTGGAAAAATTATGTCTATTTCAGATGAGTTAATGTGGCGATATTTTTCTCTTTTAAGTTTTAAATCGTCTGAAAAGATAGCTAACCTGAAAAAAGAGGTTAAAGAAGGAGTTAATCCAAGAGATGTTAAGTTTTTACTTGCTGAAGAAATTGTTGAAAGGTTCAATCCTGATTGGGGCAGTAAATCAAAAGATAATTTTATAAATAGGTTCCAAAAAGGAAATATTTCACAGGAGCTTGACGAAATAAACTTTGAAATCTCCGAAGATTCAGAACTTTTAACAAGAGTCTTAAAACAATCTGAGTTGCTAAAAAGCACCTCTGATGCGATCCGGATGATAAAACAAGGTGCAATTAAAGTTAATGATGAAAGAGTTTCAGATCCTAAATTCACATTAAAAAAAGGCTCTTCGAATTTGGTGCTGGTAGGTAAAAAGATAGCTGCAAAAATTAATATCAAATAATAAAGAAAAACTTCTTTGAAACACCATATTATGATGTATACTGCGCTGCCTTCGTACGCGAAGGGGAGTTTTTTAAAAGTTTTAATAAGTAATTCGTGTGGGCGCTTATAATTAAGCGCAACTTACCAAAGTCAGTAATTAATCCTTATTTATATAGATTAATAAGCTGATTTAGTGTCATTTTGGCACTTAATTCAAAATTCAATTGAAGAGTTTGATCATGGCTCAGATTGAACGCTGGCGGTAACTTTTAAACATGCAAGTCGAGCGGTAACAGACATAAAGATTCAGCTTGCTGAATCCGGTGCTGACGAGCGGCGAACGGGTGAGTAACGCGTAGGAATCTACCCAGTAGCGGGGGATAGCCCGAGGAAACTCGGATTAATACCGCATACGCCCTGAGGGGGAAAGGGGGCAGTTTACTGCTCTCACTATTGGATGAGCCTGCGTAAGATTAGCTTGTTGGTAGGGTAATGGCCTACCAAGGCGACGATCTTTAGCTGGTCTGAGAGGACGATCAGCCACATTGGGACTGAGACACGGCCCAGACATCTACGGATGGCAGCAGTTAAGAATATTGGACAATGGGGGCAACCCTGATCCAGGTATACCGCGTGTGTGAAGAAGGCCCTAGGGTTGTAAAGCACTTTAATCAGAGAAGAAGCAATTTAAGTTAATACCTTATTTTGTTGACGTTACCTGAAGAATAAGGACCGGCTAACTCCGTGCCAGCAGCCGCGGTAATACGGAGGGTCCAAGCGTTAATCGGAATTACTGGGCGTAAAGCGCGCGTAGGCGGTTTAGCAAGTTGTATGTGAAAGCCCTGGGCTCAACCTAGGAACTGCATCCAAAACTACTAAGCTAGAGTACGAGAGAGGAGAGTAGAATTTCTGGTGTAGCGGTGAAATGCGTAGATATCAGAAGGAATACCAATGGCGAAGGCAGCTCTCTGGCTCGTCACTGACGCTGAGGTGCGAAAGCGTGGGTAGCAAACAGGATTAGATACCCTGGTAGTCCACGCCGTAAACGATGACAACTAGCCGTTGGGCAGATTTAACTGTTCAGTGGCACAGCTAACGCATTAAGTTGTCCGCCTGGGGAGTACGGCCGCAAGGCTAAAACTCAAATGAATTGACGGGGGCCCGCACAAGTGGTGGAGCATGTGGTTTAATTCGATGCAACGCGAAGAACCTTACCAATCCTTGAAATCTAGCGAAGTTCGCAGAGATGTGAATGTGCCTTCGGGAACGCTATGACAGGTGTTGCATGGCTGTCGTCAGCTCGTGTCGTGAGATGTATGGTTAAGTCCAGTAACGAGCGCAACCCCTATCCTTATTTGCCAGCGAGTAATGTCGGGAACTATAGGGAGACTGCCGGGTGAAACCCGGAGGAAGGCGGGGACGAGGTCAAGTCATCATGGCCCTTATGGATTGGGCTACACACGTGCTACAATGGGAAGTACAGAGGGATGCGAAAGCGCGAGCTGAAGCCAAACCCTTAAAACTTTTCTTAGTCCGGATTGGAGTCTGCAACTCGACTCCATGAAGTCGGAATCACTAGTAATCGCGAATCAGAATGTCGCGGTGAATACGTTCTCGGGCCTTGTACACACCGCCCGTCACATCATGGAAGTGGGTTGCACCAGAAGTGGTTAGTCTAACCTTCGGGAAGACGATCACCACGGTGTGATTCATGACTGGGATGAAGTCGTAACAAGGTAGCCCTAGGGGAACCTGGGGCTGGATCACCTCCTTAAAATAAAATCGTTTTTTTGTAGGCGTTCACACGAATTACTTATTTATCTTTAATCTCTCTTGAGATTTTGGATGCGTTTTTTAACATTTTTATAAGTTCAATCAAGTCATATCAAGAACATTTATGTTCTAGATATGCAAATTAATTATTCATTAAAGGTTTTATTATTCTTTTAATCCGAAACCTTATTTGAATAACTGCAAAGTAATTTGGCGTTTTTTGTGTTTTTTAAAACACAAATTGTGTTTTTTAAACACATATAGTAGATAGAAATTCTTGAAAATATCATTAAGTTAATTGATGTAATATGGTCAAGTAATGAAGTGCAAACGGTGGATGCCTTGGCAGCTAGAGGCGATGAAGGACGTAGTAACTTGCGATAAGCTTCGGGGAGTCGGTAACAGACTTTGATCCGGAGATTTCCGAATGGGAAAACCCACCTAGGATAACCTAGGTATCTTTATCTGAATTCATAGGATAAGGAGGCAAACGCGGAGAATTGAAACATCTTAGTAACCGCAGGAAAAGAAATCAATTGAGATTCTGTGAGTAGCGGCGAGCGAAAGCGGAATAGCCAGCAATCTTTATTTTTTAGATTAGGGGAATGACCTGGAAAGGTCTGTCATAGAAGGTGATAACCCTGTACCCAAAAATCTTTAAAAAGAACTAGGTTTGCAACAAGTAGGTCGGAACACGAGAAATTTTGACTGAAGATGGGGGGACCATCCTCCAAGGCTAAATACTCCTAGCTGACCGATAGTGAACCAGTACCGTGAGGGAAAGGCGAAAAGAACCCCGGAGAGGGGAGTGAAATAGAACCTGAAACCGTTTGCATACAAGCTGTCGGAGCTTTGATATCTTCGGATATTTTAGTGACGGCGTACCTTTTGTATAATGGGTCAGCGAGTTAATTTCTGTGGCAAGCTTAACTTTTTTAAGGTAGGCGCAGCGAAAGCGAGTCTTAATAGGGCGATTTAGTCTCAGGTATTAGACGCGAAACCGGACGATCTATCCATGGCCAGGGTGAAGGTGAGGTAACACTTACTGGAGGCCCGAACCCACCTATGTTGAAAAATGGGGGGATGAGCTGTGGATAGGAGTGAAAGGCTAATCAAGTTCGGAGATATCTCGTTCTCCCCGAAATCTATTTAGGTAGAGCCTCTCATATTACTGCTGGGGGTAGAGCACTGTTTCGGCTAGGGGGTCATCCCGACTTACCAAACCGATGCAAACTCCGAATACCAGCAAGTACAGTGAGGGAGACAGACTGCGGGTGCTAACGTCCGTAGTCAAGAGGGAAACAACCCAGATCGCCAGCTAAGGTCCCAAAGTATTATTAAGTGGGAAACGTTGTAGGAAGGCCCAAACAGCTAGGAGGTTGGCTTAGAAGCAGCCATCCTTTAAAGAAAGCGTAACAGCTCACTAGTCGAGTCGGCCTGCGCGGAAGATGTAACGGGGCTAAATAATACACCGAAGCTGCGAATGAATATTTATATTCATGGTAGGGGAGCGTTCTGTATGCCACTGAAGGTGAATCGAGAGGTTTGCTGGAGGTATCAGAAGTGAGAATGCTGACATAAGTAACGATAAGAGGGGTGAAAAACCTCTCCGCCGAAAGACCAAGGTTTCCTGTCCAACGTTAATCGGGACAGGGTGAGTCGACCCCTAAGGCGAGGGCGAAAGCCGTAGTCGATGGGAAATAGGTTAATATTCCTATACTTCTTGTTACTGCGATGGAGTGACGGAGAAGGCTAGGCCAGCACAGCGATGGTTGTCTGTGTTTAAGGTTGTAGGCTGGAGATCTAGGTAAATCCGGATTTCTAAGGCCGAGAACTGATGACGATTATCTCTTAGGAGATAAGAAGTGGTTGATGCCATGCTTCCAGGAAAAACTTCTAAGCTTTAGGTAGCAAGGAATCGTACCGCAAACCGACACAGGTGGTCAGGTAGAGAATACTAAGGCGCTTGAGAGAACTCTGGTGAAGGAACTAGGCAAAATGGTACCGTAACTTCGGGAGAAGGTACGCCCTCATTACGTGACGAGACTTGCTCTCTGAGCGGAAGAGGGTCGAAGATACCAGGTGGCTGCGACTGTTTACTAAAAACATAGCACTCTGCTAACACGAAAGTGGACGTATAGGGTGTGACGCCTGCCCGGTGCCGGAAGGTTAATTGATCGGGTTAGCCCCTTGTGGGCGAAGCTCGTGATCGAAGCCCCGGTGAACGGCGGCCGTAACTATAACGGTCCTAAGGTAGCGAAATTCCTTGTCGGGTAAGTTCCGACCTGCACGAATGGCGTAACGATGGCCACGCTGTCTCCACCAGAGACTCAGTGAAATTGAATTTGCGGTGAAGATGCCGTATACGCGCGGCTAGACGGAAAGACCCCGTGCACCTTTACTATAGGTTCACACTGGACTTTGAGTTTATTTGTGTAGGATAGGTGGGAGACTTTGAAGCAGGAGCGCCAGCTCTTGTGGAGTCGTCCTTGAAATACCACCCTATTAAATTTGGAGTTCTAACTTAGGCCCGTAATCCGGGTCGAGGACAGTGTGTGCTGGGTAGTTTGACTGGGGCGGTCTCCTCCTAAAGAGTAACGGAGGAGTGCGAAGGTAACCTCAGCACGGTCGGACATCGTGCAATGAGTGCAATGGCATAAGGTTGCTTAACTGCGAGACTGACACGTCGAGCAGATACGAAAGTAGGTCATAGTGATCCGGTGGTTCTGAATGGAAGGGCCATCGCTCAACGGATAAAAGGTACGCCGGGGATAACAGGCTAATACCCCCCAAGAGTTCACATCGACGGGGGTGTTTGGCACCTCGATGTCGGCTCATCACATCCTGGGGCTGAAGCAGGTCCCAAGGGTATGGCTGTTCGCCATTTAAAGTGGTACGCGAGCTGGGTTTAGAACGTCGTGAGACAGTTCGGTCCCTATCTGCCGTGCGCGTTGGAAAATTGAGAAGAGTTGCTCCTAGTACGAGAGGACCGGAGTGAACGAACCTCTGGTGTTCGGGTTGTCATGCCAGTGGCATTGCCCGGTAGCTATGTTCGGAAAGGATAACCGCTGAAAGCATATAAGCGGGAAGCCTCCTTCAAGACTAGTTTTCCCTGGACCTTCGGGTCCTAAAGAGCCGTTCAAGACTAGGACGTTGATAGGCAGGGTGTGTAAGTGCTGTAAGGCATTGAGCTAACCTGTACTAATTGCTCGATCGGCTTGACCGTATTACATCAAGTAATTTCTTGATATAGCCAAGTTGCTAAATAGATTGAATTTATAAGTTTATGTCTGATGACCATAGCAAGAGTGAACCACCTGATACCTTTTCGAACTCAGAAGTGAAACCTTTTAGCGCCGATGGTAGTGTGGTTGCGACCATGTGAGAGTAGGACATCGTCAGACTTTTTTTAAATAACCCTTCTAATTTTTAATTAGGAGGGTTTTTTTCTGCCAATAACAGTGCTCCAAGAGCGGAGGCATATTCTCCATTTTGCGGGAAATGTGGTGTAAATCCTGTAATAGAAGCCGCTTCTTCAAGTGACTCTTTAAGACCATTAAAAGAAGGAGCTCTTCCAACAACTACAATTTGTTTAGCTTCGAACATCATTGCTACTGAAGTTGCTATCCTAGCAGCGGTTTGACCTACTAAGTTAACAATACCAGCTGCAATGTCTTCCTTAGAGTAGCCATCTTCAATTTTAGTTATCTTCCCAAAATTAACCGCTGTTGTAGAGGATGGTAATTGACCTATGGGACCTGATACGACATCTTCCAATATTAAATCTACCTGACTTTTATTACCTTTTTCTGCCAGAGATGCGATTTCTTTAGGATCACTGGTATCTAATAAAAGTTTACTTAATCCTAGAACAGTTCCTCCACCAACTCCTGTACCAGAGCAATGTGTAAATATTCCATTTTGTGCATGAATACAAGCAGTACCTGATCCAGCACTAACTATAATTACTGAGTCTTCTTTATTTAATCCAGAGAGATTCATTGAGCCCTCTCCTATCGCTTCTATTTCATTTATATGAATAATTGGAGTTGAATCTATTTCAGCGCCTAACTCTAAATGTCTACCTCCAGTAACAGCTAAGAAACCTTGATTTGAAGTAAAGTCTATATCAGGAAACAGCTCCTTAATTCTTTGATGATTCAAATCTTGTGAGCTTAGCTCCATACTATGGGCTAACTCATCACCATTTCTTCTAAGTGTATCTGTTACTGTAATACCAAAATCAGCCGATATATTCATGGGGTATTCTATTAATATTGAGTTAGTATAAGTGAGGTTATTATTATAAAGGGGAATATAGTAGGTTTGTAAATGGATATAAGACAGATAGTTATGGTCTCAGCTCTAAGAGATCCAATTGTTAATAATTTATGTGAGTTATTTGAATGCGAAGTAGCTTTTAATGATCCTGGGGTTGGCCATTTTGGTCTTGAAAACGCAGTTATACCTATAGGAACAGATTTTTTAGAGGTAGTTAGTCCGAAAGAAGAAAATACAACAGCCGGAAGGTTCTTGGAAAAGAGAAATGGAGATGGCGGTTATATGATTATAATTCAGGTAGACGACTTTAAGGATTCAAAGAGCTTAGTAGAGAAGAATAATATAGGAGTTGTTTGGGAAACAGATCTGCCCGAAGCAAAAGCTATACATCTTCATCCTAAACAAATGGGAGGGGCAATACTCTCTCTTGACTGGATGAATCCTAAGGAAAGTTGGAAATGGGCTGGACCGGAGTGGACAAGTCATATATCTGGACCTATAAAAGGGGTAGATGGAGTCCAAATTCAGTCTGACAATCCTGAGACTATGTTTCAAGATTGGCTTGAAGTTTTAGGCAATCCCAAATCAAATAAAGAAAAGTTAAAAATATTTTTAGATGACACCTGGTTAGAATTTATTTTGGATAGCGATGGAAGAGGTCCTGGAATCTCTGCTTTTAGTCTTAAGGCAAAAGATCACGATATTATTAATAAAAGAGCTTTGGAGTTGGGCTTAATAAGTGACGGCCTAATTTGTATAGGTGGAATAAAATTCTATCTAGTATGAAGAAAAGTATTTCATATTTTTTTATGATTTTTCTCTTGTCTTGCGGGGGTGGGGGTGGAGGTAGTTCGAGCTCTACGATTCCTCAAACTTCTACTAGCAGTGAAAGTTCTCAAAGTACAAATACATCTTCCTCTTCAACCTCCACAACAACAACTTCTACTAGTTCTTATAATCCTAATCTACCTACGTCAGGTGCAATTTCTCTAACCGGTAATTTTGATGCTGACAAAATTACCTATGAAGACTCCTCAGAATATAGTGATCAATACGGTCTAGGTTTAATCAAGGCTTCGTCTGCTTATGCGAGAGGAGCTACAGGAAGAGGTGCAATTATAGGTATCATGGATTCCGGCGTTGATACTTCTCACCAAGAGTTAAATAGCTCCAATAAACTTTTACCGGAAAGTTATTTAGTCTATCAAGATAGATCACCAACAACTGATGAAAAACGACATGGTTCTCATGTTGCGGGAATCGCCTTAGGCGAAAGGGATGGATCTGGAATTCATGGAGTTGCATTTGATGCTCAGTTATTTTTTATCTCAATAGAGTTAGGAACTGCAGGTGACACTTACGATCCTGCAACCATTGATTCATCAGTAGATTACACTGGAATCGATAATAGCTGGTCTCAACTTGAAGCTGAGTTTGTTTCCAAGGATGTAACAGTTGTTAACGGAAGTTTTGGTTATCAAGGTAATATAAATGATTATACCGAAGAGAATATAAGGCAAGCATTTCCAAAGACTATTGAGGTATTGGCACAGTTTCAAAAAGCAGATGAAAATAAAACAATTTTTGTTTGGGCGGCTGGCAATGGAGGCGGCTATGCAGATCAAGGAGTTGATTATTCAAGTCCTGAGGTATTCGGAGGTCTGGCATATCTACTGCCTGAACTAAGAGGAAATACTGCTGCTGTTGTTTCAGTCGATGAGGATGGCTCTATAAGTAGCTTTTCTAATAGATGCGGTGTTGCACAAGATTATTGTTTAGCAGCTCCTGGAAATTCCATCTTAAGTGTATATGCTCAAGACGAACCCACAATTGATTCATATGGAAGGGCTAGTGGTACATCAATGGCAGCACCTCATGTTTCAGGCGGAATAGCTCTTCTTGCTGATTATTTTGATGGACAGTTAGGTAATACAGAAATACTACAAAGACTTTTTACAACAGCAAATAAATCAGGTATCTACTCAGACTCTGAAATTTATGGTCAAGGCCTAATGGATTTAGATGCTGCTACAAAACCAGTAGGCACCGCAATGATTGCTACGGCTGGAATGTCTCTTTCTGCCTTAAAACTCAAAGAGGAGGGAAGTTACATAGGAATAGTAGGCCCAGCATTTGGTAATATTATCTCTGAAAAATTAAGTCAGTTATCTTATGTAGTTTTTGATGAATTAGGCGCTCCTTTTAAGAGAACTTTCAATGATCGAATACTGAATAACATACCTAATATAAATTGGCTGACATCTTTTCAACTCAATCCAAGTAAAAGGGTTTATGAGAGATCAATTGCAATGAAAAATGGTTTCATTCAACTCGGAATTAATGATGGTTACTCTCAAGAACATAATCTAATATCGTTGTGGGCTGATACTGAGAATAAATTAGCTTATTTTTCATTTGAACAAAGTCTTACTCAAAATAGTAAATTATTTTTTGGCAGCGGAACAAGCCCTAATACCTATCTTTCATCAAAAAAAGGCTCCAAATATAAAGGAATCCCTTTTCTAGAGTATTCATCTGATGGTTCTTATATTGGTATGGATATCGATATGTCTTCAAAAAAATCTATCCTTTTTTCTTTTTTTCAAGGCTCACATCTAGATGGTAAAAGATTCGTAAATCAGATAGGAGATAGCAAAGGTATTCTTTTAGAGGTAAGAGATTATAAAGAAATGTCTTCAATCTCATATCAAGCAGGGCTCACAATAAACAATTCAAATTTATTAGGTATATCTTCAGAAGGAAGTTTTGGACAGGCTGACAAATCTCTAACTTCTTTTATTGGATTGGACTTCTTAAATAGAGTGAAAGATACTTTTTTTAAAAGTTCATTTCATGTAGGTATGACTTCTTCAACTTTCAATCAAATGGGAATGATAGAAGATATAGAGGACACCTACTTTTCGTCTTTTGATATAGGAATCTATAGAGATAATATATTCACTAACTCAGATTCATTAGGAGTGGAAGTTTATCAACCTCTGAGATCAGAACGAGCTAATATTAACTTTTCTCTTCCTGTTGGCAGGACTCAGGATAGACAGATAGTTTTTCAAAACCTTAACCTAGATTTGACTCCTTCAGGAAGACAAATAAATTCTCAACTTGTTTATAACACGAAAAGTCGCAACCTCTCTTTCTATGGTAAGTTAGGTTTAGTGTCTAACGAGTTTCATCAAAAAGAAAGTAAAGTTAAACCATACTTTCAGTTCGATATTGAATTTAGCTTAGAATAATCCTTGAGCTGCATGAGCAGCCAATTCTTTCTCAGATTGTTGATCTATTTCCTTAGACGACTCTAGCGGTTTATTGAGTTCTGCCCAATCAATTTCAAATTCACTATCCGCATCCATGTATGAAGTGAGATTAAGTTTTTCATAGAGCGGGAGTACTTTATCAGTAAGAAGACCAATTCTTTTCAGGTTCGGCATAACTCTGCTGAATAAGAGATTCGTAAACATATCTTGTGTTTCATCATTGATTAGCATTTCTCTAATTTCTTCTTCACT
>CACLUH010000013.1:0-35326 GCA_902610065.1 uncultured SAR86 cluster bacterium
TCCAAGGTAACTCACTCAGTTCAAAAAGTAAGATGTAGCTGTCACCTATTTTAGCTGCACTAGCGAAAATCAAGCTACATCTTACTATCTATGGTAGGTGGGGCTTTAAAATTAATTTTTGGTTGGGCGCAGCAAAAAGTTTCATCTACCACCCTTACTCTAGAGCAATCAGTTAAACTACTCCTTATGGACGATTCCCAAATACTAGAATCTTTTAATTCTAAAACTGCACCGTGCACTGATACCTTAGGCGCCAAAGTAATAAGTTTTTGCTCCGAACCTCCTTTTATCGAGATGGAATTTCAGGCTATTTATGACTTTACACATTCTGATGGTCAAGTAGTTCAAGGTGGTTTCGTTACAGGAATGTTAGATGCACCTATGGCTCATTTATTGATGGGCTTATTTGATTTTAAGATTATTCCTATGACATTAGATATAAATGTCAGTTTTTTAGCCCCTACTAGACAGGGAAAACTCGTTGCTTCGGCAGAAGTTCTTCAGTTAGGGAAAAGCACTGCTTTCATGACAAGCAAACTCAAACAAGAGGGTACGCTTGTAGCAAGTTCTACTTCTACTGTGCGATTAGTTCCAACTAAATAATTTGCTAAACTCCAAAATCCCATGAAAGGCCATCATGGTATCTATTTAAGATTTCTTTAGCTATTAAGATTCTATGAACTTCATCTGGCCCATCAGCGAGTCTTAATGTTCTGAAACCCTGATACATTCCTGCTAGTGGAGTATCGCTAGATACTCCTCTCCAACCATGAATCTGAATGGCCCTATCAACAACTCTAGTTCCTGCTGCAGGTACAAATACCTTGATAGCTGATATGTCTACCCTTGCATCACCTTCTTTGTCCATAATCTCAGAACAGTGAATTGTCATTAGTCTTGAAGCCTGAATATCCATGTAGGAGTCAGCAATAAACCCTTGAATGAACTGTTTAGTCTCTAATTTACCTCCATGAACTTCTCTTTCAGTAGAATATTTAACCATTATGTCAAACGCTCTCCACATCTGTCCGATCGTATTCATACAGTGATAGACTCTTCCTGCTCCTAGTCTATCTTGTGCGGCTTGGTGCCCTGAACCTCTTGCGCCTAAAGCATTTTCAAGTGGCACTCTTACATTTTCATATTTTATTTCCATATGATCCCCGCCAGTATGACCCCATATTGGAACTGATCTAACTTTCGTAAGTCCTGGAGAATCTGTAGGTACAATAATTTGTGTCATTTTAGAATTAGCCCCACCTTCATCACCGTCATCTTCAGTCTTGCACATGACAACTAAGAAATCCGCTCTGTTACCATTCGAGGTCATAATTTTATGACCATTGATTACCCATTCGTCTCCTTCCTTAACAGCTGTTGTTTTAAGTGACCTTGGATCGGATCCCGCTGAATCAGGCTCTGTCATTGAAAAACCGGACTCCATTTCTTGGTTAATTAATGGAATAAGCCATTTTTTCTTTTGTTCATCTGTTCCATATTTAACAAGAATTTTTTGATTACCAGAATTAGGTGCGATTACTCCGAAGAGTCTATTGCCTAATGGAGACCAAGCAAGGATTTCGTTCATATAAGCTAACTCTAGAAAGCCATTATCCATTCCACCGTATTCAGACGGTAGATGAGGAGCCCACAAACCTTGTTTTTTTACTTCTTCATTAATTTCTTTTCTTAGTTTTTTAGACTTATCTCCGCCGGAATAAATAGTTGCTTCGTTGGGTATAATTCTATTTGCAACTATATCAGCTGTTCTAAGACGTATATCATTGATCTCTTCGGAGAGAGTTGGAATTGGTGATATTTGCATTTTCGATCTCCTTATTAACCTGTTTTAGGCTATTAATTTACGTAACAAACATTACTCATGCAAGCATTAAAGTATGGAAGTAATTAGTTCTTTTAATGCTTATAATAACTATGACTTAATAAAATTAAAAAAATGATAAAAGAAAAATCTGTATTGGTTTTGGGAGTAGGACCCGATCAAGGTTTAGGTGTAGCTCTGTGCAAGCAATTTGCTGAAGAAGGTTATAAAGTTTTTGGTTGTGGAAGAAGTAAGGAGAACATGGATGCTCTTAAAGATTTAAAAGTTTCAAAAGGCTCCATAGAAGGAATAGTTGGTGATGTGACTAGTCCAGAAGATGTATCGAATATATTTTCTACATTAGATAAATCAGGGGTAAAGCTAGAATCTGTTATTTACAATGCAGGCAATAATAATGCTAAACCTTTTCTAGAAATGGATTTAGATTTTTTTCAGGACTTATGGGAGGTCTGTGCTAAAGGAGCTTTCTTAATTTCTCAGCAGGCTATTCCAAGACTTTTAGACGGCGGAGGTTCACTTCTTTTTACTGGAGCCACTGCATCTATTAGATCTAAACCTCCATTCACTGCTTTTGCAGCAGCAAAGAGTGCTGAAAGATCTTTGGCTCAAGGACTTGCAAAGGAGTTTGGACCTCAGGGGATACATGTAGCTCATGTAATAATTGATGGCATTATAGATGGAGACAAAGTGAACCTTAGGTTTCCTGATTTCGCAAAATCTAAAGGAGAAGATGGGAAACTCAATATAGATAGTATTGCTGAAAATTTTCTGATGCTGCATAAACAAAAGAAGAGTACATGGTCTTTTGAGATAGATTTGAGACCGTGGTCAGAAAATTGGTAAATTGAAAAATTAGGGGAGAAAATGAAAAAAATATTAGCCATAGGTTGTTTCTTGGCTCTCATCTACGGATGTGGAAGCACAAATGAAGAAGACTTGCTGAGAAATATTACGCAAGGACAATTGATAGGCGTAGAAGCCAATAATAATACATATGCCTGGAAGGGAATTCCTTTTGCGCAACCTCCAGTAGAGGAATTAAGATGGAAGGCTCCCTTAGCTCCATTAA
The DNA here is from genome assembly GCA_902610065.1 of uncultured SAR86 cluster bacterium. Classification (GTDB taxonomy): domain Bacteria; phylum Pseudomonadota; class Gammaproteobacteria; order Magnimaribacterales; family Magnimaribacteraceae; genus Magnimaribacter. The sequence goes on from CACLUH010000013.1 coordinate 2,913, forward strand.
AGTTCGACTCAATATTTGATGCATCAAAATTCGCAGACATATGTTTTCAAAGAGATGGAGTGATGACAGGTAATGAAGGAGGATGGTCAGGATCAGAGGATTGTCTGTATCTTAATGTCTGGACACCCGATTGGTCTTCGGAAGACATAAAAAGTAAAAAAGCGCCTGTCATGATGTGGATTCATGGGGGAGGAAATACCATTGGTTCTGCTGACACATATGATCCATCTCATATCGTATCAAAACATAATGTAATCGTAGTTACAGTCCAGTATAGGATGTCTAATTTAGGTTGGTTTAGGCACCCATCGCTCAGACAAGAAAATTCTTCAGAAGAGGATAAGTCAGGTAATTTTGGGACTTTAGATAACATAATTGCTCTTAAATGGATCAGTGAAAATATCCAGAATTTTGGAGGAGATCGAGACAATGTAACTATTTATGGTGAATCAGCTGGCGGTCATAATGTAGCTGCAATATACGCCTCTCCTTTAGCAAATGAACTATTTCATAAGGCTATAGTTCAAAGCGGCATACTTTCTCACTCTTCTGTAATTGATGCTGAGTCTTACTATCCAGAAAGTGGTATTTCTGGAATACAAAGCTCTAAAGAAATAATAAATAGACTTATGCTTAACGATGGAACTGTTGATAGTCTCCAAGAAGGCAGAGATAAACAGAACTCAATGGATTTAAATGATTTAGAAAGTTATCTAAGAGACAAGTCACCTAAAGAACTATTGATAGCTTATTCTGATGCAAGGCCAAAAAAAGGAGGCATGACCAGAGCATTCAATGATGGTTATGTAATAAGAAAAGAAGGTATTTACGAAACTTTTGTAAATAACAAGCTTCCAAGAGTTCCCATTATGCTCGGGACTACCAGGTATGAAACTAAATTATTCAATATGCGAAATCCTGACTTTGTTAAATGGGGAGAAGGGGAGGGTTTCATCGCAAGAACGCTTTCACAATTTGGTATTGATCAGCTTCCGTTAGAAATATTAAGACCAGATTATTACAATGCAATAAATCAATATGCATCCGATTCATGGAAGGAGAGGGCGGTTGATTCTCCGTCACGAGATCTTACAAATACAGGTTATAAAAGTACTTTTGCTTATAGATTTGATTGGGATGAGTTACCAAATGTTTTGGGGATAGATTTTGCAGAACTCATTGGATCAGCTCATGCTATGGAATTATTATTTCTATTTCCTGCTGGATTAGAAAATATAATCGTTAAAAACTTGGTTATCGAAGATCAAGACAGTGTAACTAAATTATCTGATCAAATGATGTCATATTGGGCTGAGTTTGCTTATTCTGGTAGTCCAGGTAAAGGAAGATCAAATGATTTACCTGAGTGGACTCCATGGTCAGATCAGGGCAAATATATGATTTTGGATTCTGAGTTAGACCAAGGCCTCATCATGTCTGATGATGAAATTACTCCAAGTTCAATAGTGAGTAATTTAGAGAAGGATACTCGATTAACTTTAGTAGAGAAGTGTGAATCTCTTTTTGCACTAACCTATGGAGAAGATCTATCTCAGGAAACATTCGATGGTTTTAGTGGCGGGTATTGTTTATCATTAGATTATAAGGAATTACTTAAAAGGATTGAAAATAGAGGAGAGGATGATGACCAAGAAAGTTGATTTTTATTTTGATTTTGCAAGCCCTAATGCTTATTTGAGCCATAAGATAATGCAGTCTATTAAGGAGAGAACAGGAGCTGAAATTAACTATATCCCAGTTTTACTGGGCGGTATTTTTAAACTTACAAATAACAAACCCCCAATGGAACAGTTCTTCGGGGTAAAGAATAAAAATGAATATCAAAATATTGAAATGCAACGTTTCATAAAAAGGTATGGTTTAGATAAATTCCAAATGAATCCTCACTTTCCAGTTATAAGTTTACAAATTATTAGAGGTGCTGTTGCTGCTGATATGGATGGTTATTTAGAAGACTATATAGATAAAATCTTGGTTCATATGTGGGAAGAGCCCAAAAAAATGGATGATCCAGAAGTTATTAAAGCTGCCTTCGAAGAGTCCGGACTTGATGCAGATAAGTTGATGAATCAGATGCAAGATCCAGAGGTGAAAGCAAAATTAATATCAAATACCGAAGCTGCAGCAGAGAGAGGAGTTTTTGGAATACCCACCTTTTTTGTTGAGGATGAAATGTATTTCGGTAAAGATAATTTATGGCAAGTGGAGGAGAAACTTGGTGAATAAGCTTCTTACGCCTTTAAGTTTCTCTAGAGGACCTGATATGAAGAACAGGTTTATGCTTGCTCCTTTAACGAATTCTCAGAGTCACGAAGATGGAGTAATGTCTGAAGAGGAATTCCATTGGTTAACGATGAGAGCAAAAGGCGGTTTTGGACTAACCATGACTTGTGCTTCTCATATACAGGCCATAGGCAAAGGTTTTCCAGGTCAAATGGGTGTATTTTCAGATGACCATTTAGAAGGTTTAACTAGGTTGGCCAAAGAAATTAATGATCAGGATAGTGTTTCAATTGTGCAGTTACATCATGCTGGTATGCGTTCACCAAAAGAACTGATTGGAGAAGATCCAGTTTGTCCGTCAGATAATGAGGAGTTTTCGGCTCGCGCATTAACTTTAGATGAAGTTAAAACTCTTAGAGATGATTTTATTGCTGGAGCAGTAAGATCTGAAAAAGCTGGTTTTGATGGAGTCGAACTTCATGGAGCTCATGGTTATATTATCTGTCAGTTTTTAAGTGATGAAGTCAATCTTAGAGATGATGAATATGGGGGCGATTTGGAAGGTAGAGCTCGTTTACTCAATGAAATAATTGATGGCGTCAGATCGGAATGTTCCAGTGAATTTATGCTAGGTGTTAGATTATCTTCCGAAAGATTTGGTATAAAACTAGGAGAATCTAAAGCGCTTGCTGAAGAGCTTATGGTATCAAATAAACTAGATTTTTTGGATATGTCTTTGTGGGATTCATTCAAAGAACCTCAAGAAGAAGAATTCAAAGGCAAATCGTTATTACAACATTTTGCTGAGCTTAAAAAAGGGAATACCAGATTGGGTATTGCAGGAAATATCAGAACTCCTCAGGATGCAACTCGTGCCATGGACGAAGATATCGATTGGATAATGTTAGGCAGAGCCGCAATATTGAATCATAACTTTCCGGAACTTTATGCAGATAACCCAGAATTTGAAACTCCAGTCATTCCTGTATCCGTTGAATACCTAGCTGGTGAGGGTCTGTCCCCAAAATTTATCAATTACATGTCTAATTGGGGATTTGTTGATGGCTATGACGATAAAATGAAAGAAGCTCTCACAAAAGCTTAATTCAAAAAGCTATCGTCTTTCTCTAGCATGAGATCATAAATAGGCTGGTAACTCATCCACATCCCAATGGGTGAACCAACCTGATTCTTTGTAAGTTCTGCAACTTGATCAGGTATTCTTTGCATCTGTCCAACATTCTCAGCTAGTAATTGAGACTGGCAACACCTATCCATAGATAAAAATCCCCAAGCAGCTTCATCAACAGTTTTTCCAGTTGTTAAAAGTCCATGATTTTTTAAGATGGCTGCTTTTTTATCTCCTAATGCTTCCGCAATTCTATCTCCTTCGCTCGTATCGAGAACTACGCCAGTAAAGTCATCAAATAACACATGATTTTCATAGAAAGCACAAGAATCTTGAGTGATAGGTTCTAATAACCTACCCATTGTTGAAAAAGTTTTTCCATACATTGAATGAGAATGCGCTGCTGCATTTAGATCAGGATGGTTCATATGAAGTCTAGAATGGATAGCAAAAGCTGCATTATTTACAGGTCTATCTCCAATTACAATATCTCCATCATGACTTACTAGCAACAGATCAGACACTTTCATCTGTCCGAAATGGACTCCAAACGGATTAACCCAAAAATGATCTTTGTGCTCTGGATCTCTTAATGTTATGTGGCCAGCAAGACCTTCATCAAATCCGAAATGGGCAAACATACGAAAAGCACTCGCTAATCTTTCTAGCCCATGTCTTCTTTCCTCATCAATTGAACTAAAATCAGGAGGATTTAAATCACCTCTATTTCTTGGCTCAGTTTTTCCTTTTGTTATATCTATATCCATCATTATTTCTCCAATAAAGGTAATAATTTAAATTCAGCTAATAAATCCAGCATATTTGCTAAAATATAACCCATACTACAAAAAATATAAAAGAATTTCATGGCAACAAAGAACTATAGAACTGAAAAAGATAGCCTAGGTGAAGTAAAGGTTCCAAAGAAAGCTCTCTGGGGAGCACAAACACAAAGAGCTGTAGATAACTTTCCAATTAGTGGAATTAAAATGGATTTTCCATTTACTAAGTCGTTTGTCAGTTCTCTGGGGTTGATTAAAGATGCTGCCGCTAGAGCCAATTCTAAACTCAAACTTCTTCCAGCCAATAAAGCACGAGCCATATCTAAGGCCTCGAAAGAAGTTTGGCAAGAAAGGCATCATCATGAATTTCCTATAGATGTTTTTCAAACTGGATCTGGTACCAGTTCTAATATGAATGCCAATGAGGTTATTGCTAACTTAGCTTCAAAAAGCTCTAAATTGAACATCGGAGCAAATGATGATGTAAACATGAGTCAAAGTAGTAATGATGTTATTCCAACAGCAATAAAAGTTTCTGCTCATATGGATTTGACTAAAAAACTCTATCCAGCATTAGATAAACTCATAAGTGAAATTGAAAAGAAAGCTGAATCTGTTCAAGGTATAGCAAAAACAGGCAGAACTCATTTGATGGATGCTATGCCGGTAGATTTTTCTGACGAACTGAAAGCATGGTCTAGTCAGTTGACCGCTTCTCGAAAAATGCTTGGGGTGATAGAAGAAAGGTTTTTAGAAATGCCCCAAGGAGGTACAGCAGTAGGAAGTGGTGTAAATGCTCACAAGCAGTTTGCGAAGATCTTTGCACACGAGCTCACTAAATTGTCTGGAAGTAATTGCAAATACGTGGCCAGTTCTAACTTCTTTCATGAACTCAGTGCACAAGATTGCTCTGTTCAACTCTCAGGCGAATTAAAAAATCTTGCAGTTATTTTGATGAAAATTTCTAATGATTTAAGGTGGATGAATAGTGGACCATTAGCGGGTTTGTCTGAAATTGAATTACAAGCACTGCAACCCGGGAGTAGTATAATGCCAGGCAAGGTTAATCCTGTCATACCAGAGGCCGTGACAATGGTATCTGCCGATGTTATTGGAAATGATGTTTCCATTACGGTTGCAGCCCAAGCTGGAAATTTTCAATTAAATGTCATGTTGCCAGTTATTGCCTACAACTTACTGAAGAGTATCAATCTTTTATCAGGGGCAATGGAAGTTTTATCGAATAAAGCCATTAAAACTTTCAAAGTAAACAAGAAAAGCCTTGAAGCTTCTTTATCAAGGAATCCTATCCTAGTTACTGCTCTTAACCCAATTATTGGTTATGAAAAAGCTGCAGAGATAGCTAAGAAGGCTTACAAGCTGGGTAAGCCAATAATTGAAGTTGCAAATGAAGAAACAGACTTAACAGAAGCCCAACTTAAGAAGTTATTAAATCCTTCAAAATTAACCAAAGGAGGAATTAGTAAATAATTATGGAAGACTTACTCAAACAAAAATGTGTTGCTTGCAGAGCAGATGCTCCTAGGGTAACTGATGATGAACTGCCAGATCTTTTAAAAGAGATACCTAACTGGCAACCAATAACAAAAGATTCAGTTTTAATGCTCAATAGAGTTTTTAAATTTGATGACTATGAACAGTCTCTAAAATTTACTCAGAAAGTTGCTGCTTTAGCCGAAGAGGAAGATCATCATCCCGCAATTCTTTTGGAATGGGGCAAGGTCGAAGTTACATGGTGGACTCATAAGATTGGGGGACTCCATAAGAATGATTTTATTGCTGCCGCAAAGACAGATACCCTAAATACCTAAAATAAAAGGTTCAATTAACCTCTAGAATCATCTAATATCCTTGGTTTTTTAAAACTACAAGATGGAACTCATTAAAACTAATCCTGATTGGTTTAACCAAGCACTAGACAAAGAACACACAAGCAAGTTCGTTGAAGTTAATGGCGCTTGCATTGAATACATGGAATGGGGAAATCCAGAAAATCAAAGTGTAATCATGCTCCATGGTACCAATGCTCATGCCCATTGGTTTAAATTCATTGGATCTATGCTCTCTGACAATTATCATTTTGTTGTCATGAGTTTTTCAGGCATGGGTGGAAGTGACTGGAGATCTTTTTATACAAGAGATACTTTTGTTGATGATGTTTGGGGAGTAGTCAAGGATACTGGGATGGAGAATCCGATAGTAGTAGGTCATAGTTTTGGCGGTATGGTCTCCTTAATAACTGCTTCAAAACATAGTCAAGATATGTCAGGTCTTTTGCTGGTTGATTTTGTGGTGAACAAACCAGAGGAACATCATGAATGGTATGAAGGTAGAGCACCTGCGAGACCACCAAGAATTGCAAAAGAAAAAGAGGAGCTCGTTAAAAGATTCAGATTAATGCCTCCTCAGCAATGTATAAATCAATATTTAGTTGATTACATTGCAGATCACTCTATTAGAGAGACTGAAAAAGGTTGGGCGTGGACGTTTGATCCATCTGCTTATGATGGCTTGATTATAGGTTCAGATCACTCAAAGATATTATCTGAACTCAACTGTCCAGTCGGCTTTTATTACGGCGAGCATACTATTGAATTTAAAGAGGGTGAGTTGAAAACGATGAAAGATCTTCTTCCAGAAGGTTCACCTATTTTTGGGTTAAAGGATGCACAACATCATTTAATGTTAGATCAGCCTTTGCCTTTTATTGAGAACCTTGATCGACTGATTCAAGAACTACTAACTAAATCTTCTTGAGGTTTTTTCATGAACCATATAATGAATATGGCCAATACAACCATGACAGTAAGCATTAGAAAAGCATTGTCATAATTCCCATAGTATTGAAATAGAAGGGCAACACCCGGTGTTCCAATTGCCTGGAATAAAAAAATAAAAGGCTGTGATAATCCCCTTGAAGTCCCAAAGCTTTTTGGAGTAAAAGTATTTCTAAAAAGAATATTACTCATTGGAAGGCCAGCTCCTCCACCAAACCCAAATAAGGCGATGACTAATGCCAACTGAGTAGGGCTCTGAGTAAAAGTTATCAATAGAAGCCCTAAGGCTTGCAAAAATAAAGATATAGTTACCGCCATCCTGGGATCGAGTTTCTTTTCAACCAACCAACCAAATATAACCTTGCTCAACATAGCCGGAATAGCATACATTCCAAATATAAATGCCGCTTGTTCTGCCCAGCCCCTCTCAGCAGCATAAAATGTAAGATGAGCAAGAATAGCCATCATTGAAGAAAATTGTAGTGAGAAAACCGCCGTTAAAATCCAAAAATTCCTATTCTTTAATAGATCTTTAATTTGCCAATCAACTCCAAAATTATCTTCTGGTTCAAGTCCGTCTATCTCCACTCCTCCATCTACCTCCTGACCTATATCTTCTGGTTTGTCTATAACAAGCAGGAAGATGAGGGGTGTAATAATTACAAACAAAAATAAACCAAAGACAAGATAAACTTCTCTCCATTCTAATAACAAGATGTCCATCAAGAAGTATTGAGTTAGGTTGGGAAATATAAAACCAGCAAAAGAAACGCCGACAGCAGCGAAACCCAAAGCTCTTCCGGCCTTCTTTTCAAACCAAGACGAGACTAATTTTGATGTTGCTAAATTGCCCATAAGAGTCGCACCTAAGGCAATAGGAAGTCCATAAATAAGAATGAAAGTGAAATAATTAAATGTGAGATAAAGTGACATCAAGCTGATTGAATAGATGAAACCTCCCCAAACAATTATTTTTTTAACAGAGTATTGATCTAGAAGCCTTCCAACTATGGGAAAAAAGATTGCAGAGCACATCATGAATATTGGGATACTAAGAGTAGTTACAAATCTAGAAAGATTTAGTTCTTCCTCAAGATGTAGTTGAATAACTGGATAAGTTTGGAAAGCAAAACCAACAGCAAAGAAGTCAATGGCTATAGCTATAGCCACCATACGCCATCCAAAGAAAGTGTTCATTTAAGGTTTATTTGAGATATAAAGTATTTTAACTCAAAGAGGAAAGAGTGTGTTCAGTTAACTCCCAAAGTTTTGATGCCTCGTCAGTGTCGACTGCCCAATCGGCAACACCCACATATCTTGCCGAAGGGCCATCTTCTTGTCTGACAGCTACATCACAATTCTCACAATAAACTCCACTAACATTATTTAAAATAGGACTAGTAGCACACCAAAGACTGGTAGCAGCTCCTTGGGTTGGGGATTTAAAGTTAGCTGCAGCCATTTCGGAAAGTTCTCCATCTTCTCCTAACCATCCCAAGGCAATCATTTCCTCTTTTTCTAAGTGTCTCTGTAGAGGAGTAAATATTCCACCCGGATGAACAGAGTATGTTTTTATACCTTCATTTTTCATTTTGTTGCTAATCTCTACAGCTAATAAGCTAGCAGCAGTTTTAGATTGTCCGTAAGCTTTCCATTTATCATAAGACTCTTCAAAGTGAACATCTTCCCATTGAATTCCGGACAATTTATGACCTGTAGAAGAGAGGGTTACGATTCTTGCCTCTGATGATTTCATCATTATTGGAAGTAAGCCCCTTGTCAGAATAAAGTGACCTATATGGTTTACTGCAAACTGCAGATCCCAACCTTCTTTTGTTGGCATCTGGGGACAAGCCATCACAGCGGCATTGTTAATTAAGATATCTAATGAGGTACCCGTATTTTTATAATCATTTACGAAATGATTGACTGAAATAGGATCCGCCAGATCCATTTCAATAATATCTTCCTCTTCAACTATTCCAGAGAGTTCTTTTTTGGCTACATCAGTTCTTCTGGCTGCTACAATTACCCTTGCCCCTGCTTCTTTTAGACCTCTTGCTGTTTCTAGACCAATACCTGAATAACCTCCAGTAACCATAGCTACTTTTCCGCTAAGATCTATTCCTTCTAATACTTCATTAGGTTCACTTTTAGCACCAAATCCCGAATCTACAGGTTTTTGTTGTTCTGAAATCATAATTTTCCCCTTTTCTATACTATACCCCATCTCTAAAGAATCTTCGGTACTTGATGAAAATATGAACAAGTTCTGTATAATTTAAAAATGTTGCGTATCGTAAACCAAGCACTAACGTTCGATGACGTCCTCCTTGTGCCAGATCACTCAGATGTACTTCCAAAAGATGTTGATTTAAAAACACGCTTAACTCAAGAACTCAACTTAAATATACCCCTTCTTTCTGCTGCTATGGATACAGTGACTGAATCTCGTATGGGCATCGCATTAAGTGAATTGGGAGGAATAGGCATTATCCATAAGAATCTTTCAATTGAAAATCAAGCTGCAGAGGTTAGAAAAGTCAAAAAATATGAAAGTGGAATTGTAAGAGATCCAATCACAATAAGATCTGATAATAAGGTGGGTGAATTAATCCAGCTAACCAGCGAATTGAATATTTCAGGTATGCCTGTAGTAGATGACGGAAAATTAGTTGGAATAGTTACTAGTAGAGATTTTAGATATCAAGAGCAGCATTCAGTTCAGGTATCTGAGATTATGACTCCTAAAGATAAATTAATTACAGCTAATGAAGGAGAAAGCCCTGACGTAATAAAAAGACTTTTGCAGGATAATAGGATAGAAAAAATTCTACTAGTCGATGACTCTTTTACTTTGACTGGCTTGGTTACCTTAAAAGATATCAATAAATCTCTAGATTTCCCAAATGCAACTCGTGATGAAGAAGGTAGACTCCTTGCTGGAGCTGCAATAGGAACAAAACCAGATACATTAGAAAGATGCGAAGCATTAGTTGAAGCAGGAGTAGATGTTCTAGTTTTGGATAGTGCACATGGTCATTCAGAAGGTGTTTTAAATCAAATCAAAGCAGTAAAATCTACTTTTAAGGATTTACAAATAATTGGTGGCAACATCGCCACTGGTGAAGGAGCACTAGCTTTGGTAGAAGCAGGAGCTGATGCCGTAAAAGTAGGAATTGGTCCAGGGTCAATTTGCACGACAAGAATTGTTACTGGAGTTGGAGTGCCTCAGGTATCCGCAGTTGCAGAAGTAACACAGGCACTTAAGAAAAAAGATATACCAATCATTGCAGATGGTGGAATAAGATTTTCTGGAGATATAGCCAAAGCTATAGCTGCTGGAGGACATACAGTAATGCTGGGTAGCGTGCTTGCTGGCACTGAAGAAGCTCCAGGGGAATTAGAGTTATATCAAGGAAGAAGTTATAAATCATATAGAGGCATGGGTTCTATAGGAGCTATGTCAGGTGATCAAGGCTCCTCTGATCGTTATTTTCAAGACAGCGCCGGTGCCACTGAAAAATTAGTTCCTGAAGGAATCGAAGGGAGAGTTCCTTACAAAGGCTGGCTTGAAGCTGTAATACATCAAATGATTGGTGGTCTAAGGCAAAGTATGGGATATACGGGCTCGCACGATATACCATCAATGAGAACAAAACCTAAATTTGTTCAAATCACCTCTGCTGGAGTGAATGAAAGCCATGTTCATGATGTTAGTGTAACTAAAGAGGCACCTAACTATAGAATGAGCTAATTTTATGGCACAGAATATTCTTGCCGATAAAATTTTAATAATTGACTTCGGTTCACAATACACACAACTCATTGCCAGAAGAGTAAGAGAACTTGGAGTTTATTGTGAAATATATAATCACCGAGCCTCTCTCAAGGCTATTAAAGATTTCAATGCTAATGGCATTATTCTCTCGGGTGGACCAGAAACAGTAAAACAAAAAGGCTCTCCTAAAGTACATGATAAAGTTTTTGAGCTTGGTATTCCGCTTCTTGGGATCTGCTATGGGATGCAATCTATAGCTAAGCAACTGAAAGGAAAGGTTGAATTAGCTAATAAAAGAGAATTTGGTCATGCAGATTTATCTCTCAAGAACCAAGGGTCAGGACTCTTTAAAGGTATCAATAAAAAGAAAATTAGTGTTTGGATGAGCCATGGAGATCATGTTTCCAAGTTACCTAAAGACTTTAAGGTCTGTGCAAAAACTAGCAATAGTCCGATAGCAGCCTTTCATCATCCAACAAAAAAGATATTTGGTCTCCAGTTTCATCCTGAAGTGACTCATACCCCACAGGGTAAAAAAATCTTAAAAAACTTCGTCAGAGACATCTCGGGTTGTAAAGGTTTATGGAACTCTAAGAATATTATTGATAGAGCGATAAGTGAAATTAGAGATCAGGTAGGAGACAAAGAAGTACTTCTTGGTTTATCAGGAGGAGTGGATTCTGCCGTTGTAGCAGCATTACTTTCAAGAGCTATAGGCGATCAGCTTACTTGTATTTTTGTGGACAATGGCCTTCTTAGATTAAATGAAGGTGATCAAGTGATGGAGACCTTCAAAGAGAGATTCGGCATTAAAGTAAAAAGAGCTAATGCAGGTAATCAATTTCTAAAAGATTTAAAAGGAAAAAAAGATCCGGAACTTAAACGAAAAGCTATTGGAAAAACTTTCATAGATGTCTTTCTAAAAGAAGCCAAGAGAAATAAAAAAATTAAGTGGTTGGCACAAGGCACAATTTATCCTGATGTCATAGAATCTGCTGGAACAAAGAATGGATCAGCGCACGTAATAAAATCCCATCATAATGTTGGTGGACTACCCAGTTACCTGAACTTGCCTGTTATAGAACCTTTGAAGGATCTTTTTAAGGATGAAGTAAGAAAGATTGGTTTAGAGCTTGGATTGCCTAAAGAAATATTATTTAGACATCCTTTTCCTGGCCCAGGTTTGGGTGTTCGAATTCTTGGCGAAATAAAACGACCTTATATTAATACTCTTCAATTAGCTGATGAAATTTTTATAAGTGAGTTGGTTAAAGAAGGTTTTTATGGAAAGGTTAGCCAAGCTTTTGCGGTATTTTTACCAGTAAAATCAGTAGGAGTAGTTGGAGATGCAAGACGTTATGAATATGTTATAGCTTTAAGGGCAGTTGAAACTATTGATTTTATGACTGCTAAGTCCGCAAAACTACCTCATTCTTTTTTAGAAAAAGTTTCCAATAGAATCATCAATGAAATACCAGAAGTTTCTCGTGTAACTTATGATATTTCTAGTAAACCACCAGCTACTATTGAGTGGGAATAATGGCTTGCTTGAACCCATATAAACAACAGGGTTCGAGTCTTGTCGACTATTAGGTTGGAGTTTAATGTAGAAGAATCTAGAACAGCATAATATCTTGGGGATTTTCACAATCTACTTCCATCACTAAATCTTGGAGCATGCCGTAACTCATTTCTTCTGATGGAATAATTTCTGAAAGCCCATCATCGCTTATTGCAAGTCCTTCAAAAGGTTCTAAGGCAAAATCAACATTTGCTTTGTGAAATTCCTCTTTTGTGTACCATTTGTTTGCTTTCAAAAATGGGAGCACAATATTCTCACTTAAAACTCTATATTCATCGGTAGTGCAGTTATATTCATAGGCACCATATATTTGAACAATTACATCGGAATTACTGCAAGATGTCATGACGAAATTAAATAAGAGCGCTAGTGAAATAATTTTTAGTTTTTTCATAAAAACTAATATAAACCATTTTATAAATATATGGGAGTACATGGGCTAATTGTAATGATCTAATGCTAAACTTCTTTTTACACAAGTATTTTTGGGAGAACACAGACGATGTTATGAAAGACAAAACTTGTAAACTACTTGTAAACTCGATCTTGCCCCTCGCAAACCCTTGCTACATAAGGCTTTATCAATCGGCGCTTATCGATTGGAGAAAAATAATGGTTAAACAAGTTGAGAAAATGCCATAAAAGCAATAATTAACCAACCAGTTGAGAAGATAAAAAACCTCAGTAAAACTATATTAATTGTAAGCTGAACAATTGAGTGGACAATTCTTATGATCGTAAATGCCCAAGCTAACTGAACCATCAAAGGATCAATATTATTGATAAGTGCAATCGATAAAGTAACAGCATAAAAAGCTACCGGCTGTTCAAAAAGATGATTATAGTTATCTGAAGTTCTTTCAACCCAGGCAGGCAATAATCCTTTTAAATCTTTTGTATGAGCGGCATCCTTTTGTGGATTTTTTGTAAATCTCACCCGACCATAGGCCATTATTAAGGTAATTGTAAAAGTCCATAGTATTAAGACAAATACCGGCATTAAAAGTGCTGCTTGGTTCATAACCTCTCCATTCATTTTTAGTCATTATAGGTTATTTATAAATTCAAACTTAACCTTTAATCCGCATTTACTGAGTCATGATAAAAAAAGTTACAATGAATTTTTATTCATAAATGTAAGGAGAAAAAATGAGCTTATTAAGTTTTCTAAAGCCTATAGTTGAGAAATTTCCAAATGTCGCAAACTACTATCGTTATTCGCGTGATTCCAGAATCTTAAGAAGTGAAGTGCTTTACAGAGAAAAACTTGGCTTCTTTTTTAACGCCACGAGTGATATGGAAGAGGGAGTATTTGAACCTGATGAAACTAACATATTTGATAAAATCATCGCTAATTATGATGTATTCATTAATATCGGTGCGAATACTGGCTACTACGCATGCAAGGCACTCAAAAAAGGCATAAGTACGATCGCATTTGAACCAAACCAGTTAAATGTCAATATCTTGCTTCGAAACATTGAAGCAAATAACTTTGATGCTGATTTCCAATTATTCCCAATTGCTCTAAGTGACAAACTCGGAGTACTTCCATTGTATGGAGCAAGTACAGGAGCTTCCCTTGTAAAGGGCTGGGCTGGACAAGTGAACAATACTCTTGTTCCGATATCATCATTCGATTCAACTGCCTTACCTTTAACTGAGAATAAGAAATGTTTTGTATTGATTGACATAGAAGGCGCAGAATTGGGATGCTTAAAAGGGGCAAGTTCTTTGTTAACTTCAGATACAAATAATGATTTTCTAATTGAGATCTGCGTAAACGAACATCAACCAGAGGGCACAATAATTAATCCTGAGTTAGTTGAGACATTCGAACTTATCTATTCTTACGGTTATGTTGGATACGCGATAGGTACCAAATTTCGAAAAGTTGAATTATCTGAAGTTAAAAGAATTTCATTAACAAATGATGACACACTAGGAGTGCATAATTTTCTTTTCACAAAATCAGATAGAATCTTAAATGATCTTTAATCTACAAAACACAATCAGCCTTTTTATGAAAAAATGGTTTCGTAAGTACTGGTTAATAGATTAAATAATCTTTGTAAATTAAGAGTTTCTTAAATTTATTAAATCTTGAAATCTTTTGAATTTTTGAGCATGTGAGCTGGACCATGATTAAGATTGACAGCTGCATTTTCACCATACAACATCTCTTTTTGATGCCCAAAGTTTTTTCTATTATTTGCTAGAGGAGCTAATTCTTTAGCTTTTTTTAGTGCTGCTTCATGTAACTCTTCATATGAGTTCAATCCTTGAACAATCCCAGCTTTAAGAGCATCAGTACCAGTCCATCGTTTAGATAATTGAACAGTCTCGAAGAAAGTATTTGCAGGAATTTTATGCTTAAACAATGCCAGCTCTGGTCTTGGAATTGGTAGACCTAGTTGCATTTCATTTGCACATATAAATCCTTTATCTTCTCTCATAATCCTGAAGTCATGAGAAAGGGCAAACATGAATCCAGCACCGAAAGTATGTCCATTGAGAGCACATACAGTTGGAATTGGTAATGTGATAAACCTTCCCATTAAATACATGAATTCTTCTCCGAATACTTCTCTATCACCTCCATCTGGATGATCTTCGGGAGCTTGCATCCACTCTAGATCTAATCCATTTGAAAAAAACTTTGAATCACTGGAAGATGTAATTAATGCTCCTTGACCTTCATCATCTTCAATTGTGTCTAAAGCTTTAGCAATTTCTCTTACGAATGTCGTATTCCAACGATTCTCCCCAGCATCCATTGTTAAAAAATAAATAGACTCTTTTTTTTCTAGCTTTATCACAAAATCTCCCTACAAAGTTTATAGATCAAAACACTATACATAAAAAAATGATTGAAACTAAAGACAAACTTTTGTCAGATACTTTAATATCGATAACCTCATGACTATAAAAAAATTTAAGACAATTTATTTTATCTACAATGCTGATGGTGGATTGTTGAACGAAATCAAATATTGGATCAATAAGAATCTTTTAAAAAAAAAGACTTCGTGTGAATTATGCGATATTTCACATAGCAAGATCTTCGTGAGATCTGAATGGTTACAATTTATAAAAGGACTAAAAAAAGAATACAAAGTAGAGGTCTTACATCGAAATGAAATTCCTGGAAGAATTTTAGAAAAAAATTATGCATTTCCTTGTGTCATTGGAGAGACAGAACATGATCTTACAGAAATCATCGATAGTATTTCTTTTAGTGGTTTTAGAAAAAACGAAGGTGTGAAAGAATTACATGAAAAGCTTTTTGAGGAAGTTGCATAACTCTAAGAGTTTTTACAACTTCACATAAATATAATTTTAAACACAATCTATCTCTATCTAAAAAAATGGATCCACTAACTCAAGGAACAGTAGGTGCAGCTTTCTCACAGTCGTCTGCGGATAAGAAAAATATATTTAAGATTAGTATTATTGGTTTTCTTGCAGGATTGGCCCCTGATTTAGATGTCTTGATTCAATCATCAACTGATCCAATTCTTTTTCTTGAATACCATAGGCAGTTCTCTCACTCACTTTTTTTTATCCCCTTTGGATCTTTAATTGTTGCAGCACTTATTTTTCCTTTATTCAAAACATCCATGTGCTTTAAGACTATCTACATAGCAAGTTTCTTAGGTTATGCTACCCACGGATTACTTGATGCATGTACTTCCTATGGAACTTTACTTTTTTGGCCTTTCTCAAATGAGAGAGTGACTTGGAATAATATATCTATAATTGACCCTATCTTTACGATTCCTGTTTTAATTCTGATTGGGATTGCAATAAAAACCAAAAGAAAAATATTTAGCTTTTTTTCAATTGGATGGATTATTTTTTATCTCGCCTTAGGCTTTATTCAGTATGAAAGAGCATTGTCGACGGCGAATGATCTTGCCGAGTCAAGAGGGCATAATCCTGAACGCCTTACACTTAAACCCTCCTTTGGAAATTTAATTTTGTGGAAATCTATTTATAAATACGAAAAGACTTTTTATGTTGATGCAATTAGGACAGTTCAATCGTCTACTGTGTGTTTAGGTGAGAGTATCAAGATTTTTGACTATCAGGAACATCTACCTGATCTTGATAAGGATAGTCAGCAGGCTCTAGACATTGAAAGGTTTAGATGGTTCTCTCAGGACTATTTAGGCTTTGATGAAGAAAAGAGTCTTGTGACAGATGTTCGTTACTCAATGCTACCAAATAAAATCGAGCCAATGTGGGGGCTAGAAATTGATGACCTGCGAGATACAAATGAACATGCAATTTGGTGGACGGGCCGAGACGTAGATGAAAGTCAGTGGAATTTATTCCTTAAGATGCTTGGCGGTAAAGAGTGTAAAGTTCAATCTTGATATTAGAGATGAAGACGGGGTGCAAGGAGGATATACTTCAATGACAAAGAAGGGCGTTTATGGAAACCATTAATGAATTAGCAAGAGAAACACCAATTATTCATCGAACGGAAGTATTAGTTGTTGGTAGCGGTCCCGGAGGTTTAGCGGCTGCTATAGCTTCTGCAAGAGCAGGAGCAGAAACTACCTTGCTTGAACGTTATGGGTGCTTTGGAGGTAATCTCACCCAGGTGGGTGTCGAAGGCTTTGCCTGGTACCGTCATGAAAAAACCATTGACAGCGAAGGTATTGGAATAGAGTTTGAAGAACGTGCTAAATCTATGGGTGCTTCCAATCCTGAACCTCAATCTAATAGTCATGCAATAGATGGAGAAGCATTTAAATTCGTCGCAGATGTTTTAGTACAGGAAGCAGATAT
The DNA here is from genome assembly GCA_902610065.1 of uncultured SAR86 cluster bacterium. Taxonomy (GTDB): domain Bacteria; phylum Pseudomonadota; class Gammaproteobacteria; order Magnimaribacterales; family Magnimaribacteraceae; genus Magnimaribacter. The sequence goes on from CACLUH010000013.1 coordinate 20,026, forward strand.
TACACCCATGTTACATAGAACAATGGTGGCAACTATAGTTGAGAATGCAATCATTAAAGGTGTTATTGTTGAGAGTAAAGCCGGTCGAGAAGCAATCTTGGCAAAACGTGTGATAGATGCAACTGGTGATGCGGATATTGCCCATAGGGCCGGAGCCATTGTTCACAAAACACCAGTTGAAGAAATGATGGCCGCATCAGTCATGTTTTCAATTAATGGTGTTGATAAAACTCGTTTTATTGAAGACGTAAAGTCTGATCCGCATACTTATAGTGATTGGTTTGGACCGGGTTGGGGAATGAAGACATCCGGTAAAGAGGATAAATTATTTTCTCCCTATCTAAAAAAACCTTTTGAACAAGCAATCGAATCTGGACTAATACCTAAAAATCTAACTACCATTACCGGAACATGGGGTGCCATAAGCGAGCAGGGTGACCTAAGTTATTTGAATATAATCCATTTAGCAGGTCTTGATGCAACTAATCCGGATCACCTTACAAAAGGAGAAATGGAGGGTCGTAGGCAAGCAATGTTTGCCATAGAAGCACTGAAAAAATATAACCCAGGTTGTGAGGAAGCTAAATTGAGAAATTTCGGTATGACTTTAGGCATTAGGGATACAAGAAAAATCGATGCTGCATACAACATGACTGCTGAGGATGTTCATAACGAGGCTGAGTTTGAGGATAGTATAGGAATTTTTCCTGAATTTATTGATGGTTATGGTGTACTCGTCTTACCTACCACCGGCCGATACTTCCAACTACCATTTCGTTCTATGCTGCCGAAGGGCGTTGAAAATTTACTGGTTACGGGTAGATCTGTAGGAGGAGATAAAGGCTCTCATGCTGCAGTGCGAAATATGATGTGCTGTGCAGTTAATGGCCAAGGCGCAGGCGTTGCAGCAGCAGTTTCAATTCAGACACATTCCGATATCTCGAAAGTTGATATTAAAAAAGTCCAGCAAACATTGCTTAAACAAGGAGCCCGAATACACTAGTTATCTATTCGAACAACTTTTAACATGATTAATGATTACACAGATAGACACTATCCTTTTGAAGGTTGCTTTAACTTCAGAGATATAGGTGGTTATTTAAATAACGATGGTAAGAAAGTAAAAAAAGGTCTTTACTTTCGTGCTGGCAGACAAGACAGGATGTCAGGCAAGGATTTATCTAAGCTCTCCGATCTAAAGATCTCAACACAAATAGATCTAAGAAAACCCGATGAGGTTTTAGATCAAGGCAGAGGCCCTTTAGATGCAATGGGTGCTAAATATATTAACATCGCGGTTATACCTGAAGGAGGGAGTGATCAATTAAGCAGACTAGTTGGTGATACAGGCATCTCAGGTAAGAGGTACTTAGGTTACTTAGAATTCGGTCCTACTTCTTGGTTAAGGTTATTTGGGATTTTAGCTGATAAGTCCAACTTGCCTGTTGTTTTGCATTGTACGGCTGGTAAAGACCGAACCGGTGTTTCAACGGCCTTTTTGCTATCTATTCTAGAGGTGAGTAGAGACGTAATAGAGGAAGATTATTTACTAACTAATCTTGATACTGAAAGACAGGCAGACTTCATTGAGGCCACCACAGGTTATCCTGATGGATATGATAGAGAAAAAATGATTAAAATAGCGGGAGTCCCCAATGATGCTATGAAAGATTTTTTAGACGGTGTGGAGTCAAAGTGGGGAAGCGTTTTGGAGTACCTTGAAAAAATAGGGATTACTAAAAATCAGATGGATATGATTCGACAGAATTTTCTGGAATAAATTCAAGATAGTTTAATCAGGAAAACTAAATAAATAATGAGTTACTCAATTTTTGTAAAAGATGGCACAGCTCAAGGGGTTGCAAAGCAACGCTTAATTGAAACCATAGCAGGCCCAGAAAAGAGCGTAATAAATGATCCATATGCTGATAAGTTTGTTATAGGGTCTGGTGTGATTAAACTCATGGGACATAGGTTAAATGTCTGGTTGAGCAGTAAACTTGCTCCAGGTTTTCATGAACATTTAATATCACGTACACGATTTATAGATGACTTGATAGAGAAGAGTGCAAAAGAAGGAATAGAACAATATGTAATTCTCGGCGCAGGATATGACTCTCGAGCTAACCGACTTAATCTCACCCCATCATTGAAAATCTTTGAAGTTGATCAACCTGAGGTATCGGATATAAAACTCTCCAAGTTACCCAAAGATTTACCAAATCTAGAAAACATCACTTACGTAAATGTAGATTTCTCCTATCAATCCTTAAGCGAACAACTTTTAACTGCAGGATTCGATCAAACCAAATCTACAATCATTACTCTTGAAGGCGTCTCGCAATACATCCCCAAAGAGGCTGTAAGCTCAACAATCCGAGAGCTCTCTTTGATCACCAAAGACGCTAGATCTATTTTCTTCTTGTCTTATGTCGATGAACTTCTGAACAAAGACCCTGCAGCCTGTTTTGGTAAGGGCTATCCAAATCCATCAAAAAAAGCTAATTTGATTCAAACCTTATCAGCTAAAGTTGGCGAGCCTTGGATATCGTTTTATAGAGATGAAGAAATAGAAAGTATACTTGCAGAAAATGGATATTCGATGAAAGAAAATGTTACTTTAGAGGACCTTAACTCGATATATTTTTCACCTGTAGGAAGAGCTCTTCCTGAAAATCAAATATTCAAGCTAGAACATTTTATTGTTGCGGAGTCTCGCGCATGAAAAATCTTTCAAGTTTTAGAATCATTACGAAATCTACTAATCACATAATAAAGATTCTAATAATACTGTTGTTTCAAAATTTAATATATACAGAGTCAATGGGAAACCTTGCTCAATATCCACCAACTCCCATAGATCTAACAATTACAACATCTAAAGATGGCATGCCTATTCTTGAGCCATTTGAAATTTCATTAAATACAGGAAAATACTACAGACTAAATATCAATTGTCCCGATGTTAAAGACGACCTTACTGGATGGCGAATTGAAATGTCTGATTTACTTAGAAATTCACATCTTAGACTTGTAACGGTGGGAGATATTGAGATTCATTTACAAGGTTTAAGCTTTAATGCAATCGAATGTGATGAGATTGGTTCAGCACACGTTAGTTTTGTACCTATAAAACCTGGTTCTTATCAACTTTATGTAGGAAATGTGCCGAGTGCTGTGAGAAGGCCAATTGGCGAAGCTGGAATTCAAGAAAAAGGCAACTTTGTTCTAAGTCGTTTTATAGTAAATTAATAAATTAAGCTAAAAAAGTATCTGCATTAGCTAAAGATAAGTAGAATATACCCTTAGAACAATAAGGGGAATTATGGGGATATCTTACTTACCTGTTTCAGATCACAGATTTAAAAAATCGCCTTTTTTTGAATGTAATAATAGAGAAGATACTTTGTATGGTCTCTACAATGATAGACTCTATCCAATAAATTCAGGAAATAACGAAATAGAGCATTACGAACATATGCGCTCAAAATGTTGCTTATATGATGTACCTGAGACACCCTTAAAAATTACCGGTAATGAAAGTATTGAATTTCTTAATATGTTGTTCACTAGAGATGTCAGTAAGATAGCAGTGGGAAAAGCTGGCTATGCTATTGCTTGTAATCACAGTGGAGGCATCATGATGGACGGCGTCTTGATGAGGCCCAATGAAGAGGAATTTATTTATGTTCAAGCAAACGGAGACTTTTTGAATTGGGCTCAAGCTCTATTGGATAATTTTGATGCATCCATAGAAGATTTTGATTCTTGGGTCTTGCAAATTCAAGGACCCACATCCCTAGATGTTCTAGAAGCAGTTTGCGATATATCCATAGATGATTTTCCTTATTATGGAGTAGCCGAAGAAGATATAAATGGTAATTCTTTCTATATCTCTCGTTCCGGATGGACTGGCGAAAGAGGTTTTGAAATATATTCGAAGAATTCAGATTTTGATGGTGTAAAACTATGGAACTTTTTACTCGAGAAAGGATTACCTGCGGGATTGATGCCCTCAGATGTCTCTTCTATGCACATAAGAAGAATAGAGGCTGGTATTCTTGATTATGGAACAGATATAGATCAGTCACTCAATCCTTTCGAAATAGGTCTAGATCGTTTAGTCCATCTAGATAAATTTGATTTTATTGGCCGAAAGGCATTAATGGAAACAAATAATAAATCTTTAAGGTTAAAAGGCTTGCTTTGTGGTGACGCTCCATTAACTAGAGGAGATAAACTAGTAGATTCCGGAAAAGAGATTGGTTTTGTTAGCGCTGGTGCTTGGTCTCCCTATTTAGAATCTGGAGTTGGTTTGATACGACTAAATCAAACAAAACCTTCTGACCACAAAGTGAAAGTCGTAACTTCATCTGGAGAGTTTGATGCTAAAGTAGTTGACCTTCCGCTCTATGACAATGAAAAGCTATTGGTAAGGTAATGTTAGAAAAAAAGGATTTTTTATTCACTACAGAAACAACACCCGATGTAAGTACAGATCTTTCTGGAAGTTCAAGAAAAATTGAAGCTCTCTTGGGTCTTGCTGATGCTGTTAATGTAACAGATTCTCCAAATTGTAAAACTCGCTTAAATAGTTTATTGGTAGCATCAGAAATTAAGAAGAGTGGTTTGGATGTTATTTTGCAATTAACAGGCAGAGACAGAAATAGGGTAGCTTTAGAGTCGGAACTTTTAGGTGCATTATCAGTTCAAATTGATAAAGTCCTTTGTCTTAGTGGAGACCAGCCAGACGATGATGGACCAATGGCCGTTAATGAATTAAATAGTAACGGTTTGATCCAGCTCTGTAAGACTATATCTGAAGGATCTTTAACTGACGGTACAGAAATCAAAAGCCCTTTACCATTATATTCAGGTGCTGCAGACGACTTATATGTGCAGTTATCAAATCCAGACGCAATGAATTCGTTGACTGCAAAGATGAAACAAGGAGCAAGCTTTATTCAAACTCAATACTGCTTTGATTTTGATGTAATAAAGCAATATTCAGAAAAATTAAATGATCAAGGCATATTCAATGATTACAAGGTATTGATAGGAATGGGGCCACTAAAATCTGCAAAACAGGCAGATTGGATGAGGAAGAATCTCTGGGGGATAAATATTTCTGATGAGATTCTTAATAAATTAGAATGCAGTGATAATCCTGAAGAGACAGGCGAAGAGATTTGTATAGAATTAATTGAAAAGATTATGTCTCTTCCTTGCATAGATGGAGTCCATTTGATGGGTCCAAACTGCGAAAAAGGATCTGCTAAAGTCATATCAAATTTCAAATAATTTCTGTTTCACAATGTTCTTCTGTATTAGAAGATACAATTAATTGATGACCGGGCATTTTTAATTTAAGGTTAACCTAAAGCAGTAAATACGGAGAGGTGAAATGAAATCTACTAACCAAGAGGCCTTAAAACTGGGAACAAAATCTGATGCAGTTAGAACAAAATTAATAAACAGAACAACAAAGTGCGAAGCACTTGCTATAAGGGGCCAAGCAGCTTTAGCACAAGAAGTTGTTCAGACTGTAGATTTACCTCACCCAATTTATATTGATTCAGCCGAGGGACCTTATTTAACTGATCTTGATGGAAATCGTTATATAGATTTAACCGGTGGATTTGGCCCTAATGTTCTTGGCAACAAACCTAAACCTATCGAAGATGCGCTTGCTTCTCAAATCAAGAAAGGATGGCATTATGGAATTCCTGGACATGGACAAGCCCACTTAGCTGAATTGATAAAAGAATCTTCACCTTCCGTAGATGAAGTAATGTTCTGCAATTCAGGTAGTGAAGCTACTATGTTTGCTTTTCGTGCAGCTAGAGCAGTAACTAGTAAGAGGGTAATTGCTTTATTTGATGGTTCTTATCATGGCATTCATGATTATGCTTTATTAAGAGCTGACTCAAAAAGTGAAAGATCAAAACCCAAAAGCCTTACTCTTGGATCAGGAATTCCAAATGAAGTTTCTCAAGATTTAATGATGATGCTTCCGTATAGAGATAAAAATGCCTATGAGTTAATTCGGAAACATAAAAATGATCTGGCTATGGTTGTTATTGAGCCAGTTCAGAGCTCTAATCCTAGATTGGATAGCCAAGAATTTTTAGAAGGCTTAAGAGATGTTTGTACTGATTGTGATGTTCTTTTAATGTTTGACGAAGTCATAACAGGTTTTCGAATAGAGTATGGAGGATGTCAAGAATACTACAGCATAAAGCCCGATGTGATTACATATGGCAAAGCTGTGGGCGGAGGAATGCCGATTGGTGTTGTTGCAGGACCTAAAAAAATTATGAATAGTTTTTCTGGAGCTGAAGATACTCCCGCAATATTTGCCGGTGGTACATTTAGTGGTAATCCTCTCACTATGGCTGGAGGTATAGGTGCCTTGGAGTATTTAAAAGAAAATAAAGAACATATTTATCCTTATTTGCATGAACAGGGCGATCGTCTATCTAAAGAAATCAATGAATTTTGCTCAAAATCTAATATACCTGCAAAGTTGATGAATGCAGGATCTATGATGCATTTAATATTTGGTGATAGTGATATTAAATCATCTAGAGATATAGAAAGGCGTCATTATCATTTAGAAAATGAATTCTATCTTCATCTTCTAGGTCATAATGTTATTGTTCCTGGTATTCATTTAGCATTCCTATCCTATGCCCACTCTCCAGAAGTAGTAGATCAAGTTATTTCTGCATTTAAAATTACTTTCGAGGATCTCAGGGCAGACGGATATATTTGAGCAGTAACTAATTTAGAAGGAAGATTGATATTTTAATACATAAGGAAAATTAATGAACAATACAGAAGATTCACAAAATCTATCTTTTATATCTCTTGAAGAGGCTGCAGAAATGAAGACTGGTACCCGGATAACTTTTGTTCCTGGTGTTCAGGCTCTTTATGCTGAAGCCCTCAAGAATATTTGCTATGTAAAAATGATCCCCATAACTCGAGTGCTACATCCTTTAATGGGTACTGATAAAGAAACTGGAGAAGACAGGCAAGCAAATCTTTATAACATAACAAAACAAAAAAGCTTACCTACCATGTTTCATGATGAAGAAAGACCCAGAAATGTATGGATAGAACAACTAGCACTTGTTGAGCAAATTGGAGCATCAGAAAGTCCCTCGATCATCCCAGAAAGCTTTGAATCTAGAGCTGAAATGTATGGTCTATGTGCCATTATACTTGCAGAGGATGGACTTGTTTGGAATATGAGGATTTTGAATGATGGTCCTTTAGGAAGAAAATATGGTTATAGTGAAGTAGCCAGTTCATCAGCCCCTGCAAAAATTGTAGATGCTCTAAAAGTTATTGACAAAAAATTAGAATCTCAAAAAAAACTCGGTTCACAGTATCTGATAGGCAACAAACTTTCTGCAGTAGATATATATTGGGCAACCATGAGCATGTGTATGATACCTGCGTCTGAAGATATCATGCCAAAAACAAGACAAAATCAGGGGATGCTAGCTGGCTTTGAAGCGATTTCTAAAATACCAGATTTTGCTGATGTTATCTCGCCATTAATGGAAGATCATCAGAGATATATTCTTAAGACTTACTGCGAGACACCTGCCATTTTAGGTGGTGATCCTATATAGGTTCTATAGACATGGAAGAACAGGTTGTTCACTCTGATAATTATATTAACCAAATTTTAAAAGAGGTTAAAACTATAGCAATTGTCGGGGCTAGTTCTAATTCAGAAAAGGATAGTTACAAGGTTATGAAATTCTTATTGGAAAACAACTATGAGGTATATCCTGTAAATCCTAATGAAAAAGGTAATAGTATTTTAGATCAATATTGTTACGGAGATCTTCATTCCATAGATGTGCCCATAGATATGGTAGAAATCTTTAGAAAACCTGAAGAGGTTCTAGCCATTACCAAAGAGGCGGTTAATATAGGTTCAAAAGTATTATGGACTCAGTTGGGTATCATCGATGAGGAGGCTTCCAAAATGGCAAAAAGCAAGGGCCTCAAAGTTGTTATGAATAGATGTCCCAAAATCGAATTACAAAAATAATCAATTTTTTTTAGGATCGAAGATAAAGGAAAATGAAATGAATATACTCATTAGTGATATACCAAGAGAAGGCATTCTTCGACTAGTCATGGATGATCAAAAGAGTGGAAATGCTTTATCGGAAGATATGATGAGTAGGCTAATGGAGACAATAAAAAAGGCTTCAATTGATGAATCAATAAAAATCATTATCTTAGCTGGTAAAGGAGGCATCTTCAGTTCAGGACATAATTTAAAGGAAATTACCGATGCTAGAGAGCAGATCGAATATGGTGAACCTTACTTCAAACAATTATTTGATCAATGCTCATCTTTAATGCAACTTATAGTCAATTGTCCAAAACCTGTCATTGCACAAATATCTGGTATTGCTACAGCAGCCGGATGTCAGTTGGTTGCAACTTGTGATCTTGCTTATGCTTCAAGCTCAGCTAAATTTGCAACACCAGGAGTTAACTTGGGACTTTTTTGTTCTACACCTATGGTAGCTTTAACCAGAGCAGTTAAAAATAAGCATGCTATGGAAATGCTGCTTACTGGTGACTTTATTGACTCAAAAAAAGCGAAAGAAATAGGATTGATAAATAATTTTTATGCAATCGATGAGTTGGAAAAAGAAACTATCGATATAGCATCCAAAATTGCTAATAAATCTTCAGTTGCTGTATCAACGGGTAAAAGTGCTTTTTATACTCAATCTGATTATGACTTAGCTGAAGCTTATCACTTCACTTCAAAAGTTATGGTAGAAAATTTATTAAAAGATGATGCCAAAGAAGGGATAGGTGCTTTCTTAGAGAAGCGTAAACCAAATTTTAAAAAATAACTTTATCTTTTGAAATATTTATTGAGAGTATTAAATTTTCCAGAGAGTTTATGGAGGAAACTTTCTTTACTAGCTCTATCAGCTTTTTTTATAAATATAGGCATTGATCATTTTGTTAATCCAGAATTTTATCTTACTATCATGCCTCCTATGATGCCTTTGCATCTAGAAGCAGTGTACATAAGCGGTTTTTTTGAAATTTTGGGAGGTCTTGGTCTTTTAATATCCCGATTTAGAAAAATATCAGGTTGGGGCTTATTGGCTCTTTTAATTGGTGTTTATCCTGCAAATATTTATATGGCTATTACACCAGAGGCTTTTCCTGATATTCCAATTTATGCACTTTACATGCGTCTTGCATTGCAATTTCTTTTCTTTTTCTGGGCTTATTCTTTGACAAGGCCAGCTTTCAATCCATCTAATAATTATATTTAAATTTATGAGGTTATCACCATGGTAGATTATTTTTTTGTACTACAGTACGGTCAGTGGCTAATATTAGTCATTAGCATTTTGGCCTTATATCAGGTAAGTTCGGTTAATCATGAAACTAGATTGAAAGGTTACTTGGTTACCGCCTTAAGTAGATTCTCAGGAGCTATAATATTTTTATTTGTTGATTTATTCGCTTTCGTCATAGCAAATTTAATACAGACTTATATAGCCTTAAGAGGGTACTTTAAAAATAAAAGTACCGAGCATATTAGTAAAGAAAATGGTCAAGATAATGAAAAATTTTAGGAAAATATTTAATTAGGAAAAAACAATGGATAAAAGTCTTTTATTTGAAGTTGATAATGCAGTTGCAGTATTGACGATAAATGATGCACCCTATAATCGAATGTCTTTAGACTTTATGGATGCTTTGGAAGAAACTGTTGATGAGATTTCAAAAGATGACGCTATTAGGGCAGTGGTTTTAACGGCAGCTGAATTAGATAATTTTTCAGTAGGAATGAATCTTAAGCAGTTTCAAGAAGGTATAGAAAGAAAGGGAAGTTCTGACGCTCTTTTTGACCAAAGGCTAAAAGTTATAGATGCAATTGAACGAATGCGAAAACCTTGGATAGTAACTATGTTTGGATACTGTCTTGGTGGAGGATTAGAAGTTCCTTTGGGTTGTCATTTTCGTCTCGCTGCTGAGGAGGGTGCACAAATAGGATTACCTGAGCTCGATCTAGGAGCAGTGCCTGCATGGGGTGGGAGTGCACGTTTAACTAAGTGCGTAGGTGAGAATCACGCAATGGATATGATATTACGATCTAAAAAGATATCGGGCAAGAGAGCTCTGGAAATTGGTCTTGTTCATGAAATACATCCTATAGATGAATTAAAAAATGCAGCTATCGCTTTGGGCCATGAACTTGCTTCTCAGCCGGCAGGAGCTCTAGCAAGTATGATGAAAGTATTAGTAAACAGTTCGGAAAAAAATTTAGAAGAACTTTTATTAGCCGAAAGAACTGCAGTACATGAAAATAATAATACGAAAGATTCGCAAGAGGGAATGTTGGCCTTTTTAGAAAAGAGAAAACCTCAATTTAACAAGTAAATTTAAAAAATAATATATTTACTAAATTTCTAATTTCGGTGAGTCTAAAAGACTGGTGAAGAGTGATGAACCTTAATCTTTAGTGAGTTATTAATCTTTGTAAAAATAAATGTAAAGGCTACTTTAGTAATCTCATCTTCATTCAAGGGCTTAAATATAAATGTTCCCATTGATGCTGTGAAGTTATCCTCCAAAAGAAAGTTAACTTCATCAAGCTCAATGGTCTCCCAAGGTTTAAGAGCAAACCCTTTATCTTCTGAAATATTACCTTTAATGAAATAAGATATTGCATCGGCTTTGTTGTTCCTGAAAATTGTCTCTGAAGTAAAGGTAGGCTTAAATAAAACATTTGCCTCTGAGAATGCGTAATGTTTTTCAATAAAGATTTCAGCAACATCTGTAAAATTACCATCCTCTTGGTATGCACTACCTATTTCAATGACTCCTTCTTTCCAGGAGTTTAAAAATTCTTTAATTATTTTTTTTCCATTTCGGTATGTTTATTACATTAGAGTTTAATTTATACTGGATTCACGAGGTAAGTAAAATATCTATGATGCTTAGATTATAAAGGAGATGTTATGAGTGATTCTAAATATGTACCCCCCAAGGTTTGGACTTGGGACGCAGAAAGTGGAGGAAGGTTCGCAAATATAAATAGGCCAGTATCAGGAGCAACTCATGAAAAGGAATTGCCTACTGGGAAACATCCTTTACAACTGTATTCACTAGGCACTCCAAATGGAATTAAAGTAACAATTTTGCTTGAGGAACTATTAGCACTTGGGTATGAAGGAGCTGAATATGATGCTTTTTTAATTAATATAGGTGATGGCTCTCAATTTGGAAGCGGTTTTGTTGAAATAAATCCTAATTCGAAAATACCGGCCCTATTAGATACAAGCACAGATCCTTCCACGCGCGTCTTTGAATCAGGAGCAATATTGGTATATTTGGCGGAGAAATTTGGAGAATTTTTACCTACAGATCCATCAGAAAGAGCTGAATGCATGTCTTGGCTCTTTTGGCAAATGGGAAGCGCACCTTATTTAGGAGGAGGTTTTGGTCATTTTTATGCATATGCACCAGAGAAGTTTGAATATCCTATAAATAGATTTGCAATGGAAGTAAAAAGACAATTAGATGTTTTAGATAGAAATTTAGAATCCAGAGAATATCTATGTGGAAGTGAATATAATGTTTCAGATATAGCTGTACATTCTTGGTATGGCACATTAGTTCTGAATAATGCTTATAATGCCTCAGAATTCTTGGAAGTGGAATCTTATAAACATGTAGGACGATGGGCAAAACAAATCATAGAAAGACCTGCTTATAAAAGAGGTTCTTTGGTTAATAAAAAACCCAATGGACCAGATGATAAATCGATTTTAGAGCGACATGACGCTAGCGATATAAAGCTTTAGCTTTATAGAAAGATAAATTTAGCAACAAAAATCAATGTCAGGAACCATGCTCCTGATGAAATTTGTTTTATTTGACCAATAAAAGTTTTTATTGCTACATAAGCTAGGAATCCTAAAGCTATTCCATTTGCTATAGAGAAAGTAAGAGGAATCATAACAATCATCACTAAGGCGGGCAGTAATTCTGATTGATCATTCCAATCAAGTGTCTCCATTCCACTTAGCATTAAGATTGCAACATAAATCAATGCACCTGCCGTGGCATATGCTGGAACAGCTGCAGCAAGAGGAGATAAGAAAGTAGCTAGAAGAAAAAGGAGTCCTACCACAATTGCTGTTATACCAGTTCTCCCTCCTGCCTCTATACCAGCAGAACTTTCAACATAACTTGTCACAGGTGCACAACCTAGAAAAGATCCAAAAATACTTGAACTACTGTCTGCCTTAAGAGCTTTATCCAAATTTTTTATTTTACCTGAATCTGATATGAGACCAGCTCTAGAAGCAACACCGAACAGTGTTCCTGCTGTGTCAAAAAGATTAACAAAAAGAAAAGACATAATAATGCTCAACATTGTTATGTCTAAGGCACCAATGATATCTAACTTTAGGAAAACTGGAGAAATATCAGGAGGTAAAGCAAACACTCCCTCAAAATTCACAAGACCCAAAAAGATACTCATTAAAGTCACAGCTAGTATTCCAATTATTATTGCCCCAGGTGTTTTTCTAATGGAAAGGATTGAGATCAATAAAAATCCAAGACCAGCCAGTAATGTAGTTGGATTTGTAAAGTCACCTAAACTTAAAAATGTGGCACCGTTAGCTTCAATGATCCCTCCATTTTTGAGTCCTATAAAACCTATGAATAAACCTACACCTGCACCCATAGCAATTCTGAGATTCATAGGTATGCTATCTAACATCCATCTACGTAAGGGTGTAATGCTCATGATAAAAAATAGAACACCTGCAATAAAAACTGATCCTAATGCAACTTCCCACGAGTAGCCCATCTCGCCAACAACTGTATAAGTAAAAAAAGCATTAAGCCCCATCCCTGGAGCAAGTCCAACAGGCCAGTTCGCAAACAGACCCATAACAAAACATGCTATGGCAGCAGCCAGGCAAGTTCCCACGAAAATTGCTCCATGATCCATGCCTGATTGAGCCATCATTTGTGGGTTAACAAAGATGATATAGGCCATCGTTATAAACGTGGTTATACCAGCTAATATTTCCTTTTGGATTGTTGTATTGTTCAACTCAGTAGAAAAAAATTTTTCCAACGCAATTTTCATTATTTATTGCAATCTCCTTTGACACTACTTTAAAGAAATATTGTTTGGATACTATCTAATTCTTACTAAAAAAGTGCAAATAGGTTAAAAAAAGTGGTTTTTAGGGTTAATTTAAAAAAATTTTTACCTTTCTTCTAACGATCTCTTGCATGTCAAATATTCAAGGGTAGAATGTATTTTTGGTTGCAAGACAAGGATTTTTAATGAAATTATCAAATTCCCTTTTCAGGTCTTTCCTCTCAATCTCGCTTGCGCTCTCAATAATCTCCATTAGTTCAAATGCCTACTCAAATGAGTTAGTCATCGATGAAGTTATTGTTACTGCAGAGAAAAGAGTAGAAAGTTTACAAGATGTCTCTAAAGCAGTAACTGCATTAAGCAGCGATGAAATAGAGAGGAAGAACATAGTAGATTTTGTAGGTTTAAGTGCAATAGCTCCAGGAGTTACAGTCGCCAAGAACGAAGGATATAAAACTATTATCTCTATTCGTGGTGTGGGTGATGAAACTAACCAGAATGCTATAGCTGCGCCTTCTGTTGCATTGCATATGGATGGTATCTTTATTGCGTCTAAGTTTTCTTTAAGAACAGATTTTATTGATTTAGATAGAATTGAAGTACTCAGAGGTCCTCAAGGCACACTATTCGGTCAAAATTCAACAGGTGGAACGGTAAATGTAATTAATACAGCCCCATCGTTTGATGCCTTAACTGGTAAAGTTGATCTCACTTTGGGAGACTATGATCTGACCAAAGCTCGTGGAGGAATAAATATACCTCTTTCAGATACTGTTGCTACACGTTTTTCATGGATTACTACAGATCATGATGGTTTTTCTGAAAACCTTGTGAATGGTCAAGATTTGGATGACACTTTTCATACTACTTTTAGATCAGATTGGCTTTTTGACTTAAGCGATACTTCTAGCTTGAGATTGTTTGCTCAATTCTTTGAAGCAGAAAATAATGGTGCAGCTATGAAAGGGTTAGATGATCCTACTCCTGATCCGAGGCAACTCAGACAAGACTCTGCTTCAGTTTATGAACTTACTTCAGAAATTATTGCTGGGATTTTTACTACAGATTTAGGTTTTGCCAATTTAAAAATACTTGCAAGTATGCAAGAGGATGATATCTATGTGAGCAGGGACAATGATAGACACAACTATGGTGATGTTCATGCTTCTGGTCCAATGGAAGGATTCCCTTACAACAGAGCTGAATATAGACCTGAAACATCTCTTGTTGAAACCTCAACTTTTGAAATTAACTTAATTTCTAATGAACCTTTATTTGGTAATACAGACTGGATTCTTGGCGCATTTTATTTTGATCATGAGATAGAAAATAATATTTATGAAGTAAAAGATGTTAACAATAATAAACAGGCTGCTTTAATGGATGGTCAGTTTACTCCCTATATTCATGCTCCAATCTGTGCGACTAGTCCAAACGAAGGTATATGTTATGCTGCTTACGGTGCTGAGTTAGGTTTTGTCTCAGAAGCTTACCCTACAAGAGAATCTCAATCTATTTACGGTCAGGCTACTGTGAACATTGATGAAGCAAATAGAATAATCTTTGGGTTGAGATACACCGAGGATGAATTTTCTAGTGATGTGACCAATTTCTTTGGATTACAAAAGTACCTTATTCAAGACGAACTTGACGAAACTACCGGAAGAATTGCTTACGAGCATGATTTAAGTGAAAACACCATGGTTTATGCTTCATTCACAAAAGGCTTCAAACCTGGAGGTAGCAATTTAACCTTTGGATGGCCAGTTGACGACGAACGAGAATTTGGAGCACTACCCGCACCACAATTAGTTTTTCCATTCTTTGAGAGTGAAATGATAGATGCTTATGAGGTGGGATTAAAATCAGATTTTCTTGAAGGTAGAATGAGGGCTAATATTTCCGCATTCAGTTATGACTACGAGAACCTTCAGTTTCAATCCACTGATCCAGATGTATATCGAGGAGGAGTAGCTAATATACCTGAATCAGAAATGAAGGGTTTAGAACTCGAATTAATAGGTTTAGTTTCAGAGTCCTTATCCTTTGACGTGAGAGTTGCTTATCTTGATACGGAAATTACCTCTTCTTATGAGGCATTAGATAATC
>CACLUH010000014.1:0-33880 GCA_902610065.1 uncultured SAR86 cluster bacterium
AGATATCTTTCCTGGATTTACAGCATCTGAATTAATAGTTAACGATGGAGTCGTTGTAGGAATTGCAACAGGCGATATGGGAATTGATTCTAATGGAGAAAAGAAACCCTCTTTCGAACCTGGTATAAATCTTATGGCTAAATACACGATTCTTTCTGAAGGTTGTCGTGGTCATCTTGGAAAACAAGCTATTAGCTTATTTAGTCTCAATGAAGATAGTGATCCTCAGCACTATGGCATAGGTTTTAAAGAAGTTTGGGATTTAGATCCTTCTGTCCATGAGGAAGGATTGGTTGTACATACGATGGGATGGCCTGCAGCTAAGGGAGTATTGTCAGGATCATATCTTTATCACGGAGAAAACAATCAAGCCTTTTTAGGTTACATAGTTCCTCTTGATTATGATAATCCTCATATAAGCCCTTTTGATGAGTTTCAACAATGGAAGCATCAAGCATCTATACAGAAATATTTAGAAGGTGGTACAAGAACTGCTTATGGAGCAAGAGCTCTCATAAAAGGTGGTCACCAGTCCATACCAAAAATGCATTTTCCAGGTGGTATGCTAGTTGGAGACGATGCAGGTACTATGAATTTTCCAAGAATAAAGGGAACACATACTGCAATGAAGTCAGGGATGATTGCTGCTGAAAGTCTTTGAAGAATTCTACAAAGAAAATCCTATGACTGATCTAAGTACAGTTACATCTAACTTCAAATCTTCGTGGTTAGAAACCGAACTGCATAAAGCCAGAAACTTTTTACCTTTTATACATAAATACGGAACTCTACTTGGTGTAGCTCTTGCTGGAATTGACCAGTTAATATTTCGAGGTAAATTACCATTTACTTTGCATCATGACCAACCTGATCATGAATGTTTAAAGGAGGCTTCAGAGATGCCGCGCATTGATTATCCTAAACCGGATGGTGTAATAAGTTTTGATAAGCTTTCCTCTGTATTTCTATCTAATACTAATCATGAAGAAGATCAGCCGTGTCATCTTGTCCTTAAAGATCCTTCTATCCCATTGAATGTCAACTTACCCAAGTATGATGAACCTGCACAGAGATACTGTCCTGCCGGTGTGTACGAAATAGTAGAGAAAGAAGGAGAAAAGAAGTTTCAAATTAACGCTCAAAACTGTGTTCATTGTAAAACTTGTGACATAAAAGACCCTTCACAAAACATAAATTGGATTACTCCTGAAGGGGCTGGTGGACCAAACTACCCAAATATGTAATAAAATCAATTATTTACTCAGTAGAGAAAATATTTTACTTTTTTTACTTTTTTTTTAAAAAAAGGGTTGCAAAATAAAATTAAATCTATAATATATCTTGTTACCTATCAGACCGACTTGGAAACAACTCGAGACGAAGAAGAGAGAGAAAGATAGGTTAGAGAACGGAAGGTGAAAGCTCTAAAAAGCAGCTAGCAAAAAAAGTTTTTTAGACCACCAAGGTTGGAAGAGAAATCAACCAAGGAGCTAGGCAGAATCTCGGTTTAGACACTTTCGAACTCGAACTAAAGACAGAGCAATAGCTCTGTTTTTTTTTGCCTAATCAAGTCTGAAGAAATTTCCACAACTGTAAATACCAAAAGACCCACCAACTTCTTCGGCCATATCTATCAATTTATAATATACGTTTCGAGAAATGAGTCCCTCTAAATTTTTTCTGACAAGTGCGTATGGTGAAGGTTCATTATTAGTGCTCTGAGTAACGACTCTAATTGGATGGTCCCTATTTACTTCAAATATTTCATCAGTATTTGTCCGAAAAGTTATTATTTGCTCATCGCCTTCACCTGAGAATTCAAAATCTACTATGGTGAATGGTTTATCTTCCACTTCAATCTTTATTTTTTCTACTGGTGTAACTAGAAAATATTCTTCACCATCTAACCTTAGTACCCTACTAAATAATTTCACCATACGTTCCCTAGTTATGACTGAATCCATAAAGTACCATTTTCCATTCCTATCAATCTTCATATGAACATTTTCACATAGTGGAGGATTCCAACTTTCTACAGGAGGGAATGTATCTTCATCTAACTTTGACAGTTCTGTAAAAATTGAAGAAATAGTTGTATCGGCCATATTTATATAAACTCACTAATTAGGATTTGAAATGCAATTATAACCAGTGCCAAACCTAAAAACTTTTCGAATACTCCAAAAAACTTTAAAAACTTTTCTCTAAAAATATAGCTAGTAAAGATAAAAGAAACCGATGCAAACCACAAGAAGGTCATAACTGCCATATATAAGCCATATAACATAAGGCTCGAGTTGCTGGTGCTATTCAAAACTATCCCAAATAAAGAGATAAAAAATAATAGAGCTTTTATATTTGTTATGTTCGTAATGAGACCTACCGTAAAGCCTCCTGCCCTACTCCACTTATCCTTATTGGTAATATCATCGTCAAAATTAGAAACTTTAAGTAACGAGACAAGGCCAAGATATATAAGATAGAAAGAACAAATTAATTTAAGAGCTAGGAGGTAAAAATCATTAGAAGCTAATATGATTAACATTCCAGTAACTGCCAAGCCGGAATGAAATAAAATACCTGTTCCTATTCCTCCAGCTGTCCACAAAGCTATTTTCCTACCATAACGGATACTTTGCCTGGAGATTAAAAAAAAATCAGGACCAGGACTCATTACTGCAAACATGTGTAGTACAACCACCGTAAAAAATTCTGTCATATTAAAGTTGGTTCTATTTCTAATTTAATTCCAGTCATAGACAAAATTTGATTAATAATTTTATTAGAAAATTTAAGAATTTCTTCTCCTGAAGTTTCATCGTAAGTCACCAAAACAAGGGCATGCTGATCTGATATTCCCACACTCCCTTCTCTGAAACCTTTCCATCCAAATTTTTCAATTAAAAAAGCAGCAGATATTTTTATATTATCTCCTTCGAGATAGACTGGTATTTCTTCTGTTATGTCTAATTTATTGAACTCTTCTTTAGTTAAGACCACGTTTTTAAAAAAGCTTCCAACATTTGGAAATTCTTTGTAATCAGGTAAGACTTTTTTTCGAATTTTCGAGACCAAATCAAATATATCTCTATGGCTTAGATTGTCCTTGTTAATATTATTTTTATTTATTTCATCTTGAAGAGAGTTATAGGAATAATTAATTTTAGGATCTGTTTGAAATTGAAATGTTACAGATAAAATAATGTAATCCGAACGTTCTTTAAAAATACTGGTCCTGTAACCAAATCCGCATTCACTAGCATGTAAAACTTGGACTGAACGCGTCTCAAGATTAAAACAAGTTATTTTTTTTATGGAGCTAGAAATCTCCGATCCATAAGCCCCTATATTCTGTATAGGTCCAGCCCCAACTGTTCCTGGTATCAAAGCAAGATTTTCTAAACCAAACATTTTATGTTTTACGGTCCATTCCACAAAATTATGCCAGTTCTCTCCGGAGGCAACTTCAATAGTCACATCGTCAATTTTTTTTTATGCCCAATAGTTTGTTGAAAACTACCAATCCCTGAAATGTTTTAGTAGGAACTATATTTGTCCCTTCTCCGATAATTAATATTGGTAAGTTCTTTTTTTTAGAAAATGAAACTATTTCTTCTATTTGATTAATTTCATTGAGTTCACAAAAAAATGATGTTGTTTCTATGGTCTTTAATGCGCATAGTTTAGAAAATGGATAATCTTCTATGAAATTCATTCTAAATCTAGAGCTATCTCTGTTGCTAGCTTGAGATCACTTTCAGTATCGACACCTATATGATATTTTCCAGATGATTCAATTGCATAAATCTTCCCTCCATTATCCATAACTCGCATTTGTTCAAGATTTCTTTTGATCTCATTTTCGCTTTGCCTCCATTTGATGAACTTCTGAAGGAAATTAACTCTATACCCATATACTCCTATATGTTTCTTAGCGTCTTTTCTTGGTAAGTGATCCCCATATCTTGAGAAATCTTTAACGATATTTGAATCTAGCCAAAGTTTCACTACGTCGTTATTTTCTAATTCATTTGATTCTAGGTTTGTATACAAAGTAACCGTATTGGCATTTTCTTTTTCAGCTAATTGCGCTAAGTTTTCTATATCTTTAGGATCTATGAAAGGTTCGTCTCCTTGAATATTTATTATTAGTTCTTGATCCAATAATTTTAGAATATCGCATGATTCAAATAATCTGTCAGATCCTGTTTTATGGTGTGAACTTGTTAATAGAGCCTCTACATTAATTTCATTGCAGTGATCCATTATTTCTTCAGAATCTGTTGCAACATGTATAGATTTGGCAGTAGTTTTTTTTGCCTGATCTACCACTCTTTCAATTAAGGTTTTACCCGCTATATCCTTAAGAGGTTTATTGGGTAGTCTTGTGGAGCCAATCCTGGCAGGAATAATTATTCTATAGCTCATTAGAGAGGTCTCTTGCCTCATCAGGTATCATGACAGGTATTCCATCTTTTATTGGATAAGCAAGCTTACTTTCATTGCATATAAGCTCATCACCAATTTGTTCTAAAGGACCTTTTGAGACAGGACACACGAGTATATCTAAAAGCTTTTTGTCGATCTTAGTCATTTGTTTATTGTAAGTTTATTTAAAATATTTTCCGCTAAATCTTCGTTTTCAAATTTAGCCTCAACAGATAAATACCAAAGATTATTAGAGTTCATTTCAAGGCATCTTACAGCATCCTTTTCGGTCATTATAATTGGTAATGTATCTCCAAAATCAAGGTCTTCCTCTTTAAATTGATAATGATCTGGAAAACTATGTCTTATCGGATTAAGACCTAAGCTTATTAATGTATTAAAGAACTTAGCTGGATTACCGATTCCTGCTACTGCATGTACATTTTTAGATAATGGCCAAGAATTTGCATTGAACCTTTTATTGTCAATAATTCTTGCCCATTCAATCGGCTGATAATTCATAAGGTGATTATTATGTTTTGTCTTCAATCTGGTAAGTTTCGACGAACTAACTATAAAATCAGCTTCATCTATTCTTTTTAAAGATTCACGTAGTGGACCTGCTGGCAAATGAAGTCCATTTCCAATTCCTCTATTGCCATCAAAAACTACAATTTCTATATCTCGATCCATTTTATAATGCTGTAAACCATCATCACTGATCACAATATCGGTATCTGTATCTGCAAGTAATTTCTTTATTGCGCCTATTCTGTTTGTTGAAATACACACTGGTCTTAAAGTATTTTTATAAATAATCAATGGTTCATCGCCACTTACACTTACAGAGGTTTCGTCATCAATAATAATAGGTTTAGTAGATGATCCACCATAACCTCGACTTACTATCCCGGGTTTATATCCTTTCTTTTCAAGTAATTTAGCTAACCAAATAACTAGTGGTGTTTTTCCGGTTCCACCTACAACAATATTACCTACTACAACAACTGGGACCTCAGGTTTCCAAGATAGTTTTGGTTGGTCTAAAAATTTATGCCTTCTCCTTCTCGAAACAAACTGTGTTAAGAGTGAAAGAGGCCAAAGAAGCCATAACCATAATTTTTTCTGGTACCAACTTTGCTCTATAAAACTAGCTGAAGAGAGATCATCAGTATTTTCTTCAAAGAAATTTATTTGAGGCTCTTTTCTTAGACCTTCTTCTTCATCATCTTTAAATTGATTCTTATGTAATTCTGCATAATGCCCATCTTGAGAAATTAAGCTTTCATGTGAACCTATTTCAACAACATTACCGGATTCGAGTACAACAATTTTATCTGAATTCTCAATGGTTGATAATCTATGCGCAATCACCAATGTTGTTCTATTTTTTGTCAATTCTACTAAGGCTTCTTGAATATAATTCTCTGATTCAGAATCCAATGCAGAAGTAGCTTCGTCAAGAATTAGAATGGGTGCGTCTTTTAAAAGAGCTCGAGCTATAGCGATTCTTTGTCTTTGGCCACCTGAAAGCAGAACACCATCATCTCCGGCAATTGTTTCATAACCATCTGGTAAGGCTTCTATGAAATCATGAGCATTGGCCTTTTGCGCTGCTGCCTTAATTTCATCAAGGGATCTTTCTCCAGAACCATAATTAATATTATTAGCGATTGTGTCATTAAATAAAGTTATGTTCTGACTTACTAAGGCAATATGTGATCTTAGATTCTTTATTTCAAATTCATTTAACAATACTCCATCAATCTTTATTTCACCCTCAAAATCATCATAAAACCTTGGAAGTAAACTCATTAAGGTTGTTTTACCTGCTCCTGATTTTCCAACAAAGGCAACCGACTCCCCTATACCTACTTCAAGATTAATATTATTGAGTATATTTTGAGTAGATTTAGCATAGGCAAAGGAAACATTACTAAATTGAATTTCACCTTTTATTTCATCAGATTTAAATTTTCCATCATTTTTTTCAATCTCTTCATCTAATTGACTGAAAATATCTTCAGCTGCAGCTAGTCCCTTCTGTATTTGGCTATTAATTTCAGATAATTGTCTTACTGGTTTAGCTAGCATGCCTGCTGCGCTAAAAAAGGCTATAAAAGTTCCTGGTGTCATTACAGAAACTACAGAAGCATCAAGAGCCAACCAAGTAACTAGTGCTAACGCCGCAGAAACAAACATTTGAACTAAAGGAGAGGCAATTGAATTTGTTGCCTCTAGTTTTAGGTTTTGTTTTCTATTGTTATCACTGGCCTTATTAAATCTGTCTATTTCATAATCTTCACCACCAAAAGATTTAACCTCTTCATATCCATTAATAGTTTCAGATGCAACATGGGTTACATCTCCCATTGCAGTTTGAATTTTCCCGCTTATTTTCCTTAACCTTTTTGCTGCAATACCAACTATAAGAGCAATGAAAGGTGCTGCAATGAATAGAAACAATGCTAGCTTCCAGTTTAAGTACATCAAATAAGTAATTAATCCAATTACTAAAAGACCTTCTCTAATAAGAATTTTAAGTGCATTTGTTGCTGCACCAGTTACTTGCATGACATTGAAGGTAATTCTTGAAATTAGATGACCAGAGCTATGAGCATCATAAAAAGAACTAGGGAGTATAGTTAATTTTTCAAATAGTTCGGTTCTTAAGTTATGAACTAATCTATTAGAAATTGAAGACAATAGATAGTTTCCTATAAAGAAACCTATGCCTCTTACAAATGCTATAACTATTAAGGCAAGCGGAAGCACTAACCTTAAATCTCCTTCAGGACTATTTACGTAATCTATAACTCTTTTTAACCACTCTGTAGCAGCTACTTGAGAACCTGAATAAATAGCAAATCCTAATATACTTAGGACAAATAGCGGAATGTAAGGAAGAACATAGGTCAATAACCTAGCATAGAGCTTTATGCTGGATAATTCTTGATTACTTTTATCCATCTTCGTT
This sequence comes from uncultured SAR86 cluster bacterium, assembly GCA_902610065.1. Lineage (GTDB taxonomy): Bacteria > Pseudomonadota > Gammaproteobacteria > Magnimaribacterales > Magnimaribacteraceae > Magnimaribacter. Next base: position 7,406 of record CACLUH010000014.1, read on the forward strand.
ATTCTAGACTTAACAACCTATCCAGTCGACTAGAGACCTTTGTATCATGAGTAGCAATTAATAGACTTACGTTTCTTATGGAAACCATATCCATTAAAAGTGTCATGAAATTCTCAACATTCTTTGTATCTAAATTTCCAGTTGGTTCATCCATAATCAAGCATGAAGGGTTATTGGACATTGATCTTGCTATGGCAACTCTCTGTCGTTCACCTCCCGATAACTCATTTGGAGTATTATTTTCTTTACCAAATAGATTCACTTGTTCCAGAAGTAGAGAAGAATTTTGAAAGGCTTCAGCTTGGTTAGTGCCTGCCAGTAATGCTGGTAACGCAATATTTTCTAATGCTGTCAAATCTGGCAACAAATGATGGAATTGATAAACAAATCCTATTTCCGTGTTTCTTAGACGAGATCTTTCATCGTAGTTTAGTTCTGTAATATCTATACCTTGTATCTTTACAGAACCTGAATCCGGTCTATCTAGTCCACAAACAACGTGCAGAAGTGTTGACTTGCCAGAGCCAGAAGCACCGACTAATGCAATAGTCTCACCTTGATGAAGGCTTAAAGAAAAGTTTTTAAAAACTTGCAGAATTTTATCGCCTTCTCCAAAGGATTTATCTATGTTCTCAATACTAATAATCTCTTTATTCATTATTTAATATTTCGACTGGGTCAACTTTTGAAGCTAATCTCGCAGGATATATGGTGAATAAAATGCAGGAAATAAATGTGATAGAGCAAATTGCTAAAACCCATTCAAATCTAATATCTATGGGAAAATAATCAATAAAATATACTTTTAAAAATTGTGTATTCAATAAGATTTCCAAAAAATTAATTATTGAGCCAAAATTTGTTGAAATAATTAATCCTGCAAAACAACCTAATAGAATTCCGAAGGAACCAACCAGGCCTCCAAAGAGTAAGAAGATATTTCTTATGGTTTTAGAAGTGGCACCCATAGTCATTAAGATGGCGATCTGAGATTTCTTTTGATTGACTGTCATAACTAGCATAGACATTAAATTATAAGCAGAGAGTAAAATAAGCATGAATAACATTAAAGAAACTAAAAATCTCTCATTTTGTATAGCTTCAAATAAAGTTCCATAATTTTGCTGCCAAGTGCTAGTTATTATTTCATTATTAGAATTTTTTCTTACATTGGATGCGTCAATTCTTATTTGATTAGTAGAACTGAAAAGATCTTGATATTTTATCCTTACCCCAGTGATTGACTGATTCATCCTCAACAACTTTGAAGCATTAGCAATACTCATATACGCAAAACTTTGATCTAATTCTGGTGCACCGATACTAAAAATTGCACTAATTTTAAATTTCTTTGTGCGTGGAAAAATTCCCGCTAATCCTAAACCAGTATCGGGAACAAGAACATTGACATAGTCGCCTACTTCGACGCTCAATTGGTAAGCTAAGATATCTCCAATGACCAGATGATATTTATCTTCTTCGAGTGTCTTTAGAGAGCCACTTACAATGTGCTCACCAATAGAGGAGACTGTATTCTCATATTTTGGGATTACGCCGTAAATATAGACGCCTTTAAGAAAGGATCCAGAACTCAACAAACCCTGAGTTTCAACGTAAGGAGCCACACCAATAACCTGGGAATTCTCATAAACAATTTTCTCTATGGATTCATATTCCTGGATTTGGATATTTCCTATGATAGAGGCATGAGGGATAGTTTCTAAGATTCTTTCTTTTAGTTCTCTCTGGAAGCCATTCATGACTGAAGTCACTAAAATTAGAACCAGCACACCGATAGTTATCCCAAAGATTGCCATTCCAGAATGAAAGGAAACGAACCCATTTTTTCTAGACCGAAAATACTTTAATGCCAAGAATAAAGATATATTTTTCATAAGAATCCTATATCAGTTTTGGAAACTTTATGCTGTTTTAGCTTTTTCTTCCTTTTTCTTATAAGGGGGCACTAGTCCAGCTAATTTCATCAAATTAAATTTAGTTTGCTTATATACAGCCTTAGCATGACTAAATTCTTTAAAACCATCATATCCATGATATGACCCCATACCACTTGGACCAACTCCACCAAATGGAAGGTCTTCCATTTGAATATGAGAAATAACATCGTTAACTGTAACTCCTCCAGAAGTCGTATTATCTACAACATAATCTTTTTCAGTATTATCATTTCCGAAATAGTACAAACCCAATGGTCTATCTTTACTATTAATATATTCAACAGGTTCAGATACATCACTATAAGTTTTTATTGGAAGCACAGGACCAAATATCTCTTCTTGCATAATTTTCATATCCTCAGAGGGGTTTAAAACTAAGGTTGGAGGGATTTTATGATGTGGTTGTTGAGAAAAATCTTCATTCGAAGGATTTATTTCGACAATATCTGCGCCTTTCTCTTTGGCATCTTCGAGATATCCTTGAATCCTATCGTAGTGACGTTGATTTATTATTGATGTGAAGTCATCATTATCTTTCATTTCAGGAAACATCTCAGAAGTGACTTCTACACTAGCTTTAACAAATTCATCTACTTTTCCTTCTGGTACCAATGCATAATCTGGAGCTAAGCATATTTGCCCTGCATTCATTGTCTTACCCTGCATGACTCTTTGCGCTGTATCTTTAATTTTTGCATCTTTACCAACAACTACTGGCGATTTTCCTCCAAGCTCTAAAGTCAGAGGTACTAAATTTTCAGAAGCGGCCTTCATAACATGTTTTGCTATTGACGTCCCCCCAGTAAAGATCAAATGATCAAAAGCTAGACTACTGAAAGCGGCTCCTACTTCTGCATCTCCCACAAATACTGCCATCTCTGCTTCATCAAAGTACTCTTCAATCATCAATTTTAAGAGATCTGAAGTAGCAGGAGTTAATTCTGAAGGTTTATGCATAACTCGATTACCAGCAGCAATTATTCCTGCAAGTGGAGCAAGTGCAAGATTCATAGGGAAATTCCAAGGGCTAATAGCTCCAACAACTCCTTTGGGCTGATATCTTACTTCAGCTTTAGCCCCTAACAAAGAAAGTGCAGACCCCAGTGGAGCAATGGCAGCTTTTCTTTTTTCTGTACGCATCCATTTTTTTAAGTTCTTTTTGGCATGCTCCATGGGACCGACCACAGAAGCAACTTCTGTTACCGCTGACATCATAGAATCTCTATTACCGAAATCTTGATTTACAGTTTCTATGATCTTTTTATCATACTTATTAACCATAGCTATGACCCTATCAAGACGATCTTTTCTTAAGTTTATTTCAGGTGCACCCTCTTTGATATTTAAACTTTTTTGCAACTCTAAAACACGATGCATTTCATTTATTGTTTCAGTACTCATAATTTCTCCTTTCCTTTATTTAATTAGACAGACCTTTTAGCCTTATCTTTCTCATTTGTTGTCTTAATACTATCTCTTATTGCTTCCCAATCTTCATCTTTCATAGAAGCTAAAGCCCTATAAAAGGTTCCACCAGTTAGATATTCTGCCCCATCTATAGCAATTGTTTGTCCGTTAAGGTAATTACAACCATCAGACATCAAAAAAGTAGCAAGGTTCCCTAATTCTTCCATCTCACCAACTCTCCCCATTGGATTTTGGCTATAACTTCCGCTGGAGTCTGAAGAGGCTTCATCAGGACTTTGTCCTGGAGAGAGTCTTGCCCAAGCACCTTCTGTTGGGAATGGACCAGGAGCAATCGCATTAATTCTTATACCTGTTTTACCCCATTCAGTAGCTAATGATTGTGTCATTGCATGAATACCGCTTTTTGACATTGCCGATGGAACTGTAAAAGCAGAACCCGTCCAAACCCATGTTGCGAGTATTGAAATAATATTTCCACCCATGCCTAGTTCAAGCCATCTTCTGCCAACAGAGTGAGTAACGTAAAAAGTACCATGAAATACTATACTAGCTATTGCATCAAAACCCCTGTGAGAAAGATCTTGTGTTCTTGAAATAAAATTACCGGCAGCATTATTTACCAATCCATGTATTGGTCCTTCTTCAAAAATTTCATTTATAGTGTTGTCTACGTCTTGAGCCCCCCTAATATCTAGACCATAACACTTAACACTACCACCATTTTCATCCATTAATTCCTTTGCAGTATCTTCTAAAACTCCTACTCTTCTGCCACATATAAGAACCTCGGCACCGTATTTCAAGAAATATCTAGACATTTCCTTGCCCAATCCGGAACCGCCCCCAGTTACCAATATTCTCTTTCCTTTTAGTAAGTCTTCTTTAAACATTAACTCTCCTCATTTAATAATTACACTATAACAAATATTACACAATTAACCCTATCGGGGATTATTGGGAATTTTCAAATACTTCCAAATTTCTGTCTTCCCTGTAATTTTTATCTCTAATCCATTTATGGCGTTTATTAAAAAAAATAAAGATAGCAGCAAAGAACATTAATGATGCACCTAAAAGGTAAGGAAAAGACGGATTAAGCATATAAAGAGGCATAGAAATTAATGGAGAAATAACATGTCCAATCGGAATCACCATTCCTAAAAAACCTCCTGCTACTCCTTGATATTCTTTGCCAACAGATAGCGACAAGGAAGATGAAATACCCGGTCCTAACATACCTCCACCAAGACCATAAAAAAATAGACAAATATAAACTTCAACTAATGTAGAGCTATATGCATATCCCAAAAGAGCAAAAAAATTAAGGACAACCCCTAATTTTACTAAAGATCCAGGTGAGGTTTGAAGTCTATCTGCTATCAGCAACTGCCCGTTTAATACACCTAATGCCGAAAGCATAAAACCAATACTAGCAAGAGCTATATAGTTCTCTGAGGAGGGAGTTATGACATCTTGAAAAAAGAATGAAGAAGTTTGAACTAAGGCAGCATTGGATATACCAAATCCCGCAGATATAATTAAAAAAGGCCAGACTCTGGAATCGGATAAAGTAAGCTTTTTGATCGTTTTCTCTTGAGAGATCAATGGGGGTGTTTTTTGTAAGGAAACAAAAATAATTACTATGAATGCGCCCATAGCAAAAAAGAAGAACGGCGCAGTATAGGATATTAGTAAAAGTAATCCTGCTACCGCGGGACCTAATATTCTGCCCATTGAAAATCCTGAATCTAGTCTTGCAAAGGCTCTGCTTCTTGCCTCTATAGAGCTTATATCAGCGACCCACCCTCCAGATGAGGGTCTAGTTGCACTCCCAAAGATACCATTAAGTAATCTTGCAGAAACCAATAATAGAAATAAAAAAGTACCGGTTAATAAGCCACTTTGTCCTAATGAGATTGTAAAACTAAAAAGTATCAAAGAAATTGCAAAACCAGAAAGACCAACGATGACTATTTTTTTTCGTCCAATAGAATCACTTAATGATCCCCATATAGGACTTAAAATCATCCAAGCCAACGCTGAAGTGGCAAAAATTGAACCTATTTGAATTTCATTTAAACCAAGATCTCGTGCAATGGGAGGAATAGTTATAAAGACTATAGATTGTCCTGCTCCAACACATAATAAACCTGCAGCAAGCACCCATATAGTATTAGGAAGCTTTTCAAGAGATTTACTCATATGTAATTATGAGTAAAAAGATCTTTTTATTAATAATGTCTTTGAGGACATACTCATAATAACTTGTAAGGCTATGCGACCATTCATGCTCATAAACAGTAGCCTCTTGAGATGATGAATTGAAAGTCAGACATTTCTTTAAAAAATATGGTTCAGACTCATGATTAATTATTGTATCCAATAATTTTTTTACATTAGTAAGTTCTCTTTTACCAATTGGAGGGCAAGACCATTTTGGAGTACTTACTACCTGAATAATCTCCTCCCTTAAATGGGAATTTGTAATGCTTGTAAAATCATCATCTTTAATACTATCCAATAAAAATGGACCATGCCTATCAACACTCTTTTGACTGAAATGATCAAAAAACATTTCTTGGTAGGCTTGCGAATTAACCAAAGTATGAAAAAAAAATTTGTCTGTTACTTTAAATAATTCATGATCTACTGATAAAGGGATTAGTCTTAGTAGACCATGGTCATGTAAACGAATATTAAAGTGTTGTTCTTTAACTAACTTAAACTTTTCACTTAAAGATGATACTTTGAGAGTATCCATTAAAACCCTTTAATACCTACAGAATTCCTTATATCCTCTATAAGTGGTGTAGAGACCTCCAAGGCTTTATTGGCTCCTTCTTTTAATACCGACTCAACATAATCTCTATCTTTTATTATCTTTAGATATTCTCTTTTATAAGAAGACAAAAACAAAGACAGGTGATCAAAAAGATATGTCTTTGCATCTCCCCAGCCAATGCCATCCTCATACATTTTTTGAAAGCTTTTTATATCATCTTCTTCTGCAATAGATTTAAAGATAGCGAAAATATTGCAATCTGTTGAATCTTTTGGAACTCCTGGTTCAAGAGAATTGGTCTTAATCTTCATAATAGTCTTTTTCAAGGAATCCTCGTCAGAAAAAATTGGAATCGTATTTTTATAAGACTTACTCATCTTTCTACCATCTAATCCAGGTAATACCCCTGTTTCTTTGCTTATCTTTGCTTCAGGAGGTGTTAGCAGATCTCCATAGTGATGATTGAATCTTAAAGCGATGTCTCTAGTCATTTCGATGTGCTGTTTCTGATCTTGTCCAACTGGCACTATGTCTGCGCTAAACATTAATATATCTGCAGCCATCAAAATAGGATAATTAAACAATCCCATTGTTATTCCTTTATCCACGTCTTTAGCACCATTCAATTCATTATCCGAGATGGCAGCTTTATAAGCGTGGGCCCTGTTTAAGAGTCCTTTTGATGTTAAGCAACCCAATATCCAAGATAATTCAAAAATATGAGGAATATCAGATTGACGATAAAAGGTTACTTTTTCTGGATCAAGTCCACATGCTAACCAACATGCAGCTACTTCAAAACTTGATTCATGTGTAAGCTTAGAATCTAAGGTTTTTATCAATGAATGATAATCTGCTAAGAACAAAAAAGAAGATGTGTCGTTACCTTTACTTGCTTCAATTGCAGGAAGTATTGCACCAACTAGATTACCTAAATGCGGCGTGCCGCTTGTTGTAATTCCTGTTAAAACTTTTTGTTTTACTGCCACTTAAACTCCAACAAACATTCTAACTCAAGTTAATAATAAAATACTTGATAAGTGTATTCTATTTATTATTATCCTTGTTAGGTATGGCTAGAATATTCTTGGCACTAACGCCAGATAAAGACTTAAATGATCAGATAATTGAGCTTAAGAAAGATCTAAAAAACAATGTCTTAAGTGATGCTGACATATCTTGGCAAAAAAATAGTGATCATCATTTGACACTTAATTTTGTGGGTTCTATGGAGCCCGAGCAAATAGAGGAAATGTATAAAGGTTTGACTGAAATAAACTTTATGAGCCATCTACAAGTTGATATAAGTCATGTGAATTTTTTTCCAAACGAGGATAGTCAATTATTGGTAGCAATTGTAAAGCCCACAAATCAAATTCTTAAGGTGTTTGGGATGATCGATGAAGTAGTCACAAGAATAGGATTTGGCTCTTCACTTAAAACGTATAAACCTCATATAACTTTAGGTAGATTCAAAGATAAAGATAGGCCTCAATATTCTTATGAAGATCTCGGTGAGATTCAAATCAGTTCTCGTATAAGCAAACTAGATGTTTATGAAAGTGAATTTGATCAGGGAAGAACAAATTATCAACTATTGAGAAGTTTTGAATTTTAGAAGGCGAAGTTGAAGGGCCCAGTGCGGGTTTCTCACTGTGTGGCCGATACCCATTTCAGCTCACAATTTGTTAAACAAGTTAACTTTTTCACCCTTCTTCTTCTGTCCATTTTCTTCCTGATTTGGGTCTCGAGGTCCAATTCTTTCCGAAATATGTCCTGATTAAAATTTAACAAATTAAATTCTTAATGCAAGTAAATTTTTTAAATATTTATCTGCCTAGTCTCTTAAACCAATCATCGGTATTTCTTTCTTGAAAAGAATTTATAAAGTTAAATATTTCGTTCAATGAATCTGATATGAATAATTCTTCTTGTGTGGTCTCAGGCAAGAAACCTTCTTCAACTGAAAACTGAGTGAATTCAAATAGCTTTGAATAATATCCATCAACATCGAAAAGGATTATTGGTTTTGAATAAATACCTAATTGGTTCCAAGCTAAGGCTTCAAAAAATTCTTCCCATGTGCCAACTCCTCCAGGCAAAGAAATGATTGCATCTGAAAGCTCAGCCATTCTAGCTTTTCTATCATGCATTGATGGAACAATTTCAAGAGAAGTTAGATTATTATGACCTACTTCTACATCATGCAGTCTTTCAGTTATTACTCCTGTGACTATCGCACCTCCGTCTAAAGCTGCATCAGCAACAATTCCCATCAATCCTTTGCTTCCTCCACCGTAAACCATGGAAAATTCTCTTTTAGCTATTTCAAGACCTAAATCTTTCGCACTCTTGGAATAGGATTCCTTCACTCCCTTTGCTGAACCCGCAAAAACACAGATACTTTTCATAATTCCTTACTTTACAATAATTATATAACTTATAATTAAAAGAATGGATAAGTTGAGAATTGATATTGTATCTGATGTTGTTTGTCCCTGGTGCGTAATAGGTTTTATAAATTTGCAAAAAGCTATGTCTGATTTGAGCGCTGAAGTGAAATTTGAAATTAACTGGAAACCATATGAACTCCACCCTGAAATACCTGAAAATGGATATGACAAAAAACTTTACATGCAACAAAAATTTGGTGATTTGTCGGGTAAAGCCTCTCCTTATAAGCAAATTGAACAAATAGGGAAATCTCTAGGATTTGACTTTAATTTTTCAAAAGCTGAACGTATTCCAAATACTTTCAATGCACATAGGCTTTTATGGAAGGCTAAAGAAATGGGACTACAGACAGAACTCTCGGAAGCTCTCTTCAAATGTTATTTCACAGAAGGAAAAGACATTGGTTCTAAAGAGATACTTTTGGAAGTAGCAGTAGAGGTAGGAATGGATTTAGATACAATTAAATCATTCTTAGATTCAAAAGAAGGTGGCCAGGAAACAGCTGATGAAGAAATGAATTTCATTGAGAAAAGTATAGGAGCCGTCCCTACTTATTTTATAAATGAAAAATATATTATTCAGGGTGGTCAAGAACCTGAGACCTTTGTTTCATTTTTGAATAAAATTCTCATCAAAGAAAAAGAAAATGCAACTACTAGATAAAAATCAATTAAATCTTGCGAAGGTTGATAATAATTTCTTTCCTTATTTTCATGTAGAAAATGCCTTGTCTAATTTCCTTAACTCATCAGATTTAGTTAAAGATTTCCCAGACATAGACTCTGGAGGAAGTTTTCCATCTGATAATCTTAAAGAAGGAGATATAAAAAAACTTGTTGAGGAATTAGAAGGAGATGAATTTAAAGCCATTTTAGAAAATAAATTGGGAGTTAATCTCAAAGATGCTGAAGTTATAACTACCCTGAGGGGATTTTCTCGATTTAAAGATGGAAAAATTCATACGGATTCTCAAAGTAAGATTGTAACAGTATTGCTCTATCTGAATAAGAATTGGGATAATGAAATAGGTAACCTAAGATTATTGAAGAAAAACGATGATTTAGATAATTATATTCAAGAGATTTCTTCTGAATATGGAAATCTCGTCGCTTTTAAAGTTACAGACAACTGTTGGCATGGCTTTATGCCTTTTGAAGGTAAAAGGCTCTCTATACAACTTAATTATATATACCCGAAATCTTTGAATATGCATAAGATCAGACACAAGCTTAGCGCTTCATTTAAAAAACTTATATCAGGAAGTTCCAACTGAGGGTTCTAATCATCAAACTTACTTCTATGGGTGATTTGATGCATGCCCTCCCCGCTATTACAGAAGCAAAAGATCAGATAAATAATATTACTTTTGACTGGGTTGTGGACAAAAGCTTTAGCTCTGTTCCTAAATGGCATCCTGGTATTGAAAATACTATAGAAACTAACCACCGTGAATGGAAATTAAGTTTATTTTCATCTAAATCTCGAGATGAAATGAGGGATGTTGTTAATAAAATAGATGCAAACAAATATGATCTCATTATTGATATGCAAAATAATCTTAAAAGCGCTTTCCTTTCTTTTATGTGTAAATCTTCAGTAACCGGCCTAGATGCAAAAAGCGCAAGAGAATATCCTGCACATTTAGCCTACAAAAATAAAATTAGAGTACCTAAAATAATGCATGCAGTAGAAAGACAGAAGCTACTGTTAGCCGACGCATTAGGCTATGAAACAAATGCTGCAAATAGAGATTACGGAATTTCTAAAGCTAATTTTAAAAAACCCCTAAAAATGTACTCTGGAAAGTATGCCATTTGTGTCCAAAATGCCAGTTGGACCACAAAACAGTGGCCGATCGAATATTGGCAAGATCTTTTAAGAATTTTAGAAAAAAAAGATTTAAAGTTTTTATTTCCTTCTGGTAGCCAGGAAGAATTAGATCGAGCATCTGAAATTTGCTCTGTTTCACAAAAAGCTTTTGCTTTAGAAATACTGCCTTTAGATGAAATAGCCTTTCTTATTGATAATTCTGAATTTGCTATATGTTCAGATACTGGCCTCGCGCACCTTTCTGCTGTTGTTGATACTCCTTCACTAACACTTTATGGACCTACAGATATCAGTTTAATAGGTACTTACGGAAATAATCAAAACCATTTTGTATCTTCAAATTCAGACATCAATAAAATTAGCGTAAATGATATTCTTACAAGAATGGAAGAACTGGACTTTATTTAGAAGCCTTAACTTTCTTTTTTACCTCTTTTACGGCACCTTTTAGGGTGTAATTTTTCTTGAGATCTTTTTTGGAAGATTTGCTAGATAATTCCCCTACTCTTATGTATTTTCCTGAATCAAGTGCTTCTCTGAAATATTTTGTGCTCCCATGGATTTCATTGACTTTTCCAGAGGCGCCCATACCAAAACCTTCAATAGTTCCGCCATATGTTGCAGCTTGCATTCCCATTCTATGTAGAAGCTTAGGACTGGCAATATCAATGATCTTTGGATCAACGGAGACTATCCAGTTCTCTTGTGATCTCATCCAAGATTTTACGTTAGACATCGCAGCTACAAACCTAATTTTATCGGTATGGTTGACTCCGGTTCCATGAAGAAGCCTTCCATCGAAAAGCATTATCGTTCCAGCTTTAGCTTCTAGATTTATAGCAGGTGGTAATTTTCCAACCTCGCCGTTACTTCCAGCTTTGATGATATTTTTATGACTACCAGGAATAATCAAGGTACCACCATTCACTTCATTTACATCTTGGGGTATGTAAAGTGTATTCACTAATGCAGGAGCCTCTTCAGTTATCCAAGGTGAGAGTGGGCTTTGATCTAAATGGAGAACTTGAGGATAGTATCCGTTTTCCGAACCGTTTGCTAAAAAGCTATGACAAATCCATCCTTTGCCTAAAGTTTCATTCAAAAAACTTTCTATGAGTAAACCAGCTTGAACATGATAAGGATCTTGCTCAATACAGCCTCTAAAAATTTCGCCCTTATTGATTAAAGTATGAACATATTGACCTGATGGAGTGATGCTATTCACTCCAGCTAATTTTTCACCTTGTGCTTGTTCCAATAGCCTTTCTATAAATGCTTCACATTGATCTTTTGACATTCCATCCTCGATCAGTGCATATCCCCATCTTTTAAAGTCTTTTCTTATTTGTTTAATTTCTTTAGTAGGTGTTGGTAATTTTTTTGTTTTCCAATAAGGATGTTTTCTACCAACAGTCGTATTCCAGTAATGTATTTTTTTTCTGGAAAGAGGTTTTTTGAAATTAGGAGGAGCTAGCCAAGGATTGTTTTTAAAAATAGATGTATAAGGTTCTTGAGAATCAAGAAAAGACTTAAAAAGCATTTCCTTTTCTGGAGTATTCTTATCTATATATTCTTGACTAAATTGTTCTATTTGAGACATTTGTTCTAGTGCTAAAAATCACCTCTAACTCTATCATAAGCCTCATTTATCAATGTAACTTTTTTAGCTCTAAGACCTTGCTTTACTTCTATATTCTCATCCAATAATACATAGCTTTGATAATTTGATTCAAATTCTGGCCATTCGGTGGTAGCTATTGAAGGAATCCCATTTTTAGCAAAACTTGTCCATATCTCCATCATAACCTTTGAGAACTCACGATCTCTTTCAGATAGATCTATGTTGAATACATCGAAATTGCCAAATATATAGGGCACTTCGGCTGCATGAAAAGCTCTGTACTCTTTAGAGCCATTTATTGAAGGGTGCCAGTTCCACAAATATAAATATGCAGGACTTTCAACACTTGACATTAGATCACCCCACTTTTGCATTTGAGCAGTAAACATAACGTCAGTAGTGAAATCTACCCATGATTTTTTTGCTATCTGCTCTGTATCTACAGGATAAAGTTCATAAATAGAACTATCAGCTTCCGGTAAAATATCTGCAATAGCCAAATGAGTGAGTCTTTTATAAGACATGGATTCTAATTGGGGGCTTAACATTTTTGGATCTAAAGGCGTTGCCTCATCAGCCGTACTCCCAATCAGAACTGGAACATCAGCTTGCTGACCTTTTTGAAAAATTTTCGATATATCTTCAGGAATTATATTCCCATCAATTACTGTTAATGAATCAAATTGAGTTGCATAAAGAGGATCATTCTCTAAGTTCCTAATAATTGTTAATGGAGGTATCTTTTTTAATGCTTCCATAGAAGGATTGTTAGTTCCGGTCATAACTTTTGACCATCCTAAACCCAGTTCTTCAGCACTTTTTGAATAAGTTGTACTCTTATTTAAATGAGTTAAAGGTATCAATCTAGCACCACTTTGACCGATGACTTTATGAAATAATCCTTTTGCAAGAGGACTTGCTTGAAGTACGTTCACACTCCATGATCCAGCAGATTCTCCAAAAATAGTTACGTTATTTGGATCACCACCAAAATATTTTATATTTTCTTTGACCCATTTAAGTGATTGGATTTGATCACTGAAACCTTGATTTCCAGAAGAACCATTTTTCATTGATAATTCTGGATGAGAGAAGAATCCCAACGGACCTAAACGATAATTTACAGTTACTAAAATTACTCCATGCTCTGTAAGCTCATTACCTGGGTATTCACTGCCACTTCCCCATACCAATGCCCCTCCATGGAACCAAACCATTACGGGGAGTTTTTCACGAGTATCTTTTGCTCGAGTCCACACATTTAAAGTTAAGCAATCCTCGCTCATGTTATTCAAATCAGGGACTCGATCATAGAAGTCAGCTATTTGTTTTGGCTGAAAACAAATCTTTGAATTAGTTTCAGCAGATCTCATACCTTTCCAGTTTTTTGCAGGTTTAGTTAGAGCCCACCTCAAATCACCTACAGGTGGTTCTGCGTAAGGAATACCCAAATATTTTTTTAGATCTCCTTCTTGAACTCCCTTGATAGAACCATTCTTCAATTCAACTATCGTAGATATATTTAGATCACCAGAGCCACAACCTAGTAAGGTTATAAATATGCCTAAAAAAATTATCTTTCTAAGCATCATAACTTAGAGATTAAATCACTTAGTGAACGAACTAAATTCTGACTTCTCTCCGCTCCTATAGCTCCTTCTTCCATTAAACATGGGGTGTATCCGAATGAAACCTTCTTATTTGTATCCGCAATAGACATTGATCCGCCCCATCCTGCCCAAAAACAAGCTCCTTCATCGAGATATCCCATCCAACTTGCATTATCTATAGGTAGACCAAAACCTATACCCCATCTAAGTGGCTCCACAAGGACTAGATCATTGCCACGAACCTGTTCTTCAAGTGCAAATTTAATTAACTCTTCAGAAAAAATTCTTTTTCCTTTATAGGTTCCTCCGTTAGCTATTAGTGCCATAGACTCAGCAATAGATCTACCATTTCCATGACCCCCCGCAGCTGGTATCTCAGCTCTACGCCACTCTGGAGTATTAGCATCAGGTGCAGTGATTATTCCGTTTGTCATAACTTTCTGCATGACTGAACCTTCCTCTAATTCAAATAAATCTTCAGGATTTGATTCAACTGCCTGATGAATTTCTGCAACTCTTGAGTGATGTTTATCTTCAAGCCCAATATGAAAATCAATATCTAATGGTTTGGCTATTTCGTCTTTGAAGAAATTACCAACAGATTTACCTGATATTCTTTTTATAATTTCCCCCATTAGATTTCCGACAGATATTGCATGATATCCAAGGGCCGTTCCAGGTTCCCACCATGGTTCTTGGGTTTCAAATAGGGCCGCTACTTTATCAGGATCGTAAAGATCATTTCCTGCTACGGGTGCATCCCACCCAGCCAATCCAGAAGAGTGGCTCATAATGTGACTTACAAGGATATTTTCTTTTCCTTTCTGAGCAAATTCAGGCCAATATTCAGCTACAGGAGCTTTGAAATCTAAATGCCCACGATCAGCGAGCACATATGCAGCTAGAGAAGTTGCATTTTTTGTACTCGAAAACACATTAACGATAGTATCTTCTTCCCAGGGAAGTAACTGAGCTTTATCTCTAGTGCCAGCCCAGATATCAACAACCACTTCGCCGTGATATGAAATTGCTAATGAAGAACCAATATCTAAGTTGAGTGCAAATTGATTTTCGTAGCAATCTACGATTGACTTAAATTTTTCATCATATCTTCCATGAATCTTCATTTATTTCTCCTGAATGATTGTTGTTTTAGGTAATTTTCCGTATGCCCTTTTCATATCCGGATCGTCTTTAGCTAATCTTTTAAGTGGTTTCCACAATTCAGCATGTATTGTGGGGGCTAACCTAAGATCTTCTCGCATGATCGATGTTGGCTCAGTATCAATTTCACCTTCTCCAAAGACTGATTGAGCATATTGAAGCTGTTCAGGAGTTAAAGGAAGATCTATTGGCTCAGATTTACCTCCTATAAGGGCAGCTGATAAAAACGCATGTGCTTCTTTAGTACGATTATGCATGCTAAGACCAACATGGTCTGCCCAACGGACTAAATGATATTCATGGCGAATATCATTATCCCAAAAGACTCTGTGTAAAAACTCAGCACCATCATGAAGTTGTATGAAATCTTCATCCCCTACTTCAAGATAAATATTTAAGCCGCTGTCTCTTATTCTTTGTGCATTAGCTACAGCAATATTCGCTGGATTATCATCTATAAACTTTTGAGGATCAAATGGCCTTCCCCAAACATCTTCATATATTTGCATAGGAGTCCACCAAGAATTTCGTTTATGTGGTTCTTGAGGAAATTCTAATATAGGCATAATAGCTGGTTCCATTGGAGCTATTGCAATAAAGCGTTCAGGATTTTTTAAACCTATCTTTAAACTTCCGTATCCTCCCATAGAAATACCTGTTAAGAGAGTATGTTCTGGTTTAAGAGAAATTCCATACTTCTCAGCTGCCCATTTAGGTAATTCATCAGTTACAAAAGTTTCCCATGTTCCTTGGTAATAACTTATAGGTCCTCCTGAGAATGAAATTACTACTAGTGGAGGAAGAATACCTTCATCAAACATTTCTTGATAAGTGTTTAATTGCCTTAAAAGATTATCTCTGGTTCCTCCCCCTCCATGAAGATTAATTAAAAGAGGAAGACTCTCTGAATTATTTTTAAAGCCAGGTGGCAGAATTACCGAAACTGGGACTATTTCACCACGAATTTCTGACATGACATCATGTAGTTCAGTTGTAACTTGTTTATTAGCTTCTTTCTCAGCTGAGCAAGAAGCTAATAACAAAATAAATATAAAACTAACCGACCGAGACATTCAAGCAATCCAATATATGTTGAATCTAAAAATTTCTTTGAACTTCGATTCCTGCTGTTCGTGGATAACCCCACTGACCAAAACGACCTCCACCAGTTGCAGCAGATAGATATCCCGCTATATATTCCTCATCTGTTGCATTCTTTATAAAGAATCTAGATCTCATGGTTTCATCAGCACTTTCCCATATTAAATTTAAATCTACAATGGTATATGCATCCTGTGAATACTCATTAAACTCTGAGAAATAAATTCTTGATTTATAGGCGGCATTTGCACGATAAGTAAGTGAGGCACCCGATGCCATAGCGCTGGTATAGTTTAAACCCAGATTAATAGAAACTTTAGGGGCATTAGTTAAATAATTACCCTCTAATTGTTGCTCTCCTAATTGTGGCTCTATACCATTTGTATTAAGAAATTCTCCATAAGTTGCGTCTAGAAGGGTAACTCCATAGTTTAGTGTCAAAGAGTCGCTAACATTCGATAAAGCTTCTATTTCTAATCCATTAACTGTTGCATCTCCTGCATTTCTTGTAACCGTTTGTAGTCCAACAACCTGTAATACTTGGAAATCTGTATAGTCATATCTAAATAAAGAAGCATTCAAACTGGTGTTTTCAGCTAGAGAACCTTTGAATCCAAATTCTAAAGAAGTAACTTCTTCAGGATCATATGGATCTGTGCACTCATAAGTAGCATAACCACCGGCCTTAAAGCCTTCACTTAAAGATGCATAAACATTACTCTCAGGAGATAAGTCATGCTGTATAACTGCTCTCGAAGTTGTTGACGAATATTCTGTAACCACTTCTCTATCACAAGTTTGAGCCGCTATAACCGGCATAGGCATTAAGATAGAAATAAAATTATCTTGTTTACTGGTGAATTCATCTGTTGTTCTTCTCACCCCTAAACTCAATCTAGTTGTATCATTTAGATCGAATGTGCCATCTGCAAAGTATGCCTCTGATTCCGTATCCATTTTGTCATGTTTGAAGTCAAACATACTAGGTACAGGAAACCCTAGTATAGGTTGAGGATTATCAAAATGAGTATGTCTTGACGTTTCGTCATCCATATAGAAAAGACCAAATACAAGACTCATTGCATCTCTTTCAATATTTAAATTAATTTCTTGAGTGAAAGTTTCTGTCTCAGATATATCAAATGTATCTAGATATGCACCAGCCGAACCATCTCGATCTAGATTAAACTGATCATCGAAGCTTTGATTTGCTGTTATTGAAGTTAATGTACCAAGTTCAGTTTCAATCCTTAGAGTTAAAGATGTAACATCGTATTCTCTATCTGTCATATTGGTTCCATTCACTGAATCAGAAGCTGGTGTTTGATAGATTTCATGAGGTTTTAAAGATATAGGTTCAGCTGCAATTTGAGGAAAGCCAAAAGCTGCAGCCAGTTCTCTATTATCCGTTAACCATCCATAGGGATCTGGCGTACCTTCTGTTTCAACAGAAGCAACCATAAGGTCTGCAGAAACCGTATCACTTAGATCTGATTTTATTTTTAATCGAAATGCTTGCTTATCTGTATACCCTTGCTCTCCACATCCAGCATTCAGACAGTCATAAAAACCTTCCCCTTGTTCCGTTCCATGTACTACCAATCTAAAGCTGGTATTGTCAGAAATTCCACCACCAAATGCTGCTTCAGCAGTAGTAATGTCGTATTCTCCATAACCTAATTTGACATACCCATCCATATCTTGAGTAGGATTTTTTGTAATAAGATTTACGACTCCTCCAATTGAATTTCTTCCATAGAGCGTACCTTGTGGGCCTCTCAATACTTCTACCCTCTCAAGATCCATTTCACCCAGCTGCGATGAATGTGCTCTTGATTGAAAAATACCATCAGTGCTTACCGATACACCTGGATTACCGTTAAACTGTCCAATTCCTCTTATCGTTATGTTCTGAGCCCCCAGAACACTAGTAAAATTCATGCTAGGAACTAGATGTTTAAGATCATGCATATTAGTTATGCCCTTGTCCTCTATTTCTGTCGAACTTATAGCTGTAATAGCAGCAGGTGTATCTACTACTGTAGAGCTTCTCTTTAATGCTGTAACAACTATTTCTTCTACGTCTTCAGAGTAAATCGGCAAAGTAAAGGATAAAGAGATAATTAGCGGAAAATATCTGAGATTAAACATAAAAACTCCCCTTTTTAGTTAACTTATTTAATAATTTAATACAATTTAGATGATATTACCAAAAAATTAAGGATATAAGTTTACTTCTTTTATCGTCATTTTCTTTAGGTATTATTTAACTTTGCTAAATCAGAATGATTATCAAAATCAAAACCATTTCTATTGGCTAATTTACAGAAATTTTCTGTTAAATTTATATTATGAATACAAAAGAAGTTAATATTTTATTAAACAAAATAATTGAGTATGAGTTAGCTGGAGTTGTCAGATACTCTCACTCTGCCTTAATGGTAACGGGACCCTATAGATTGCCTATAGTGGAATTTTTAAAAGAACAGGCTAATGAGTCTTTGATGCATGCTCAGCAAGCCGGTGAATTACTTACTGGTCTAGATGGACATCCCAGTCAAAAAATTGCAAAAATTGAGGAGACGAATGATCATTCCATACAAGGTATCTTGGAAGAAAGTCTTGGGCACGAATTACATGCTCTTAACCTCTACAAAGAGTTATTGTCAATCGTAGAGGGTGAATCAGTATATTTAGAAGAATACACTAGAGGCTTAATAGGAGAGGAAGAACAGCATCAACTTGAATTAAGAAAAATGCTTAAAGATTTTAGTTAAAATTGTATTTATCGCTTATTGGGAGACTTATGCCTTCCAAATACAAAAGACCTTTTTGAAAGATGTTTTGTTTTTCTTCCGTAAACTCTTTCCCTCCAAAGTTTATATGAAGAATATTTCATCTCTTTTTTCATAAGTTCTTTTACTTCTTTTTCAGATAAATTATAAGTCGCTTCAATTGCCTCGAATGGAGTTCTGTCTTCCCAGGCCATTTCTATAATTCGAGATATGTCACTTTTGTTCATGAATAATTATGTCAGATGTACTTTTATTACATTCATAAGAATTAAGTAGTTCTTGAGCGACTACTTGGGCTGGTACATTTTTAAACTTTCTAAAGATGCCAATATAAAAGGGTGAAAAAAGATTTCCAAAAAATTCAATGAGCCATACAAAGACATCTACCCTGCTTTCGTCTCTAGGACCCAGAAGATGCCCTGGTCTTGCGAAAAAAACTGAACTAAAGCCAATTGCTTTGACTTCATCTTCCATCATTCCCTTAATTTTTAGATAGTAATTTAGTGAAGAGTTGTTTGCACCAACAGCTGAGATAATAAGAACATTCAAAATACCTGCTTTAGAAGCCTTTTTACAGATCTGAATAACTAAATCCAAATCTACACTCTTAAATTCTTTTCTAACATTGAGCTTCATATAAATCAGCTCTAAAAAATTTAATGGGTAACCAATACAAATAACAAGAGACTTAGCGTTTGGTAAATCAGGTAAATTTTCTGAATCAAATAGAGTTTGATTCACTGTCGCCTCTGTAATTGAAACTTCCCTTACAAATAAGTGATATTTAAGGTTTCTATTCTTTACCTCATCAAGAAAATATCCGCCTGTAAGACCTGAAGAACCGAAAATTAGAAAATCATTCATTATCGGGGAGTTTAATCATCTCAATATTATTTCCATCAATATCCTTAATGTAAATTGAGGCGGTACCGTCTCGGTGTTTTGTTAATTCTCCATAAGAGGATGCCTCATCAGATTCAATAGCAAAATGAAAAGGATGTTGCTCTGGAATGACCAGTGCAAGACTGGTATTTTCAAAATCGATCATTGCCCAAGTTTCGTCTTGATAAGAAACTTGAATATCAAAATTCTTCTTATACCAATCCACCGATTTGCCGATGTCTTCTACTTGAATAGCTAAGTGGTGTATTTTATCCATATATATTTTATTAATACGGGCGCTGATGGCGGATAGTGAGGGATTCGAACCCCCGAAGGGTTTGACCCCTTGCCGGTTTTCAAGACCGGTGCATTCAACCAGACTCTGCCAACTATCCTATAGAACATTGTCTAACCGGAGCGCATTGTAGCAAAAAAGAATAATGCGAAGGAAAAGATCAATGATCTTTTTTTTGATACAATCGCGCACGTAAAATGGAAGCTTCTTCAAGATTTCTCAACACCGAACTAATCGATCGTCACAAGGCCGGATTGAATGGACAACTTGTCGCAAAAGATAGAGATAATCTTTTTAAATCCATTACTGAAAATCTTGTCGTGAACAATGCAACTCTTATTTCCCATTATTACGTTGACCCTCTTATCCAGCAAATAACGGAAGAAACCAATGGGTTTATAGGTGACTCCCTTGAAATGGCTAAATTTGGCAGTAACTGCCAAACAGAAAATCTTATAGTTTGTGGAGTTAAGTTCATGGCAGAGACTGCAAAGATTCTAAGCCCGGAGAAAAATATTTATGTGCCAACTTATGAGTCAACTTGCTCATTGGACTTAGGATGTCCTGCAGCTGACTTGAAAATTATGAAAGATAAATATCCCGAAAGAGTACTTGTAGTTTATGCCAACACATCAGCTGAAGTTAAAGCAATGGCTGATTGGGTGGTTACTTCAAGTATTGCGAAAGAAATTATTGAGGAACTCCATCTCAATGATCAAAAGATTCTATGGGCTCCTGATAAATACTTAGGTAGTTATCTTCAAAAGGAAACAGGTGCTGACATGCTTTTATGGGATAGTGCCTGTGTTGTCCACGAGGAGTTTAAGGCATCAGGGCTAAGAGATTTGAAAAAACTTCATCCTGATGCAGGCGTATTGGTTCATCCTGAATCTCCTTCAGAAGTCATATCTATGGCAGATGCAGTTGGTTCGACTTCTCATCTTATTAAAGCTTCTCAGGATCTAGATTTTAATAAATTTATTGTAGCTACTGATAAATCAATTTTTTATAAGATGGCTCAACTCTCACCTGGTAAAGAATTCTTTGAAGCGCCTACAGGAGGATCTGGCTCTTCCTGTAGAAGTTGCGCACATTGTCCGTGGATGGGTTTAAATTCTTTAACTAACCTAGATGAGTGTGTCAGGACGCTTGCCAATGAAATTAATTTAGATTCAGACCTAATTCAACAGGCAAAAATTCCTTTAGATAAAATGATCAGCTTTAATGTCTAAAAGGCACGAACCAAACTCAATCAAGATAGAAGAATCTGTAAAGCTTGCCTTAGAGGAAGACATTGGTATTGGAGATATTACAGGAGAATTAATAGACCCCTTACAAACCCAAAGTGCTATTCTCTTATGCAGAGAGGATTCTATATTATGTGGATCTAAGTGGTTTGAAGCTGCTTTTAAAATCATAGATCCTAATGTAAATATATTCTGGAATAAAGAGGAAGGAGAACTAATCGAAAGTAATACTGAAGTAGCAACTATAGAAGGAAATTCAAAATGTATGGTAGCTTCAGAGAGAACTGGTCTCAATTTTCTGCAAATGATGTCAGGTATAGCTTATAAAACCTATTGTTACCAAAAGGAACTAAAAGGCTCAAATACGAAATTATTAGATACAAGAAAAACATTACCGGGTTTGAGATACGAGCAAAAATATTCTGTTGTCATCGGTGGAGGGCAAAATCATAGGATGGGGTTATATGACGCGGCACTAGTGAAAGAAAATCATATTGCTTCTTCTGGTTCGATAAAAAAAGCAGTGGATACTCTCAGGAATAATGAGGTAAAAATTATAGAGGTTGAGGTAGAAAATCTTAATGAGCTCCAAGAGGCTATTGATTCAGGAGCTGATATCGCGATGTTGGATAATTTTAAACAAACAGATTTAATAACTGCTGCAGAAATAGCAGTCAATAAAATAAAATTAGAAGTTTCAGGAAATATTAGTACTGATCATTTGTCTTTTATCAAGGAACTTGATTTTGATTATATTTCTTCCGGAGACCTGACAAAAAATATATCTGCTACAGATTATTCTCTAATATTTAAACCAATTGATTAAAACAGACGTTCTTATTATAGGAAGTGGAGCTGCAGGAATGACAGCTGCTATTGAATTATCTAATAAATTTAATGTCACGCTTATAACAAAAAATTCTTTAGTCGATAGTTCCACATGGTATGCCCAAGGCGGTATTGCTGCTGTCATTGATTCGAATGATTCTATTGAAGAACATTTAAGAGACACACTAATAGCTGGGGACGGATTGTGCGATGAAAATGCAGTCAGAGAATGTGTGAGTCACGGAAAAGAAGCAATTGAATGGCTAAGTAGTCTTGGAACAAATTTTACAACTGATAAATCAAAAGAAAATCTTCATCTTACACAAGAAGGTGGTCACTCTAAAAGAAGAGTTGTTCATGCGGAAGATGCTACCGGAAAAGAGGTGTCCAGCTCTCTGTCAGAGATGGTAAAAAGAATAAAGAACATTGAAGTCTTAGAAAATCATATTTGTGTGGATCTTATAACTCGGAAGGATAAGTGTATAGGTGCATATGTTTTGGACATAGATTCAAACTCTGTCAAAGCTTTTAGTTCAGGTGCTGTAATTCTTGCTACTGGTGGTGCGAGTAAGGTCTATTTATATACCAGTAATCCTGATGGTTCGTCAGGAGATGGTATTGGTTTAGCTTGGAGAGCGGGATGTAAAGTTGAAAACCTAGAATTCAATCAATTTCATCCGACATGTCTTTTTCATCCAGAAGCAAAATCCTTCTTAATTAGCGAAGCTTTGAGGGGTGAAGGAGCTTTTTTGGTCAATGAAAACAAAGAGAAATTCATGGAAAAGTATGATTCAAGGCTAGAGCTTGCTCCAAGAGATGTGGTCGCTAGGTCTATTGATAAAGAAATGAAGATTTCTGGTGCTGATAATGTCTATTTAGATATTAGCCATAAGAATTCAGATGAAATAAAAGAACATTTTCCTAATATATATTCTGAATGCCTTAGGTTTGGATTTGATCTAACTACAGAACCAATACCTGTGGTGCCGGCAGCGCATTACACCTGTGGAGGAGTAAAAGTCGATTTAAATAGTAAAACTAATATAGAAAATTTATATGCCATTGGAGAAGTTTCTAGTACTGGATTGCATGGTGCAAATAGAATGGCAAGTAACTCTTTATTAGAGTGCGTGGTATTTGCTAAAAAAGCTTCAGATCATATCAACAACAATTTTAAGAATCATGATGAAGTAATTCAAGAATGGGACACATCAAAGGTCACAGAGACACAAGAAGGCGTCATCATCCGTCATAATTGGGATGATATAAGAAGATTAATGTGGGATTATGTTGGAATTGTAAGATCTAACAATCTATTAGAAAGAGCAGAGATAGCAATGAAGGTTATTGATGAAGAAGTGAATTACTTTTATGGAAAATATCTAATTAGCTCAGATTTGATTGAATTAAGGAATCTAGCTCTTGTGGCTAATTTAATTATTAAAAGTGCACAAAAAAGGAAAGAAAGCAGAGGATTGCATTACTCTCTAGATTATCCAAATCTTTCGAATACAGCCACACCAACTATTCTAGACCCTTCAAAAATAAAGATTTGATTAGTTTCGATTAAATTTAGGAATTTCTCTAGAGAGGGATGCTGCAATTCCTGCCTTAAAATCTTCGGTCTTTTGCAACCTTACCTGCTCGCTTAGTTCCCAATCTACAATCTCCTCTACCTGTTTGGCTAAATCGCCACGTAAGGTTGATCTAATTGATTCAACTGCCATTGGTGCAGAACTTGTAATTTCCTCAGCAAATTCTTTTGCTATTTGCATCAAATTTTCTTTAGAAGTTAGTTTATCAGCTAACCCAATATCAAATGCTTCTTCACCCCCTACTCTCCGAGCAGTAAAAAGCATATCCATTGCCTTTTGAGTTCCGATAACTCTTGGTAAAGTCACAGAGCTTCCAAATCCAGGATGAAATCCAAGCTTTGCAAAATTTGCTGCAAATCTAGCCTCTGGGCAAGCTATTCTGAAATCTGCAGATAGAGCTAACCCTAAACCTCCTCCAATGGCAGCACCTTGGACTGCAGCTATTACAGGTTTCTTGGTTTTAAATAATCTGACTGCTTGCGCATAAAGTTTTTTATAGGGAACCGACTTATCCAACATGTCTTCATCTTGGCCAAAGTTAGCACCCGCACAAAAATTTTTTCCTTCAGACTTTAAAATTATTACCCTGCAATCAGAAACCTGATCAAGTTCTTCATAAGCATCTGCAATCTGTTCGATTAAGAGGTAATCAAAGAAATTATTTGGAGGTCTTTGGATGGTTACGTTGGCTATGTTTTCGCTTACTTCAACTGTTATATCCTTAAAGTCTTTCATATTTAGTTCCTCAAACTGCTAAAGAAAGATAGCAAATCTGCTCTACTACCCTCTATTTTTAAACTACCATTAACTAATGAGATAGGTAAACTTTTTATACCAGACAGTATAGCCTTTAAATCATTTTCACTAGATTTTATTTGGACGGATGAACCTGTAATCATAAAAGGTTGAACTTCCAATACTCCTCTTCTTAAAAACAATGAGAAAGATTTAGGAGAATCTGTAAATGTAAATAACAGCTGAATATTTTTATTCAAAGATTTTTCTGGAATTACATTAGCTTTTAAAGTTTCCATCATTGATTCGATAGGATATTTTTGGATAACCTCTAAACTTGGTAATAAAATATCATTCTCTTGATAATTTTCGTCTAACTGAGCTGCACTGCTGAGATAATAATATCTTGAATTAGGGTTACTTTCTTGACGGCCTAAACCTTCCAAAGCGGATTGACGGAGAAGTTTAGTTTTTTGATCATCTGGTCTAGATCTTAGTAAGTAATCAGTGAGTTGAAGAGACCATTGAAAATCGTCTGTTAAAAAGGCATCTTCGGCAACTTTGAAAAGGCTATCCCAATCACCGGATAATTGAATCATTTTTTCAGCTTCATCTTTTAAAGGCAAAGGTTTCAATGTGGATGGATTACCATCAAACCAACCAAGGTATCCTGAAAATACGTTTTTAGCAGACCATGCAGGTGTGCCATAAAACTCTTTGAGATAAGGAGAATCTCCTAGGTGTTTTGGCAGAACTAATTGTTCGGCAATCTCATTGGGATCTAAACCTAAATTCATTAGTCTCACTGTTTGATCATGAACAAATTGAATAGCATCTCGATAAGTAGTTAGGAGTGTATTTATTTTTTCTTTACCTACTATCGGTCTTGTGTGACTGGGTACTAAATATTCGGGCTCAAGGTACCTCATCATATCTATGCTATTGACCCATCCTACAAGATCTCTATAAGGAGTGCCCCTGATGGTGTAAAGATTAGGAAAAGTTTTATAAAAGTTATCGCCAGGAAACAGTGCTTTCTTTTCTGGTAACCAAACAAATAGCTGATCATTTGTTTCTCCGGGCGCATGAAATAGTTGTATTTTATGGCCAGCAGCTTCGAATTCAATTTGGTCTGTAAATGTTTTTGTTGGATAAAGAAGACCAGGTTTTCTCCCATCTCTTCCTATCTCTAAAAAAGGTCCTATACCATTATTTTCAACTTGCTCTTTTGGTAGTGCATTACCAAACATTCTGTTGCTTCTAGACGAAATGATAGGCCTCAAAATACCTATAACTCTAGAAAGATAAATTTCAGTTGTAGAGTGCGCGTATATATCTGGACTAGAACCTTCGGCAAATACTGTAGCACCATAAGTATGATCTGCGTGGTTGTGTGTATAAATTATAGATTCAACTGGGTTAGGGTTTATCGCATCAAATAAAGCTTTTACTTCTCTAGCAGTTTCCTCAGTCCCTGTTGTATCAATAATTATATTTGTCTTCTCTCCTTCAATGAGAATCGAGTTAGCTAAGGCATAACCAACAGCAACATGTACACCATCAGTGACTGTTATTAACTCTTTTTTAAATTCTTCGCTGTGTGCAATTAAATCATTTGGTGTTTGGGGCTCAGAAGATTCTAGAGTGATTGTTTCTGAACAACTTACAAATAATTGCAGAATAAAAAAGAGTTGTAATAGTCGCATAATAGAAAACATTTTAATTATCCATCTTAAGAACTTTCATCCATCGTCTTGATTTGTATCTATATGCAAGCAAAATTCCTTTTAGAAAATAATCAGCAATGAGCGTTGCATAAATCCATTCAATTGGAAGACCTAAATTATAGAAAAGATATGCAAGAGGAACTCTAACTAAAACAAGTCCTATTAAAGTTATTATTAAAGGAGATTTAGTATCTCCTGCTCCTCTAACGGCGCCGCCTATTGAAAATTCTATTGCCATAAAGGGTTGCATGATTCCTAGCATCCAAACAAATACAACGGTTTTATTGATCACATCAATATCATTGATGAAGAAGCCTGCAAGTTCTCTTGAAAATATTGCTAACAGAATACCTAGAGAACCCATAGAAAGCATAGTTAATCGAGCCGCTTTAAACCCGGAATCATAAGCTTTGTCAGGATCAG
>CACLUH010000015.1:0-32172 GCA_902610065.1 uncultured SAR86 cluster bacterium
TCTTTCTAGTCTTAATCCGGTTTTTAATCCTGAAGGAGGATCAGTAACCGCAGGTAATTCTTCACAACTATCTGATGGTGCTTCAGTAACACTTATAATGAGCGAAGAAAAGGCTAATGAATTAGGACTTAAGCCTATCGCTTATTTTAGGGGCTTCACAACCGTTGGATGTCAGCCTGATGAAATGGGAATAGGTCCTGTATTTTCTATACCTAAACTTTTAGAATCTGCCGGTCTCACAGTTGAAGATATCGATCTGTGGGAACTTAACGAAGCATTTGCTTCTCAAGTTGTTTACATTAGAGATCAACTTAATCTACCGACTGAAAAACTTAATGTAAATGGTGGTTCAATAGCTATCGGTCATCCCTTTGGTATGACTGGGTCTAGACAAGTAGGTCATTTAACTAGAGAACTTAGAAGAACTGGCGGGAAGTATGGAATCGTTACTATGTGCGTCGGTGGTGGAATGGGAGCTACAGGTTTATTCGAATCTATTCCTGAGTAATAATATTGTCTAAGGATATAGCCTTGGACGAACATTTATTAATTCAAAAATATTTTTCTAACATTGGCTCGGCCTTTCTGGCCGAGCACAATGTAGAAATTTCAGTAGGAGATGATGCTTCTGTTATTTCCTCAAAGCAAAATATCCAACAAATTAATTCTTTAGATACTTCAATAGAAGGTGTTCATTTTTTAAGCTCTATGTCTTCAACAGACATAGCATATAGATCATGCGTAGTTGCTTTAAGTGACCTTGCTGCTTGTGGGGCTCGACCAAAATGGTACTCAATAGCTATCACTTTGCCTCAAGTAGAGGATAGCTGGCTAAATAGCTTTTCAATAGGATTACAAAAATTTTCTGATGAATATAGGATTCCTCTTATTGGAGGAGATACAACAAAAGGAAAACTTTCAATTACCGTTCAAGTGATGGGCGAAGTTGATGCTAATAAAGCCATTCTTCGCTCTACTGCCAAAGAAGATCAATTGATATTTGTAAGTGGTGTTATCGGAAATGCTTATTTAGGTTTAAAAGAACTAAGTGATAATTTAGATACTGATTCTTATTCTAAAGCTTATCTCCAACCTAAGGCACATATAGATCTAGGCTTGAAATTATCTGATATTGCTAGTGCATGTATAGATATCTCTGATGGTTTATTGCAAGATTTAAATCTAATTTGCCAATCGAGCAATGTAGGCGCTGAAATTTATCTAGAAAAGATACCAACATCAATTTCAGAAAAATCTCTAGAACTTATCAATTCAGGTGATGACTATGAATTATGTTTCACTGTGGATGAAGATAAGTATGACGAATTAATGAATGTCTCTAAGACTTTAAATATCCCTATCACATTGATTGGAAAAACAAGCTTTTCAAAAGATCTCGTTCTTTATGATGTTGATGATCAAAGAGTTGAATTGAATTCTGGTTATAGTCATTTTTAGTATGAATCTAAGAAACCCTCTTTCATGGCTATCATTAGGATTTGGTTCAGGATTATCACCGATTGCACCGGGGACTATGGGAAGCTTTGTTGCGTTGATAATTTACTATTTTTTCTTCGAAAGCTTGACTGCTTCTTTAACAAATAATTTCTTCTTTCTTATTTTCATAATGATAAGTTTTTTAATAGGTATTTACATATACCCGAAAACTGTTGAAAAGGATGATGACCCCGGTAGTTTTGTGTGGGACGAATTTGTGGGTATGTGGGTAGCTTGCTTGCCACTTTCATATCTTGAAACTTCTTTTGTGTGGTTACTGGTTTCGTTCTTTCTATTTCGTATATTTGATATTTGGAAACCTTTAGGCATTAGGACCTTCGATAAAGGACACGGAGCTTTTAATGTAATGATTGATGATGTGATAGCAGGTGTTTATTCTGCAGTTTCAATCATTTTTCTATTTACTTTTTTTAATTACATTTAGGAATTCTCAAGTAAAATACCCTCTCCAAAAATTATGTCTATTGAAAAAAAAGCTGAAGCCAAACTACCAACTCACTGGGGTGATTTTTCTATTATTGCTTATGAAGATCCTAAATTAGGAGAGGAGCACTTACTTCTCTATTTAGGAGAACTTGTAAATGATTCTCTGCTAAGAATTCATTCTCAATGTTTGACCGGAGATGCTTTATATAGCTTAAAGTGTGATTGTGGCTCTCAACTTGCGCAAGCTATGCAGTCAATCGCAAAAGAAGGTCATGGAATGATAATTTATATGGCACAAGAGGGCAGAGGTATTGGCCTTGTGAATAAAATTAGAGCTTATGAGCTTCAAGATAAAGGTTTAAATACAATTGAAGCAAATGAAGCCCTAGGGTTTGCCGCTGATGAGAGAGATTATTCATATTGCAAAGAGATACTTTCATCTGTTGGAATTTCGTCTGTAAAACTAATGACTAATAATCCTGCAAAAATAAAGGGATTAGAGGATGTTGGCATTAAAGTGTCAGAAAGAATATCTATTGAAATTGAACCTAATGAACACAATGAAGATTACTTAAAGATTAAAGCAAAATATATGGGCCATATGCTAACTGATTCAGATTAGTCTCAATTTTTCTTTAATAGACTTTTCTATTCCATTTGCGTCTAATCCATTAAGAATCTTTTGTTGTTCTTGATCTCCATGCTCTATAAATTCATCTGGAAGGCCTAAATTGAGTATTTTTGCTCTGGAATTTAATTTTATGAGGTGTTCGTTGACTGCTGAACCAGCTCCCCCAGCCATTACATTGTCTTCGATGGTAACTACAAGTTTATAATTATTACTTATTTCTTTTAAAAGACTCTCATCTAGAGGTTTAATAAATCGCATATCCACTACTCTTGAGTTAGTCTTTTTGCCAGCCACCATAGCTGATTCGAGCAGACTGCCAAAAGAAAGAATAACAACTTCCTTCTCATCTGAATTAATTACTGTAGAACTTTTTCCTATTTGTATAGTTTCTTCGTTCTTAGAATAATCTATTCCTCTACCAGTTCCTCTCGGATATCTAATTGCGACAGGTCCTGAATGGTCATAACCGGTGTTAAACATTTTCCATGCTAATGACTCATCGGAAGGTGCCATTATTATCATATTTGGAATACATCTCATATAAGACAAATCAAAAGCGCCGTGATGAGTGGCTCCGTCTAATCCAACTAAACCTGCTCTATCTATAGCAAATAGAACATCTAAGTTTTGTAACGCCACATCATGTATGAGTTGATCATAAGCTCTTTGTAAGAAGGTGCTATATATTGCAACAACAGGTTTCATTCCTTCGCAGGCTAGCCCTGCGGCAAAACTGACACTGTGTTGCTCAGCTATGGCTACATCGTAATATCTATCAGGAAACTCTTTAGAGAATTCAATCATTCCTGATCCTTCGCCCATAGCAGGAGTGATTGCAACAAGCCTTTCATCTTTGTTTGCTTTAAAAGATAACCATTCTCCAAATATCTTAGAGTAAGAGGGCTTTTTTGGTTGTGCACTTTTATCATTTACGAGGTCTTCCTGCTTTATTTTATTAATTGCATGAAATCCTATGGGATCATCTTCAGCAGGAGCAAAACCTTTACCTTTAGTTGTAATGACATGAAGGAATTTTGGCCCATTTATATGTTTCAAATCATCTAATATATTAATTAATCCATTAGTATCATGTCCGTCTACCGGTCCAAAGTATTCGAAACCTAATTCTTCAAATAATGAACCAGGAGCGACCATTCCTTTCGCATGTATTTCTGCCTTTCTGGCAAATTCTTTTGCGCGAGGAACGTAAGTTAAAACATTTTTTCCACCTTCTCTGATTCTATTGTAAGTTTTACTTGCCCATATACGAGCGAGGTAATTTCTTAATCCACCTATGTTTTCTGAAATAGACATTTGATTATCATTTAGAATAACTAGAAGATTTTTATCTACAGAGCCAGCATGAGCTAAAGCTTCATAAGCCATACCGGCAGTCATTGCTCCATCTCCAATCACCGCCGTGACGTACCTTTCTTCATTTTTCTTTTCCGCTCCTGTGATCATTCCAAGCGCTGCGCTAATTGAAGTACTGGAGTGGCCCACTCCAAAAGTGTCATATTCACTTTCGGATCTAACAGGGAAGGGTGCTATACCATTATTTTGTCGCATGCTTTCCATCGCATCTTTTCTTCCGGTTAATATTTTATGAGGATAAGTCTGATGTCCGACGTCCCAAACAATCCTATCATCAGGCGTTTCAAATTTATAATGTAAGGCTAATGTTAATTCAATAACTCCAAGTCCTGCACCAAAATGCCCACCTGTCTTCCCCACTGTGTAAAGGAGGAATTCCCTTAGTTCATCCGCTAATTGAGGTATCTGAGATTGATTAAGCACTCTAAGATCTTTAGGCGAATTAATATTTTTTAGCAGCTCTGAAATAGGCTCATCAGTTGGTATGGAATCGAAAATTTTCACAGTTTAAGTTTTTCTTGAAACAATATAATCAGCTAATTTGCACAGATTATCAGTATTTCTTTCTAATAGTTGAAGTTTTTCTTTTGCTTCTTTTGCCAAGTCAAAAGCTCTGACCTTTGAGTTTTCAATACCGACAATAGATGGATAAGTTGGTTTATCTTTTTCAACATCAGAGCCTTGGTCCTTTCCACTTATAGCCGAAGGTGATTCAATATCAATAATGTCATCTTGAATTTGAAATGCTAGACCAATTTTATCTCCATACTCAATGAGAAACTCTATATCTTGCTTCCTCAAGTCAGATAATATTCCAGCGGTCTCAATTGAGGATTGAATTAACCGTCCTGTCTTTTGGGAATGCATTATGTCTAAAGATTTAACATCTTTTATATTCTCAGAATGAATATCTTTTATCTGACCACCTACCATGCCTTGATAGCCACAAGCCTGTGCCAAGCTTTTAATTATGCTTAATTTGTTTTTGTCTGAAATATTTATTGTTGTCACTAATTCGAAAGCGAAAGGCTGTAAAGCGTCTCCTGCAAGTATTGCAGTCGCTTCGTCATATTTTTTGTGGGTAGTTAGCTTTCCTCTTCTGAGATCATCATCATCCATAGATGGCAAATCATCATGAATTAGTGAGTAACAATGTATGATTTCAATCGATCCAGCTAATATATCTAGTGAATCATTTTCAGCATTTCCCAACTCACCGATCAAGTACACTAATATGGGTCTAAGTCTTTTTCCACCACCTAAAACCGAATAGCGTATTGCCTCAGATAGAATTGAATCATTAGAAGGCAATAGACTCTCTAACTTGGAATTGATTCTATTTTGATAAGAAGTTAAGAGCTTCTCAAATTCAGACATCTTTTAATGGAGTAGTTTTCAGTTCTCCATCTTCTTGAATCAACTTTTGCACTTGTAACTCAGCTTGCGATAGCTTTTCCTGACATTGCCTAGCCAGTTTTATTCCTTTCTCAAATGACTTGAGAGAATTCTCCAAACTTAGGTCTCCAGATTCTAAATCTTCGACTATAGATTCAAGCTCTTCGAGGGCTTTTTCAAAATTTATATCTACTTTCTTATTCATTACGGCTCTTTAAAATGTATATTCTAAACCAATATAGAATTCTCTTGGTAAACCTGGAAAGTATCTATCTCCTCCAAAAGCATTAAAGTCAGCTCTCTCAGCATAAGCTTTATCAAATACGTTATCTACTCTAATGTAAGTTTTGAAAGTATCACTCATTTTTCTTGTAAATCTAGCATGGTACAAGGTGTGCCCCTCATATTCGTGAAGATTTGCTGCATCCGTATAGTAAGAACTCATATGCTCAACTTCAAAAGCAAGCGAAGTATCATCGTTTAAACTTGAATTTAAGATTAAGTTAGCCATCATTTTTGGAGCTGTATCAATCTCATTACCGACTCTTATTTTTTCTCTCATTGAAGTATCGGTTTCAAAGTTATATTTATGATCTCCATAGGTAATATTTGTACTGATAGTATTATTTGAGCTAATAAGCCAATCTAGACTTAATTCAATACCTTTATGATCAGTTTTTCCATTATCTACGATAAAATTCTCCGAATCTCTGAAGATAGAGTTTTTCTTTTTACTTTGATAGAGACTTATAGATCCACTCAATGATTGCCAATCATATCTACTGCCTACTTCCAACATAGTCAAAGTTTCCGAGTCGAGATCAGTAACATTCTGCTTTTTTTGTAATCTGTATGCTTCATTAATTTGTGGAGGCCTGAACCCTAGACTAATTTGGGCAAAATAATTAACCGATTCGAAGTTTGTTATGATACCAATCCTGGCACTTATCTCATTGAAGTCGTCTGTTCTATCTGAAGGTCTATTATAGTAACAACCTCCAAATCCACATTTACTACCATCTTCTCTGGTATTGCCGCTGATCATATTATTTGTGTAGTCATACTTAATAAATTCAGCTCTAGTATCAGCAAATAGATTAAGAAATTCATTTAGAATGTAGTCTTCTATTCCAGCAAATAGTGCGATAACAGTTGAATCCACTTCATAGTCATAATGCTTGCCTTGTGGTCTTGTGGCATTGTTAAAAGCAGAGCTAGTAGTTAAAGCACCTTTCTGCGTTTCTTTCAGTTCGACCTCAGCAAAATCTAGCTGTAAGCCTCGTACAAAAGTAAAAGAGTTGTACTCTGAAATTCTTTGTAGATTTATCCCGAGACTTTTATGGTTATTCTCCTCAAGAGGAGTTCCAGGAAGGAAGTGTTGAAAAAACGCCATATCATTACTTCGTATATATGAGGTAATTGAATTAACGGTATTTTTATCTTCTTTTGTTAATCTTAAAGATACTCTTTGTGAATTGGCATCACGATATGCATCAGGATTAAAATTTCTCTTGCTAAACTCTTCATTTTTATAAGAGTCCAGACCATTTATATATCCAGCAGTTTCTTGATTTAGATTGGTGAGCGTTGCTTTTAAAGCTGCATCCCATGAAGAGACTGAAAAAATAGATTGGATTTTAATTTTTTGTTGATCGTACCCTGACTCATTCCTAAACCCATCATTATTAGCAAAGTGTCCATCAAAGCTCCAATCTTCTTGATTGCTTGTTCTGATCTGAAAGTTTTTGTAATTGTTCGGCCCGAAGTTTGTATAGAACTTATTTTCTGAAGTTACGGGTTTCGAGAGTATATTTATAACTCCATGCATTGCATTAGCACCATATCTTGCGCTTGCTGGTCCAGTTATAGTCTCTACACCTGAAGCCATTTCAAAAAATGTTTCAAATAATCCATTAACATTACAAAATCCAGTTGGCCTTACTGGAAGACCATCCTCTAGTACAAGAAAAGAGCCACAAGCCCCCGGTCCTGATAAGACAGGAGATCGCATAGCAGTTAAATGCTCTTGACCTGACCCTCTACTAATCCAAAGTCCAGGAGATCGTCTAAAAATCTGTTTAGGATGCTGCGCGCCAAGTTCATTTAATTCCTGTTCATCAATTGAAGAAATGGATTGGTTATTCGACCATCCGTTTAAGCTAGATAATTTTTTTTCTATAACAATGATTTCTTCCAGCTCTTTAGAAAAAAGTACATTTACGATAAACAATAAAATTATTGTTAAATTTTTAAATTTAAATTTCATCTAGAATCCTTGTTAGATAGAGGTTTTATGCAAGTCCACTTTGCCTGCGTATCATAACTTATTTTACTTGAAGTAAAAAAGTTAAAAAATGGTTAACCCTTTGATACAAATCGACCAGTGAAAGATCTTTTGAAGAGATTTGTAATTCTAATAGGGAAGGATCTCACAGTATCAGAGAAAGCTAGAGCACAAGGTGTGACTACTAAAGTTAGGACAGTCGCGACAGTTAATCCAACAACAAGTGAGCCGGCCATTTGTTCCCAAAAGCTTGTTATGTAAGAACCAGTTTTTATAGTCCTATCTATTAAATCAATGCTATAACCTAAGGCAATTGGCAACAGCCCAGCGATAGTTGTAAATGAGGTCAAGAATACTGGTCTTAATCTTAAGATCGCACTTCTTAGTGCTAAAGATTTAGACGAAGAACCTGGATTATTTCTCTTTAAAAGATTGAAGGTGTCAATTAAAACAATATTGTTGTTGACCACAATTCCAGCCAATGCAACACAACTTATTCCTGTTTGAAGTGTGCTGAACGATCTATCAAGTACTAAAAGAGATATAAAGACACCACCAAATGAAAGAAGGATTGCTGATAAAACAATATTAGCCTGATAAAAACTATTAAATTGAGCAACTAAAACAATCAGCATCACGAATAGCATTGCTATAAAGCCTAAAACAAGATAGTCCGCTGCTTCTTTATTGTATTTATCAAAACCATCATCTCCAACAGTTATACCGCTACCTAGATCGGCAGTTTCAAGCCAATCTTTGACCTTTTTTATTTGGACAGAAGGTATAGCACCTTCAACGGTCCTGGCAGAAAGACTGTGGACTCTTTTGCCATCTTTCCTGCTGATACTTTTGGTTGCAGGTTTGATAGTGGTTTCTACAAAACTACTTACAGGAACTAGCCCTTTCAGGGTTTGGACATTTAAGTTTCCTAATTGATCTATATTTCTTTCTGATTTAGGAAATCGAATTCTTATATCAACTTCTCTGTCTAGATTTAATGGACGATACTCGCCAACTTTAATTCCGTTCGTTACCATTTGAACAGAAGCACCAACATCACTAAGTCCTGCTCCATATTGTGCAGCCTTAGTCCTATTAATTTCTAGTTCCCATTCAATGCCTCTGGTAACTGTAGTGTCTTCAATATCAATAAAGCTACCAACCTCTTCTACGTACTTCCTTATTTTTTTTATGGCTGCGACTAGAGCCTTTTCATTATCACCACTGACACTTAATTGAAGAGGCTTTCCTATGGGAGGACCGCCTTCCTCTGCCTCTACTTGCACAATATATCCTGAAGTACCTTCAAATTTCTGACGTAGAATGTCCATAATCTCGAATCCATCCAGATCTGAAACAGCGTCGTCTTCTGCCCAAAAATCAACAAACATTCCTCCAACTCTATCTTGGGAACTGGAGCGACGACCTAAACCAGCACTACCTCCTGAATTAGACCATACCGATAACATCTCTATCTCGTTGACATTTAATATTTTCTGTTCAGCGTCTATAGTAATATCCCTTATTTCATCTACAGCTAAGTTACCCCTTGCAAGGATATCCACTTTGGCGAATTGTGGAGCTACGGTTGGGAAATAGACTATTCCTTTTCCATGATGCGTCCAAAGGCCAATACATAAAATTATCGCTGCCAAAATAATGGTGATCGTCTGCCCAGGAGTATCTAGATATTTATTAAGTTTTCTAGCATAGATACCTGAAGCACCAGACAGGCCTAGCGGGTCAGCAGATTCTAACAATCTAGTATTGTTAATTTCTTCTTCAGATTGATTTGCTAACCCACCAAACATTGCACCCAGTATCGGAGCAAAAATAAGGGAGTAGAGCAATGACCCAACTAATACACAGAATACAGTTATGGGCATATCTCTGATAAAGGCACCAAATCCAGGCATGAACATTAAGGGGGTAAAAGCGATCAAAGTTGTAGTTGTTGAAGATAAGACAGGCCAAAACATGCGAGTAGCTGCTGCAGTATAGGCTTCAACTCTATTCATCCCTTCAGCTAATTTTCTATCTGCATACTCTGTTACTACTATTGAACCGTCTATTGTCATTCCCATAGATATAAGCATTCCAAACATGACCATAAAATTGAATTCTTTATCCAGAATGAAAAGAATTAATAATGCAAATAAATAAGAAAATGGAATAGCCATACCAACTAGCATTGAAGTTCTAAATCCTAATGCCGCAAGTACAACTATCATAACCAAAGCGATTGATGTTAGAACATTTCCTTGTAATTCTGAGATCATTGAAAGGGCAAATTGCGAGTCATCGCGGACAAAATTTACATTTACACCCTCTGGAAAACTTTTAGTTTTTTGCAATACCATTTCTTTAATATCGGTAACCGTATCAATGATATTAGTACCTAATCGTTTTTGAACATCTATAGAAAGAGATTGCTGACCATTGATCCTTGAATATCCACTTCTATCTTTGAAAGTTAAGCTTACATCGGCAACATCTTTTAAGGTCACTACAGAATTGCCCGATACTTTTATAGGTAGCGTCTCTATATCTTCAAGAGTTGAAAAAACACTAGGTACGTTTACTGCAAATCTACCGCTTCCTGTATCTTGAAAGCCAGCTGGGATTACACGATTATTATTAGATACAGCTTGATAGAGTTGATTCATTGATATCCCATAGGATTCCAATTTACTCTTATCTACAATAGCCTCTATTAGATCTTCTGGAACACCATTCAGATCTGCTTTAAGAACATTAGGATGAGTTTCTATGACGTCTTGTAAGTCTTGTGTCAGATTAACAAGAACTCTTTGAGGAAGGATGTCGCTTGCTATGCTGATTGTAAGAATTGGCTCATCAGTAGAAGTAAATTCTCTTATCGTGGGTTCTCTTGCGTCCAGTGGAAGTTCAGCTCTTGCTTCATCGACTTTGACTCTTACGTCGTAAAGGGCGTCATCAATATCCACATCTTGGTCAAACTCTACAACCACAGCTGAGTAACCTGTTTGAGAGACAGATCTTATATCAGTCACACCAGAGATCGTTCTTAGTGCATTCTCCAGTGGTTTCGCTAATAGTCTTTCAGAGTCTTCAGGTGAAACGCCTTCATAGCCAACACCAATATAAGCTCCGGGGAAGGTGACGTCAGGTTCTGTAGCCTTGGGAAGGTAGTTAAGAGAGAAAATTCCTGAAAGTGCTATTAATGTGAGTATGCTGAGTGAGGTTCTGCTTTTTTTTATTGCCCCACTAATAAAGCTTCTCATGCTTCAGGAGAGAAGGTTTCCTTGACGTTTACAGTCTGTCCTTGAAACACATATTCCTGACCGAGTGTAATGATTCTTGCTATCTCACCTAATCCAGATACCCACATGCCTTTATTGGTATCTTCTAGTATTTTGATTTCTTTGAATTCTACTTTGTTATCAAGATTAACTGTTCTGATACCTAAATTACCCTCGTCATTGAGAGATAAAATAGAGGGAGAAATAATATGAGCAGCTTCTTCTTTGCCTTTTATATAAATCTCTGCCGAAACCCCATCCCTTATTGTCCTATCATTATTGTCCACACTTATTTCTACTCTAAAAGTTCTGGTATTTTTATCCGCAGATGAAGCTATGAAAGATACTAAACCGTTGACAATTCTACCTGAAATAAGCTTTGCCGATGCTTCGGAGCCTAATTGGATTTGGGCTATATCTTTTTCTGCTATATCAGCTACTAAAAGCATTGGATCGGGATCAATAATAGATGCGCATACTCCTCCAGTGTTGAGGAAATCGCCTTCATCTACTCTTAAGCTTTCGAGATAGCCTGAGAAAGGAGCTACTATTTTAGGATAAGCCTCTCTCCCAGCAATGTATAATTGACAAAGAAGATCACCCTCATTGACAAAATCCCCTTGTTTGGCAGGTCTCGATATAACTCTTCCGCTAACTTCAGCTCTGATTTGCACAAATTTATCAGCTTCTGTGAATCCACTTGATTTAAGTATCTGGGATTTATTAACAGCATTGCTATTCAAGATTGTGACAGAAGAGAGTGTATCTAGTGAAGTATCACTTTTTTTAAAATTTTCTTCTTGTACCAAGCTTCCTGATATCATCCAGATTAGTAGGAAGCCGCTGCATATCGCAGCTGTTTTATATGTTTGTTTTATTTCCATTGAGCAGTTTAGGTGTTTTACCCAACTATAACACTAAAATACTTAATTTAAAACTAGATTTTATGCTTCTCTTTAAGTTTCTTAAAATTTTCCTTGAGAGTTGAGGAATCTGTTTTTTTTGAAGTTTTTTGACTATCCTCTTTACGTATTCTCCAGCTTGATTCAATCCTCTTATCAATTTGGGTGGATAATTGTGGAGTCTGACCTTTATTGGTTTTTTCCCAATGATATTTAACATGTTGAAGAAATTTACTATTCCAAGATGTTAGTGATTGTGCTGTTTCTTTCCAATACATAATAAATTCAGGTTTTGATGTTTCTGCGAACTCTCTTGGAATATCTGTAAGTTCTAAAATATCAAAGAAATCTTGATTAGGAGTCCATTCAGAGGTCATTTTAGATGGCTTATCATCTTTTTCTTTGACGTCTTTAAATCTTCCCCATTGCCTTCGTATATGTGCAATAAACTTACTGTTCCAAATGTCAGACTCTTCCTTACGTTCTGTCCAATACAATACAAATTCAGGAACTTCCTTATCAATGAAATCTTCATTTATCCCCGAATTTATCAGTATTTCCTTAGCATCCATATCCGGAACCCAATTTTTATCGATGGGCTTAGTTTTCATCTTTTTGTTATCTTCGACTTCCTTATGACGCCATTTTTTGATAACAAATCTTAGAAATTTCACTCCCCAGTTTATATCCTTCTCATTGCGCTCCTGATTAAGTTTCTTGAAATCATCAATCTGGAGATTTGCAAAATCTTCTGGAATGCCATACTCATTAATTTGATCTATGACATCTTTATCTGGTACCCATTTATCTCTATTGCCAGTAGAAGTTTTTTTATCATGTTTTTTTGATGAAAAATGAGGTATTCCATCAACGATTGTCTCACTGATAAGACCTGTTTTAATGAGTTGAGTAAGGACTTCCAGGGTTCTTTCATTTGACCAAAATGAAATATCTGAACAAATTTGTTTCATAGAAACTTCATCATGAAGGCTCTCTTCCTGTTTTAAATGCTCGAGTAAAACTGCCTCATCCAAGCCTATTGTGTTGGCAATTTCTTTAGAGAAAGTTATCTTTGAAGTCATGAATTACGAATCACTAGATTAATTTATCATCTAGATCTTAACAAGGACAATAGGTTAGTTATTTCTAATTCTTACAGAATCAGCTAATTTGTGAAGACAATCTTTAGTATCTTGCCAGTTGATACATGCATCAGTAATACTTTGCCCATATGTGAGGTTATCAAGATCATCGGCCTTTTGATTACCTTCCTCAATATTACTTTCTATCATGACTCCAGTAATTCTCGTTTCACCTGACTTAATCTGAGAGGCAATGTTATCGCATACTTCAATCTGTTTTTTGTGCTGTTTACTACTATTTCCATGACTCATATCGACCATGATTGAATCTTCAAGAGAATTTGATTTTAGAATCTCAGAAGTTTGATCTATAAACTCTTCTTCATAATTAGGGTCTTTTCCGCCCCGCAGAATAACGTGACAGTCTTTGTTACCAGAAGAAGAAAATATTGCAGCTTTACCTTCTTTTGTGACGGACAGAAATTTGTGAGGATGTAGGGCTGATCCTATTGCATCAGCAGCTACTTGAATACCTCCGTTCGTTGCGTTTTTAAAGCCAATAGGACAAGAAGAACCAGATGCAAGCTCTCTGTGAATTTGACTTTCTGTAGTTCTAGCTCCAATTGCGCCCCAGGATATTAAATCAGCTATGTATTGGGGTGTTATAACATCTAAAAATTCTGTTCCAGCAGGCATACCTAGATCATTTATGTCTCTTAAGAGTTGTCTTGATACTGATAAACCTTTATCAATATCAAAAGAATTATTCAAATCTGGATCATTGATAAGGCCTTTCCAACCAACGGTTGTTCTTGGTTTTTCAAAATAAACTCTCATGACAATCAGAAGTTCTTTTTCCAGAGCTTTCTTTTCCTCGAGCAAAAGGTTTGCATATTCTAAAGCCGACTCAGTATCATGGATAGAACAAGGTCCAACAACGACAGCTAATCTTTGATCTTTTTTACTAAGTATTTCAGAAAACTCTTTTCTTGAATTAAAAACTGTTTGGGAGGAGATATCTGATATCGGTTGTTTGTCCAATAAGGAGCTTGCAGAAATTACTTCCTGCCTACCTGAGATTCTTAAATCACTTGTCTTGTGCATGTTTAAAATTTTACCGGAGGTGCATTCTACATTTATTGTCGTCAGAATAAAGCACGAAAGTGTTAAGATATAGAACAATTAAGTACTTTATCTTCTTTAAATTAATTTAAAGTTTATCTAAAAATTTAGAAAAAATGGCATCCAAGAAAATTTGCGTAGGAATTATCCAAGAAAATCCCATAGTAGGGGATATAGCTGGAAACTTGGAACTAGCAAAAAATGCAATTTCTAAGCTTTCTAAAGAATCGTCGCCAGATATATTCTTGCTAACGGAGATGTTTATAACCGGTTATCCTCCTGAAGATCTTATTCTAAGAGAGGATTTACTAGATCAAGCTTATGAAGCAGTTCATGAACTTAGTAAATTTAGACCTGAAAATTTCGTTGTAATTGGTTATCCAAAGAGAGAGGAAGATTCAATTTTCAATTGTGCAGGAGTACTCAGAAACAATTCAATAATCACCGAATATAAAAAACAAGAATTACCGAATTACGAGGTTTTTGATGAAAAAAGATATTTTCAACCAGGTATTAGTCCAGGAATCTTTGAGGTAAATGGTTTCAGAGTAGGCCTTTCTGTTTGTGAAGATATATGGCATCAAAAGGTAATAACTCAATTGCATGATAAAGGGGCGGATTTAGTACTAAATATCAATGCTTCTCCATTTCACCTAAATAAAATACAAGAAAGAAAGAATTTAATTTCAGGGCATGCATCCAAATTCTCAATGCCTATTGTTTATGCAAATCAAGTAGGAGGACAGGACGAATTAGTTTTCGATGGTACTTCGATGGCTATGGATAGTGAAGGCAAGCAAGTGTTGCAACTTGCTAAATTTGAAGAAGATCAGGCAGTAGTAAGTTTTTTATCCCAACATGATGGGAATATATTGAGTGATAAAAACGAAGTTATACCTGAGGATTCAGAGCTTGAAGAGGTTTATAGAGCTTTGGTTTTAGGGGCCAAGGACTATATAAATAAAAATAAATTTCCTGGAGTATTGATAGGCTCTTCTGGAGGCATAGATTCAGCTTTAACTGCCGTCATAGCAGCAGATGCAATTGGATCTGAAAATGTAAGAAGCTTTATGATGCCCTTCAAGTTTACTTCCGACATGAGTGTTGAAGATGCTGACAAGCTAGCAGAAAACTTAGGTATAAAGCATTCTATTATTCCTATAGGTGAAATATATGATTCTTTTCAAAATAGCCTTGAATGCGAATTCAAAGGACTTGAACCCGACATTACTGAAGAGAATCTTCAATCAAGATGCAGGGGAGTCATTTTGATGGCCTTATCAAATAAATCCGGTGAAATAGTTCTAACTACAGGCAACAAAAGCGAAACAGCTGTTGGATATTCTACTCTCTATGGTGACACTGCAGGAGGTTTTGGGGTTTTGAAAGATGTGCCTAAAACTTTAGTTTATGAGCTTGCGAGATATAGAAATACAATTTCTAAGGTTATACCTGAAAGAATTATTGACAGACCCCCGAGTGCTGAACTTGCACCAGATCAACAAGATAGTGATAGTCTTCCAGATTACGACACTCTGGATAAAATAATAGAGCTTTACGTTGAACAAGATAAAAGTAAAAAAGAAATCGAAGAGTCAGGAATTGAAAGTAGTACTTTAAATAGAGTAATAAGATTAATTGATTTAAGTGAATACAAAAGACGACAGGCTCCACTAGGAGTAAAGATAACTTCAAGAGGTTTTGGAAAAGACAGAAGATATCCCATTACTAACAAGTTTCTTAAATAAAGCTCATTTCCTCAAATGCAGATAAGTGGCTATAATATAGAACCAATACACAAGTATTGGTAAAAATGGTTGATACAAAGACCTTAAATCCTCAAAAAAATGGGGAAATACAAGCGCTTCCTCGTCAAGAGGAGCTCTTCTTAGCGACTGTAAAAGGCAAAGAAACTAGCCTCCCTGAAGATTTATACGTTCCCCCCAATGCACTAGAGGTTCTATTAGATAGTTTTGCCGGGCCTCTAGATTTTCTTTTATACCTCATAAAGAAACAGAACTTGGATATTTTAGATATAAACGTGGCTAAGATAACTGAACAATATACATCTTACATAGAATTAATGGATGCAATGCAGGTTGAATTGGCAGGAGATTACTTAGTAATGGCTGCTTATTTAGCCGAATTAAAATCTAGAATGTTACTGCCAAGGCCTATAGAGCAAACCGAAGAAGAGGATCCAAGAGCTGAATTAATTAAACGACTTCAAGAGTATCAAAGGTACAAAGAGGCCGCAGAACGGATAGATAAAATTCCTAGAATAGACAGAGAAATTTTTGCTGCTAATGCAAAACTTCCAGAATTTGCTACCAAAGCTCCTCTCATAGATGTACCTCTCGAAGATTTAACGATTGCGCTTGCTGAAGTTCTAAGAAGAGTTGAACAATCTCAAGCTCATTTAATAAATTTCGAAGAACTCTCAACTAGAGAAAGAATGACCCAAATATTAGAAAGAATGAGAACTGAATCTTTCATAGAATTCACTTCTTTGTTCAATCCTAAAGAGGGCAAGATAGGCGTTGTGGTAACATTCTTAGCAATTTTAGAACTTTTGAAAGACTCATTAATTGAGATTGTGCAATCAGAGGAGTTTGGTCCTATACACATTAAAGGAATTGAAGAGGTACATTAATGGAGAGGAATCTAAGTGAAATTCTTGAAGCATTGCTTTTATCAGCATCTAGACCAATAAGCATTGACGATATCGTTAAAGTTTTTGAGGACCCTAAGCCTTCTAAAGATGAGATTAGAAATGCCCTGAATCAAATAGACCAGGACTGCCTAACTCGAGGTATTGAATTGAAGAAGATAGCTAGTGGATATCGTTTGCAGGTAAAACAGTCTTTATCTCAATACATTGCAAAACTTTGGGAAGAAAAACCACAAAAATTTTCTAAGGCTACTTTGGAGACTCTATCCCTTATTGCATATAAACAACCTATAACTAGAGGAGAAATAGAGGAAATAAGAGGAGTAGCTGTTGGAACTCAATTAATTAGAGGTCTGATGGAAAGAGGCTGGGTAAAGATTGTTGGCCAAAGAGATGTGCCTGGCAGACCTTCTCTATATTCTACTACCAAAGAATTTCTAGATTATTTTGGATTACAACATCTTAGAGAGCTTCCAGAACTACCTTCTTTGCCTGACCTAACATCAATCGAACACGAACTGCCAATAGATGACCCTGATGAGTCTATTGATAGCCCTCAATCTTTAAATTAAACATTGAAGACCAGGATCCATAAGATCCTCGCAGATCATGGTATTGGATCTAGGAGAGGAATAGAATCGCTAATAAGGCAAAAAAAGGTTTCGGTTAATGGTCAGTTGGCCACCATTGGTCAGCTAGTATCCGAAAAAGATAGATTTGAGATCGAAGGAAGATCGATAAAGCTTTTAAAGAAAGATCCTACTAAGAGAAGGGTTCTAATGTATAACAAGAAGGTAGGAGAAATATCCTCTCGTAATGATCCTGACCATAAGAAATCTATATTCGATTCTCTTCCTAAATTGAAATCAGGCAGATGGGTTTCTGTTGGTAGGTTGGATATTAATACTTCCGGATTAATCTTATTCAGTAATGATGGGTCTTTTGCAAATAATTTAATGCATCCTTCCTTTAACATCGAGAGAGAATATGTTGCTAGAGTACATGGTCATGTGAGTGAAAAAATAGTGAATAATCTTATTAAAGGAGTCAAATTAGAAGATGGTTTCGCAAAATTCTCAGATGTTCAGGAAGGGAGGAAAGGAAATACAAATCAGTGGTTTGCAATGGTTATCATGGAGGGTCGTTCTAGAGAAGTAAGAAGGCTATGGGAGAGTCAAGGTTTAGAAATTTCGCGCCTCAAAAGAGTTCGCTATGGCAACCTATTTTTACCTGCGACTCTAAAACAAGGCGCTTTTAAGGAACTCACAAAAAGTGAGATTAGTGCTCTTGAGCGTCAATCGATTGACCATTAATATCTTTACTCAAATCACTCATCAAATACAAATAAGGATTCATAATCTCAAAAGCCGATGGATTAGAATCCGGATTCTCTGCTGGGTATGCCGACTCTCTCATTTTAGTTTTGACTGCTCCAGGATTTATACAGTTAACTCTGATTGATGAGGTATTCTGGAGCTCATCAAATAAGATTTGCATCATTGCCTCAGTTGCAAATTTACTTATCGAGTAAGCTCCCCAGTAAGCTCTTCCTATTCTTCCAACTCCAGATGACGTAAAAATTATCGAGCTACTTACAGACTCTTTCAAAAGAGGAATCAAATTTTTTGTTAACAAAAAACTTGCATCGAGGTTGACTTTCAATACATCTTTCCAAACCGAGTAACTATATTGCTCAA
The DNA here is from genome assembly GCA_902610065.1 of uncultured SAR86 cluster bacterium. GTDB lineage: Bacteria > Pseudomonadota > Gammaproteobacteria > Magnimaribacterales > Magnimaribacteraceae > Magnimaribacter. Next base: position 18,384 of record CACLUH010000015.1, read on the forward strand.
GAGGTTTTTTTTCACCGAGTATCCCTGCATTATTCACCAGTCCATCGATTTGAGAATATTCCTCTTTTATTGCCCCAAGAATTTCATCATAGTTTTTTTCATCAGCAGTTTTAAAATCTATCGGCTGGATGATCACACTACTAGAACTTATTTGATTTATTTCTTCATAAATGGATTCTAGCTTTTCAATACTTTTACTTAGAAGAATTAAATTTGCACCAAACTCTGCATAACTCCTAGCTATTTGTCTGCCTATACCTGAACCTGCCCCAGAGATAACGATTGTCTTGTCCTTTAAAAGATTTGAAGGATAATTAATTTTTTCGAATTCCATTTTCATTATTCGACTAATGCAATTATTTCATTCGCTTCATTAAATACATAATCTGCTTTCCATTTATTGACAGTATCATTGAGAGGAATATATCCATAAGCTGCTGCACCAGTAAGCATATTAGCTCTTTCACCTGCTTTTATGTCTATTTGATGGTCACCAATGTAAATACTATTTTCTGGTTTTGAGCTTGATATTGTCAAAGCATGAAGAAGTCCATCTGGTTCAGGTTTTCGGGTACCTACGTCATCTGGACATATCAAAAAAGGAGGTTTTAACTTACCTAATTTATTTTGCACAATACCTTCTGCAAATCTTCTAGGTTTATTAGTAATAATTCCCCACTTAATTTTTTTTTCATTTAGTTCATTAAGTACTTCTTCCACTCCATCAAACATTTTGGTATGTGTAAGGCAGCATTCTTCGTATATATCCAGTAACTCTTGCCTATGGGATTCAATTATTTGATTCGGCTCGCCTTCTAGGTTGAGTGCATATGCAGCAAGACTTGCCGCTCCTTGTGAAACCCTTGATCGCACTTGCTCATAATCTGCTTCACCAAATTTATACTTTTTTCTGAGTAAATTTACTGCATAAAGAAAATCGGGTGCGGTATCAAGAAGAGTGCCATCTAAGTCAAATGCGAAGAGTTCAATTTTCAAATGTTTTCCTTTTTTGCATGGACCATATAATTGACTTGGATATCTTTACCAAGCCAATAGTTACCAGTTATGGGGTTATAACTTAATCCTATTGTTTCTTTGGAATTTAAGCCTGCCTCTCTAATCCATTTTGCTAACTCGGAGGGTTTTATAAATTTTTCGTAATCATGTGTGCCTTTTGGAAGAAGGTTTAATATATATTCCGCTCCTATAACAGCAAAAAGGTAGGATCTAGGGTTTCTATTTATTGTAGAAAAAAATATGTTTCCATCATCTTTCAAGAGATTAGAGCAGCTCTTTATAATTTCATTAGGTGAAGGGACATGTTCGAGCATCTCTAAACAAGTAATTACATCAAATTTTTCGTTTGGATGTGAGGATATAAACTCCTCAATTGTATTTTGTATATAAATAACATCACTTCCTATAGATCTTGAGTGAGATTTTGCAACACCGATAGTATTTTCTGAAGCGTCTATACCAGTAACGTTAGCGCCCAATTCACTGAGAGCTTCAGCAAGAATTCCTCCACCACAACCTACGTCTAGAACCTTCTTATCTTTCATAGAAGATCTTTCTTCAATAAAATCAACTCTTAAAGGATTAATTTGATGAAGTGGCCTAAATTCACCATCCTTGTCCCACCATTTTGCAGCAAGTTCATCAAATTTATTTACTTCATCATGATCTAAATTTTTTATGTTCATAGTTAACTTTTTTCATTAAACTGTTCTCCGAAAATTCCAATTCAAAAATAATTATGCAAATATTTTTTCCTAAAGAAGAGAATCACGAGATACGTGCCACTATTTTACCTGAAGTGGCCAAGAAGTTTACTGATTTGGGCATTGAGGTTTTGATTGAATCTGGGCTAGGAGAAAAAGTATTTGTTTCCGATGAACTTTATGTTGATGCAGGTGCAACTATTTGTAATGAAAAAATAGAAGGTTTTGGATCAGCCGATGTGGTTTGTAAAATAAATAAACCTAATCATGATGAGATTCAATCTCTAAAAAAAGATTCCATATACATTAGCTTTTTGGATCCATTTAATGAAAGACAAATTGTATCTGATTTGGCTTCAGCCAATGTCAGCTCTATAAGCATGGAACTTGTTCCAAGAATAACAAGAGCACAAAAGATGGATGCACTTAGTTCCCAAGCCAATTTGGCAGGCTATGCAGCTGTAATAGAAGCCTCAAGAACACTTTCTAAGTCTTTTCCAATGATGATGACTGCAGCGGGAACAATCTCTCCTGCTAGAGTATTTGTAGTCGGTGTGGGAGTTGCCGGATTACAGGCTATAGCTACAGCTAAGAGGCTTGGGGCGAGAGTAGAGGCATTTGATACTAGGCCTGTTGTAGAAGAGCAGGTTAAATCTTTGGGAGGAAAATTTGTAAAAATTGATATTGGTGATACAGAAGAAACAGATCAAGGCTATGCTAAAGAATTAACTCCTGAGCAAATTAAGATGCAGCAAGATGGTATGAAAAAAATCTGTTCTCAATCCGATGTAATCATAACTACAGCGCAGGTATTCGGTCGACAAGCTCCTAGGATAATAACTCAAGACATGGTTGAAGCAATGCAACCTGGCAGTGTGATTGTGGATATGGCCGTATCTACAGGTGGTAATGTTGAAGGGTCAAAGAATGATGAATATGTTTTCCATAATGGTGTGACAATTATTGGAATGTCCAACCTACCAGGAGAAGTTGCGAGGGATGCCTCTCAAGTGTTTGGTTCTAATTTATTCAACATGATTGATGAATTTTGGGATAAAGAAAATAAAAATATAAATTTTGATTTAGAAGACGAAATACTCAAAGGATGTGTAATTACCCATCAAGGTAGTATTGTTAACGAATCAGTAAAATAATAGTTAAATATGGAAACACAAATCATACTTTTGATATTTGTATTAGTTCTATCAATCTTTTTAGGTGTTGAACTTATTACAAAAGTACCCTCTACTTTGCACACACCTTTGATGTCAGGAGCCAATGCTATTTCTGGGATAACTTTAGTAGGAGCAATCTTGTCTTCAGGATCTTCGGAAATTGTTACTATTATCCTTGGAACTGCTGCAGTTTTTTTTGCATCAATCAATGTTGTAGGTGGATATCTTGTAACAAACAGAATGCTTGGAATGTTTAAAAAGAAATAAAATGGATACTGCAATACTAGTTAATTTATTTTACATAGCTTCTTCAATATTGTTCATTGTTGGACTCAAGATGTTGGGATCTCCCGATACTGCAAGAAGAGGAAATTTACTATCTTCTTCCGGTATGCTTTTGGCAGTACTTATAACCTTACTCGATCAGAATATAATCGATTATAAATACATAGCTGGAGCACTTATTGCTGGAAGCATAGTTGGGTATTTCGCAGCTACCAAGGTAAAAATGACCTCAATGCCCGAAATGGTTGCAATTTTTAATGGATTTGGTGGCATTGCTAGCCTCCTAGTTGGTTCTGCTGAATATGTTTCTGGAACTTTTGATAATCCTGCCTTTTTAGGAGCTATATTTTTAACAGTTTTAATAGGCGGTCTAACTTTTAGTGGCAGCATTATTGCATATGGAAAGTTATCTGAAGTAATTTCCGGGAAGCCATATCTTTACAAAGGACAACAATTTGTAAATGGAATTTTATTGCTAGCTATTTTGCTTGTTGGAATAAATATGCTTTTCATTCAAGGTTTCATTTCGTCCGAAGAAACACTTATCTTACTAATATTTCTCGCTTTCATACTTGGTATATTGTTCGTAATACCAATTGGCGGAGCTGATATGCCAGTTGTAATTGCCTTGCTCAATAGCTTTTCAGGTTTAGCAGCTTGTGCTGCAGGTTTTGTCATTCTTAATAACGTATTGATTGTGGCAGGTGCTCTGGTCGGAGCAAGCGGACTGATACTTACAAATATAATGTGTAAGGCAATGAATAGATCATTAGCAAATGTTCTATTTAGCGGTTTTGGAGCTGCTCCCGATGCAACTGCTGAGTCAACTCAAGAGCAAGGTGAAGTCAAACCTATTTCTGCTGAGGATGCTTATCTAATACTAGAAGCTGCCTCATCTGTTTTAATAGTACCTGGTTACGGAATGGCAGTTGCTCAAGCACAACATGCAGTGAGGGAATTGGGAGAGTTGTTAGAGGATAATGGGGCAGAAGTTAAGTATGCAATTCATCCAGTAGCGGGAAGAATGCCTGGACACATGAATGTATTGCTTGCTGAGGCAAATGTTTCTTACGATGTTCTTGTTGAACCTGATGATGTTAATCCTATAATGGAAACCGTTGATGTTTGTATTGTAATTGGGGCAAATGACGTAGTTAATCCAGATGCCAAAGATAATGAGGGCAGCCCTATCTACGGCATGCCTATTATTGAAGTGGATAATGCTAAAACAGTCTTTGTTTCTAAAAGATCAATGGCATCAGGATTTGCAGGTATTCAAAATCCATTATTCTTTAAATCTAATACAAGAATGTTGTTTGGAGATGCTAAGGAAACTGTATCCACTTTAGTCTCCGAATTTAAGAGCTAATCACTCAGTTTTTGGGTTATTTTTAAGCGATTTTTGCGGTCAATTATGCTAAAATTAGTCTAAGTTGATACTGCGAAAACCATGCCAAAATAGTTCTTTTTTTTTTGAAGGATTTTCCTATTATTTCAACAAATTATTAAATTTTTGGATCTAAATTATGGGTGAAATTGCTGCTAAGGAAATTGTTCCTGTAGACATAGGACAAGAGCTCAAACAATCTTATCTTGATTACGCCATGAGCGTAATTGTAGGCAGGGCCTTGCCTGATGCAAGAGATGGATTAAAACCTGTCCATCGCCGGGTTCTCTATGCAATGCATGTCTTGAATAATGATTTCGGTCGACCTCATAAGAAGTCAGCCAGAATAGTTGGAGATGTTATTGGTAAATATCATCCTCACGGAGACAGCGCAGCTTACGAAACTATTGTAAGAATGGCTCAATGGTGGTCTCTTCGATATCCCTTAGTAGATGGACAAGGAAATTTCGGATCTATGGACGGAGATGGACCAGCTGCACAAAGATATACAGAAGTAAGAATGGCCAGAATATCTCAGGAGTTATTGGCAGATCTTGAAAAGGAAACAGTAAACTATGTAGAGAATTACGATGGCACTGAAATGATGCCAGAAGTTTTACCTACTAAGATTCCAAATATGCTCGTGAACGGCTCTGCAGGAATAGCTGTCGGGATGGCTACAAATATGGCTCCTCATAATCTGAATGAGGCTCTATCTGCCTGTTTAGCCTATATAGACAATCCAGAAATTTCAGTTCAAGAGCTAATGGAGTTCATACCTGGACCAGATTTTCCTACAGGAGCAATTATTAATGGTAAGGCAGGAATCGTAAGTGCTTACGAAACAGGTAGAGGGCGAGTAAAAATAAGAGCTAAAACTGAATTTGAAGATGAAGAAAAAGATAAAGCGAAAATTATTATTACGGAGATGCCTTATCAAGTGGTGAAAGCCAGACTGATTGAAAAAATAGCTGAACTTTCTAGGGATAAAAAGTTGGAAGGCATAAGAGATATAAGAGATGAATCTGATAAGGATGGAATTAGAGTGGTTATTGAACTGAAATCAGGTCAAATTCCAGATGTAGTTCTCAATAATCTATATTCTCAAACTCAAATGCAAACTGTTTTTGGAATTAATAATGTTGCGTTAATTGATGGAGAGCCAAAGTTACTGAATCTTAAATCAATACTTTCAGTTTTCTTCAATCATAGAAAAGAAGTTGTTTCTCGAAGAACATTTTTCGATTTAAGAAAAGCAAAAGAAAGAGGACATATCTTGGAAGGTCTTACAATCGCATTGGCTAATATTGACGAGATGATAGACCTTATTAAGAAATCAAAAGAAGGATCTGAAGCAAAGAAAAAATTACTCGCAAAAAAATGGAAGCCAGGAAAAATAATTGCAATGCTTGAGAAGGCTGGACCAGATGCTTGTAAAATTGATGTAACTGATAATTCCGTTGGTCTAATCGGAAAGACTTATCAACTATCTGAACAGCAAGCTCAAGCTATATTGGATATGAGATTGCAGAGGCTTACTGGCCTTGAGCAAGATAAGCTGATTAAAGAGTACGAGGAAATAATAGATCACATAACATATTTGCTAGAGATACTTGGAGACTCCAAAAGATTGATCGAGGTTGTTAAAGAAGAACTTTTGGAAGTTCAAGAGAAATATAAGGATGATAGACGAACTGAAATACAAGATTCAGTAGCAGATCTAACTGAAGCAGATCTGATTACTCCTGAAGATAGAGTGGTAACTATTTCTCATGAAGGTTATGCAAAGACTCAACCACTAGAAGAATATAGGGCACAGAGAAGAGGGGGAACCGGAAAGACTGCAGCATCAGTTAAAGATGAAGATTTTGTAGAACAACTATTAGTAGCAAATACCCATACAACACTTCTATGCTTTTCTAATTTAGGACAAGTTTATTGGTTGAAAGTATATGAGATTCCTTCTGCTGGACGAGCTGCGAAAGGTCGTCCTCTTGTCAATCTGATACAACTCAGTGAGGGTGAGAGAATAACAAGTATGGTGCCTGTGGATGAATACGATGACCAACATTTCATTCTTATGGCTACTCGAGCTGGGACAGTCAAAAAGACTGTATTAACAGAATTTCAAAATCAAAGAAAAGGCGGTAAAAGAGCAATAACTTTAGAAGGTGATGATGAGCTTGTTGGAACCACTGTTACTGATGGCAGCAAATTTGTTATGTTGGTTACCAATGCCGGAAAGGCAGCTCATTTTTCTGAAACAGAAGTAAGATCTATGGGAAGAACAGCTAAAGGAGTTAGAGGGATCAAGCTGGAAAAAGAGCAGCATGTGATTTCCTTAATAATTCCAGAAGAAGAGGCTAGCATCTTTACAGTAAGCGAAAACGGATATGGAAAACGTTCAAGATCTATAGATTTCAGAAAAACTAGACGAGGAGCAAAGGGAGTTATTGCAATGCAAATTTCTGAAAGAAATGGTCAGTTAATTGGAGCTGCTCAAGTCACTGAAGATGATGAATTAATGCTCATATCGGATAAAGGCATGCTGGTGAGAACTAGAGTTGCAGAGGTTAATATTATTGGAAGAAATACTCAAGGCGTTACTGTGATAAGACTAAAAGATTCAGAAAAGTTAATTAGCATTGCACCTATAAGTGAAGAGTTCATAGGAGATGAATAATGCCAAGAAAATTTAATTTCGGTGCTGGTCCGGCAACAATGCCTGAATCTGTTTTAACAGAGGTTCAAGAGGAGCTATTAGATTGGAATGGTCTGGGATTATCTGTAATGGAAATAAGCCACAGAAGTCCGGAGTTCATAGAAATTGCTAAACAAGCCGAAAGTGACTTTCGAGATTTATTATCTATTTCTGAAGATTATGCTGTTCTATTTACACACGGTGGAGCAACTATGCAAAATGCAATGGTCCCTCTTAATCTAGCATCTCCGGAAGGAAATGCTGATTATGTTAATAGTGGATACTGGGCAAAACGTTCCATCAAAGAGGCCGAAAGATACACCAATGTAAATATAGCTGCTACCTCTGAAGAAGAAGATTTTAAATACTTTCCTGCTCAAGAATCTTGGGAATTTTCTAGTAATTCATCTTATGTGCATTACACCCCTAATGAGACTATTGGTGGTTTGTGTTTAAGAACACTACACAACTGTGATATACCTGTTGTAGCTGATTATTCTTCAGGTATTCTTTCTGAACCAATTGACATAAGTAAATTCTCCTTAATTTATGGAGGAGCTCAAAAAAATATCGGTCCTTCAGGCCTCGGTTTTGTGATTGTAAAGAAAGACTTATTGGGAAGGGCGCAACCTATAACTCCCAATCTTTTAAATTACACCTTAATTAGTGAAGGCGAGTCTATGTCTAACACCCCTCCAACTTTTGCTTGGTATGTTGCGGGTAAGGTATTTAAATGGCTTAAATCTATGGGAGGAGTCGAAGCTATTTCAATAATAAATAATAGAAAAGCCAATAAATTATATGACTATATTGATTTATCAGATTTCTATTCAAATAATATAAATGTAGAAAATAGATCGATTATGAACGTTCCCTTTTTACTAAGGAACGAAGATTTAAATGATAAGTTCCTTGAGGTATCCAAAGAAGCAGGTTTGTTGGCTTTGAAGGGTCACAGATCTGTTGGAGGTATGAGAGCGAGTATATATAACGGTCTGCCTGAAGAAGCAGTAGATACCTTAATTGAATTTATGGATGTCTTTCAGAAAGAACATAGTTAATTTGAGATGTCTAAAAACAGTGATCTATCTAAAATCAGAGATAAAATAGATTCTCTTGATAATAAAATACTATCTCTACTAAATGATCGTGCAGAACTAGCTATTCAAGCTGGGCAGGCTAAACAAGATTCTATTAAATATAAACCCGCCAGAGAATCTTCAATATTAAGTAGGGTAATGGATTTAAATGAAGGGCCTTTAGAGGCAGAACAAGTTAAAAATGTTTTTAATGAGATCATTTCGAGTTGTAGATCAACTGAATCGACTTTCACAATATCTTATTTAGGTCCAGAAGGGACATTTTCAGAATCGGCACTTCAAGGCCAATTTGGTAAATCAGTGGATAAGATTCCTGAGGAAACCATACGCTCAATTTTTGAATCTGTTGATCGTGAAGAATCTAATTTTGGTATTGTGCCTATAGAAAACTCTACTGAAGGATCTGTTAATTCTACTTTGGATTGTCTAGGTGAGTTCAATCTTAAAATTTGTGGCGAGATAGAAATGGAAATCCATCATAATCTACTGGGATATAACAAACCATTGCCTAAAGATGGATATGAGATTCACGCTCATGAACAAACTCTCGGACAATGCAGAGCATGGTTAGAATCTTATTGTCCCGGAGTGAAATTAGTAAGTGTAAGTAGTAATGCACAAGCAGCATCAAATGTTACAGAAGACAATACAGTCATTGCTATTGCAGGAGATCTTGCTGCAAAGAAATATGGTTTAGATATCCTTAGTAAGGATATTGAAGATTATTCGAGCAATACAACGCGTTTTTTAACAATAGGTAATATAGAATCGGGACAAACTGATTCTGATAAAACATCTATTATGGCTACCACAAAGAATGAAGAGGGTGCTCTCTATTCTTTACTGGAGCCTTTTAATAAATTAAATATTAATTTGTCTCACTTGACTTATAGGCCCTCAAAAGTAAACAAGTGGCAGTATTCATTTTTTATAGACTTTGATGGACACAAAGATGAGAGCCTTTTAAAAGAGTTATTATTAAATCTAGCTAGTAAGGAGATCGAAGTTAAGATTCTTGGTTCTTACCCAAAATCATTAGGTTAATTTATGGATTTAAAAAAATTAGTTAACAAAGGAGTAGATAGTCTCAGTCCTTATGAGCCTGGCAAGCCAATTGAGGATTTAGAAAGGGATCTTGGAATCAAAAATGCAATTAAATTAGCCAGTAATGAGAATCCTATAGGCCCCAGTCCAAAGGTTTTGCAGTCAATAGATGCAATATTGAAAGAAATCCATAGATATCCAGATGGGAATGCTACTAGGCTGAAAGAAAGTATTGCTAAAAAATTTAATACTTCACCAAATCAAGTGACAATCGGTAATGGATCTAATGACATAATCGAGTTTATTGCTCGCAGTTTTTTAGGGCCTGATGATAGTGCTATTTATTCAGAACATGCATTTGCTGTTTATCCATTGGTAGTAAAAGCTGTTGGTGCAAGTGGAATAGAAGTCCCAGCTAGAGACTTTTCACATGACTTGGAAGCGATGCTTAACGCTATAGAAGAAAATACAAAATTAATCTTTATAGCTAATCCTAATAATCCAACTGGTTCTTTTGTTGAACTTGATGAGTTGCTAGATTTTTTAGAAAAAGTGCCTGAAGATATAATAATATTATTAGATCAAGCTTATTACGACTACTCTTCGTTTGAAACTAGAGATGCTGATTTTGATATCTTAAAAAAATTTCCAAATCTCGTAATGAGTAGAAGTTTTTCAAAAGCTTATGGGCTTGCTGGATTTAGAGTTGGTTACTCCGTGTCGTCAGAAGGTATGGCTAATTACCTTAATAGAGTTAGACAGCCATTTAATGCTAATTCACTTGCTCTTTATGCTGCTGAGAAAGCATTGGAAGATGATGAATACATGAACCAATGCCTCCAACTTAACTCTGAACAAAAGGAAGTACTTTATGAGGGTTTGAATTCTCAAGGATACGAATATCTTCCCAGTAGAGGAAACTTTATATCTTTTGACTGCAAGAAAGATTCAAGCGAGGCCTTTAATAAATTACTTAATGAAGGAGTAATAGTTAGATCTTTGGGCGTATATAAAATGCCCAATTTTTTAAGGGTCTCCATCGGCTTGCCGGAAGAAAACCTTCTTTTTCTAGAGAAATTAAAACTAACTTAGGGTTAGATGGGTAATATAAAAGAATTTGAAAATGTCTTAATTGTTGGTTTAGGACTAATCGGCGGATCGATTGCAAAGAAAATCAAAGATATAACTTATTCTGCAAATGTGTATGGATTTGAAAAAAATCAAGAAATACTTAAGGAAGCTAATAAAAAAGGTCTCATAAACAATGGTAAGGTAGTTGATCTTAAAGACTCTAAAAACCTATTAGTAATATTTTGCGTCCCAGTTTTGTCCTTCAAGCAGGCTTTGAACTCTGTCAAAAAATTCTTACCTTCTCAAAATATAGTATTTACTGACACTCTGAGTACAAAAACAGAAATTTTTAATACCTTATCAAATGAGTTTGATGGCATTTTAGGCAATTTTGTTTTATCTCATCCAATCGCCGGTTCTGAAAAAAGCAGTTTATATAATTCCAAGAAAGCTCTATTTGAAAACAAAGTGGTCGTAATTTCACCTCACGAAAAAAATAATCAGGAAGATATTGATAAAGTCATTAATTTTTGGGGATTGTTAGGATCCTCTTCAAAGATTCTTTCCTACAAAGACCATGACTTCTTGTTTTCAAAAACAAGTCATTTACCGCATGTAATATCTTATTCTCTTACCGAGAGCTTATTTAAAAGCTTAGGAGAAAAAACTTTTGATTTCTCAGGTGGAAGTCTTGAGGATTACACACGTATTGCATCTAGCGACCCATTAATGTGGAAAGACATTTTGATTTCTAATCATCAAAATATTTTAGATTCCATAGAAGATTTTGAAGAAAGTCTTGCAAGCTTAAAATACCTTATTAAGAATAAAGATGAGAAAGCTTTAGTTGATTACTTTAAAAAGGTAAAGATATTGAGAGACAATTCAGTCTAATCTGATGAACTTTAAAATTAAGAAAGGAAAGGGTGTGAGGGGTGAAATAACAATTCCTGGAGATAAGTCTATATCCCATAGGTCGATAATGTGCGCATCCCTTGCAGAAGGCAAATCAAAAATTTATGGATTCTTAGAAGGAGAAGATTGTTTAGCCACCAAAATTGCCTTCAAGGACATGGGTATAAATTTCGAGTCAAATAATGATGAAATAATAGTATATGGTTCAGGTTTATACGGATTGAAGGAACCAAAACAAGAGATTAATTTGGGCAATTCTGGAACGTCTATTCGGTTGCTGAGTGGAATATTATCTGCCCAGAAGTTTTCTTCAACTCTTATAGGAGATGAGTCTTTATCATCTAGGCCTATGAATAGAATTATGGAACCTCTGTCTTTGATGGGTGCAAATATAAAGTCTCAAAACTCTGGAAGACCGCCTTTAGAAATTCGTAAGTCAGATATGCTTAATTCAATAAAATATGATCTTCCTATTGCAAGCGCTCAAGTGAAATCATGTATTTTATTTGCAAGTCTTTACTCTGAAGGAAAGACTATTGTTAGAGAGAATCAAATAACTCGTAACCACACAGAAATAATGTTTAAGCAATTTGGAGTACCTTTGAGTATTCGAGATACCAACGGTGTAAGAGATATTGAAATGTATTCTCCATCAAACTTAAAAAGTACAGAAATCGACATACCAGGAGACTTTTCTTCTGCTGCTTTCTTTATTTTGGCAGCATTGATAATTCCTAATTCAAATCTAATTATTAAAAATGTTGGTATGAATGAAACTCGTACAGCATTATTAAATGCCTTTCAGGAAATGGGTGCTGAAATAGATATTATTAACAAGACTGGAGAATTTGAACCTCGTGCTGATTTAAAAGTTAAATTCTCAAAACTAAAGGGTATAAATCTTGATACCAAGTTAGTACCTAATTTGATAGATGAATTACCTGCCTTCTTTGTCGCCGCAGCAATGTCATCAGGTTCAACTACTGTGAGAAATGCAGAAGAATTACGGCATAAAGAATCTGATAGATTAGAGGCTATGGGAGATGTTCTTAGGTCACTTGGTGTTGATTTTAATATGTATCATGATGGAATGGATATAAATGGTCTTGATGACAATAATGCTTTCAGTTCTTACACAGGAGGGATAATAGAATCTTTCAGTGATCACAGAATAGCAATGTCTTCTGCAATTGCTTGCAGTCTCTTTGATCAAGAATCAATTATTCTAAACACTGATAATGTAAATACCTCATTTCCAACATTTTTAAAGATTGCAGGTCAAGTAGGTTTAGATATTAGTTTAGAGGAACATTCATGATACCCGTAATAACAATTGATGGTCCAAGTGGTGCAGGTAAAGGAACAATTGCGCAAATGCTAGCACTTGAACTAGATTGGAATATTTTAGATAGCGGAGCTTTATACCGAACATTGGCTTATTTTATGAAGGAAAATGCTATCAATTTAGATAATTTCGAGGAAAATCAACATCTATTAAAAGAGAGATTTAAAGTTTCATTTGATCCAGGAACACCAGGTGAGCCTGTGAAAGTTCTGTTTGAAAATGACGATATTACAACGATAGTAAGAACAGAAGAGATGGCTAAATTAACTTCTACTTTAGCTGCAGAACCCATGATAAGAGAGTTTATTAAGCCCTGTCAAAGAGATTTTAGGAAGTTACCTGGCTTGATTGCAGATGGAAGAGATATGGGTACTGTAATTTTTTCCGATGCAAAACATAAAATCTTTCTGACAGCATCTGTGGAAGAAAGAGCTAAAAGAAGACAAACACAGTTGAAAAGACAAGGTTTGGAGGTTAACATGCGTTCCCTTTTGCTTGAAATAGAGGAAAGGGATAAAAAGGACACTGAGAGAGAACATTCTCCTTTGACCCCTGCTGATAACTCAGTAACAATTGATACAACTTACCTAAACCCTGAAGGAGTGGTAAAGGAAATAAAAACTTACCTTTAAATAAAAATATGGCAGCAAATTTTGAACAACTATTAGATGAGAATTTAAGTACATTAATAATGAAACAAGGCAGTCTTGTTACTGGGATTGTTATAGACATTTTAGATAATCATGTAGTTGTACATGTGGGACTAAAATCAGAGGCCGTCGTAGCTGTATCTGAGTTTTACAATGAGTCTGGTAAGTTAGAACTCCAAATTGGTGATGAAGTTCAACTAACCCTCGAAGCTATTGAAGATGGACATGGTAATACTCGAGTATCAAGAGAAAAGGCTATCAAGCAGGAAGTATGGAAACGTATCGAAGATTGTTTGGCTAAAGAATCTGTCCTGAAAGGACTGATTACCGGATCAGTAAAGGGCGGTATGACTGTCGACGTGCAGGGAATCAAAGCTTTTTTGCCAGGATCATTA
>CACLUH010000016.1:0-27485 GCA_902610065.1 uncultured SAR86 cluster bacterium
GATCATCACTTCTGATTTTTTTTGAGTGATCTAAATGCACTATTCTAGTTGATAGCATCTCTGCAAAATCCCAATCTTTCTGTACTTCAAGAGATTCATTAAGTTGCCAAATAGCATTAGCGATGTCTCCAACTACTTGGACTTGTGGAAAATAGACCGGATCAACACTAGCAGATGTGTGATTAATATGAATTACTTTGGGCCCATCAGCTTTCATAAAAAAAGGAGGCTTCTCTATATCATCATGACCGACGGTAATGATTAGATCAGACTTATCGATGGCAGAATGCACAAAATCTCCAGAGGAGAGGGCAGCACAACCAACGAAACAGAGGTGTCTTTCATCTACTACACCTTTACCTAGTTGAGTAGTTACAAAAGGTATGTTTGTTTTGCCAATAAAGTCAAAAAGCATTTTTCTTGTGAGAGTTCTATTTGCTCCTCCTCCCAAAACAAGTATTGGTGATTTTGAATTTTCAATTAAAGAAAGAGCATTTCTAATGGCTTTCTCATCCGCGACTGGTCTTCGAGCAATGCTTTTTTCAATTGGTTTTTCGCTGGTAACTTCAATTGCTATATCCTCTGGAAGTTCAATATGCACGGCACCTGGTCTCTCTTCTTCAGCCAATCTAAAAGCCTCTCTTACTCTAGCTGGGATTATCTCTGCTGAAGCTATTTGATATGCAGATTTAGTTATTGGCCCCATTACATCAACTACATCTAAAATTTGAAATTTTCCTTGTTTGGAACTTTTGATAGGTTTTTGTCCAGTGATCATCACCATGGGCATCCCTCCTAACTGAGCATAGGCAGCTGCAGTTACTAGATTCGTGGCTCCAGGTCCGAGTGTGGCTAAACATACACCTGCCTTACCGGTTAGTCTTCCATAGGTTGCTGCCATAAACCCAGCTGCTTGCTCATGTCGGGTTAAAATAAGTTCTATTTGATCTGAATCTGACAAGCTCTGGAGAAAATCTAGATTTTCTTCACCTGGAAGTCCAAATACATATTCAACTCCTTCGGCTTCAAGGCATTTTACTAATAGATCTGAAGCCTTTATGTGTTTACCCATTTAAATAACTCCTAATCTATTTGCCATTATCTGATAGGACTCCACAACATCTCCTAGGCCTTGTCTAAATCTGTCTTTATCTAGTTTCTCTCTAGTTTTCTCATCCCAAACTCTACAACCATCCGGTGTGAATTCGTCTCCTAACAAAAGTTCCCCTTTAAAATCACCAAATTCTAATTTGTAATCTACTAAAATCATTCCAGCTTCAGAAAATAATTTCTTTAGAGCATCATTCACTTGAAAAGTTTTTGTTTGCATTTGAACCACTTGATCATCAGCAGCCCAACCAAACGATTTAATATGATATTCATTGATCATTGGATCGCCAAGATCATCATCTTTATAAAAGAATTCAAATGTAGGAGGATTTAAGTCCATACCCTCCTCCAAACCTAATCTTTTACAAATACTTCCAGCAGCAACATTTCTTACAACACATTCTACAGGTGCCATATCAAGTCTTTTAACCAAACTGTCTGTTTCACTTATAAGTTTTTCAAAGTGAGTAGGAATTCCTTCCCCTTCAAGATACTCCATTATGAAAGCATTAAATTTATTATTAATGGTTCCTTTTCCATCTAAACTTTCAATTTTCTTGCCATCGAAGGCAGAAGTATCATCTCGATAATGCATTATGAGGTAATCTGATTCATTAGACTCATACAAAGATTTAGCCTTTCCTGTGGTTATTAGTTCACCTTTTTCAATATTTTCCATAAAATTTAAGATAATGATTGGTTTATTTCTGAAAGAAGCTCCCGCTCATAAGCTCTAGCTTCTTCCGCATCTGAGCTTATTGTAACTCTGCAGGTTTTTTCATCAATTTCTGTAACTAAGATTTTAAAGTCTCCATTGAATGAGTCACCAGAAAAGATTCTTCTAATAAAGCCCTTTTGCTCTTCTCTTGAAAAGTTTACATAAAAAACTCCTTCATCCCTATCAAGGTCATTTACATTTATCAAAGCCTCTTTTAGTGCTCTGTCAACAGCTGCCCAAGCACGCGCATATTCAAGGTTTAGCTCTATAAAACTTACTTGACTATCATCTTGTAAGAGAGCGGCTTTCTGACCATAGTTTAGGTTTAAGGCTACCAGTGAAGTGCCTCCACTTGGCGGTGTGGTTGCGAAGTAATCCAATACATTTCGCATAGTTTCTTCTTCAAGATTATTATCTCCTACTACTCGTATCCATTGACCATCGATTTCTTCCAAATGAGTAATAAAAATTTCGGAACTAGCTTGCCTGATACCATGTTCAACTTTCATGACAAGTTTGGATTTTATTTCGTCATCTCCTAGATTAGTACTTTCAATGATTCCTGAAGTAGGATCTGATTTTGCCAAGCTATAACCACTCGTAATCCAAAAATCGTTCATCATTGGCCAAGCGCTGCTAGGTAAAGTTTCAACATAAACCCATCTAATTTCACCTAATTTATGCATCCTTACCTCATTGGAGGTACCTGAAGAAAAGACTTGTTGCGGCATTGGGATATTGTATTCATTGCCAACAGTCTCAGGGTTAGAAGAATTTATGGGGTAGTAATCAATGATTGGTCGAGTGGTCAAATTTTCTGGTAAATCTAATGACTTTTCTTGTTTTTCATTTAAGTAGTCATTCTTATGATCAGTTAAAAGGTAACTACAAGAGCTAAGAAAGACAGGTATAACTAGTACATAGATAAATTTATTCATATTCATTAATTTAATAAGTTTAATTCTGCTAAAACTTCCTCAGCTTCACCATGGAACTTTGTATCTAAATGTGACAAAGGCAATCTTATGCCATCAGTTATTCTTCCAATTCGATTGAGCATCCATTTTACGGGAATTGGGTTAGATTCTATAAATAGAATTTGGTTAAGTCTGACTAGCGTTGTATCTAACTCTCTGGCTGCCTTGTCTTCTCCGCTCAGTGCATAATCACATATATTTGATATTATTTTAGGAACAATATTGGAAGTTACTGAAATTGTGCCTGCTCCACCATTTATCATAAATTCAGTAGCAGTTGGATCATCTCCAGAATATAAAGCAAATTTATCTTTTTGCTCTGAATCTAAATTGGTCATAAAATCTTCTAAGCGGCCAAGATCGCCAGTAGCATCTTTCAAACCGACGATATTTTGATGATCCACTAATCTCAGAACAGTTTCATTCAACAGATCGCATCCTGTTCTTGAAGGCACATTATAAAGAATTTGAGGGAAATCGACTTCATCTGCAATTAACTGATAATGGAGATATAAGCCTTCTTGTGTTGGCTTATTGTAATAGGGCGTAACTAAAAGTGCAGCATCAGCACCTGCGGATTTAGCTGAAGATGTAAGATATATAGCTTCTTTTGTAGAATTAGCTCCCGTACCTGCTATAACTTTTATTCTTCCATTCGATATATCTACAGTTCTTTCTATGAGTTGTACGTGTTCTGAAACATCTAAGGTAGCTGACTCTCCAGTTGTTCCAACCACTACTAGACCTGAAGTGCTAGAGCTAATGTGCCATTCAATCAGATCTTGTAATCCTTCCCAATTTATCTCACCATCCGATTCCATCGGAGTCACAAGAGCTGTAATAGAGCCTTTTAGATTAAACATTAATAATTTTTTTAACTCAATGTTAGAATCTCAATATTATAGAATGTTTCTAACGGAGGAGATATGCCAACACCTAAAATAAATAATAAAGCCCCTATCTTCAAGGGCGAATGCACCGGAAATAAGAATGTAAGTCTTTCTGATTTTAAAGGTAAGAATGTAGTGTTGTATTTTTATCCGAAAGATAGCACTCCTGGCTGCACTACAGAGGGTCAAGACTTCAGAGATTTAAAAGCCCAATTTACCAGAGCAAATACTGTAATTTTTGGTTTATCTAGGG
Source organism: uncultured SAR86 cluster bacterium (assembly GCA_902610065.1). Lineage (GTDB taxonomy): Bacteria > Pseudomonadota > Gammaproteobacteria > Magnimaribacterales > Magnimaribacteraceae > Magnimaribacter. The sequence goes on from CACLUH010000016.1 coordinate 3,949, forward strand.
AATCAATAAAATCCCATGAAAAATTTAAAAAGAATGAGAAATTCAATTTCGAACTGATATCCGACCCCGATGAAAAAATATGCAAACAATACGATGTTATAAAGGAAAAGAGCATGTATGGTAAAAAATATATGGGAATAGAGAGAAGTACATTTTTGATAGATTCAAAAGGGAAATTAGTTAGCGAATGGAGAAAAGTTAAAGTTACTGGTCATGCCAAAGAAGTTCTTGAGGCAGCAAAACTTCTTAAGAGTTAATCAATTGGGTCTGGCCACGAATTAATTATTGCTTTTATGAATGTTGCCAAAGGAATAGCAAAAAATAGCCCCCAAAAACCCCAAATTCCTCCGAAAAATAGAATAGCAACAATTATAACTGCCGGGTGAAGATTATTTCTAGTCGAAAAAAGTATAGGAACAAGAACATTACCATCTAAAATTTGTATTAATAAATAGAATCCTAGTAGCCAGTAGAAATTCTCAGATACACCCCACTCATAGAGACCAATCAAGACAACTGGGATAGTCACTAAAATTGCACCAAATATTGGGATAATTACTGAAAGACCAACAAGTATTGCAATCAATACAGCATAAGGAAGTCCTAGTGCAGCAAATAAGATATATGAAGCACTAGCAACAATAATCATTTCCAAAAATTTCCCAGTAACATAATTAAAGAGTTGGTCATTCATTTCTGAAAAAACGGATTGCATAAATCCATTTTCTTTTGGTAGTAAAAATGAGGCAATTGGTAGTAATTCATTTTTATCTTTTAGGAAAAAGAAGACCATCAAAGGGATCATTATTGCGTAAAGGATAGCATTAAACATTAAAGAAATTGTTCCAGCTAATTGACCCAAAGCTGAGCTCAATAAACTATTAATCTGATTGCTCAAATTGGCGAAAATCAAATCGATATCTTCTTTTGAAAAATAATTATTCATCTCAACCAGAGTCTGTTGAAAAGAACTCACAATTGTCGGAAGATTTTGCAATAAATTATTAATTTCTGTCCCAATTGAAGGCAGAGCTAAAAATAAACTCATATAGCAGCCAAAAAAGACTATTAGGGTTATGGTCAACGATAGTTGTTGAGAAATATCCATCTTCAACAAGGTATTCATCAACCCATTTAAAAGAAATGCTATGACTACACTGATTATTACTGGTAATAAGATATCACCAAAGAAAATTATAAAAAGGAAAGAAAATATTAGTAGGATGGCAAAATATATAGATTCCTCATTGGAGAAAAATCTTTTTATAAATTTATCTAATAAACTCTGCATTATAATTGTGGAACTTATGATGTTTTAATTAATCTAATTCTTTAATTTAATATAATTAGCGTTGTAAAAATTATATGCAAAGTATTATAGCGAAATTCATAATCTATTTGTTGATCTTGGTATCTAGCAACTTATCTTCTTCCGAGGAGGACCTCCCTATTATAGGAGATAGCTCGTCTTCGGTTATATCTATTGCCTCTGAATATAATTTAGGAAGGCTATATATGGCTCAACTCCGCAGAACTTTACCAGAATATATCGATCCGGTTTCTCAGGATTATTCCGAACATTTAGTTTACAGATTATCCGAATTTAGTGAATTAAGTGATAGAAGATTGGAGATTGCGCTAATAGACGAAAAGTCTGTTAATGCTTTTGCTGCACCTGGCGGTATTATCGGCATCAATGCTGGTCTTATTTTTCATGCAGACACTGAAGGTCAACTTGCTTCTGTCCTATCTCATGAATTAGCTCACTTAAGTCAAAGACACTTCGCAAGAAGAATGCAGAGGCAAAAAGATAGGAGTTTAGCCAATTCCCTCATGATATTAGGAAGTATAGCTCTTGCTGGGGCAACAAGTAATCCAAATGCTCTCCTAGTAGGTCAACAAGCAATCACTCAGCAGAACCTCTCCTTTAGTCGAGGCGATGAGCAAGAAGCTGACAGAATTGGATTTAAGAATATGGTATCGGCAGGTTTCGATCCAAAAAGCACTTCTTACATGTTTGAAAAATTACAGTCTTTAAGTAGGCTTTCTGGCTCGAACGAACTGGAGTTTTTAAGGTCTCACCCTCTCACTAAAAATAGAATCGCAGATGCTCAATCCAGGGCACAAGGATTTGAAAACAAAAACTACAGAAATTCACTTGATTATGATCTCGTAAGGAATAGAACAATCGTACATTTTTCTGAAGTACCTAGACAAGCTGTAACAATATTTCAAAAAGAGCTTACAGATTCATCCGATGAAAGAGAGAAATTAGAAGCATACTATGGACTTGCTCTAGCATATTCTAGAGACAACAAACACTCTCAAGCATTAAATAGCATGAGGCAAGCATTGGAAATGGACAGTGAAAATCTCATGCTTCAAATAGGTCTCTTAGAACTCCATATTGAAGCAGAAAATTATTTTGAGGCAGAAGCATTGGCATCATCTCTGTTAAGCACTAATCCTTATAATTATCCTATCTCAATGCTTTATAACAGAGTGTTGATGAACAAAGGTGATTATAAATTGGGAGAAAAGATACTAAAGGATCTCACATTGAAAAGACCTAAAGATCCTCAAGTTTGGTATTGGTTAGCTGAGGTGCAAGGGCTAGATAAGAATTTAATAGGATTGCACCTATCTAGAGCTGAATATTTTTTCTTAACTGGGTCTTACGAAACATCAATAAAGCATCTAAGGATGGCGCTGGATTTAACTGGTAATAATTTCCAACTAACAGAGTCTATCCATAATAAGATTGAAAGATCCCATAAATCCATTGAAGCCCTGAAGTCCTTCTCTTAACCAGGAGGCCAAGAAAGATCTCTTTCAGCTATAAGATGTATATGGAGATGAAAAACAGTTTGTTGCGCTCCTTCACCGTTGTTTACAACAAGTCTAAAAGCATCTTGTATTCCTAATTGTCTTGCCACTTCTCCGGCTACAAGAAACAAATGACCAAGAAGATCCTGATCTTCTTTTTGTGCATCAGATATTTTTTCTATTTGTCTTTTTGGGATTATTAATAGATGAGTGGGCGCAACAGGATTAATGTCCCTAAAAACTAAAGATTTATCATCTTCGTAAATTATATCTGCTGGTAATTCCTTATCGATTATCTTTTGAAAAATTGTATCGCTCAATCTTATAACTCCTTTGCTTCATCATATGAAATGACTTTTCCTTGCTCTGATTCGGAACCTTTCTTCAAAATAACTTCATAGCCTTGAACATTTGAGATTTCTTTTATTCCATCAATATGCATAGATTTTGCCTGAAATTCTTCTAAGGAATGTGCCTTAGTTTTGGCTTCTTTAGCATCTTCTGCGGCTATAAAATAATTTACGTTCGTCTCGTAGAGCCCTTCTCCTATAGATCTGTCATAAAATCCAACATGTACCATAAACAATTTCATATTATTTTTTTATTTTAAATTAATACCAAAGAAGCCTAATATAAAGAAATATATCCAATACACAAAGGCTGTAAGCAAGATTGATATCAATAGACTTAAATAGAAAGATATATTCCATCCTATTAAGCTGTATATAACGATAAAGAATATCAAAGAAGGAGGAATCATTAAAAGAATATTTCTAGACAAATCTCTGATGGAGTTAGGGTCTTGTGTATCAAAGTATAGCCACATAAAGGCTAATAAGGACGTTAATGGAATAGAAGCTACAATACCCGCAATTAGTGTGGACCTCTTAGCTATTTCAGAAATGATAACTATTACTAAGGCGGTAAAAATAATCTTAATTATTGTGTACATAAAGGTATTTAATAATTAAACAACAATAGTTAAGATGAAAGAAGATATATGGAATCTAAAGAATCACATCTTGATATTTCTTTAACTCAACTTCAAGAGGCAGTTGAAGACCTTGATCCAAAAAAGAACTTACAAAATATTGCCGCCGCTGCGGCTGAAATTTTGGCTGAATCTGATTTTTCTACCAAATGGGATGATGTTATAACAATGCTAGATAGTGAAAATATATCGGAAAGGTTAAGGCTAGCAGCCCATATAATTTTTAGGGCAAAACTTGTACTTGATGAAGTGGATAGAAATCCAATATCAAAAACCATTGTCTACAATACTATGTTGATGATGGATGCACTTGAAGTCTCAAATTTAAAGGGCTATATAAATGAAAAATCCTCTCCCAAATACAAAGAGCTCAATAATAATAGTCTTTCAATGGAATCGGCTCTAAAAAAAGAAAGGGTAGTGAACGTTATAAAGGAATTACAAACAGATAATCCAGGAAAAGGAATAACTTGGCTACGCAAGGAGGCATCAAAACTTTTAACCTCTGAAGGTTATAGAGGATATAGCTATAGACAAATAATGAGGGATACTAGGGGCCTAAAAGTTAACTAACTCTTGTGAGGTACATTCCTAACCATGTTGCCCCTAAGCACGAAGATACTGATAATATTACATACAAAAGGGCCATCAAGAAATTACCTTGATATAACAACTCTAAAGACTCCTTTGAGAAGGCTGAAAAGGTTGTAAAAGCACCCAAGAATCCGATGAAAAGGAATGGTGTTAAGTATCTTTCTAGACTTGAGTCCATAAGGTGATAGAACAAACCCAAAAAGAAACAGCCTGAAATATTTACAATTAAAATTCCCAAGGGTATTTCAAAATTCTCCGACTTTTGAAATAAACTAGATATATAAAACCTGCTTAGAGCTCCTATGGAACCTCCTAAACAAATTAAAATGATATTCATAAAGGGTTGGTGGGCCGTCTGCGACTCGAACGCAGGACCAATTCGTTAAAAGCGAACTGCTCTACCGACTGAGCTAACGGCCCGAAAAATGCGTATTTTAAAGGTTTACTCAACTAAATTCGACTCTTCTTTTAAAATTTCTTGTGATTTTTTTGATAATTGAGATGCTCCTGAATCAGGGAAATCTTGTTTGACCTTTTCATAAAATTCTAACGACCTCTCAATATCGCCTTCTATTCTATAAATTTCGCCTAATTTAAATAAAGAATCTGGTGTTCTGGGGTGTTGATAAAAATAATCTACAACACTCTTAAAGCTTAGTTTGGCATCTTCATACATCTCTTGAGCCAAAAATAATTCACCGGACCAAAAGTATGCTTCAGCAGTAAAAGAACCTTCTGGAAAAGTAATAATAATTTGAGAAAAAATTTCTAAAGCTTCGGCAAATCTAGATTCTTCAAATAAGACTAATGCAGACTTGAATAACTCTTTTTCTTCAGTATCTAAATACAGACTCTCATCATTAACTAAGTTTACTTTTTCAGAAGAGTTTTTTGATATTTCTAATATTCTTCCATCTAAATCTAGATATCTCTGCTGTTGTAGTTCAAGAGACCTATCAACCAAAATAGAGTTTTCCTCTAATATATTTCTTAGTTCTTTAATTTCCTGTTCAAGGACTTCAATCTTATTATAAAGAATTTCTAAACTTTCATTTTCTTCAGAAGAAATGAGAAAAGAAAATATAAGAAAATAGCTAGAAAGAAAAAAGATTTTCAAATTAATCAGAATGTTTTAACTAGTACCCGTCTGTTCTTTGACCAAGAGCTTTCATTAGAACCAGAAACAGCAGGTTTCTCTTCACCATAACTTACAGTAGAAACCTTTGCTGAAGATACTCCATTGATAATTAACAATTCTGCTACTGTTTTAGCTCTTTGCTCGCCGAGGGCTAGATTATATTCTCTTGTCCCCCTCTCATCGCAATGCCCTTCAACCCTTACACTTAAATTATTATCTTTTATGACATTAGCAAGAGATCTGATTTTCGCTCTACCTTCAGAATTTATATCTGACCTATCATATGCAAAATAAAGGATATTATTTGATGTGAGTCCACTATCGGAGTATGCATCTGATGCAGATGCGGATATGGCTGTTGAATCGCTTGTCCTATCCATTGAAACAGAACTGCATGAAGCTACAGTAATTACGAGAAAAGTTATTAAATATTTTTGTATGATGTTCATTTAAGCCTCCTAATTCTATTATACTTCTATTTTGATTCTAATCTATTAGAGGAGACCAGGATGGTTCTCTGGCCTCTCCCTTCAATGAAGGCATAATAAATTTGGTCTTGCCATCTAAAGTTATACCCGCCAATATATCCTTATCCCCATCCTTAGTTGCATAAATAACCACATTTCCATTCGGTGAAACTGTTGGAGATTCGTCTAGTGAAGTATCGGTTAATATATTTATATTTCCAGATCTCAAGTTTTGCTTAGCTATATGGAAGACGCCATTTCTTCTATGAACGAAGACAATATCCTTTCCATCGGGTAGATACCTACCCCTCGCATTATAAGTTCCATCAAAGGTAATTCTTTTTATTCTTTTCGTTTTTACATTTGCTTCGTATATCTGCGGTGAACCAGATCTATTTGAGGTAAATAAGATTTTTCTAGAATCAGGTGACCAATCTGGTTCAGTATCAATTCCAAAATGTTTCGTAACTTGGATCCAAGATGAAAGTTTAAGGTCATAGAGAAAAATGTCCGGATTACCTGTCTTTGATAAAACAGCAGACAATTTATCGCCATTTGGTGACCAATTTGGTGAACTATTAATACCGCTTTCAAGTTTAAGACCAAATCTTTTTGCATTAGAGAGTTGTTGTATGAAGATACGCGAAGTTCCCTCTTCAAAGGATACGTATGCAATTTTCTTCTTATCAGGAGACCAACTTGGGGACATCAAAGGCTGAGGAGAAGAAAAAAGAGATAAGCTCTGAAATCCATCTAAATCTGAAATCATTAAGTTATAGTTAGGATCACTAAAAGATGGCTTATCTATATAGGCTATTTGAGTTGAAAAAATTCCAGGAATACCTTGTATTTGTGAATAAATATTATCACTGATTTTATGACTGATTCTTCTCAAAGACTTTTTGGTACCTAATACTACTCCTCTATGTATTAATCTTTCTTTCACAATATCAAAAATGATAAATGAAACTTTTATTTCATTCTCCACCTCCGAAAGACCCACATCTCCGATCACCAAGAAATCTGTTCCTAATATTCTCCAGTCTTTAAAGAAAACTTCTTCTTTAGAACGCGGTAGACTCAACATATTCTTAGGAGGCAATACATCGAATTCTCCGAATGATTCTAGATCTGACTTTATTACTTCATGAACAAATAAATCTTGAGGGCTATCTAAATTCCATTGCATAGGAACTACTGCTACATTAATTGGGTCCTCTAGCCCACCTTTAATCTCAATTCTGAGCTGTCCATAAAGTGTTGAAAGAAAAAATATTGATGCAGTTATTAAAATAATATTTTTGTAGAGCATTGCGTCATTCAAATTAATTAGGACTAAATATTAGAATAAATTCTCTAAAGTGCTGATCAAATAAATTCATTTGCATACTTAAACCATCAAAAGATCTAACCTTTAAAACTGCGGACAAAGCTGAATCATCAAAAGTTTTATTGCCACTCCCTTTAATTATTGTCGAAGATATAATTTCACCCGTAGGCACAAGATTAATTTGGATTTCAGTCTTTAAATTAGAATTTAAATTTTTAGGTCTTTTCCAGTTTGCCATGACTTGTTTTTTGATTACATAGGAGTATCTTTCAACATCGGATTGAGACACTTCCACTCTTTCTTGAGTAGCGGAAGTTTTCATATTTTCCAGAGCTTCAATTGCTTCTATGACTGAAGTGCTGTTAGTAATTTCAATCTTTTCGGGTTCAATTTCCAAAATAGTCTTATTCTGCAGGTCTTCTCTAACTTTAATTGTTTTTTTTGGTGTCGTTTTATTTTCAGCAAAAATAATATAAGCAGTAATAGGTTTTTTCGCTTCAATATTAAATTTATCAAAGTCTATGGTGAAAAAATTTGAAAAGGATAGAACTATACCGAAATGAATAAATACAGATAAAAAAAGTGGAGCAAAATAGTTCACTTAGATGATATTGGCTGTGAGATTAATCCTATGTCATTGGCTCCAGCTATTTGTAACTCAGCCATAACAGTCATGACTCTCTCATACTTCACTTCACCATCTCCTCTTATGACGACTTGTAAACCAGGACTAGCTTCAAAAATCTTCGAGACTAAATTATTCATCTCCTCAAGACTTAAAGATCGGTCTCTAGTAGATTCAGTTTCCAAAAATATAGCGCCATCTTTTTTTATGGAAATAATGAGAGGTTCATTATTCTTGACTGGCAAAGCTTCTGAGGACGCTTCGGGAAGATTTATCTTAATTCCTTGAACCATCAAAGGAGCAGATATCATAAAAATAACCAACAAAACCAGCATTACATCGATATAAGGAACAACGTTTATATCAGATATTAGATTTCTTCGTTTCATTTTTTGTCAGACTGTATATCTCGATGAAGGACCGAAGAAAATTCTTCTTTAAATCCTTCAAAACTCGAAATGAGTCGATCAGAATCAGATATAAACTTGTTGTAAGCAATTAAAGCAGGTATCGCAGCAAAAAGTCCTATTGCGGTTGCTATAAGAGCTTCAGAGATGCCCGGAGCTACTGCAGATAATGTTGCTTGAGATGAACCGGCTAGTCCTCTGAATGAGTTCATTATGCCCCAAACCGTTCCAAACAAGCCTATGTAAGGACTCACAGAAGCAACAGTGGCTAAAAAAGGTAAATGTTTTTCAAGTAATGATTGCTCTTTTGTTAACGCGGCCTGCATATTTCTCTGCACACTTAACATGATAGTATCTGAATCAATTTTTTCTGCTATGAGACGTTTGTAGTCAAGATATCCAACTTGAAAAATATATTCAGCACCAATCGGTTCGTGTTCCCCTTCTTGACTTGTGTAAAGTAATGTTTCAAGTCCTGAATCTGACCAGAATCTCGTTTCAAAATCGAAGAATTCATGATTTACTTTTTTTATGTAAATCCAACGCTCGAAAATTATCATCCATGACACAATAGATGCAAGAATTAATATCACTATGACAGATTTAACTACAATACTTGCATTTAAAAATAATTCTAAAATTGAGAGATCCATAAGATTATAAAAGTAGTTTTTTCATTCCGTTATATAAATATTCAGGGAGTGCTGATGGACTAAAAGTTATCGGGTCTAAACTACCACATTTAATATTCGCTTCAGTAATCAAGGAATCGTTAACATAAGCTCTTTGTTTAAAGTCGAAACTTACTTTTCCAAGCTTTGACAGTTCAGTTCTCACTTTAATAGAGTCATCCAGCTTGGCTGGTTTGATAAGTTTTAAGTCAAGACTCCTGACAATAAATATAATACCTTCCTGCATAAGCTTCATTTGTTCGTAACCAACTTCTCTTAAAAACTCAGTTCTGGCTCTTTCAAAAAATTTTAAATAGTTAGCATAATACACAACACCTTGTGCATCAGTATCTTCGTAATAAATTCTTAAATAATAGTCCTTCATTAATCTATGTGTTCATGGTCAGCTATATCATTAGCATAAAGCTCTTTTAAGAGAAAAATAAAGTCGTCCCATAATAGATCTGCTGTAAAGGGTGAATCTAAATGTAGTGAAGGGTTTATTGCTCCCAAAGGAACTCTAACTTTAATTGGCCTTCTATCAAATTTGTATACTAAGGCGGGGATTCCTTTATTTCTTGTAGCCTCTAAGACTTGCTTCCACCAGGCATCTAATGGTTCAGCTCCAGATCCGTATCTCTTGCATTCGAGATACCACCTTCCCAGCATTAAATCTGGTAAATGCTTCTCCCTGGTTTGCTCTAATATTCTTCTGATATTATTTTTCAAATTCAAATCATTGGTAAGCAAATTAGCCACTTCTCTTTCGAAAGAAGCGCCTTTATTTCTAGAATTTGTCATATTAATCCAAATGATCCAGCATGCCTTCAGCAAACTCTATATTGGAGGTAACGTTTTGAGTATCATCGAGGTCTTCAAGCATTTCAAGTAGCTTAAAAACCTTTAAAGAGGTATCTATATCAGCCTTTACAGTTGTCTCTGGTATTAAGGCTACATCAGAATCAATAAGATTAATTTGCTTCTCCAAAAGGGCATTTTTTATATTCTCAAAATCTTCTGGTGAAGAACTCACTGTTATACTATCGTCTTCGTTTACTTCAATATCTTCAGCTCCAGCTTCTATGGAAATCTCCATTACCAGATCTGCGTCTTGATCAGGAGTAATATTTATTAAACCTTTTTTTTCAAAGAGGTAAGATACAGAACCATTAGTTCCGAGATTGCCTCCTGATTTTGTAAATGCATGTCTTACTTCAGCTACTGTACGATTATTATTATCTGTCATAGATTCTACAATTATCGCTATTCCACCTGGTCCATATCCCTCAAAACTTACTTCTTCTAAGTTTTCACCTTCTAAACCACCAGCTCCTCTTTGAATAGCTCTTTCAATAGTATCCTTAGTCATATTTGCAGCTAAGGCCTTATCAACTGCGGTGCGCAATCTTGGATTATCATCTGTTACCCCGCCACCAAGCTTTGCCGCAACTGTAAGTTCTCTGATCAATACAGAAAAAACCTTTCCTCTCTTCGCATCTTGTCTCCCTTTTCGATGCTTAATATTTGCCCACTTTGAATGACCGGCCACCTAATCCTCCTTTTCTAGTCCATGGAACCTAATGTGTAATTCGTCAAGTTGTTCCTGCACAGCTTGTCCTGGTGCTTCAGTAAGTAAACAAGATGCTGTTTGAGTTTTAGGGAAGGCGATTACGTCCCTTATAGAATCTGAACCAGTCATTAGCATAATCATTCTATCAAAACCTATTGCCAGACCTGCATGCGGCGGACAGCCATGCTGTAATGCTGAAATTAAGAAACCAAATTTCTCTTCTGCTTCTTTCTCGTTAATATTAAGAAGCTTCAAAACAGTCTCTTGCATCAATCTATCATGTATTCTTACAGAGCCCCCACCAAGCTCAGTACCATTTAAAACAATATCATATGCCTCTGTTAATGCACCAAGCGGATCATTTTTTAGTTCATCTGCAGTACAATTCGGAGCAGTAAATGGATGATGTAATGGTGTTAAATCTCCACTTTTATTTTTCTCAAACATTGGAAAATCTACCACCCAACAGGGTGCCCATTCACAAGTAAGTAAATCTAGATCTTTTGCGACAAGATCCCGTAATGCAGCCAATGAATCATTCACAATATTTCTTTTTCCTGCTCCAAAGAAAATTATATCTCCTTCCTGAGCTTTTAAAGTTGATAATAAAGATTCTATGATGGAATCCTCTATAAATTTTATAATTGGTGATTGAAGTCCCTCTTTTCCTTTTGAGGGGTCTTCTACTCTAATATAAGCAAGTCCTTTTGCACCATAGTTTCCAACAAACTCCGTATACTCATCTATTTGTTTCCTAGTTAATAACTTCCCATTAGGCACTTTAATCGCGGCAATTCTTGAATCTATGTCATTTGCTGGTTCATTAAAAACCTTAAAATCACATTCTTCAAACAGCTCTTTAACTTCAATTAACTCTAAAGGGTTTCTTAGGTCTGGTTTATCAACACCATATTTCTCAATAGCCTCGTGGTATGTAATTTCTACAAATTCTCCTAGATCAACTGACAGAGATTCTTTAAATACTTGTTTGATCATTTTGGTAATTAAGCTCATAATTTCTTTGGAATCTACGAAGGACATCTCTATGTCTAATTGTGTAAATTCTGGCTGTCGATCAGCCCTAAGATCCTCATCTCTGAAACACTTAGCGAATTGAAAATACTTTTCAAAGCCGGATGCCATAAGTGTTTGCTTAAATAATTGTGGAGACTGAGGTAAAGCAAAGAATTGACCTGGAAATGTTCTACTAGGAACTAAATAATCTCTTGCACCTTCAGGCGTTGCTTTTGTTAAAAGAGGGGTTTCTATTTCAATAAAATCTTCATTATCAAGATAGTTTCTAAGCGAGGTTGAAACTTTTGATCTTAGTCTGAGATTATCTTGCATTTCAGTCCGCCTCAAATCCAAGAATCTATATTTCAAGCGAGTCTCTTCTCCCACAGATGAATATTCATCTAATTGAAAAGGTATTGGCAGAGACGGGTTAAGAATTTCAAGATCTGAAGCAATAATCTCAACCTCTCCTGTTATTAAATTATCATTAGCTGTGCCGACTGGCCTCTCGTTTACAATCCCTTTTGAGAATATTACAAATTCATTTCTACAGGTCTCAGCTAAAGAAAATGTATCTTTAGATTCTGGGTTATAGACAACTTGAACCAATCCGTGTTCATCTCTTACATCAAAAAAGATTACCCCACCATGATCCCGCCTCCTATGAATCCAACCCGAGACAGTAATCTCTTGACCTATTAAATCCGTGGTAACTTGATTACATTTATGTGTTCTTTTCATTTCTTTTCAGATGGTACTTTTTTTGTTGGTGGATCTTTTTTTTCTATAGGCTTTGGAGATGACTGAGTTTCGTTATCGCTTTTAGCAATATTTTTTTTGTTTCCTGTTTTAAAGTCTGTTTCATACCATCCCGTTCCCTTTAGTCTAAATGATGGCGCTGTGGGCATCTGAATAAAATCAGGATTTTCTCTCTTAAATTCATCCAACTCTGAAATTCGCATTTGTTTTTCAAAAATCTCATCGGTTTTTGTATTCTTAAAAATATATGTCGGCATAAACGATTACTAAATAACTAAAGTTGAATTACAGCTCAAACAGTAATTATAGCAATTTTAATTATATAGATTCTCGAAAACTAGCTATATGTTAGTATTAGCAAAGACACTTTATGAAAGCTTCACACTTAATCTTAGGCACTCAAAGAGAAAATCCTGCCGATGCAGAGATAATTAGCCATCAACTAATGATTAGGTCGGGTTTGATCAGACAAGTTTCATCTGGAATATATAACTGGCTTCCATTAGGAAAGAAAGTACTTCAAAAAGTAGAAAATATTATTAGAAAAGGTATGGATGATGCGGGGGCACAAGAAATTTTGATGCCTATGGTCCAGCCAGCTTCGCTGTGGGAGGAATCTGGAAGAATCAATCAGTACGGACAAGAACTTCTAGTGTTTTTTGATCGTCACGAAAATAAATTCTGCCTTGGGCCAACCCACGAAGAAATAATTACTGATTTATGTAAAAACCTCATAACAAGTTATAAACAAATGCCTGTGAATTTATATCAAATTCAAACTAAATTTCGAGATGAAATAAGACCTAGATTCGGTGTAATGAGATCAAGAGAATTCATTATGAAAGATGCGTATTCTTTTGATCTTGATAAAGAAGGTATGGATAAAAGCTACTCAAATATGAAGGAAGCATACATACAAATATTCGATGCATTTGGACTAGATTATAGAATTGTCAAAGCAGATAGTGGCGCTATAGGAGGCTCTGATTCGGAAGAATTTCATGTTCTTGCAGATTCGGGAGAAGACCTTCTAGCTTTCAGCGACAAAAGTGATTATGCGATTAATGCAGAGCTGTTGGCCGAACTTCAAGGAGGACAAGATCCTGCTTCTCTGGAGGGCATGCCAAGTCCAGATGGAAAAGGTTTGTTAAAGTTAAAAAAAGGAATTGAAGTTGGACATATTTTCAAACTAGGAAGGAAATATTCTGAGGTTCTTAATCTGAGGATACAAGGCGAGGATAAAGATATATATCCTGAAATGGGATGTTACGGAATCGGCGCTTCGAGAATCGTGGCAGCCTCGATTGAGCAAAATTATGATGACAAGGGAATTATATGGCCAAAATCACTAGCACCTTTTGAAGTAGCTATAGTCGAAGTTAATCAAAAGAGTAAAGAGGAAGTAAAGAAAAAATGTTCAGAAATTTATCAATTACTTAAAGATAATAATATTGATGTACTTTGGGATGATAGAGATAAAAGGCCCGGAGTTAAGTTTGCTGACATGGAAGTTACAGGAATTCCCTTGATAATAATTATCGGTGAAAGAACTATAGAAACGGGTGAAATTGAATTGAAGGAAAGACAAGATGAGAAACCTAAATTAGTTTCTCATCAAGATCTTGTTTCAATTATTAAAGGCTAACTTATCCTTTCAATTATCATTGCGTTGGCAGTGCCTCCACCTTCACAAATCGCTTGTAAGCCAAACCTAGCTTCCCTTCTTTCTAGTTCATGCAACAATGTAGTCATAAGTTTTGCTCCTGTTCCTCCTAATGGGTGGCCAAGAGCCATTGCTCCGCCATTGACATTTAATTTATCTAAATCAGCATTTAATTCCTTTGCCCACGCCAATGGAACTGGAGCGAATGCTTCATTTACTTCATATAAATCAATATCTTCGATAGACATAGAAGCTTTTTCTAAAACATTTTTTGAAGCAGGTATCGGTCCAGTCAACATAATTACCGGATCATCACCTGCTAGAGCTAAAGCTACGACCTTTGCTCTTGGTTTAAGTCCAAGCTTCTCAAGACCAGCATCATTTACCAACATAACTGCAGCTGCTCCGTCACAAATCTGGCTTGATGTTCCAGCAGTTAAAACTCCTTCATCCGTTAAAGTGTTCAAACCGGATAGACTTTCTTCACTTGCATCAAATCTAATACCTTCATCTACAGTGACCATCTCCTTCTCGCCACTTGGAAGATCTCCTTCTACAGGAACTATTTCTCTGTCGAAAAAGCCACCTTCCGTTGCATTAATAGCTTTTTGATGGCTCGCCAAAGCAAAACTATCTAATTCTTCTCTCGGCATTTTCCATCGTTCAGCCATCATTTCAGCCCCAGTGAATTGACTAAATTGCACGCCTGGATATCTCTCACTAGTACCCTTACCTCCAAAAGGTTGACCATGTCCTGCATTAAAACTATCTATGATTGCTGCCCCTATTGGTACTTGACTCATAACTTCTACACCACCAGCTATAACAATATCTTGTGTTTCAGACATAACAGCCTGCGCAGCGAAGTGAATTGCTTGTTGGGAAGAACCACATTGCCTGTCAACTGTTGTGCCTGGAACAGATTCAGGTAAAGAAGAGGCTAGTACAGCTGTTCTTGCTATATTTCCTGATTGCGCTCCTGACTGACTGACACATCCAAAAATTACATCATCAATCATTTCGGGTTTTACTCCCGTTCTTTCTACTATTTCGTCAAGAACAAGTGCTCCTAGATCAGCAGGATGCCACTGACTTAGCTTTCCATTCTTCCTACCACCTGGTGTTCTTACTGCACCGACTATATATGCATTCCCCATAATATCTCCTTATTTTTCACAAAAGTGGCGACTTAATTAGTCGCCACATCTGAATCCTATAACAAAATAGGTGATTTGAGAAAGGGAAATTAATCCTCTTTATTGACGGAATCCATGACTCGCTTTTCTATCGTCTTAAGTAATTTAGGATTTTGCTCAAGAAACTCGATAGAGTTAGCCTTACCTTGTCCTATCTTTTCACCTTCGTAACTATACCAAGCTCCTGCCTTTTCTATGATATCGAGATCAGCTCCTTTATCAATTAACTCTCCCAATCTATTTATCCCTTTATTGTAAAGTATCTGAAATTCAGCCTGTTTAAAAGGTGGTGATACTTTATTTTTGACGACCTTCACTCTAGTTTCGTTGCCTACGGCCTCATCACCGTCTTTGACAGTACCGATTCTTCTTATGTCCATTCTCACGGAAGAATAAAATTTGAGGGCATTTCCTCCTGCAGTCGTTTCTGGACTTCCAAACATGACTCCTATTTTATGTCTTATTTGATTGATGAATATAACCAGAGTATCTGATTTTTTTACATTTCCTGTAATCTTTCTTAGTGCCTGCGACATTAATCTTGCTTGTAGACCAACATGGTGGTCTCCCATCTCTCCTTCTATTTCGGCCTTCGGAACTAGAGCTGCTACTGAGTCAATAACCAATATATCAATGCCACCAGATGAAACCATAATATCTGCAACTTCTAGAGCCTGCTCACCAGTATCAGGTTGCGAAACTAGCAATTCATCAACATTTACCCCAAGTTTTTCAGCATAGATAGGGTCTAATGCATGCTCAGCGTCTATAAATGCGGCTGTACCACCTAATTTTTGACATTGTGCTATCACTTCGAGAGTAAGTGTCGTTTTACCAGAAGACTCAGGACCATAAATCTCTACAATTCTTCCCCTGGGAAGTCCACCTATGCCTAACGCAATGTCTAGTCCTAATGATCCAGTTGGAATGGCAGGAATCTTCTCATGTCTCTTCTCTCCCATGCGCATAACTGTGCCTGAGCCGAACTGTCTTTCAATTTGACCTAAAGCGCTATCTAGTTGTTTGGATTTATCTACTTCTTTTATGTCAGTCACCTTTTTATGAGCCATAATATTTCTCCGTTTAGAATATTATTGCATTATACAAAATACTGTATAAATAAACAGTATTATTTAAAATTTTAATTTAATAAGTTTATGGCCCCCTCTAGGGCTTTTAAAACTGTTCTAAATCTTACTTCGTTTCTATTTCCTTCAAATAAGAATGTTTCTTTAATTTCTATACCTTCATTAAGTTTCCAAGCTATACATACGGTTCCTACAGGCCTTTCAGGAGATCCTCCTCCTGGTCCTGCTATACCACTTATTGCAACACCAAGATTAGCCCTACTTTCACTTAGAGCACCAGTGACCATTTCTCCCACTACTTCTTCACTTACAGCTCCAAATGACTTGAGGGAATCCTTTGTCACACCAAGAATTTTATGTTTTGAACTATTTGAATACGTAATGAAGCTACAGCCAAACCAAGCTGAACTTCCTGCTACTGAAACTATAGATTGAGATAGTAACCCTCCAGTACAAGATTCTGCGTAAGTAAAATACATCTTATTTTCAAGAAGAAGGGCTCCCAATTTTGAGCTAAGATTTTCTAGATCAGTTAATTCCAATTTACTAAATAGTGTTCTTTATCATTAGAACAGAAATCAAATCTTTGTCTAGATGATGGTTACTCAAATATTGGTTAGCTGATAAAATGATAAGTAATGGCTTTTATTGTTGGAGATGCATGTGTTAAATGCAAGTTAACAGACTGTGTAGAAGTTTGTCCTGTTGACTGTTTCTACGAAGGTCCCAATATGTTAGTAATTAATCCAGATGAGTGCATCGACTGCGCTTTATGTGAACCTGAGTGTCCTATAGATGCTATTTATTCGGAAGACGAAGTTCCAGAAGATCAAATAAAATATATTGAGCTAAATGCGGAGCTCAGCATGGAGTGGCCCAATATAGTTGAACAAAAAGATCCCCTTCCTGATTCAGAACAATGGAAAGAAGTGAAAGATAAATTTGATATGATCGAACGCTAATTTTTCTTAATCTTGTTAAATAAAAAGATTAAAAGAAAACCAAGCGAACCTCCAGTTGCAACAGATAGAAAACTAAAGTCACTAGTTGTATTACTGGTTTCATTGACCCAAATAAGTGGTATGCAAAAAATCACTAACCCAAAGAAAATTGAGAGGAGTAGATGTCTTTCCTTTTCATATAGAAACTTGATGAATCTGACTGTGCTTAATAAGCCAATTATTGCTCCTGATAGGAAGATAAAAATTAGATAGAAATTTAAATCCCTAACAGCCATTAACATAGTGGTATATGTTCCAAGTAAAAGAAGAATGAAACTACCCGATATGCCTGGAATTATTAATGCTGTAATGGCAATGAATCCTGAAAAGAATAAATATAAAAGGTTTATATCCACCAATTCCCTAGAAGGTAAAAGATATAGAAAACTGCAAATACAAATAGAAAGGGTTAATCCTATTAGAAATCGTACTGATATTTTGGGTTTCAACGGTTCTAAAAAGGCAGAACAGAGCAAAATGCTCGATAAAAAGGATTTGAAAATAAAAGGATATTCTTCCATGAAGAGTAATATGAGGGAAGAAAAGATGAAAATTGAGGTCAACATACCAATAATCAGTAATGTTATAAAAGTTCCATCAACTTGATCCCAAGCTTCAATCATTCTTTGGCTCTTGAGCAAACTAATAAGGTCAAGATTAAAAGAGCTAATAGCATTTATTAGTCTCTCATATATACCCAAGATAAGAGCTAGAGTGCCTCCAGAAATACCTGGAATAACCTCTGCTACACCCATAGCAATTCCTTTGCAGAAAAGAGAGAATTTACCTTCTTTATTTATGAAACTACTCCTTTAAGCAAAGGAACGAACATAACCTCTTCGAGTTTTTCTTCTAAAAATTCATCTTCTGAAATCCTTTTTACTAAGGTAAGAACTTGTTGTTCCTTGTTGCCGACAGGTAAAACCAATTTACCGCCAATAGCAAGACGATCTTTAAGGTTATATGGAACTTCTAAAGGAGCTGCTGCTGAAAGAATGGCATCGTATTGTTGCTGACCTAAGTTGTTACCATCATCAAACTTAAAAGATACATTATTAACCTTAAGATTCTTAAGAATATTCTTAGCTTTAATTTGAAGAGGCTCAATTCTTTCAATAGTTGTAACCTTTTTTGAAAAGATAGATAAAAGATATGTTTGATACCCGCAACCTGTCCCAATTTCCAGAGTATTTTCAAGAGGAATTTCTGATAAACGCTCATCTGAAATCAGACATTCAGTCATCCTAGCTACTATGTAGGGTTGTGAGATTGTCTGCTGATAACCAATTGGTAAGGATAAATCTTCATATGCCCTTGTTGCGAGAGCTTCATCTAGAAATAAATGTCGAGGGCTATCTCTCATAGCCTCGAGTACCCTTACATCTGATATACCTTTCTCAGTCAGTCTCTCAATTAGTCTTTGCCTAGTCCTTAAGGAGGTCATGCCCTGACCTTGTAAATTTTCTTTGTCTAGGCTCATTTCATTTTTAAACTAAAGCTTCCATTCGATACTTCATCAATAGTGAAACTCGGATTAATTGGGGATATAGAGACTTTACCACCCTGTAATACTGCTATGTCAGAATTCTCTTTATTCTGTGGAAATTCACCTCTATGGGTCGTCCAGTATGTTTTATTGCCTTTTATATCTTTTTCTACGCCTGGAGGAGTTCTTTCACCCCATGTCCCAACTGAAGTAATTACGTATCTAAGATCATTTGAAAATTCAATATTAGGTGCATTTATATTTAGAACAAGAGATGAATCTATCTCACCTAATTCATAATTTTGGAGAAGATCTAGAACAACCTCTGCCGAGGTTTGATAATTAGGTTCCATAAAATTTTCAGAACCTGGTTGATGAAATGCAGCAGCAGATATAGCTATAGAAGGATAATCTAAGCCTCTAGCTTCTAATGCGGCACCGACTGTTCCAGAATAAAGCAGGTCCTCTCCCATATTTGCCCCAAGGTTTATTCCACTAATCACAATATCTGGTTTCCAGGGAGCTAACTCATTTATTCCAAGATATACGCAGTCTGCCGGTCTTCCACTAACAGAAAAAAAACCATTTTTTTGTTTGGTAACATGCATAGGTTTATTAGTCGTTATGGAACATCCTGCTCCGCTATTATTTTCTTCTGGAGCGACAACACAAAGTTCTGCAAAGTCCTTCAACGTATCAAAAAGTACTTCGAGTCCTGGTGCATCATATCCATCATCATTCGAAAGTAGAATTTTCATTTTTTATTTTTATTACCGGTCAATTAACACAACACAGTGGCAAGATATTCCTTCTAGTTTTCCTTCAAATCCTAAATGATCAGTTGTTGTAGCTTTACAACTTATTTTGTCGATGTCTATGTTAATGAAGGAAGATAAATTTTGTCTAATTTCTTTACTGTAAGATATTAATTTAGGGACTTGCCCCACATAAGTAAGGTCAATATTTGAAATCTTGTAACCATCCATATTAAGTTTTTCTAAAACTGTAGATAGCATAGATAGGCTAGAAATATTCTTAAGTGACTGATCTTCAGAAGGAAAATAAGTTCCAAGATCACCGTATGCTGCTGCTCCCATTAATGCATCAATTAAAGTATGAACTAAAATATCTCCATCAGAATGAGCTTCAATTGAATAATCGGATTTTATTTCAATGCCCCCTAGAGTCATTCCATTACCTGGAACTAATTTATGAGCATCATATCCATGTCCAATACGCATCTATCTAGTCCTTAGAACTCCTAATTAATTGTTCTGCCAATTGTAAATCGCCTGGGCTGGTTATTTTCATATTATTGGAAGGGCTTTCGAATAAAATTATATTCTCTTTTTTGTTGTCGAAAAGAGATGATTCGTCTGTAACCTTACTTAAATCTCCTCTATAAGATCTGTAAGCTTGAGATAATCTCTGAGATTTAAAGATTTGTGGAGTTTGTGCCTCCCAAAATAAAGATCTATCAACCGTATTATCTATGACTTTACCATCCTTTGAAGACTTTAATGTGTCTGTGCTAGGTTTTGCAAAAATCATCCCATCTGCTTTTGTAGATGAAAAAGTTTTCAAAAAGTTTTGGACATCGATTAACCGAAGACAAGGCCTAGCAGCATCATGAATCAATATATGCTCTTTATGTCCTAGCGATATCAACTTATTAAAACCTTCCCTTACAGAATCTGCTCTAGAATCCCCACCTTCGATCATTTTTATTCTTTCATCATTCTTAAATTTTTTTTCAAATATATGGGTGTTGGACAAGGCGATAATTATGCTTTTGCATTCTTTAAAACTTAAAAAAAGATCTATGGAATAATCAATGACTAACTTTCCGTCTACTGTATGAAATTGTTTTGGGGTATCTGAGTTAAAACGCAATCCTGATCCTGCGCCGGGTAATATCACTACAAATGGTTCTATCAATTTAATTTTCTTTTAATGAGTCAACAGAGGACTCTTCTTTAAAAACATAAAACTTTTCACCTTGTTTTATCATTCCAAGCTCTATTCTAGCTGCTCCCTCTAAGGCTTCCTTTCCAGAACTTAATTTTTGTTTTTCTTTAAGCAAATCTTGGTTTTGTTCCTTAATCAAATTAGTCTCTGATTCGACTAAAGCCATATCTTCTTTAAGAGTTTGTAGGTCGCTCCTACTAAAATCTCCAAACCAAAATTGATATTGAGTTAGCCCAATTATAAAACTTAATATGATAAAAGAAGCAAAGAAAATGGGTTGCGCCTTTATGATTAGAATTACTTTTTTTATCATCGAATATATATTTTAGAATCCGACTCTATCATCAATAGTCTATTATATTTAGCTACCCTATCTGATCTTGAGGGTGCTCCTGTCTTTATCTGACCTGAAGCCACTGCTACAGCTAAATCTGCAATAAATGTATCTTCGGTTTCGCCAGATCTATGAGAAATAACAGTAGTAAAATTATTATCTATAGAAGTTTTTACGGATTCAAAAGTCTCAAGAAGTGTTCCAATCTGATTTACCTTAACTAAAACTGAATTGGCAGAATTGTTTTTAATGCCTTTCTTAATTCTTTCTGGATTAGTAACAAACAAGTCATCACCGACTAGTTGAATTTGGGAACCTAATAATTCTGTAAGTTTTGTCCATCCGTCCCAATCATCTTCATCAAGCCCATCTTCAACTGAGCTAATAGGATATTTTTTACACAAGTCTTGAATGTAACCTACCATGTCAGCAGAGCTAAAATCTTTATTCATACCTGCGAGGCTATAAACTGAATCCGAATAAAATTCAGTTGCAGCTATATCCAGACACAACCCAACTTGCTCACCTGGAGAATATCCTGCCTTTTCTATTGCTATCATGATTAGGTCAAGAGCCTCTTCAGGTGATTTTATGTTTGGAGCAAAACCTCCTTCATCACCTACTGATGTATTTAGACCTTTTGAAGAGAGAATATTTTTTAGGGTATGAAAAATCTCGACTCCAGCTCTTAACGTTTCAGAAAAAGAATTGAACCCTCTTGGTTGAATCATAAATTCTTGAAAATCGATTGGATTATCTGCATGGGCTCCACCGTTAAGAATATTCATCATGGGAATTGGAAGAGAAGGTAAAATGTCTGTCTCACAGAATTCTGAATATTTATTATTTAAAAATGTATAAAGAGGAATTTTATTTCCTATCGAAGCGGCTTTTGCAGATGCCATTGAAACAGCCAAGATTGCATTTGCTCCAAGATTACTTTTATTGGAAGTTCCATCTGCATCTATCATCAGTTTGTCATTAGCTAGCAGGTCAAATATATCCTTACCTTTTAGCAAGGAGGATATTTCTGTATTGATTGCATTAACTGCACCTAAGACACCCTTGCCTAGATATCTGTTAGTATCTTTATCACGTTTCTCATTTGCTTCATGCTGACCAGTCGAAGCTCCAGAGGGTACCATCGCTAAAGCAGATATTGAGCCTTCAAGGTTAACTCTCGCTGCTACTGTTGGATTGCCTCTTGAGTCTATAACTTCAAAGCCTTCTATATTTTGTATTTTCATAGAAAAACCTTATTATTCCTTAATTAAGTCGTCTAAGTTCTTGACTTTATTCAGGAATTGATCGAGTTTTTGTAAAGGTAAGGCACATGGCCCATCACATAAAGCTTTCGTTGGATCAGGATGCACTTCAAGGAATAATCCAGCCAGACCGAGGGACATACCTGCTCTTGCTAAGTCTAAAACGCTAGATCCTCTTCCATCCGCTTTATCGCCCAAACCTCCTGGTTTTTGTAGAGAATGAGTAACATCAAAAATTACAGGAGAGTTGTTTTTAAGTTCAACCATTCCTAACATATCAACAACTAAATTGTTGTATCCAAAAGAGGTTCCTCGTTCGCAAATCATTATATTTTCGTTTTGAAAATGACTGCATTTTTTTAATATATTATTCATGTCTGATGGAGCAAGAAATTGACCCTTTTTTATATTTATGGGGAGAGAGGTAGCGCATGCAGCTTCAATCAAATCTGTTTGTCTACTTAAAAATGCTGGTATCTGGATTATGTCTAAAACATTTGAAGCTAATTCAGCCTCTTCTGGATTATGTATATCTGAAATAAGAGGGACTTTATAATCTTTTTTCAACTCGAGTAATTTTTTTAAACCTTTTTCAACACCAGGGCCTCGATAAGAATCTATTGAAGATCGATTGGCCTTATCATACGAAGCTTTAAAAATATAAGGTATATCATATTTTTTGGTTAGCCTTATACATTCCTCAATAACATCTTTTATGGTTTCATCATCCTCTAGAACATTTAAGCCTGCAATAAGTACAAAAGGCTTATCATTACCTACCTCTAAGTTTCCTACTTTTATAGTTTTCATTTACTTATTTTATTCTTCTTGGCAGCTTTAATAAATCCTGTAAATAGTGGATGTCCACTTCTTGGATCGGATGTGAATTCTGGATGAAATTGACAGCCAATAAACCAAGGATGTTCGTCTATCTCAATAACTTCAACCAACATTTTATCTGCAGACTTTCCTACAACCTTTAATCCTTTAGAAGCTAAAATATCGATAAGGTTATTATTGACCTCATATCTATGTCTATGCCTCTCTAGAATCTCAACCTTTTTTGGAAGCCATTAGGCAGATGAAGATAGATCTTCAATCCTATCAAACCTTATATATGCATTTAACTCTTTTACCGTTCTTG
>CACLUH010000017.1:0-27182 GCA_902610065.1 uncultured SAR86 cluster bacterium
AATTAGATGATAGTTATGTTTTGGGATTTGGTTCTTGTATAACTGAAAAAAGAGATCAGCCTATATGGAAAGCTATAGAGAAAGAAAATATTAATGAATTCTTTTTTATGGGAGACAACGTCTATGGTGATTCCAAAGATGGTCTATTAGAGGAAATGAAACTTTCATATAGAAAACAAAAAAATATGTTCCCGGAGTGGATATACACAAAAAAATTAAATGCTATTTGGGATGATCATGATTATGGAAAAAATGATGGTGGTGCAGAGTATCCCTTAAAAGAACAGGCACAGAGATTATTTCTAGAATTCTGGAATGTTAATAAGGATGACGCACGGCATAGTCAAAAAGGTATTTACTTTAATGAAGAAAAAGTTATTTTAAATAATAAAATAAATCTGATTGCTCTGGACACTCGATATCACCGTTCCAGCTTGGATCAAGAAGATAAACCCTATTATCCAACTACAGATGAAACAAAAACTATGTTAGGAAAAGATCAGTGGAAATGGTTAGAAGAAATAATAAAAATAGATAGCGACATCATCATAATTGTTTCATCTATCCAAGTATTGCCTACAAATCATATTTTTGAAAAGTGGCATAACTTTCCTCATGAAAGATCTAAACTTTTAGAGCTCCTAAAATTTACAAATAAACCAATAGTTATATTATCTGGTGACAGGCATAAAGCTGGTTTGTATAAAAAAGATAATATTATTGAAATAACATCTTCTTCATTGAACAAACCAATATCGAGACCTTTATCAATGATATGGGATATCTTCTCTAAAGAATCAGATGAACTCCTAATTAGGGATATGTATTACCAAGAGAATTATGGGTTATTGAAAATACTACCTAACAAAAAAATGATCATCCAGTTAAAAGACATGGAGGGAAAAGAAATTTTTTCTTATAAGATGTAAAAAAGCGGGGAGAAAATCCCCCCGCTTTTTTATTTAGTATTGATCGGCCTGTTTTATATTTTTCGTAATGTATGTTCTAGCATTCGAACACGAGGACATCTCTCCCAAGGCCATTGCTTCTGGTGAACCTACTAAATTCTCCATAAAATTATCTGCACTTTTTCCAAATTCATCCATACTAGAGGCATACAAGGAATAGACATAATCAAAGTTGCTATCATCAGTACCACTTGGTCCAAAAAGAATTTTTCGTCCCATGTTATCCCCAGAAGATTTAGCTTTGATGGCAAATCTTTTGTAAGTATCAAAAGCCTTTCTCAAAGAAACACCTTCTTTTAATTTACAACGAGAAAATCTGACCATACCCTGGTCACCAGGTCCACTTGAAGGTTCTGATATAGGCCATTGCCAAACATCAACTACCCTAGTATTTGTTGCAGGCATAGTGGCCCAAAATTCAGAAGAATTTTTTAACCAATACCCTAAAGAAGAATATTGCTCTGAAGCATTGGGAAGAATATTCAACCAGACGTAATCAACGTCTGAAAGATCATCATTAAAAAATGGTGTGAAAATTGCGGTTATTGAACTTTTTCTCCAATTATTTTCTTCAGCCCAATCAACGAACTCTTCAGCCCAAGCTTCAAGATCTTGCATATTCTTACCTTCATTGAACTTCCCTGAAAAATATTCAGCTTTATTCGGTACAGGTTCAAATTCATACTCTTCGGCGATAATCAGGGTTGATAAGCTTAAAATTAATATTGAAATATATTTCATACTATTTTTTCATCCAGATAGAGCTCATTTGCATACCCAATACCACTAAAAGGAAAATGGTTGTAAGTACATCTGGAACAAGATTAAACTCTCTTCCTGGCTCAGAGTTGTCTATTAAGGTTTGAGCCCCAGAGCTTATTTCGACTCCTTGAGCTTGAATAGCGCTAAAGACTCCTGCGGTTCCATTAAATACCCATTCTGCTGTAGCGCCATTAAAGTTCATATTAAAAACAATTACTAAGCAAAATACAGTCACTAATATTTTACCAATTAAATTATCACTATCCCCAATCATATTTGCAGCCCTAAAACTAACCCATAATAAAAATGCAAGTCCAGCAAAATATACTGCATTTGATAAACTTGCTAACCAAAATAAATTCCATACTTCTAATTCTGTTGGCATAACCATCTCCATATTATTTTATAAATGAGAACTATTATCATTCTCAAAAACATAATAAACCATGTACAATTTAAGTGTTGAGAAAATTTTACTCAATATGTTCAAAAAAATTGGAGAGATATTATGGAAGTTTCATTTACAGATATGGAATTACAAATTTGGTCTATTCACTGGACTGCAATGACAGCTCTTGTCATATCCTTAGCAGTATCACTATTTGCGGTTTGGGTTGGATTCAGACTTTCAAATGGGATTTATAATTCCGGGGAATCAAATATAGTTGCAAAGATTGCTGTGACAGTTTTTAACCTATGTGTTGCTTGGTTCTTACTTTTTTGGTGGGCTTACATGGAATGGCATACAAATGGTGTAGCTAATGCTTTTGCTGAGCTGAAAGCTGCTGGTACATCTATAAGCCCTAATGCCCAGATGCATTTGGATGCGGGAGATCCTGCTGCACCGCTAACAATTCTGCCTGATCTTGTACAAGGATTATTCCTGGGATCAATCCTAGTTATACAACTTGCTCAAACTTGGATGACTAAAAAGTAATTTGGCTAATAATAAAAAAAGGGGTTTCATGCCCCTTTTTTTATTGTTCAAATTTTTTTCTCTAATATAGTATAAGCTTCTTCGAAGGAAATTATGACAATAAAAATATATAGCACGGAAGGTTCAAGGGGAGTCAGACCAATATGGACTGCCGAAGAGATGGGCTTAGATTATGAAATAGATATGATGCCCTTCCCTCCAAGATTCTTAAAACCAGAATATTTGGAAGTAAATGTCCTAGGAACAATTCCTTGTATGATTGATGGCAATACTAAAATGACAGAATCTGTTGGTATTAGTCAGTACTTAGTAGATAAATATGGTCCGACTGATTTGAAAGTTAGTGTAGATGAAGAAGATTATGGGGCCTATTTGAATTGGTTAACTCATGCAGATGCTACTTTGACTTTTCCACAAACAGTATTCATTAGGTACACCTTGCAAGAACCGGGTGTAGCTGACGCAGCCGCAGAGGGTTATAAAAGATGGTTTGTAGCTAGACTGAAACTTTTGGAGGCTTCTCTAAATGATAGAGAATATCTCTGTTCAAATAGATTTACGATTGCAGATATTTGTGTGAGTTATGCTATATATTTAGCTGGGACCTTAGGCATTGAGCAAGCATTTAAACCTAACATTAAAAGATGGACTGATATGCTATTTGAAAGAGAAGCCTTTAAAAAGATAATAGCTTACAAGTATGATGGGCCTGGACCTTCCGGTCCTGAAGAACTCAAGTAATCATATGGAATCTAGAACACTTCAGTGTGAGTTCTTAAGCGATGATATGTCTGGAGTAAAATTAGTTCAGAGAGTCATTCCAGAAGCAGGACCAAGAGAAGTCCTAATAAAAGTTAGAGCTAGTTCGGTTAATTTTCCCGATTACCTAATGACTCAAGGAAAATATCAACACAAACCAGAACTCCCTTTTGGTCTAGGTATGGAAGGATCAGGAATAATAGAAAAAACAGGATCAAGTGTTCAGGATTACGGTATCTCAGATGAAGTAACTTTTGGAGCGCTTGGTCAGGGAGCTTTTTCAGATTATGTTCTTGTTGATGAAAGAGCTATAAACCCTAAACCAAATAACTTATCCTTCGAACAAGCTGCTGCATTTCATACGGCCTATCTAACTGCATATGTTTCTCTTGTCAGAAGAGGAAATCTTACTAAAGGAGAAACACTCTTGGTCCATGGTTCTACAGGCGGGGTTGGTATGGCTGCAGTTCAGTTAGGAAAATATCTTGGAGCAACGGTTATAGCAACAGGAACTTCAGAAGAAAAATTAGAATTTACTAAGAAATGGGGGGCAGACCATACCTTATTAACACATAAAGGTAATATTGTAGATTTTCGCAATGAGGTGAAAGATATTACCAAAGGTAAAGGCGCAGATGTTATTTATGATCCAGTTGGAGGAGATGTATTTGATCACTCAATACGTTGCATTAATTGGGGTGGAAGACTTTTAGTTGTGGGATTTGCAAGTGGACGTATACCTAACCTTCCTATAAATATGGCTTTGATTAAGGGCTTTTCAGTTATTGGAGTGCGAGCAGGAGAATACGGTCGTAAAGATCCCGAAGCAGGAATAGAGAATAATATTGCTATCAGAAAAATTTGTGAGGAAGGTCATTTTTCACCTTATGTGTGTAAAGAATTTGATCTTAAAGAAGCAAAAGAAGCTATTCAGTTTTTATCTGAAAGGAAACTTGTAGGCAAAGTAATAATCAAGACAAACTAGTTATCTTCTGGTTGAATTTGCAATCTCAGTAAAATCTAAATTCCGGTACTCAAAAAAATAGTTTTGAGATAAGTAATCGCCTACTTCCTCTCGCCAATCAAAGTGCAATCCTAATTCACCAATAGGTGGTTCAATTATGAATTTCACCATGTAAATATCTTCTCTTTTCCCAGGAAGTTTTATATTTAGAGCGTAATGCAAATTATCTGACATATTTAAATGAGGAAGTAATTTTGTAGATTTCATTTCAGAAGTAATCTGATTTGTAATTTCAACAGAAATATCTAGATAAGCCACAAAACCTCCAAGAGGCGCCCCTGAAGGTGCAGATTCATTCCAATTTGCCAAAACTTCTATATGAATATCAGAGTCTTTCTCGCTACCAAATTTTGTAGATGGATGTACGTCATCTTTTATAGCAGCCTCGAAAACAAGACCTATACCTGGAGATATTTCCTCTTTGGAAATTATCATTTCAGGTAAATCCGCGTATATATTTTTAGAAATAAAGAAGGTAAAGATTAAAAAAAGAAATTTTTTCATAATTTCAAGGAGTAAATTTTACTAATATTTATAAGGTCTTGATATTTCAAGAATCGATGGCTCTTGATCTTTATTAAATCAATAACTAAACGTACTATCATTTTATAACTTTACACATAAGATTGGCTCTATTAATTCCATATATTTTGCGTATTCAATTTCGAGCGTTGATTTATTAATTCTTAAAACAACTATCAAATCTGTTTGAGATGCATCTGTAAACTGACCTACTTCAAAATAGTCCTCTCGAATTGAAAGGTCCATTGTTAATTGTCCCTTCTTTAAGATTTGAACTGCTTTTTTTGTCTCTGTTCCCAGCAATAAGCTAAAAGTATTAGTTCTCTCACTGTTTTGAGTTTGAGTTTTACATTCTAAATTTATCATCTCCGATCTTAAGGAAGATGAAAGCAAGATTATTAGAATTAAACTTAAGCTTTTCATTATCTATAGGTACAAAACTCTCTCCTAGGACATTCTCCTAATTTTGTTCTCATCTCTTCTTCATTTATTTTGTCTAAACTCTTCTCTGCACCAGCATAATTCTCATAATTATCGCACTGTAGTTGCCTTCTTTGCTTCTCTTGGAAAATCTGTTTTTGAACAGAAAGTTTTTCATTTAATTCTAGTGAAGAATATTCAATATCAGTATCTGGAAAACAAAGAAATAAATTATCGGCACTCCTTATGGATGAAATATTTGTTCGTAATAAAGAGCAAGAAGCTAAGAGAGCAAAAATGATTATTTGAGTTATAACCTTCATTTCAATAAAGTGCGTTAACCAAGAAAAATAAAACTGAAGGTACAAGTAGACAACCAACTGCAGTATAAAAAGTAGCAGTCATGGCACCATAGGGAACTAGTTTGGGATTAACCGCAGCTAAACCAGCGGCCACACCGCTATTTGTTCCCATTAATCCTCCAAATACCATTGCTGACTTTGGATTATCGAGTCCGATGCGTCCAGCTACTAAAGGGGTAATGGTCATCACCAAAATTGATTTAACTAAACCAGCAGCAATACTCAGTGCAATTACTTCGCTCTCAGCTCCAATTGCAGAGCCAGTAATTGGTCCTACAACAAATGTCACAGTACCTGCTCCTATGGTAGTAATACTTCTAGGATCATCATATCCAAAAGAAATCGCTACAAGCGCCCCAAAACTAAAAGATAATATTACTCCGAATAATAAAGAAAATACCCCTGCTTTGCCGGAAGATCTCAAGTCATTGAAGTTAGCTCCATAAGCTGTGGCAACAATAGCAAAATCTCGCAACATGGAACCCCCAAGAATACCTACCCCCGATAGTATTGCAAAATCTGCAACTCCTTTTTGACCTTCAGTAAATAACCCTGCCATATAAGCAAAGATCAAACCAAGGATAATTGCAATTGCCGATCCATGGAATCGACCACCAGTGAAGTGGTTGGAGAAAAAGTAAGATAAATAGACTATCAATCCTACAAAGACGAAGGCAGTAATTAGATTGTTACTTATAAGAACTTCGTTTAATATTTCCATCTACTTTCTTTTAAAGTTAGAAATTATAGGAACGAAAATGAAAGAAACTGCGACAACCAATAAGCCTGCCAATAGAGCCATAAATCCACCATCAATTGCACCAACTACATTTTGTTTTGCTGCCATTGCAACTACTATCGGAATATAAATCATACTCCAAAAAGTAATTCCTTTTTCAGATATATCCCCTATCTCAAATCTTCCTTTGAGGAGACTTGTGCAGCACATTAAAAGAAACATTGCTATCCCAATGCCACCAACATTAGCGTCAATACCAAATAAAGATCCTAGTAACTCACCTGCAAATAAACCAAGTAATGTGCAGATACCAAGTAAAGCTATTCCGTAAATAACCATATTTTTATAAATAATTAAGTGTGAATAGAGAAATACTTAAAGAAATTCCTACTAAGATAATAAATCTTCTCAATAGTTGATTGGGCAATACTTCAGTGAGTTTTGCTCCTATAAAGCCTCCAAAAATTGAGAAAAACATCATATAAAAAACAAATGACCAGGCTATAAAGTTATTTAAGAAAAATATACTTACAGAAACGAGGGTTATGAATAATGATAATAATGACTTTATAGCTGAGAGTTGTTTTAAAGAAAAATCTTTATCTATAGAAAGTACAGATAGCAGAGCTAAACCAAGTCCTCCATTGAAATATCCTCCATAAGTGCTAACAAAAGAGAGACCAATTTTTTGATATACGCCTCTTGGACTTTGAGATTTCTGTCGCACAGTTTGTGGATTAAATATAAATAATAAGGTCGCCATGAAAATTAAAAAAGGTAAAGCCTTCATAAAAAATTCATCTGATGTATTTATTAAAAAGAATGCACCGCCAACTGAAAAAATTATTACTAAAAATATCAAAGGCATAATTTTATTCAGGCTTATAGTAGTAAAAGTTTTCTTGAACCCTACCACAGATCCAAAATATCCCGGCAATATTGCTGCTGCACTCGTAGTATTGGCTAGGACTGGAGATATCCCTACATACAGTAATGCTGGAAGTGTTATGAAGCTTCCTCCGCCAGCTAGAGAATTTATACCTCCTGCAAAAAATGCAGCTAAACAGACTAAAAATAAATTTGGTAGTTCCACATCAACCTTTAGAGGCCCTCAACAACAACTAGGTGTCTCTCCGAGGAAATTGAAGAATACTCAAGTGCCTTTTTGTATTCCTCTGAATTATATGCATCTTTCGCACTTTGAAGAGAATCAAATTCTACAACTACTGTCCTATCATACGAAGATCCTTCATATTTCACTTGCTCACCACCTCTGGCTAAAAATTTACCACCATATTTTTGTATAGCTGGTCCTGCAAGTTTGATGTATTCCCCGTAAGTTTCACTGTCAGTGACGTGACATAATGTTATCCAGTATCCTTTCATAGTTAATCATTTCCTAATCGTGTATTGATATTCATCTCGGAAGCTAAATTGATTAATTCGTAACTATTCCCTTGGTATTTAATTGGTAAAAATTTAGTTTTTCTTGTTAAGGCTTTTACGAATTCCTTTGCATCTTTATTTGAAAATACTCCGTCAGTTGATGTGACGGTTATATCTTTAATTGCTCCTAGTTTAGAAATGGAGTATTGATAACTAAAAGAACTTTTTCCACGAGGTGTTCCTGCAGGAATCTCAAATCCTCTGCTTGCAAAAGAGGCTGTACAAAAAAGTCGCTTACAGATGGACAAGGTATCGGAATTATCTAATAACAGTTGTTTAAATTTACAAGTTTCACCCTCGCAACTTAAGCAAATATTAAAACCTGATTCTCTATGAACTAAGACTTTATTTGCTAAATCCTCAGGTAAAAATTTTTTTGGATCACAAGAAAAAGACTCTCTCTCTGCGAAAAAAGAATTACTTAATAATAAAGAAAGACTTAAAAAAATTGCTCTTTTCATAAAAAAACCTCCAAAGCATTTATCAGTCTAAAGAATAGACCTTAAAGGTCAAATTTAGAGTTATTAAGATTTTACTTGTAATCTTTTAGAGTGAAGAATTGGCTCTGTATAGCCACTCGGTTGAGTTCGTCCCTTCACAGCTAAATCTAAAGCAGCAGAAAAGGATATCCCATTAAAGTCAGGACCCATCGCAATATATTCAGGATCTCCAGCATTTTGTTGATCAACTACAAGAGCCATTTTTTTCATCGTCTCTTCAACTTGCTCCTCTGAACAAAGATTGTGATGAATCCAATTTGCTATATGTTGACTTGAAATTCTGCATGTAGCTCTATCTTCCATCAAGCCAACATTATTTATATCAGGTACCTTGGAGCAACCTACCCCTAAATCTACCCACCTGACAACATAACCAAGTATGCCTTGGCAATTATTATCAAGTTCAGCTTGAATAGCTTCAGATGTTAAGCTTTCAGGATTATCTAGTAATGGAATAGAAAGAATATCTTTTAAGTCAGCCCTTGTTCTTGAGGCTAATATCTCTTGACGTTCTGAAACAGAAACCTGGTGATAGTGAATAGCATGTAAAGTCGCGGCAGTAGGAGATGGAACCCATGCACAATTTGCACCTGCATCAGGATGCATGGATTTATTTTCATACATTCCTAACATCTCATCAGGCATCGCCCACATTCCTTTACCTATTTGCGCCCTACCTTTAAAGCCAGTCTCAAGACCAATGTCAACGTTCCAATCTTCATATGCGCCAATCCAGGGTTGCTGTTTCATCTCTGCCTTAGGCACTACAGGTCCAGCTTCCATACTGGTATGAATTTCGTCACCCGTTCTGTCTAAGAAACCAGTATTTATAAATATAACTCTATCGCTGGCTTCTCTAATGCATTCCTTAAGGTTAACAGTAGTTCGCCTTTCCTCATCCATAATACCAACTTTTACTGTTAGAGGATCAAGGCCCAACTCCTGTTCTACTTTTGAAAATAAATCGCATGTAAACTTAACTTCTTCAGGTCCATGCATTTTTGGTTTTACTATATAAATACTTCCAGTTCTTGAATTAGATTGTTTTCCTTCTTTCAAAAGATCATGCTTGCCTATACAGATAGTAAACATGGCATCCATAATTCCTTCGGGGACTTCATCATTGCTTGCATCAAGGATTGCAGGGTTTGTCATTAAATGACCAACATTTCTTACCAAAAGAACACTTCTTCCTGAGAGAGTAATTTCTTGACCATTTTTGTCTGAATAATTTCTATCCTCATTCAGAGTCCTTGTCATCTCTTCTCCGCCCTTAAAAAATGATTCTTTGAGATCTCCTTTCATTAAACCTAACCAGTTTCGATAACCTAAAGATTTGTCTTCTGCATCTACAGCCGCAACAGAATCTTCAAGATCTTGTATGGCAGTTACAGCCGATTCAACACAAACATCCTTAATATTTGCTGGATCATCTTTGCCTATAGAGTCTTCAGGATCAATTTCAATTTCTAGATGTAAGTTGTTGTTTTTAAATAATATACTTCTAGGATTATCGGAGTCACCTGTAAAACCTATGAACTGAGATTCATCCTTTAATTCTGTAGAAGATTGATCGCTAGTACTTATCTCAAGACTTCCCTTGTTAATTTTAAAACCTGTTACATCGGCATATTTTCCTGAAGATAATGGTACCGACTCATCTAAGAAATTTTTTGAAAATTCTATGACTTTATTTCCTCTAACAGGATTATAAGGTCCTGATTTTTCAGCACCCTCCTCTTCTGAAATCATATCTGTTCCGTAAAGAGCATCATAGAGACTACCCCATCTCGCATTAGTAGCATTTAAAGAAAACCTTGCGTTCATAATAGGTACAACTAATTGAGCACCTGCAACGAGTGCGATTTCTTCATCTACATTTTGAGTGGTTATTTCAAAATCATCTCCTTCTTCCAATAAATAACCTATTTCTTTTAGGAAATTTACATATTCATCATGATTATGTGGAGATCCTTTTTTTGAAATATGCCAATTATCGATTGTTTTTTGAATCTCAGTTCTTTTTGCTAAGAGTTTCTTATTGCGAGGACCAAACTCATCAAGAACTCGCTCAAAAGATTCCCAAAAAGCATCTGGGCTAATATCCAAACCTGGAAGAAGTTCATCTGTTAGAAAATTATCAAGTTCTTGTGATACCTTCAGACTACCATGTGTAATTCTTTCTGACATTTATTTCCTTATTTATCGTACTTATGTGTCTATGTAAGTATGAGGAATATTACAGTGATAAAGGACATATATAAATAATATTTTTTTTAATGATATTTTGCGATAGCATAGCCAATCAATTCAAAAGATTAAGGGGAACTAAATATGCCAACTATAAATGAAGTGACTACTTTAGAAGTAAAAGATGCAGTAGCAGTCTTAACTCTGAACTCACCTCCAGTAAATGCCTTATCGGCAAATGTGAGAGAAGGCTTGAATAATGGTATAAGTGATGCGCTAAAAGATGATTCAGTAAAATCTATAGTAATT
This sequence comes from uncultured SAR86 cluster bacterium, assembly GCA_902610065.1. GTDB lineage: Bacteria > Pseudomonadota > Gammaproteobacteria > Magnimaribacterales > Magnimaribacteraceae > Magnimaribacter. The sequence continues at coordinate 10,939 of CACLUH010000017.1, forward strand.
ATATGTGATGGAAGAACTTTCATAGCTGGAGCGGATATTACTGAGTTTGGTCAAGCCCCTAAAGGGCCTTCTCTTTATGAAGTTCAAGATATGATAGAAAACTCAACTAAACCTGTAATAGCAGCCATACATGGAACTGCTCTGGGTGGCGGCTTAGAAGTTGCTTTGACTTGTCATTACAGAATTGCTGTTCCTTCTGCAAAATGTGGCCTTCCAGAAGTTAATTTAGGTCTACTTCCAGGTGCAGGCGGTACACAACGGCTCCCAAGAATTGTAGGTGCCCAAAAAGCTCTTGTGATGATGACTAGTGGAGAACATGTTCCTGCCAATCAATGTCTTGATATGGGCTTAGTTGATGAACTAGCTAATGAAGGAGAGTTAGAAAATAATGCTATTTCTTTTGCAAATAAGATAGTTTCTGAAGGTAGACCTTTAGTGAAGATTAGAGATGCAGATAAAAAAATTAAATCAGATAAGGGAAATGATGAACTTTTCTCTGAATTTAGAAAATCAATTCTTAGAAAAACTAGAGGATTTTTAGCTCCAGAATACAACATCCAATGTGTAGAAGCTGCAGTTAATCTTCCCTTCGAAGAAGGTATTAAAGTTGAACAAGATTTATTCATGAAACTAATGACGGGTTCTCAATCCGCAGCTCAGAGATATATATTCTTTGCTCAAAGACAAGTTACAAAAATTCCAGATATTGAAAAAGAGACTCCTTTGAAAGAAATCAATTCAGTAGGTGTAATAGGCGCAGGAACTATGGGTGGTGGCATCTCTATGAATTTTGCCAATGTTGGTATTCCAGTCACCATTATTGAACAGAGTCAGGAAAGATTAGATAAAGGCTTAGGCATTATCAGAAAAAATTATGAGAATACAGCTGCAAAAGGTCGTATCACGAATGAACAAGTCGAAGAAAGAATGGCGCTCATAAATGGACAAACTTCTCTAGATGCACTTGATTCTCAAGATCTAATTATTGAAGCTGTATTTGAAAATATGGATCTAAAAAAAGACATATTCAAACAACTGGATGGAATATGTAAAGATGGTGCTATCTTGGCTTCAAACACTTCTGCGTTAGATGTGAATGAAATTGCTGCCGAAACTAGTAGACCGGAAGACGTAATAGGGCTTCATTTCTTCAGTCCAGCTAATGTTATGAAACTCCTAGAAATTGTTAGAGGTGATAAAACATCTAAATCAGTTGTAGCGAGTTCGCTAGCAATAGCTAAAAAGATACAAAAGATTGCTGCTGTAGTTGGAGTATGTCCAGGATTTGTTGGTAATAGAATACTTGCACAAAGGCAAAGAGAAGCCAATAAATTGATACTAGAAGGCGCCCTTCCCTGGGATATAGATGACGCTTTATTTGATTTTGGTTTTCCCATGGGTCCTTTTGCTATGTCTGATCTGGCTGGTCTAGATATAGGCTGGAATAAAGAAACTTCTAATGGAGAAACTCTAAGAGATGTTTTATGCGAAGCAGGAAGATTAGGCCAAAAATCAGGAAAGGGTTTTTATTTCTATGACGAAAATAGAAATAAATCTCCAGATCCAGAAGTAGAAGCACTAATCAAGAAATTTGGAGAAGATAGACAAATCCAAATGAGAGAGGTTTCAAAAGAAGAAATTCTTCAAAGATGTCTGTATCCAATGATCAATGAAGGATTCAAAATCTTAGAAGAAGGCATGGCCATCAGAGCAAGTGATATAGATATTGTATGGACTAATGGTTACGGATGGCCCGTGTATGAAGGAGGACCTATGTTTTATGGCAACCTAGTAGGTTACGACAAAGTGCTTGATTGGTTACAAAAAGCTGAGAAAGAGTTAGGTCCTGAATTCAAACCTTCACCATACCTAGAAAGAGTTGTAGCTGAAAAAATAAATATTCTTTAGGAATTAAATGTGAATGAACTTACCCAAAAAAGTGCGGGGGAATTAGCGTACCTTATTAAAAGAAAAGAAGTTTCTAGCAAGGAGGTGGTTGAAGCTCACTTAGATAGAATTAAAGAAGTTAATCCAGAAATTAATGCCATAACAGTAACACTTGAAGAATCAGCACTCGAAATGGCCGATAAAGCCGATAGTTCTAATACCGATATCGAGGACAAGCCTTTTCATGGCGTTCCAATTACCATAAAAGAAAATATAGATTTTGTTGGAACTCCAACAACGAATGGTCTTCCTCTACTGGCTGAATCTATGCCTCCTAGAAATGCTCCTTTGGTGGATAGAATGTTAAATGCCGGAGCAATTCCAATTGGCAGGACGAATATGCCTGAAATGGGCATGCGCTTAGATACGGATAATCCGCTTAGAGGTAGGACCTTTAACCCTTGGAATAAGGCAATAACACCAGGAGGTTCAAGTGGCGGTGAAGGTGCGGCTATTGCTTCAGGAATGAGTCCTTTTGGAATAGGAAATGATATTGGCGGTTCATTGAGAAACCCGGCCTATTGTTGTGGCATCACATCTATAAAACCTTCGATAGGCAGAATCCCGTTTGTAAGAACCATAGCCCCTTTTGAGGATATGGGTATATCCAGTGCTTTTTTGAGTGATGGTCCTATGGCCAGGTCTGTTGAAGATTTGAGAATGGGATTATCGGTTATGTCAGGTAGACATATAGATGATCCTCAATCAATCAATAGTCCCTTAATTGGTGATTTTCCTATCCAGCCAAAAGCAGCCTTAATTAAAAAGGTAAGTGATATCGAATTACCAGAAGCTACGATAAGAGAAATAGATAAAGCCGGTGAAGTTTTGATATCGGAAGGTTGGCAAGTAGATGAAGTGGAGGCACCTGAAGTGGAGAGGGTGCATGAAATTTGGGGAGCTATTTTAAATCAAGGTTTAATAGAGGTACTACCAGAGGAAATATTTAAACCGGAAACAGTTGCTTATCTAAAAAGAACCAATGAAGCTAACTTATTGGAGATGACACTTGATCAAGCCTTACTTGAAAGAAGAAGATTAAGAAGACTATGGTCAGCTTTCTTAACAAAATATACAGTCTGCATAGGGCCTACTTGGTCTAATTTACAATGGCCAATTGATACCGACCTAGATCCTGATAAAGGAGACGAAGCGTTAAGACAGAGTTTTATGTTTATTGCTCCAGGAAACTGCTTAGGAATTCCTTCTGTTGCATTGCCAATGGGAGTGGACAATGGTCTACCTACAGGTATTCAGATTTATTCAGAACTATATAGAGAAGATCTGTGTTTAGGTGCTGCTGAACTTATACAAAAACAAGTTCCATGCCCTACCCCTATTGATCCAGTCTAGTCGTATATAACCTTTTCAAGGATAAGATTTAAATCACTTACGCTTTGCCTGTAACGATCCTCATGGATACGCTCATTATTACCATGTATTCCTGAACTTTCATTTCCTTCGTAAATATATGTATTAAAGCCATAGCTAGCTATACCTATTCCTCTTGAAAACCTACTATCTGTAAACCCAGTACTGACTGATGGGGATAATTTTTAGCCTGGATAATTTTTTTGAATAAAGTCCTCTATAGCTAAGTAAAGCTCTGAATTAATAGGAGATGATCCCGGAAAACCCAACATTAAAGGTTCAACCTCAACTCCAGTACCTTTTATAAGATCCTCTATCTGTTCTATAAATTCTTCAGGCTTATTATCCGGCAATATTCTACAATCTATTTCGGCCCATGCCGTGGGAGGAACTACATTTATTTTCACACCTCCATTCATTCTTGTAAGCGAACAAGTATTTCTAGTAAGTGCATGAGAAGAAGGTGAAAATTCTTGCAGCTCCTTCATAAAGATTGGATCTTGGATCATATTCTTAATATCTTTATATTTACTTTTAAAAGGTTCTTCTAAGCCTTCAGACCTATCAGAAAATACTCTATCAACCTCAGGGATGATTCTAGGATCAAAAGGACTATTCCATATAATATTCAAAGCTTCTACTATTCTTGAAACTGAACTTGTTGTCCTTGGTGAAGAGCCATGACCAGGCTGATCAACTGAATTAAGTCTTAGCCAGACAGGAATCTTCTGAGTTACCTCGATGCTAAATCCAATCCCATCTTTAGATCTAAAGCCACTGCCGCCTTCGTTCAGTAATAATTCAGCACCTTCAAAAGCTTGTGGTCTATTCTCAACGAGCCATCCCATTCCATACTTTCCACCAGACTCTTCATCAGCTGCCGCTATATAAATTATGTCCCTATTGAGAGGTTTGTTTGATCTGTGCAGTTTAAGAAAGTTAGCTAAATGGGAGATACCCAACCCCTTCATATCTAAAGCACCCCTACCCTGTATGTAGCCATCTACTATCTCACCAGATAGTGGATCAAAATCCCAATATTCTTCATTTGCAGGTACAACATCAGAATGATGTAAAAGAATAAGAGCTGGTTTATCACCTCCCTTTATTCGTGCCCAGATATTTCCTCTTGTAGGAGCACTTTCTGCAGATTCATATTGGATACCTTCCTCATCGAATATTTCTGCCAAAAAATCTACTGCTCTAGATTCATTTCCAGGAGGGCTAATGGTGTCCACTTTTAGGTATGCTTGAAGCAATGCTACTGCTTCATTTTCTAAGTCTTCGTCTGCAAGTGTTAAGGCAGAAAAGAGATAAAGGGTAAGTGTCGAAAAAACTATTTTTATCATTCTAGTTACTTATAAATTTTTGATGAAAATCAATAATATCAGGATCCACAAGCGCATCGGAAACTTTTAGCTCACGTTGTAAATGCAATGAGCTCAGATTCTTACATCGACTCAAAGCAACGTAGGCTTGTCCCGTTGCAAAAGCTCCAGCACCTAAATCTACGGAACAGCTTTCAAGGGTTAAGCCTTGAGACTTATGAATAGTAACTGCCCATCCTAATTTGATAGGAAATTGTTTAAATGACGAGATGACCTCCTCTAAAACATCGTCAGAATCCTCATCGTAAGTAAATCTAACTTTATTCCAAGCTTCACGTTCTACTTTGTGTGTTCTTTTATTTATTTTTACTTTGATATATTTTTTCTTCTTATCCTGACACTCAGATATTGTTCCAAGGGTTCCATTGACCCACCGACCTTCAGGATCGTTTTTTATGAACATTACATTTGCTCCAACTTTTATCTTAAGCTCTCTAGGAGCAGGTAAATCATTTTCGTTTAGCTCTCCAGTTTCTTTAGATTTTATAGTTTCCTCTTCGCCCTCAATATGACCTAATTTATATTCATTTAATTCTTCAGCTCTTTTTTTTCTTGAGGTAAGTGTCATGAAAAATTCCGACTCAAGCGTTGGATCAAAACAGCTTGAATTTATTTGATCGATGGTCACATCTAGATCTTTTCCAACTCGGATATTATTTAAAAGTTCACAAAACCTTTGATCTTCTTCCTGTCTAAAAGATTCTGTAAGTTCAAAATAACTTATCTTTTTCATATCTTTAAATGAATGTGCATCGAAGAAATAAATAGAATTATACTTCTCATAGATTATCCTCTCTTCGCTCTCTTTAATTATGGGTGGTAGTTGAAATAGGTCACCGCAAGCCAGCACATGAATACCTCCAAATGGCTTCTCAGAATTTCTATGTATTTGGAGAGATTGAGATATCGCATCCAACATAGGCGCTCGAACCATAGAAACTTCATCAATGATCAATAATTCTAAATTCCTAAGTAGTTTTGCAAATCTAGGATCCTTAGATTTTGTAATCAAAGGAATAGTCTCAAAACCAATCCTAAAAGCGGAATTAATTGTTGTGCCGCCTATGTTTAAGGCAGCAATTCCAGTAGGAGCTACAACCATTTTTTTTAAAGACAATTGATTCTTTACTCTTTCAAGAAGAGTGGTCTTTCCCGTTCCCGCGGCACCTGTTAAGAATATGAATTGCTGTTCGGAGTCATCTGAAAGCAAATCTATTATTTCATCCTGAACTTTATCAAATGACATATTGATCTTATGAGTCTAATTTATCCATACTATCGATTGCCCTTTCCATTTGCCTTTCACGTGTGGAATATTCATTTACAGATTTCTGCAATGCATCGACTTTCTTCATAAGATCTTCGGTAGAACCGCTAAACTTTTCAAATTCTTTTTTCAGTTTTCCAAACTCATTCATGATTTCTCCAGCTCTTTCATTAAGAGCTAAAGTTCTAAATCCCATATGCACGCTTATAAGATAGGCTGCAAGAGAGTTAGGTCCCATTATAAGGACTCTATAATCTCGAAAAATTATCTCTCTTATATTTTCTAAAGAATCTATGGTTTGCATTAGACTCTCACTGGGTATATACATAACACCAAGGTCAACAGTAATGCCCGATTGGACATACTTTTCTTTTATATCTGAAGCATCTTTCAGAACATGTCTTCGAATATCATCTCTAGTTTTCTTAACTAGTTTCTCATCACCTGATTCGCTAGCATTTATAAAGTTATCAAAAAGAGCTGAGGGGAACTTAGCATCTATTGGGAGAACAAGGCCTTCAGGAAGTTTTATGATAAATTCAACTCGTTTACCACTACCAGGAATGACCTCTGCATTACTCTCAAACTGGTTAGCATGGAAAATATCTTTAATGATTGATTCTAGAGACCATTCACCAAATTTTCCTGCTAAGGTTCCTCCAGATAAATAACGATTTAATTTACTAAGTGGTTCATTAAAAGACTGTATGTCTTTGGAAAGTTCTCCAAGGGTGGTTCTTTGAGTTTCAATTGAGTGATCTATTCCTTTGAGAAAGTCATCAGATTGATTACTGTCATTGCTATTCTTAAAAGTATTAAAAAAGATTAAACCAATTACGATTATTAATAATATGACGATTAGGATATCCATATTCATACAGACTAAGAGTTAGTGTCTAAAAAATCAATTAACCAGAAGATTCTTCATAAAATTTTACGAGAAAGTTTCTTCATGATTCAAGTTTTATAATTTTGCTCTCCCAGCATCATAACCGAGGTCCTGGAGGTTATCTTCATGAATAGATTTATTGATTCTATATTTTGAAATAAAGAACAGAGAAATCGGTGCGATTACAAAGAGTAAGGAAGTTGAAAAGATTGCAAGAGAGGTTACAGCTTCTCTCTTTTCTTCAATAGATGCCTCTTCTCCAAAACCAGCCAATGACAAGAGTACTCCCGATAATAATATACCAACTCCTCCAAGAATCTTACCTGACAGACCATTAACAGAAATGATTAATCCTTCAGACCTAGCATGTGTATTTTTTTGATGATCCTCAACTACATCAGAAAACATAGAACTAAAAACAATGCCATTTATTACCCGGACACCCGCCATGAAGGCTGAATGCATAGCATAAAGGTAAAAGAGTAAACCTAGGAGCGGGAGAGCAAGTCCTGCTTCTGGAAGTATATTGGTTCCAAATTCAATATCGATTATTCTCAAGAGGGTCAGAGAAGGTCCTATTGAGATCATTATGCAAGTAAGCACAAGGACAGTTCTTTTCTTGTCCCTATCCTTCAAGAGTTTGTTCGCGCTCAATGCCGCTATGAATGCTCCAGGAATACTCAAAGCTAAAATTAAAGTAAAGATATCTGGCTCCCACAACCAAAAGAAATTAATCATGTAGATGCTAAAGACACTCGATAGAGATCCCACTATGCCGAATAGAGACGTACCGATGATTAAATTTCGCCAAGAATCATTTTTCCAAAGTGAAATGAGGCCTTTTATAACGCCAATATTTCTTGTTTCGTCATTTACTGAAGTCTTTTCAAAGTGAGATTCGATATTTCGTAATCTAAAAACTGAATATAGGCTTGTGACTAAAAAAAGGATAATAACTATCAGAGATACGGCTTTATAACCATCCTCTTGATTCCAATTGTCTCCAAATATTGTAGCTATAGAGAAGTAAAATATGACAGTTCCTAGAATTCCAAAGTTATTATCCCTGGCATGAAGTAAATTTCTTTGTTCATAGCCCTTTATCATCTCTATTCCTAAAGATGCTCTTGGAATAAAAAACATAGTACTGCTTATTCTAGTAATTATTATGAATAGTAAGAGTTGAGTAAATAAAGAAAATTGACTGCTTCCTAGCCGGACATTGAAAAGCAGGAATATACCTAGCGCGAAACCAAACAACCCGAATGCCATATAAGGTATTCTTCTTCCATAACGAGTAGCGCTTCTATCAGAGATACCTCCAATCATTGGATCTGTAAAAGCGTCTACAAATAATGAGAGAGCAATCCCTAAACCACACAAAAAAGGATCTAATCCTAAAACCTGATTATAAAAATAAAGCAAAAACATGGACAAGAAGGCCTCTGAAGCTGCCCCGCCAGCAGAACTCACTGCAAACGTATTAAGATACTTTTTTTGGAGGTCTTGCACTTTGTCAACTATGTATGCTTTTTAGATAATGAGTAAAGGCTAAAAATGTTGGAGCGAGATACGAGAATTGAACTCGTCTCTCAACCTTGGCAAGGTTGCGTAATACCACTATACCAATCTCGCTTGAGCGAGCATTATAAACGATTACTGATAATTATCTCTAAGAACATTCTTTTGAACTTTACCCATAGTATTTCTGGGTAATTCTTCTACAAAAAAGATTTTTTTGGGAACTTTAAAAGCTGCAATATTGCTTTTAAGAGCTCTTATCAGGTCATCTTCGTTTATTTCCGATTTTTCTTCTCTAACCACTATAGCAACCACCTTTTCTCCAAGATCATCATCCTTGAGCCCTATCACAGCTGACTCTCCTACTCCTTCTAAGTCATCTATTAGAGATTCAATTTCTTTGGGATAAACATTTAATCCTCCAGAAATAATCATATCTTTTGATCTGCCAACTATAGTTAAGTAACCATCTGTATCAAGAAAACCTTTGTCTCCGGTGTTAAAAAAATTATCGGAAGTAAAATCTTCTTTTATTTTCTGAGGTAAATTCCAATAACCCTTAAATACATTTGGGCCTCTTACTTGAATATTGCCTATTTCATTTATATTGAGGTAATTAAAATTGTTATCAACGATCTTAATATCTTGGCCTTCTAAAGGCTTGCCTACAGTTCCGGGTTTACGTTTGCCTTTTATTGGATTAGAGGAAATAATATTAGTTTCTGTCATGCCATATCTCTCTAAAATGTAATGACCCGTTTTTGAATGAAATTCATTAAAAGTATCCTCTAGAAGAGGTGCTGATCCTGATATAAATACTCTCATATTAGCAACTGTATCGCGATCAAGATTTGGGCTTGAAAGAAGTCTAGTGTAATAAGTGGGAACTCCCATCATCACAGAACATTTTGTTATTACTTTTAGAACTTCATCCACATTAAAAGCATTCATCCATAGAATTCTAGAGCCGGACAGAAAAACACATCCAAGAGCTACAAAGAGGCCATGAACATGGTAGATAGGTAACGCATGAAGCAAACAATCTGCTTGTGTGAAATTCCAAGCTTCTTTCAACGCTTTTGCATTTGATCCAATATTTCCATGAGTTAACAAGATGCCTTTAGGCTTCCCGGTAGTTCCTGAAGAGTAAAGCAAAGCTGCGGTCTGTTCTTTAGAACAATCAATGATCTTGTGTTCGCCCTTCTTCTTTATGTGTTGGATTGATGTTCCTTCATCTAATTCGAGTGTAAAAATATTCTTTGGTTTCTTCGGAACACCTAGCGAAGGTATTTTGTTATATATTTCTTTTTCGCAAATGAAGACAGACGGATCGGCGTCATCTAGAAAGAAGGATAATTCACCTTCCTTGTAAGCAGTATTCAAAGGATGGAAGATCAGATTAGATCGCAAACACGCAAGATAAATAAATATAACTTCAGGTGATTTATCTACTTGGACAGATACTCTATCTCCAGGTTGTAAGCCTAAATCATTAAACCCATTAGCATATTGGCTTGATTGCTCCTCTAGGTCTTCATAAGTAATCGATGAACCATCACAATTCTCAATACATATCTTATTTAAATCTTCTGGAAACCCTTCTCTATATTTTAAGTAGAGATTTCCCATAATATTTTTTAACGAGGCGACTGTCCGTCATCTATCTTTATACAGGTTCCCGTAACGCACTCTGAAGATGGAGAAACTAAATATAAAAGGGTTGAATCCATTTGCTCAGGTATGCAGATTCTCTTTCGGGGTAAATTTTGGCTTACATCGCCTATCCTCTCTAACATAGCATCAGCCATCTCCGAATGAAACATTCCAGGTGCAATAGCATTAACATTTATAAAATGCTTAGCCCATTCTACAGCTAAAGATTCAGTCATTCTCACTATTGCAGATTTAGTTGTGGAATAAAGTACTGATGCAGAATTTGAATGAATATTAAATGCAGCTATGGAAGCGATATTAACCATGCGTCCAGGCTGGCTTTTCTTTATTAGACGTCGAGCAACTTCATTAGATAATAAATAAGGGCCTACGAGATTAGTATCAACAACTCCATCTATCAATTCCTCAGTCTGTTTTACTGCCCATTGTGCATCAACCATTCCAGCATTATTAATAAGAGTATTTATAGTTCCAAGCTGATTTTCAGCTAAATCAATAGCATTTCTTATGCTATCTCTATCTTGAACGTCCATAGGTATGACAGCACACTCTCCTCCTGCATCTCTTATTTCATTTTCAAGAGTTTCTAATTTATTAACTCTCCGAGCAGCTAAAGCTACTTTTGCTCCACATTTAGCTAGAACCTTAGAAAATCTATAACCTAATCCTGAAGATGCTCCTGTTACTAGAGCTACTTGTCCAGAAAGGTCCACAGAAAAATTTGGTGATGAAAATTTACTCATATTTGTCCCCATTTACTTTATTAACAGATAGTTTGTACATCTTAAATTATGCAAAATCTCTTCTTTTAGGTAATATATTCATTGTTTCCGCCCTACTAAACAATAGAAATACCTAATTATGAGTATACAAAATAAAATAGAGCAGACAACTAAAACTACAAAACCTTCTAGGGAACAAGCTGAGGAAGCCGTTAGAACCCTAATAAGCTGGGCTGGGGATGATCCTTCCAGAGAGGGTCTTCTAGAAACTCCAAAGAGAGTTGTAAAATCTTATAAAGAATTCTACGAAGGGTATTTTCAAGATCCTGACGAAATACTCTCCAAATTTTTTAATGAAATTGAAGGTTATGATGAAATTGTATTAGTTAAAGATATACCATTTCAATCTCACTGTGAACATCACATGGTTCCCATACTTGGAATTGCTCATGTAGGATACCTACCCGATCAAAGAGTAGTTGGGCTAAGTAAATTAGCCAGAATAGTTGATCTCTATGCTAAAAGATTACAAACACAAGAGACTATGACTGCTCAAATTGCAGATACAATAGAAAGAGTTCTAAAGCCTAGAGGCGTTGCTGTAGTCATCGATGCTGAGCACCAGTGTATGAGCAGTAGAGGAGTAAATAAAATTGGCACTAGTACAGTAACGAGCAGAATGTTAGGCGTCTTCAGAGACAACGAAAAGTCTCGCATGGAAGTCATGAGCTTAATCAATTCAAAATAAAGATAAATAAATATACCTTTTATTTAATGAAATACTACGAAATATAATTTAACATTTTCCGGGGAGTAATATATGGCAGTTGAACTTGATAAATTTGATTTTGATCCTGGATATCTCAGGAAGAAATACAGAGAAGAAAGAGATAAACGTCTAAGACAAGACGGCAACGAACAGTATCAAGAAGTCTCAGGAGAATTTTCTTACTTTAGCGAAGACCCCTACATCAATGATGTAATAGAAAGAGAGGCTATCAAAGAAGAAATTGAGGTTGTGGTTATTGGTGGTGGTTTTGGAGGAATGCTTGCGGGAGCAAGACTAAGAGAAGCCGGTATAGATGATTTCAAAATAATTGAGAAAGGAGGCGACTTCGGCGGAACTTGGTATTGGAATAGATATCCTGGTGCCTCATGTGATATTGAGTCATATATCTACTTTCCATTACTAGAAGAAACTGGATTTGTACCTAAGCAAAAGTATACCAATGCGCCAGAAACACTTGAATACTGCAAAGTAGTTTGTGAGAAGTTCAAACTTTATGAAAATGCCTGTTTGCAAACCGAAGTAATTTCAACAGATTGGGATGAAGAATCATTAAGATGGATTGTAAGGACTAACAAAGGGGATGAAATGAAGGCTAGATTCATTGTTCATTCGAATGGCCCCCTTAACAGACCCAAACTCCCTGCTATTAAAGGAATAAATGACTATAAAGGACACACATTCCATACTAGCAGATGGGACTATGAATATACTGGAGGATCTTCACACGGAGATCTAACAGGACTCAAAGATAAGAAAGTAGCAATAATTGGTACAGGAGCTACTGCTGTTCAATGCGTACCTCACCTTGGTGCTGCAGCCGAAAAACTTTACGTATTTCAAAGAACCCCATCTTCAATTGATGTGAGAAATAATCAACCAACAGATCCTGATTGGATTTCTACACAAAAACCTGGGTGGCATGATGAAAGAAGAAAAAATTTTGAAACACTCCTAACAGGAGGAATGGTTAAAGAAGACTTAGTTTCAGATGGATGGACAGAAGCATTTAGACTTTTATTTGGTAATCTCAGACAGCGAGCACCTTCAAAATTAAAGATGGTTGGATTTGCACTTTCAGGTATCTTCTCTTCTAAAATGTATAAAGATGGTTTCAAGTCTTACATGACGGGAAAAGTTACAGAAGCTATGGATCTAAGAAATGCTATGCAAATGGCTGACTTTCAAAAAATGGAAAAAGTAAGAGCTAGAGCTGATGAAGTAGTAGAGGATAAAGAGACTGCTGAGTCTCTTAAACCCTACTATAACCAATTCTGTAAACGCCCATGCTTTCACGATGAGTATCTCAATACTTTCAATAATCCCAATGTTGAATTGGTAAATACCGATGGAAAAGGTCTAGAAGAAATATATGAAAATGGCATCATATTCGAAGGCAAAGAATATGAAGTTGATTGCATAATTTTCGCTACTGGTTTTGAAGTTGGAACTGATTATAGTCGAAGAGCTGGTTATCAAATACATGGAGTTGATGGCATGACTGTTTCCAAGAAATGGGAAAATGGACTTGCTACTTTTCACGGTATGCATAGCAGAGGCTTTCCAAATTCTTTCTTTTTCGGACCAGCCCAATCAGGCTTCACAGCCACCTATACGTATTCTCTTGATGAACAAAGTATTCATTTAGCCCATATTTTAAAAACTGCAAAAGATCAGGGTGCGACCAGAGTTGAAGCCTCCCAGGAAGCAGAAGAAAAATGGATTAACACCATTATTGATAAAGCTAGGTTGACTGCTGATTTTCAAGAGAACTGTACGCCTGGCTACTACAATAATGAAGGTAAAGTAAATCAAACTCCTCAAAATAATACTTATGGAGGCGGTCCAATAGAATTCTTCTCTCTAATGGAGAAATGGAGATCAAAAGGAAACCTAGAAGGCCTCGAACTGAGCTAATTTTTGTATCAACTAGAAATACTTCAATTTCCATTTAGTTATAAAGACCTAGAGGAAATATTAGTCATCAACCAGGCTAATATCCCTGAAGTCGGAAATATTGGTGACATTAATAGACTGAATAATTTAATTGATTGGAGCAGTCATTTAATTGTAGTTAGAGAGGCAGAAATAGCAGGATTTATCATCTTGATGAGAGAAAATCAGAGTTACGATTCTCTGAATTATGAATTCTTCAATTCCCAAGGATATCCATTTTTATACGTTGATAGAATAGCAATTAAAGAGGGACATCGACGCAAAGGATTGGGTCAAATGATCTACTCTAGGACAATTGAGATCGCAAAAGAATTAAACTTACCTACTTGTTGTGAGGTTAATACCCTGCCAAAAAATGAACCTTCTCTGGCTTTTCATAATTCATTTGGCTTTGAAGATGTTGGTACCAAGGACTATGAAGATCATAGCGTAGTTTACCTAAGGAAATCTTCCTAGTTAATTAAGATCATCCTTAAAAAAGTTAATCAGACCTACGCCTGTTATTATTAAAAGGCAACCAACTAGCATTGTATAAGTTATCGCCTCATATAAAAAAATATTGGCCCACAACATACCGGATACGGGCACAATTAGTACAACAGTTGAAGCTTTAACTGGCCCTACTCTCTTTATCAATATTACATAACCCATATAAGCCATACCCGTGCATAAAAACCCTAAAAGAAAAACACTCAAAAGAACTTCATTTTGATGATTGAAATGTAATCCACTTTCTAAAAACGTAAAGGGGAAAACAAGGAAAGTTGCTACCAGCAGAGTCATAGAAGCCAAATAAGTCGCATCAATTTCTTTAGTAGTGAATATATAGTTTGAGCTAAATGCATAAAAGAAAGATGCCAAAAGACAGAGCACAAGTGCAAATAATGAAAATTCTAATGATTCATAACCAACAAATATAAACAAACCAACAATACCAATAAATATTCCGAGCAATTGAGTTAGATTAGAACCTAATTTCAACCAAAGACTTGCGATAATGAAGGCAAATAGAGGGGTTGTACCATTCAAAACAGACATAGTGCCTGCATTCAAATCAATTGCCGCTCTAGAAAAAAGATAAAAAGGAACAGAAGCATTTATACAGGCTAGGAAAAGAATGGAAGGAAAATCTTCTCTAATATTTTGAAGATGCTGTCTAGTGATAAAGAATGGACTTAGTATCAATGAGGCTATCAATAATCTAGAGAAAACTAAAGTTATAGGACCGACTTCTGGCGCAGAAACCTTTATAAAAAGAAAAGATGACCCCCATGCGATGCCGATTGCAATTATTAAAGACCAGTCAACAACTGCACTTTTATACATTTATATAATTAATTTTTCTTACTAAAGAATGCTAGTAAGGTCTATCTCCAATAATAGTAACTCTTTCAACCTTTCTAACATTTGGCCAATAATCAGAATTTGCATAATGCTGGCATGCACGATTATCCCAAAAAGCTATTGAATTATCTTGCCAGGCAAACCGGCATTGGTATTCAGGCACAGAAGCGCGTGAATATAAGAAATTTAACATCTGCTGAGATTCTTCAGGATCCCAGTCTTTAATGTATTGGGTAAAAGCAGCATTGACATAGATAACCTTCTTTTTTGTATCTGGATGAGTTCTTATAACTGGATGCTCTGGCATGGGATATTGTTTATTAAAGGCTTCTATCTCTTCATCAGATTTACCCTCTTTAATGAGCCTATTTCTAAAATTTGCAAAATCATGAACCGCTATAGCACCTTCGAGTTTCTCTTTAATTTCTTCACTAAGATTGTCATAAGCTGCGTACATATCTGCAAATAACGTATCTCCTCCATGTTCAGGTTTTTCTATCATTCTTAAAACTGAACCTAAAGAGGGTTCCATTCTCCAAGTAACATCTGAGTGCCATGTATTCTCTCTACCCCTACTCTTTTCATTGTGAGTTATAACTAATACCTCTGGAAAACTTTCTTTTTTTGGAGCAAAAGGATGTATTTCTAATTCGCCAAAGTTTTTTGAAAAGTTTATATGCTGTTCTGTAGAGATATCCTGATCTCTAAAAAAAATAACTTTATAAACTAACAGTGCTTCGTAAATTAAGGCCTTTGTCTCTTCCTCCAGAGTCTCGGATAAATCAATGCCGAGGATCTCTCCTCCTATGGTTGGGCTCAACCTATTAATTATGAAAGGTAAGTTTCTTTGTTCAAAAGTATCTGGATTAAAGTCATTCATAATTTTCTCCCTGTTCATAATGATCAACAAGCTTTCTTACCTTGTCAATCTGAAGTTTAGATTCATTATCAGAATAAGGTAGCATATTCTGGAATGTCCAAACCGGACTAGGCCAAGCATCGTCATCTTTGTAGCGTACGATGACATGGGTATGTAGTTGAGGTACGAGGTTTCCTAAACTAGCAAGATTCATTTTAAAAGCACCATAAATCTGAGACATGTGTCTTGAAATGTAATTGCACTCAGCTTGATAAATAATCTGCTGCTTAGAATCCAGTTCATAAAGTTCACTTATTCCTGAAATTTTTGGAACTAATATTGCCCATGGAAAATTTGAAACATTCATTAGTAAAACCCTTGATAAAGGAAGTTCCCCTATCAAAAATGTATCTTTTTCGAGCCTCTGATCTAATTTAAAATCCAAAGCTATCTAAGAGACATTTCTTTCTTTGCCTTCCCAATAAGGTGCTCTTAAATCTTTTCTAAGGATTTTCCCAG
>CACLUH010000018.1:0-27125 GCA_902610065.1 uncultured SAR86 cluster bacterium
GCCAAAGCACTCAAATCTTTGTATGAAAGATTGCCCTCTTCCAATAGATTATTAATTACGCTTAAAAGTTTTTCTGTATGTTGCTTAGGTATGTTTTCGTGATAACTATAGACATGTTGGCAATTTCCTATTGAAACCGAACATGTGTCAGTTGAAGTTTCTATTGCTAGGATATTGTCCAATTAAATTTCTAAGTCTTTTAATATCTGTTGCGTTACGCTACTCGGAGTTGCTGTTCCTGAGACTTTTATATATTCGAGTTGACTCGAAGCAGATAGATTTGAGTAAAAAACTACTAATGGGGATGTCTGATCTGCATATACCTTTAACCTATCTCTTACCGTTTCAGGTTTATCGTCTTCTCTTAGAATTAGATCTTCGCCCGTAATATCATCCTTACCTTCATTTTTAGGTGGATTGAAAACGATGTGATAATTTCTTCCCGAAGCGGGATGCATTCTTCTACCTGCCATTCGATCAATTATGTCTTGGTCTGGAACATCAATCTCCACAACTGCATTAATCTCTATATTTCGATCAATAAGTGCTTCTGCTTGTGGGATAGTTCTAGGAAAACCATCAAATAAAAAACCTTCAGAACAATCATCTTCTGAGATTCTCTCTTCCACAAGTCCCACAATAATTTCGTCAGAAACTAAGATGCCAGCATCCATCAGGGACTTGGCCTCTAATCCAAGTTTTGTTCCTGCTTCCACTGCTTCTCTGAGCATGTTTCCAGTGGATATGTGCGGGATTGCATAATTTTGACAAATCGACTCTGCTTGAGTCCCTTTACCTGCTCCTGGAGGTCCTAAAAGTATTATTTTCATATTTATTCTCCTATAACAAATGCCGTGGATAAATTGCTAGTATCTGTAATTGATACATAAATATTCTGAATATCTAATTTACTGCTAATTTTTTTTGTATTACCGCTTAGATTTATATAAGGCTTTCCTTTAGGATCTCTCAGTATTTGTATTTCTTTGAAAGAGACACCCCCGGCGAGGCCGAGGCCAAGTGCCTTAGAAATAGCTTCTTTGCATGCAAAGTTGTTGGACAGATATCTTACTTTTTGAAATTGATTTGATTTTATTTCAATTTCTTTTTTTTCTTCTGGCCCAAGGATTCTATCTAGGAATCTATGTCCATATTTACTTAGAATTCTGTAGATCCTATCTTGTTCTATGGAATCTATACCTATACCTTTAATCATTTTAATTCTTAGTTAAATATTTTCTGATATTTAGAGTCTTACTCCCCAGATGAAAGTCTAATGCCATTCTCATTATAATCTTTGAGGCATCTCTTGTTTCTTTTTTTTCAAAATTACCTTTTTTAAAATTGATAATATCCAGTCCAGAAAATGACTTTTTAGAAGCTACTTTACCCCTATCAAGAGCAAATCCCTTATCAGGATAGAATTTATAAATACACTCTTTCTCTATTTTCTTGTTTGTTTCGGCATCCCTACTTAAATCAATTCCATAACCCATTTCTTGAAGAAGATTGAGTTCGAAATTCCTCAGATTTTGTTCCAAATTAACTGAATCAGATTGATATGAAAGTTTCTTTATTAATATTTCATAATCATCAAAAATAGCTGCATGAGGATCTTCTTTTTCAGTTGCTTTAATAATTAATTCATTTACGTACATTATTGAATTGAACGAAAGTCCATTGTTTAGTTGAAAGTGATCAATTATTTCAACTGAGGATAATGTTTTGAGTTCACTCTTTCCAGATAGGCTTACTGACAACTTTGAAGCAGGAGTCAAAACACTTCTTAAAGGGCTTTTCGGTCTTTTTGCACCCTTAGCAATGGCATTTAACCTGCCATAAGATCTTGTAAAAAAATCAACTAGGATGCTAGTTTCTTGATACGGCCTTGTATGTAAAACAAATGCGGGCTCTAAAGAAACATTATTTATCAAGGTCATATCCCATAGAGGGTAGCAATGATTCGTTATCAGACCATCCACTTTTTACTTTAACCCAAGTTTTTAACATAACCTTAGTATCCAGTAATTTTTCTAATTCTTTTCTTGAAGCTGTTCCAATTGCTTTCAGTTGTGTGCCTGATTTACCTATCAACATTCCTTTTTGACTTTGTTTTTCTACAAAGATAGCTGAATCAATATGAGTAATATTTTCTAATTCAGAGAACCTCTCGATTGAAACACTTATTCTATAGGGGAGTTCATCTCCTAGCCGGTTAATGCATTTTTCTCTTATTATTTCACTTGCTAAAAACTTTTCAGATATATCCGTAACCTGATCCTCTGGAAAAAGATGATCTCCTTCTGGTAATTTTTTGCATACAGAGGTCAATAGATCTTCAATTCCTAAACTTTTCAGTGCAGATATAGGAATGATATGACTAAAAATGTCTTCTTGGCTACGGGCTTCTATAAAGGGTAAAAGGAGGTTTTTATCTTCAATTTTATCAACCTTATTAATAACTAAGATGATAATAGTTTCCCCAGAAATAGACTGCACTCTAGTGATATCATCATCCCCCCATTTAAGGCTATCAACTACATAAAGAACAATATCTACACCTCTCATAGCATCAGATGCTACCTTGTTCATGTACCTGTTAAGAGCTCTTTTTTGACCAGAGTGGAAACCAGGTGTATCTACAAATATGATTTGGTTCCTTTTCTCCGTCTTAATTCCTAAAAATCTATGTCTTGTTGTTTGGGGTTTTCTTGAGGTAATAGCAATCTTTTGGCCGAGAATATTATTCAAAAGAGTAGATTTTCCAGCATTTGTTTTGCCAACAATGGAAACATAACCGGACTTGCTTCTAGGACTCATTTTTTTCCATCAACTTAAGCATAACTGCTGCTGCCTCTAACTCAGCACCTTTCCTTGTCTTGGCTGTTCCATTTGTTGTAAGTTTGGCTTCATCTACATAACATGTAGCTTCAAATCTGTTTTGGTAACTAAATGAAGTATTCTCTTTTGAAGAATATCTTGGCAGTGATTTGTATTTCTTTTGTATGAGTTCCTGTAGACAGGATTTAGGATCTTTCAGTTCGTCAATTTTATTAAGTTCATTGAAATTATTACTAAATAAATTATCTAATACTTTTTTTGTCTTATTAAAGTTTGAGTCAAGAAAAACTGCTCCTATAAGGGCTTCTAGAGTGTTACCTAATATTGAGTTTCCATCCAATTTTTCTCCTTTTCCTAACTTAATTCCCTCTCCAATTTCTAGGTTCAGTGCTACTAAATTTAAATTATCTCTACTTACAATGCTTGCCTTAAATCGAGTTAACTTACCTTCATTGACATCTTCATAAGAAGCATAAAGCTTTTCGGAAACATAAAGATTCAGTATTGCATCTCCAAGAAATTCTAATCGTTCATTATTCTCTAGAGAAAAACTTTTGTGAGTGAGGGCCAATTCGATTAATCTTTTATCTTTAAAGAAATAGCCAAGATTGGAAGAAATATTATCCATCATTGAATCTGTTGATTCCGTGATAGGCTTGGAAAAGATGAGAACGAAGCCCAATGCATCCAGATAAAGTCTGCTCTTCCTACCAGATAATCTTCCGAAAAATAACCCCATGCTCGGCTATCTAAGCTGTTGTCTCTATTATCTCCAATAGCCAAGTAGCTCCCTGCAGGCACTATCCATTTATGTTGGGCATAGTCACTTAATCCTAAAGTTCTTATGATATGTACACCTTCGTCTAAAGTTTCTTCAATTAAGTTTTCTTCTGAATTTGAACTTAAAAGTTTCTGATCTACTTTATTTCCATTAATTAAAATTTCGTAGCCCTTTATTTCAACTCTATCACCTGGAATTCCTATCACTCGCTTTACGAATTTAACGCCCTGGGAAGTACATCTATTTTTTTGGAGATTAGTAAATTTATTTAAGAATAACTGACTTTCTGCTGTTGACAGTTTTGATAAATCTGGCCTTGCATCTGTAGGAGTTGTATCGCATAAAGTATGTGGAGGTATAAAAACTGCAACATCGTTTCTTTTAGGAGGACTCAGATCGGTTAAAAGAACATTGGTGCCGGGAAATTTTAGTCCATAGGCGTGTTTATTTACTAAAACAAAGTCTCCAACCTGCAATCCTGGAACCATAGACCTGCTTGGTATTTGATAGGGCTCATAAGCAAATGATCTGATACAAGTAATAGCCAATAGAATTAAAAAGTAAGATCTTCCCTCTGTTTGTAATTCCTTTAAGGCTATTACTTTTCCAAAAAACCAAGAAACTGCTGCAAATAAAGTTGCGAAGGACAAAACTAACCCAAAATCTAGATTTAATTTAAATACTTGGTATAGAATCACTAAGGCAACCAAAAACATAATGCCGCTAATCAAGTCTTTGGACTTCTTCTTGTCGTTCTTAGCGAAAAATACCCACAAAGAGAATAAAACTAATTCAGTTAATATAAGAAGTGATAAAGCTGTATTCATGATATTAATCTTGTACCTTCAGAACAGATAGAAAAGCATCCTGTGGAACTTCTACCCTTCCAATATTTTTCATCCTCTTTTTTCCTTCTTTTTGTTTTTTTTGCAACTTCATCTTTCTTGTCACATCGCCACCATAAAGTTTTGCAGTTACATCCTTGCGATAGGCTTTCACAGTCTGTCTAGAAACTATTTTTGCCCCTATTGCTGCCTGAATTGCAACATCAAACTGTTGTCGTGGAATAACTTCTTTCAAGGCCTCTGTAAATTGTTTACCTTTAATATTAGCTACTGTCCTGTGAGCCATATATGCAAGGGCATCTACCTTGTCGCCATTTAGCAATATATCTAACTTAATAACGTCAGACTCCTCATATCTGTCAAGGCTGTAATCTAGAGAAGCATAACCTCTGCTCACAGATTTTAATCTATCAAAAAAATCTACAACAATTTCACTTAAAGGCAAATCATAAACAAGTTCTACTTGACCACCTACATACCTCATATTAATTTGTTTTCCTCGCCTATCGTTACAAAGCTTCATGACAGAGCCAATGTAAGTATCAGGAACAAGGATGTTTGCTCTAGCGATAGGCTCTAATATTGTCTTAATTTTTGAAGTCTCAGGTAATGCACTTGGATTCTCAACGCGTCTTACTTGCTGGTCAGTAGTTACTACCTCATAAGCAACAGTTGGTGCTGTAGCTATTAAGTCCATTCCGTATTCCCGATTCAGTCTTTCGGAGATAATTTCCATATGCAGGGTACCCAAAAATCCACATCTAAAACCAGCCCCTAATGCTTCAGAATGTTCTGGCTCATATTGCAATGATGCATCATTTAAGCATAACTTTTCCAAGGCCTCTCTGAAAGCTTCGAAATCATCAGAATCTTGAGGAAATAAGGCTGCATAAACCTGTGGATTAACCTCTTGAAAGCCTTCTAAATTAGACGTGCCTGAATTAGCTTTTATAATAGTATCTCCAACTGGAGCACCTCTGATCTCTTTGATGCTTGCGCATATAAATCCTACTTGACCAGAATTTAATTCTTGCAAGTCGGTTATCTTGGGAGTAAAGACTCCTATTTTGTCGACTGTATGAGTTTCTTTTCTAGAAAAAATTTCGATTTTCTCACCCTTTGCTATTCTTCCTCTAACAACTCTAACCAAAGAAACAACCCCTAGATAGTTATCAAACCAAGAATCAATAATTGAGGCCTGTAATGGCTCTTCGATTACTACCTCCGGAGCAGGAACTAACTTGACGACTTGCTCAAGGACATCTTTAATACCAGTTCCGTTTTTGGCACTTATGGCTGGTGCTTCGGATGCATCAACTCCAATTATTTCCTCTATTTCTTTTTTTATTTTCTCTGGATCGGACTGCGCCAGATCAATTTTATTCAATACAGGAATAATCGTTAAACCTTCCTCTACTGCGTTATAACATGTTGAAAGAGTTTGGGCTTCAACTCCTTGTGAAGCATCTACAAGAAGTATTGCACCCTCACAAGCTGATAATGATCTTGAAACTTCGTAGGCGAAATCAACATGTCCAGGCGTATCAATGAGGTTGAATTGGTAAATCTCACCATCTTGCGCTGTATATTGAAGGTTCACAGTTTGAGATTTTATAGTGATGCCTCTTTCTTGCTCCAACTCAAGAGTGTCGAGGACTTGAGAGGTCATTTCTCTTTGAGATAAACCACCACATAACTCTATTATTCTATCTGCTAAGGTAGATTTTCCGTGGTCGATATGTGCGATTATTGAGAAATTTCTAATATTCATCGGTTTAGCTTTGCTGTAATTTAGCTAAAGCTACTATTTTGACAAATTTAAGCTGAGAATTCTCTTATTTCCGTTTCTTGCAACACCAATAGTTGTTCTTCGTTCTACATCAAGATCAGACAGCACATCTTTAAATTCATTAGTATTCTTAATTTTTATCCTAGCCAGAGAATAAATAATATCTCCTTTTCTTATGCCTGAAATGTAGGCTAAGCCTTCTGTATCAACATTGGTTACCAGAACACCTTCGATAAATGATCTTTGATCTTCATTGATTTGGTTTTCTACTACTAGCCCAAGAATATTTTTTTCAATCTCATTAAATGCTATAGATGGGTCTTTAGGAAGCTCACCCACAGTGACCTTAATAGTTTTCTTCTTACCATCTCTTAATACCATGGCATTTACTTCTGTATCAGGTCTTATTGCACCAACAGTTAAAGGCAAATCAGAAGAATAAAATATCTCTTCCCCGTCAAAGAATAGTATTACATCCTCTTCTTTTAAACCTGATTTTTCAGCTGGACTATCTTCAATTATTTGAGAAACTAAGGCTCCTTTTGGTACTTCCATATCTAAAGCCTCTGCAAGCTCGCTTGTGATCTCTTGAATGCTCACCCCAAGCCAACCTCTTGCCACATAACCTTTCTCTTTTAATTGATCAGCCACATCCATTGCGTAGTCAATTGGAATTGCAAAAGATACCCCCATGTAGCCTCCTGACCTAGTATAAATTTGAGAGTTTATTCCAACCACTTCTCCTTCTAGGTTAAATAATGGGCCTCCAGAATTTCCGGGATTAATTGCAACATCTGTTTGGATAAAAGGGACATATGTAGAGTCTGACCCATTGGGTATACTCCTTCCTTTTGCACTAACAATTCCAGATGTAACTGAAAACCTTAATTGAAAAGGCGAACCTATAGCAACAACCCATTCACCCACTTTGAGTTCTTTTGATTTGCCAATTTCTAAAATCGGTAGATTTTCAGCATCTATTTTAAGCAGTGCAACGTCTGATCTTTCATCAGCCCCAACAACTTCTGCCTTATATTCCCTTCTATCTCCAAGACTAACTGTAATTACATCTGCATTTTCAACAACATGATTATTAGTAAGTAAGTACCCATCTTCCGATATTATAAATCCTGATCCAGTTGAAACTACCGGTCTTGTATTCTCTCTTGGCATAGAAGGTCTAGGTTGTTGACCAAAGAACCTTTCAAAAAACTCATCATATCTGGGATCTCCGAATCCACGTCCATATGCATTTCTTTCTTTAACCGTCCTTGAGCTTGTAATGTTAACGACGGCAGGGGACGCTTCCTCTGCCAAATTTGAAAAATTCGGTAATTCTTTTGATCCTAACACTGCAAAAAAAGATACAAGAATAGATACCAAAAATAATTTGTATTTTGTCATATTTAATTAATTTATTTTCTCTGCAAAAAAATTTGCATTTTGTAGAATTTGATTCTTCTTTTCAGTAGAAATATTTCCACTTACAGAAACTACATAAGTCCCATTCTTAGATTTGATATAAGAGATTCTAGTAGCTTCACCTACACCTATTTTATTGACTTCTTTAATTGGATACAAACTTACTTTGAAGGTTTTATTTGAATTGGGGACCCTATAATTTGCCAAAGTTCCTTTTTGATTTGACTTAAAGTCTTGCAAAATACCCAAACCAGAAACAGAATTATTCAAAACTTCTATTCCTTGAGGGCTGTCGATTGCATCCACTATTCTTTGTGAAGCTATGTCAGAGAAAGATTCAATAGGGGGTGGGATTAAGGAATAGATAATCACAGCACAAAACCCGAAGAGTGACGCTAGTATATAGCTTGCTTGAGGGTATTTATGTTTTTTAATCTGTTCTGGGTCTTTTAGTTGAACCTTGTCCAATCCAAAAGAAACTCTGTTGGAAATGTCGATATCTAAAAATTCCGATTCTTCATTCTCTAGAGCTTCTTTGCCTTGATGAATATTTTTCCAAAACTCTCTATATTCAGGATTAGATGATATTTCAGATAATATTCTCCTTGTTTCAAAATCAGACAGCTCACCATCTGCTAATGCAGAAATTTTTTCTTTCATGATTTTATTTTTAATCATGGCTTAATCTCCGCAAGAGAAGACTGGTTACCTTTTCTATATTCTTTGATTGCTTCGTCGATAACCTCTCTACCTCTAAAGATTCTAGACCTAACTGTACCCACAGGGCAATTTACTACTTCTGCAATTTGCTCATAACTTAAACCATCAAATTCTCTCAATGTTAGAGCCGTTTTAGTGTCCTCTCCCAGCCCATTAAGGCTTTCAATTATTATGTTACGTAGCTGAGAAGCATGAAATAAATTTTCTGGTGTGTCTTTATCTATTGGTTCTATGATGAAATTTTCTTCTTTAGAAATATCAGTCTGCAAAATTTCATCTTTTCTTTTTTTAGAGACTAAATAGTTTTTTGATGTGTTAACAGTAATCCTATAAATCCAAGTATAAAATGTACTGTCTTCTCTAAAAGAATCAATGGATTTGAAAGACTTGATAAATGAATCTTGAACGAGATCTTCTGCAATCTGTAGATCTTTTACGAACTTAAATGCAGTAGATATTAATCTAGATTGATATTTTAAAACCAATAAATCAAAGGCCTGATAATCTCCAGCCTTGGCTCTCTTAACCAAGCCTAAATCTAGATCTTTGTTTGAAACTTTCATACTAATACTTAATAGACTATATCTTAACGTTAAAGTTCTGGTCTATTTCAATTTCTTTGATAATTCTAATCCTCCTTCAAAACCTATTTCTTCAATAAGGACTATTGCTAAAGGTACTGTTCTCATAAAATCTCTCATTGTTTCACTATCTTCAAAAGTATTTCTAAATTCTTGGTAATCCTCTTCTAACAAAAGAGTATTTACAATTGAACCTGATAACAAAACTCCCCCACGGGAACCCCAAACCAGGGCCATATATCTCAGATAAGAAGACAAAAGATAATTCAATACATCGATAGTTTGAAGACTATATTTATCTCCCCTTGTTAATAAAATCTCTTCACTACTAAGCTCGAGGTTTGTTTCTCCTGACAAAGCTTTATAAAAATAAGTAATTCCCTTACCAGATAAGAAATCCTCATATGTTGGTGCCCGGTGATTCTCTTCAGTAAATCTGTCTATTATCATTTCCAAATCAGGCCTTAACCTTTTATTAGAAATATTGATATGCCCTGCTTCAGTCGCCACAACAGCTTCTCCCAAAATTCCAGCTAAGCCCAAACCCGTTCCTGGGGCAACAAGAATCTTCGGTCCTTCTGTTAAATTTTTTTTTCCTATATAAGATAAATCTCCAGCTTTAAGATTAAAAAGCGCATAAGCCTGCAATTCGAGATCATTTACGACAATTAACCCACCAAAAAAGATCTTCTTTTCGAGATTTTTTATGCTGAATTCAAGATTAGTATTAACGAAGGAAACTTTATCACCCAAAATAGGGGCAGCAACTCCAATAACCGCCTTATTTATATTCTTTAAGCCTTTATCTTCAAGATAAGCAAGACAAAGCTCTTCGACAGAATCGAAATTATTGATCTGATAATTAGCTTTATTGCTGTATGTAAGACAATCCATGGTCAAGCAAAACCTGGCATTTGTCGCTCCCAAGTCTGCGATAAGAATCAAGTTGAGGTACCTAGATTAACATCATGAAAACTTATTATTTTTTTTATGATAGGTTGAAGAGTTACGTCATCAAATGACTTCTTATTCACCAAAATATCAAATATTTCTATATCCTCGTACTCTAATAGTCTTTGGAAATCGGAGATTTCATCTTCTTCAAGGTCGTCAAAATTACTTTCAACAAAAGGTATAAATATCGCATCAAGCTCCCATAGACCCCTTCTACATTGCCACAAAATTTTTTTCTTTAATTCATTCAAAATAATTCCCTTATAATAGTTTATGTGAAAGGAAAAGAGCTAATAAAACTAGAGCATTTGAGCATACTTGAAATAAATGGCAAAGGTTCATTTGAGCTTCTTCAAGGACAAATAACCTCTGATATGGAAAAAGTCTCTAAGGATCATTGTGTCATGGGATCTATTTGCGATATCAAAGGAAGAGTAATAAGCTCTTTTATCGCAGCCAAAAATGAAAAAGAGGATCATTCATTTTTTCTTGTTGGAGAAACTAAAGCATTAGAAGCAACTCAAATAATCTTAGAAAAATATAAGCCCTTTTACGATTGTTCACTGAAACAAAAAGAAGACATCAAATTTTATGCAATTGAAGAAGATTGCTTAATTAGGAATTTTCCAGAATCAAAATTAGAAATTTCATTTCAAAATTATGATTCTTTTTTTAGATTGCACTATCTAGAAAAGAAATATCATTTGGTAGCATTTACAGATTCAGAAGAATTTAAAGGCTATAACATTTCAAATGATAAATTATCCTGGGAGTTAGATGAAATAATTAATCAAAACTTTGAAATAACATCTGAAGTAATAAATAAATTTACTCCTCACGAGCTGGGATATCACCTTAATACTAGAATTGATTTTGAAAAAGGTTGTTATACCGGTCAAGAAATTGTTGCACGGATACACTATAGGGCAAAAAAATTGCCTGAAATACTTGTTAGATCAACGAATAAAGAAGTTCAGGACTTAACAAAAGTTTATGACAAAGATAATAAGGTTGTAGGGTTAATTTTGTCCTGCACTAAAACTGATAGTAATTATCACTGCCTCCTAACTATGAATAAAAACTATTCTGGTCAAGATCTAGATTTTTAAGTAATTTAATTTTCTTCTATCCATTGAATGGGTAACTTCCCATTATTTTCTAAATATTCATTTGCTTGAGAAAAATGCTTACAACCGAAGAATCCTCTATGAGCAGATAGAGGAGATGGATGCGGAGCTTTTAGAACTTTATGAATTTTAGGATCTATATTCAACCCTTTTTTTTGAGCATAACTGCCCCACAGCATAAATACTAAATTTTCCTTACCATTCAATACATTAATAATTTTATCTGTAAAAGTCTCCCACCCTTGTCCTACATGAGAGCCAGGGGTTCCTTTTCCGACAGTTAGAACTGAATTTAGTAGGAGCACACCTTGGTTAGCCCAAAAGGTCAAATCGCCATGTTTAGGTGGTTCTAGCCTTAAATCTGATTTGATTTCTTTAAAAATATTTTGCAGTGACGGTGGGACAGTCATTCCCTTCTCTACGGAAAACGCCAACCCATTTGCCTGCCCTATTCCATGATATGGATCTTGTCCTAAGATAACTAACTTAACTGAATCAAGGGGGGTTATCTCCAGGCAATTGAAAATTTGTTTATTTGGAGGGAAAAAAACTTCATTCTTTGACTTTTTATCAATCAAAAAATTTCTTAAATCCTCCATATATTCTTCATTAAACTCTGCCTGTAGCGCTTCGAACCAAGAAATATGCATGGCTGGTCTTTTCTTTAAGGTCATTGATTTACATTGTGAAGATTAATTAAATTTTCTTAAATGGTACTATAAATTTAAATTTTTTATCCACAATTTCTGTGGATAACTCTTTGGATAACTTTATATATCTTTTCTTTAACTGATATCTAAAGAAGATTTCAACAAATTGTTCAAAAATCAATCAAAAATTGAATAATTGAATAAAATCAATAACTTAAGTAACACTTCAAAAGATTTTATACTTTTCTAGACTTCAATAGACTGAAAAGAAATAGAGAAAGTAAAATGGTCAAAAAATGTGCGTAATTTTAAACTAGTGCAAGCGGATTATATAAATACTATTTCTAATATCTAAATTATTATTTATAACAACAACTTAAGTGTTTAAAGTATAAGTCTAACATCAATTACATTTTCTATACCTTTAAGTGAGGAGATAGATTTTTCATCCACTCCATTCTCTATGTCTATCAGGTTGTAAGCAATATCGCCACGACTAACATTGGTCATCTCGGCTATATTTAAATTTAACTCCCCCAGAGCTGTTGCAATCTGCCCAATCATAGCAGGTACATTTTTATTAATTATGCTAATACGATGTTCAGTAGTTCGTTTGAGTTGAACATTTGGAAAATTAACAGAATTTTTAATATTTCCAGTTTCAAGGAAGTCTGTCATTTGGTTTACAGCCATGACTGCACAATTCTCTTCGGCTTGAGCAGTGCTTGCTCCTATATGAGGAAGAAGAATCACATCTTTAATTTCATTTGCTCTTTTGATTAATTCTGGGGTCGGGAAATCTGTAATAAAATTTCTTAAATTACCCTTGTCTAGAAATTCTAAAACATCCGAAGTATCGACAACCTCATGCCTAGCAAAGTTTAATAAGGATAATTCTCTAGCTTCTTTGAATAAATCCTTATTAATGATTCCTTTTGTGCTAGAAAGAGCAGGAATATGAATCGAAATGTAATCACTAATTCTAAATAACTCTTCTATTGAACCTACAGGTTGAATTTGACTTGGGAGTTTCCAAGCCGCCTCTACCGAAATAGCTGGGTCATAACCAACAACATCCATTTCGAGGGAAACACCCATTCGAGCTACTTTAGAACCGATTGCTCCTAATCCTACTACTCCTAAAGTAGACCCAGCTAGTTCGTTTCCTTTAAATTGCTTCTTATTACTTTCTAAAAAAGGCTCAAGTTCAGCCATGTCATTCATCTCAGTAAGCTTGTTAACAAAGTCTATGCTCGCATAGACATTTCTGGATGACAGCATTAGACCGGCCAGCACTAACTCCTTGACGGCATTCGCATTAGCCCCGGGGGTGTTAAATACAACTATTCCTTCTTCAGTACATTTTTCAACGGGAATATTATTCACTCCTGCTCCAGCTCTGGATATTGCTTTTAAATTCGCGGTTAGATCTTCATTAGTCATTTTTGTACTTCTAACAAGCACTCCATCGGGTGTTTTTGAATTCTCTTCAAGAGAACACGAAGTTCCCCCTAACTTTTCTAAACCTATCTTGGCAATGTTGCTTAATGGTTTGACTGAATATTTTTGCATAATTGTTAGCTTTATTTTTAAGGCCGCGAAGCTTACCATTAATTGCGTAAATGATCGATTATCTATATAGTCGCGCTCCTTTTTAATAATATGAATAAACATTTCCTAGACCTAAATAATTTTTCTAAAGACGATATTGATAGAATCTTAAGCAATTCAATCGAAATGAAGTCTAAAGGTAAAAGTCTTAAAATTTTAGAGGGCAAATTCCTAAGTCTTGTATTTGAAAAATCTTCAACTAGAACTAGAGTGTCTTTTGAAGTTGCAATGGCACAACTTGGTGGCAGAGCATCCTTTCTTTCTGTGAATGATCTGCAAATGGGACGAGGTGAACCTATTGAGGACACATCAAAAGTTTTATCTTCTATGGTAGACGGTATAGTACTCAGAACACTGGAACATAAAACACAGATAATGTTTGCTGAAAATGCATCAGTTCCAATAATTAATGGTCTAAGTGACAGATCTCATCCATGTCAATTACTAGCGGATTTGTTAACTTTTCGTGAAGAAAAAGGATCAATAGAAGGAAAAAAAGTTGCGTGGTGTGGGGATTTCAATAATGTTTGCTTCAGTTATGCTCAGGCTGCTGAGTTATTAAATTTCGAACTAAGTATTGCCTGCCCTAGAGAATTTCATCCTGAGGATATGAAGAATTATAAAAATGTAAGTTTTACAGAATCTATATCGAAAGCCGTTGAAGGTAGTGACTTGGTTTCTACAGATGTTTGGGTATCGATGGGAGATGAAAAGGAAGCTGATAAAAGAAAAAAAATATTTTCTCATTACCAAGTTAATAAAGAGATTCTTGATCAAGCCAAACCTGATGTTATTTTTCTACACTGCCTTCCAGCTGTGAGAGGCCAAGAAATTTCTCACAACTTGTTAGAAGATTCGAGGAGTTATGTATGGAAGCAAGCCGAAAATAGACTTCATGCTCAAAAAGGTTTGTTAGTTGAACTTTTAAATTAATTATTTAACTAAAACTTTTTTCACTGCGTCCTTCCACTCATGATATCTATCTTCTTCCGCTTTAGGTAAAAAGACTTTGTCTATAACCTTAGTTTCCTTCAAGGAACTAAAATCATCGTATAAATCCGCCTTCAAGCCCGCAAGAAAAGCTGCCCCTAATGAAGTTGTTTCAATAATTGCTGGACGAGATACCTCTACCTGAAGAGTATTTGCAAGTTGTTGACAAAACCAATTGTTATTAACCATTCCTCCATCAATCATTAATTTTTTAAATGTTGCATTATCTTTTTTCATGGCCTCAACTAAATCTTTTGACTGGAAAGCTACCGACTCAAGTGTAGCTTTCGTAATATCTTCTTTACTAGTATCTCTTGTTATTCCGAATATAGCTCCTCTTGCTTCTGCATCCCAATAGGGAGCGCCTAAGCCCGTCAGAGCCGGAATCACTAGTACCCTAGAATCTGAAGAGGCTATCTTTGACATCGCCTCCGTATCGAAAGAGTCTTCAAAAAAATTCAATCCATCTCTTAACCACTGAATTGCTGAACCTGCAACAAATATACTTCCTTCTAGAGCGTACGTTGTTTTGCCATCAATTCGATATCCTATAGTTGAGAGCAATTTGTTCTTAGAATATAAAATCTTATCTCCTGAATTTACCATCATAAAGCAACCAGTACCGTAAGTGCTTTTAACATCACCAGGATCGAAACAACATTGACCGATTAATGCAGCTTGTTGATCTCCAGCTACACCGCCTATGCCCACCTCTCCCCCAAGCACTTCAGTCATTCCGTAATCTGATACGTTGTCACAAACTTCCGGAAGTATTTGTCTTGGAATTTCAAAGATATCCAATAAGTCATTGTCCCATTGTTGTTCAGCTATATTAAACAACATAGTTCTTGAGGCATTAGTGATGTCTGTTTTATGGCATCTGCCTTCTGTCAATTTCCAAATTAAATAAGTGTCAACTGTTCCAAATAATAAGTCTCCATTTAATGCGAGTTCCTTTGCACCCTCGACGTTCTTCAAGAGCCAATGAATTTTTGTTGCAGAGAAATAAGGGTCGATAGTGAGCCCTGTTTTTTTATGAATAATATTCTCGTAGGAGCCTAATTCGTTGCAAAATTCTGATGTTCTTCTATCTTGCCAAACGATAGCATTATGAATTGGCTTACCTGTTTTTTTATTCCACATTAATGCTGTCTCCCTTTGGTTAGTTATCCCTATGGATGCAATTTCAGAGCTCGTTATTCCACTTTCCTTAACTAATTTCTGCAAAGTAAATAAAACAGATTGCCATATGTCTTCAGGATTGTGTTCTACCCACCCGTCTTTAGGAAAGAATTGATTAAATTCTTGTTGGGCAGAGCTAATAAAATCACCATTTTTATCATATAAAACTGATCTTGTGCTGGTGGTTCCTTGGTCAATAGAAATAATCTTTTCTTTCATAAAGTCTCCCTGAACGCAGTATACAAAAAATAACTTACTAAATAGTTATCCACAACAAATTAACAGAAAATTTATGTGTTTATGGTATTGTGTTTTTTGTTAAAACACAGTATCTTGTGTCTGTACTCAAATTTAGACACAATATATAGGGATATTGGAAAAAGAAGAAGAAAACGTAAATAGAAGGAAAAAGATGGAATCATCTACACAAATTCAAGAAAAAGATAAAAAAAATAAGCAAGAAGTGCAAAAAGAAGTAAAACCAGCCATTGCACCAGGGCAAATGAGAGTCATAAAAAGAAACGGTTCAGTGGTTTCTTACGATGCAGAAAAGATAGCCATCGCCATTACGAAAGCGTTCTTGGCTGTCGAAGGAGGAGCAGCAGCAGCATCGACAAGGATACATAACGAAGTAAATGAACTAGCAAACGCTGTCACGAATACATTCAACAGAAGAATGCCTTCGGGAGGCACGCTGCATATAGAAGAGATACAAGATCAAGTGGAACTGGAATTAATGAGATCGGGAGAACAGAAAGTAGCCAGATCCTATGTCTTATATAGAGAAGAAAGAAAACAGCTCAGGCAAAAGGAAGCCCCACAAAAGGAAGAAAAAGAGGGTATAAATATCACTCTTGAAAATGGAGATGAAGATACTCTTGATATAAAGCATCTTGAGGTCATGGTTGCAGAAGCCTGTGAAGGATTAGAAGGAACTAATGCTCAGAACATAATAGATGAAGCAAACAAAAATCTATATGACGGAGTAACAGAAGAAGATGCAAGAACTTCTTTAGTAATGACTTCACGAACTCTGGTAGAACAAGAACCAAACTACACATACGTAACGGCAAGAATATTACTCGATAATATTAGGACCGAAGCGCTAACCTATCTGGGGATGCAGAAGCAAGCAACGCAAAAAGAAATGGAGAATCTCTATCCTCAGGCTTTAAGAAACTTCTTAGCAAAAGGAGTAGAAAACGAAATACTCAATCCAGAATTGCTTGAAATGGATATAGAGAAGTTAGGAGAGGCCATCAACGCAACACAAGATACAAACTTCACCTATTTAGGCCTTCAAACGCTCTATGACAGATATTTCATTCATGATACTGAGGTAAGGTACGAATTACCCCAAGTCTTTTTTATGAGAGTATCGATGGGTCTCGCTCTAGGGGAAGAAAAAAGAGAAGAAAGAGCTATAGAATTTTATAACTTATTATCTAGCTTCGATTATATGAGTTCTACTCCTACTCTATTCAATTCAGGGACTAAGCACTCCCAATTATCTTCTTGTTATCTAACAACTGTACCTGATGATCTTCATGGTATTTATGGAGCTATCCAAGATAATGCGATGCTTTCAAAATGGGCAGGAGGATTAGGAAATGACTGGACACCTGTGAGAGGATTAGGATCTCAAATAAAAGGAACTAATGGAAAATCTCAAGGAGTCGTTCCATTCCTAAAAGTCGTAAACGATACAGCAGTTGCTGTTAACCAAGGAGGGAAAAGAAAAGGGGCTGTTTGTTCTTACCTAGAAACTTGGCACGTAGATATAGAAGAGTTTGTCGAGCTAAGAAAAAATACAGGAGATGATAGAAGAAGAACTCATGATATGAATACGGCTAATTGGGTCCCTGATTTATTCCTAAAAAGAGTATCCGAAGATAAAAAATGGACATTATTCACCCCGAGTGATACTCCTGATCTTCATGATCTTTATGGTATGGACTTCGAAAAAAGATACGAAGAGTACGAAGCACAAACACAAACAGGAGAAATTGAATTCTTCAAAGAAGTAGAAGCAAAAGAGCTTTGGAAGAAAATGCTTTCTATGGTATTTGAAACAGGTCATCCATGGATAACTTTCAAGGATGTTTGTAACTTAAGATCTCCTCAACAGCATACAGGAGTAGTACACTCTTCTAATCTGTGCACCGAAATAACTCTTAACACAAGTCAAGACGAAATAGCTGTGTGTAATTTAGGGTCAGTCAATCTTACTCATCACATAAAAGATGGAAAAATGGATGAGGAGAAGCTAGAAAAAACAATCAATACGGCGATAAGAATGTTAGATAACGTCATCGATATCAACTTTTATGCTGTAAAGGCAGCAGAAACCTCAAACATGAAGCATAGGCCTATAGGTCTTGGAATAATGGGTTTCCATGACGCACTATATATGTTGCAAACACCTTACGCCTCGCAAGAGGCGGTTGATTTTGCAGATAGATCTATGGAAATGGTAAGTTACTACGCCATAAAAGCATCAAGTGATCTAGCAAAAGAAAGAGGTGCATATCAGTCATATGAGGGTTCTCTATGGAGCCAAGGTATCCTACCTATAGATTCGATAAAGCTTCTTAAAGAAAGTAGAGGTGATGACTATCTAGACATGGATGAAAGCTCAACGATGGACTGGGATAGTCTTAGAGAAACCGTAAAAGAACAAGGAATAAGAAATTCTAATGTTATGGCCATAGCCCCAACCGCAACAATTGCTAATATTACTGGGGTTTCCCAATCAATCGAGCCCACTTATCAAAACTTATATGTTAAATCTAATCTATCGGGGGAATTTACGGTTACCAATATTCCAATGGTCGATAACCTCAAGGAATTGGGTCTTTGGGATTCAGTAATGATAAATGATCTTAAGTATTATGATGGAAGTGTAAAAGGAATATCGAGGATCCCCGATAATGTAAAAGAACTCTATGCTACAGCATTTGATATTGAACCCAGATGGTTAATTGATGCAGCAAGTAGGCGACAAAAATGGATAGATCAAAGCCAGTCTTTGAACCTATATATTGATGAACCGAATGGAAAGAAATTAGATATCATGTATCGCATGGCCTGGTTAAGAGGCCTAAAAACAACTTATTATCTGCGTTCTAGGTCAGCAACAACAACAGAGAAATCAACTATATCAACAGGTGAGCTAAATGCGGTTTCTGCAACTGCGCAGCCTGAAGTACAACTACAAACTAATACAACAGCGCCATCAGCATGTTCAGTGCTCGATCCCGACTGCGATGCATGTCAATAAAATAAGGAGAAAAGAATGTTAAATTGGGACGATTATAAAGAACCAGAGGAAACCAACAAATCACAACCTGTGCTGAAAGAAGAAGAACCATCTTTAGAGCAAACTAATCCTGATGTAAGTCATGAATCTATCGAAGAACACATTCCGGCGGAGCCAGGCATTAGAGCAAAACAAGCTAAAGAATCTCTAGAATTATTAGATACGAAAGAAGGAGAAGAAGAGTTAGAAGGTCTCGCAGGAAGAGTTCAGGTGGACGACAAGGCTATGATAAATTGCAGAGCTGACCTAAATCAGTTGGTACCTTTTAAGTATGATTGGGCTTGGCAAAAATACCTTGATGGCAGTGCCAACCACTGGATGCCACAAGAAGTGAACATGACTGCTGATATAGCTCTTTGGAAATCCAATGAAGGACTAACTGAAGATGAAAGAACTATAGTCATGAGAAACCTTGGGTTCTTTTCTACTGCAGATTCCCTTGTTGCTAATAACTTAGTCCTCGCAATATATCGACTAATAACAAACCCAGAGTGTAGACAATATATATTGAGACAAAGCTTTGAAGAGGCCATACATACTCATGCATACCAATACTGTATTGAGTCTTTAGGTATGGATGAAGGGGAGATATTCAATATGTATAGAGAAATACCAAGCGTTGCAAAAAAAGCTTCTTGGGGTCTTAAATATACAAAAGAAATATCTACTCCAGGTTTCGTAACAGGAACAGAAGAAACAGATAAGTTATTATTAAAAAATCTAATTGCATTCTATTGCGTCTTAGAAGGTATATTCTTTTATTGTGGATTCACGCAAATACTATCAATGGGTAGAAGAAATAAAATGACTGGAACTGCTGAGCAATTCCAATATATCTTAAGAGATGAATCTATGCATTTGAACTTTGGCATAGATATGATTAACCAAATAAAATTAGAGAATCCTCATTTATGGGATGAGCAGATGCGAAAAGAAGCAGCACAAATGATATTAGAAGGTGCAGAACTAGAGATACAATATGCAAGGGATACTATGCCAAGAGGTATTCTTGGTATGAATGCAGGCATGATGGAAGAGTATCTTCAGTTCATAGCTAATAGAAGGCTTGTACAAATAGGTTTAGAAGAAGAGTTCGAAGGTGCAACGAATCCTTTTCCTTGGATGTCAGAAATCATGGACCTTAGAAAAGAGAAGAACTTCTTTGAAACAAGAGTCATCGAGTACCAAACTGGTGGCGCTCTAAGCTGGGACTAAGGACAAAGATAATTGCTCACAGAGGTGCATCAGACGATGCACCTGAGAACTCTATTTCAGCTTTTAAAGAGGCCTTCAGGCAGAAAGCCGATGGAATAGAGCTAGATGTGAGGCTAACTGCTGATAAACATATAGTTTGTATCCACGATAAATCGGCTATGCGCACAACGGGATTCGATAAAACGATAGATGAAGAGACTTTTATGGAACTCCAATCTTTAGATTGTTCTTACGGTTTTGGAGAAGAGTGGAAAAACGAAAAAATACCTGAAATAAAAGAAGTTTTTTCTATCCTTCCTCATGATAAAGATATATTTATAGAAGTAAAAACTAAAGAGGTTATTGTCCCGTATTTACTTCAAGAAATAGAAAGTCAGAAAGCAGCTTTAAATCAAATAACTGTCATAAGTTTTTATCCTGAAGTTATACGACGCATCAAAGAACGTAATGTAAATATTAAATGTAATTTATTAGTAGCTTTTGACTACGAAAATATTAAGACGAGTAAGATAGAGGAAATTATCCTATCAATTGGAGCAGATGGTCTTGGAGCTCAAAATCATAAAAGATTTAATAATGAACTTATTAAAATGCTAAGGAATATTAATAAATCTGTGCATGTCTGGACAGTTAACTCAACAGATGATGCGGAGTATTACATTAAAAAAGATGTAGACTCTATTACAACAAATAAACCTTATTTTTTGAGAAATCACTTAAAAAAGATGAAATAATGAAAATGGATACTATATGAAAGATCATGACTTAAATTTTTTGGAACTCGTACAAGCGTCTCTGAAGAATGTTGAAGAATGCGATATTTATCAAGTTAACGCAATGTTAGAAGAAAATAGAGAATTCTATTTGATCGATGTAAGAGAGGACAGAGAGTGGGTTCAAGGGTTCATTGCAGGCGCAACACATCTAGGTAAAGGGATCATTGAAAGAGATATCAGTAGGGTTGTAACAAATAAAGATGAGCTTATAGTTTTGTATTGCCAAGGAGGATTTAGATCAGCCTTAGCTGGCGAAAACATAAAGAAAATGGGATACAAAAACGTACTATCAATGTCAGGTGGCTTTAGTGAATGGGTAAATAATAACTTTGCTGTTGATAAGCCTCAATAAAAGATAAAATATAAGATTCGCACAATATGGAATCTTCTAAAACGGTCGGTATAACAGAGGTAGTCTTAAGAGATGGTATACAGTCTTTATTGGCAACAAGAGTACCTTTAAGAGATCTAGTCTCAATTCTTCCAACTTTAGATAAGGTGGGTTATTGGTCACTTGAAACTTGGGGTGGAGCTACTTATGATTCCTGCATCAGATATCTTAATGAAGATCCATGGGAAAGATTAAGAACCTTTAACTCTCTATTAAATAATACACCGCAGCAAATGCTAATTCGTGGCCAAAATCTCGTTGGCTACAAACATTACTCAAACAGAGTGGTATCGCATTTTCTAGAAAAATCAGCAGAAAATGGGATAGAGATTTTCAGAACTTTTGATGCGTTAAATGATTTCGAAAATATTGATTTTACAATCAGAGAAGTAAAGAGAATAGGTAAGCATGCACAAGGAACAATAGCTTACACAACAAGTCCTGTTCATGACTTGAATACTTGGATAGATCTAGCAAAAAAAATAGAAGATGCTGGAGCAGACTCTCTGGCAATTAAAGATATGGCTGGTCTACTTAGGCCATTTGATGCTTATGAGCTTGTAAAGAATTTAAAGAGCACCTTATCCATACCAATACATATGCAAACTCATGCCACAACCGGTATGTCCACTGCCACAAATATGAAGGCCATAGAAGCAGGAATAGACAATATCGATACTTCTATATCCTCCTTAAGCATGACTTATGGTCATACTGCAACAGAAACTATGTTAGCTATTTTTGAAAATGAAGAAAGGGAAATAAATCTGGACTTAAGTGCGTTAGAGGAAGTTTCTATATTTTTTAAAGAAATAAGAGAAAAATATTCTGAATTTGAAGGAAATCTTAAAGGAGTTGACTCTTCAATGTTGGTAAAACAAGTCCCTGGAGGAATGTTGTCTAATCTAGAATCTCAATTAAGAGCTAACAAGCAAGAGGATAAGATAGATCTAGTCAAAGATGAAATACCTAAGGTTAGGAAAGATTTTGGATATCCCCCTCTCGTAACGCCAGCATCGCAAATTGTGGGTGCACAAGCTCTCCTCAATATTATGAGCAGCAGAAGATATGAAAATTTATCCAATGAGTCTCTAAACCTAATTCTTGGTAAATATGGAAAACTTCCTGGAGAGATAGAACCAGACCTCTTAAAAAAAGCTGAATCAATTGGTGTTGATAGTGATAGTTATAATGAAAATGAACTAGATATCATGAAAAATGAATTGAAAGATTTATGCAGTAATAACGGATTACCTGATTTAAGCGAGAAGATCGAAATGTTGTTAACTTATATTATGTTTCCTAATATCGCACTTTCTTTTTTCAAGGAATTAGATATTTGACTAGAGATAGTTTGAGGCAGCTTCTGAGATCGGATCTCCCTCAATTCTTGAGTGATACATAATTCTTCCCTCATTTAAATCCCACATGCTTGCCTGGTGCATTAAGCATCTGTTGTCCCAGATCACAGCATCTCCTACTTCCCATGAATGATGATAAACCCAGTTGTCATTGCTACAGGCAAAGTCTTCTAATTCTTTAGCAAGATTCTGTGCCTCTTGATCTGACATACCTGTAATCTTATTAATATGTCTACCTATTGTTAAACATTTTTGACCTGTCTCTGAATGAGTTTTAACTAATGGTCTAAGTGGCTTAGGATCAACATCGAAACCGTAACTATTGAATTCACTCACTTTAGGATCTTTATGTCCAAATCTTTCCTTTTGGCTCCATTCATAAGAGTGAAAAGCTGACAAATCTTCAATTTTTTCCTTCATCGCATTACTGAGTCCTTCATAGGCTGCCCTCATATCAGCCCAACCAGTTTCTCCGCCTTTGTTTGGTACTTTATGAGCTGTAAAAACAGCTCCTTTTGCCTGAATTGGCATATAAGTACTGTCATGGTGCCACTCCATATTGCCCTTTAATGACTTAACAATATCATCATCATTTGCGTCTCTTATAGAGCCGTCATTTCGAACATTACTTATTGGAGAAAGATCAAACTCTAGTGCACCAAAATTTTTTGCAAATTCTATCTGCTGCGAATTAGTTAAATTTTGCTGTGGAAAAATTAAAAGAGCATACTGAAGCCATAATTGATAAATATCTTTAACTTGATCTTGATTGAGATCCGGTAAAGATAATTCCGAGACTTTTGCTCCAAAAGATCTATTCAATGGTTCGACTTTCATTCAGGTATCACTTTATTTATATAATTCTTAATCTAAAATAGATCACACTAATTATTCTACTAACATATGCAGCTTTCGGAAAACAAAATAATTGATTTTATAAAACTAGTACTTTGGAATTAAATAAATGAAACTTTCTAATTCTTACATTGGATTGCCAGAAGAATTTTATCAAGTGGTAAACCCGTCTCCTGTAAAAAATCCAAAGACACTTATTTTCAATGAGGATCTGGCTGACTCACTCGGCATAAATTTAGGAAATGAAGAGGTATTAAATTTCTTTTCTGGTAATGGTTTGCCGGAAGATTCAGTTCCGATAGCATTGAATTATGCCGGACATCAGTTTGGAAACTTTGTTCAACAACTGGGAGATGGTCGTGCTGTCCTTCTTGGTGAAATCAATACAAAAGATGGTATGTATGATTTACAGTTAAAAGGTTCAGGCAAAACTATGTTTTCAAGGCAGGGAGATGGTAGATCAGCTCTTGGGCCAGTTATAAGAGAATATATTCTTAGCGAAGCAATGCACTATCTAGGAGTTCCTACTACAAGAGCTCTAGCGGCCATTGCAACAGGAGAATATGTTGCAAGAGAAACTTTTGAGCCTGGAGGGGTATTGACACGAATAGCGAAAAGTCACGTGAGAGTGGGTACCTTTGAATATTTTGCTTCTAGACAACAATTAAATGACGTCAAAATGCTAGCTGATTTTGCTATACAGAGACATTATCCAGAAATAAGAGAAACGGAGAAACACTATCTTGAACTTTTAAAAAAGGTAGCTTCAAATCAATCTAAACTCATATCTAAATGGATGAGCATTGGGTTTATACATGGAGTTATGAATACAGATAATTTCACTATCT
The DNA here is from genome assembly GCA_902610065.1 of uncultured SAR86 cluster bacterium. Lineage (GTDB taxonomy): Bacteria > Pseudomonadota > Gammaproteobacteria > Magnimaribacterales > Magnimaribacteraceae > Magnimaribacter. The sequence goes on from CACLUH010000018.1 coordinate 24,259, forward strand.
CTGGAGAGACTATTGATTATGGACCATGTGCCTTTTTGGATGAGTATCATCCTGGGAAAGTTTTTAGTTCAATAGATCAAAATGGAAGATATGCTTTTGGTAATCAGCCAAGTATTGCTTCATGGAATCTTGCCTCTCTTGCAGGTTGCCTCATTGCATTCATTGATAAAGATTCAGATAAAGCCAATGAGCTTGCTACAGAGGTCTTAGATAATTTTTCAAAAGATACCAATCAAAGAATTCTTGACCTAATGTGTAATAAAATTGGATTAGATGGATCCAAAAAAGAAAATAATACTTTATTAAGACGATTACTAAAAATAATGATGGATAATGAAGCCGATTACACAATCACCTTCAGAAATTTATCTAAGGTACTTAATAATGAGCCAGATGGGTTCCTTAAAGAATTTTTAAAAAAAGAGGAAATAATTGCTTGGCTTGAGGATTGGAAATTTGCATTAGGAAAAGAGAATGAGAGCTTTGACACTCTAGCTATTAAGCTTGATGAGATCAATCCTGCCTATATTCCTAGAAATCACCAAATTCAAGATGCCATTGATCTAGCTTATGAAAATGATTTTTCAAAAATACTGGAAATGATAGAAGTGATAAAACAACCTTTCACAGAACGATCTATGTATGATATTTATGCTTCAGCTCCCAAGGAAAACCAAAAAGTAAGCAGGACTTTTTGTGGAACATAAAAAATATCAGAAGAACTAAGAAGAATATTTATTACAAAAAAAAGAGGGCCGTATGACCCTCTTTTTTTTCGTGAATCTAAACTAAGCTGGTTGCTTATTATCATCCATAGCAGCTTTCCATATAACAAGACCAAAAAGAATCTTATTAATGAAATCCGCTAAGTTATAAATTAAATTCAATGTGCTTGCATCAACAGCACCCATTAGATAACCAAAAACGTATCCTAATGGATAGATCGCCCATCCTACAACTATGATCAAAAGCATAGAATTATAAGCTGTTTGCACAGAGGCACTTGTTGAAGCCACAGCAGCTTTACCAGCTCCCATGTATAGAACATAAATCATGTACAACCAAGCTGCCATTCCGATAACGAATGCAGGCATAGCCGCCATAACACCAGCTTCACCCATGTAGCCAAATATCAACATGACTAGTGAACCTAATAAGAGTTGCCAGAACAAAGAACCTGCAACCACCGTGACAGCTGCTAATATCAAATAGAATTCAACCATTTGAAGAGGTACTGTCAATAACCAATCAATATATCTAAATACTGTTGGTGTTTCTCCGGTATCAATCCATACACCTCTCATGTATAGGTAGTGCCAAAAAGCTATACCGCAGATAAGTCCTGCAACTGTTAATGAAGTTTTCCATTTGCCTTCAACATTACTTCTTTCTGCAAAGAAGAATACTGTTGCAGCTGCCATAGCAGCTGTTACAAGCCAAAAGGAAACGCCAACAAAATCATCAGCATCTAAATCACCACCTGAAGCGGCGAATAGAGGAGCTGCGATCATGCTTGATAGAATCAATAAAGATTTCATATTTCTCTCCCGTTATTTATGTATCTCGAGTACAAATGCTATTTAATCTTGATCGGTGAACCTAAGTCACACCAATGAAGCAAATAGACAATAAAAATATACTACCTCCAGACATTAATTACAACGTGAAAACTGCAGAAAATGGAGCTAAAGTCAATAAATTAGATCCTGCCTATATTCAGATTGGTTTCAGAGCCGAATAGATCAAAGATCTTAACTCTCTTCTTACCTGATAGGTAGAAGACGGAAGTAATTGAGTCAGGAATATGACGAACATGTCTTCTTTAGGATTTATGAAAAATACTGTGCTAGCGGCTCCGCCCCAACCAAATTCTCCTATGTCGCTTAAAGATTGGGATTTTGCAGGATCAAGCATTACAGAAAACCCTAGTCCAAAGCCAACTCCAGCATATGGTGTTTCACTAAAGGCTGACTCGCTCATTTCAGTTAAATCTTGATTATTTGGTAAATGATTTGCCGTCATCAACTCTAAAGTTTTTCTTCCAATCAAGCGTTTACCTTTAAATTCTCCCTGATGCAGCAACATGTGGCAAAAGTTATGATAGTCATTCATGGTAGAAAATAATCCCCCTCCTCCTGAAGCCATTCTTGTGTTTAGGAACGGTATATCTAGCAATCTTGGATCGCCTTTAGGGTTGTGTTCATAAAGAGAAGCTAATCTATTAAGTTTGTCTTCAGCACAAGAGAAACTAGTATCAGACATTTCTAAAGGCTTAAAAATGTACTCTACAAAGTAGTCTTCAAGATTCATTCCAGAAAAAACTTCTACAAGATGTCCTAAAACATCAGTAGAAACTGAGTAATTCCATTTATCACCAGGCGAGAATTCAAGAGGGATTGAAGAGAGCGTATCAACAAATTCTTGTAAAGTTTCTGATTGCTGTACTTTTGTTTTTCTGTAGGCAGCATCTACATTAGTTCTGTACATAAAATCATAAGTTAACCCAGACATATGGCTGAGAAGATCTCTTATAGTCATATGTCTTTTAGGTTTTGAGGTTAGAAAATTAGGATAAATTCCAGATTCATAAACTCTAAGGTTCTTCCATGATGGGATATACCAATAAACAGGATCGTCTAATCTGAATTTACTCTTTTCAAGTAACTGCATAATAGCAATACTCGTTATGGCCTTGCTCATAGAATAAATTCTAAAAATTGTGTCCTCTTGCATGGGTTTTTTATTTTCCCTATCCATCATTCCAAGAGAATCTAAATACGCAACTTCACCCTTTCTTGAAACCAAAGTCATGGTTCCAACATACTTTCCTTCCTTTACGTAAGTTTCATCTAAGTATTCTCTTATGT
>CACLUH010000019.1:0-18388 GCA_902610065.1 uncultured SAR86 cluster bacterium
AACCAGCACTAATCGTGAGAGTTCCATTGGCTAAGGTGTAATCAGTACCTGATCCTGTTGCTGTTCCCGTAACTGCGTAATCAACTGTTACGTTTTGACTTGATGCGGCGGATAAATCCACAGTCAAACCTGACGAAGAAACTGATTCAGCTCCACTTGAGCTGGTGGTATTAAAATCAACTACAGGTGCACTGTCATTATCAGTAATTGTGTACGTATAAACGCTATCACTGCCCAATGTTGCATTGTTTGGGTTGGATAGAGTCAAAATGACTGTCTCATTAGCTTCATCAGCCGCATCATCAATAATGCTAGAGATAGTAATAGTCCCGGTTGATGCGCCCGCATTGATGGTTAAGGTGCCATTGGCTAAGGTGTAATCAGTACCTGATCCAGTTGCAGTTCCAGTCAGCGCATAATCAACTGTTACGTCTTGTGCTGAAACTGCAGATAAATCCACAGTAATGGCCTTTGAAGATGTTGATTCCGCGCCACTTGAACTGGTGGTATTAAAATCAACAGCTGGTGGATCATCATTATCAGTAATGGTATAAATGTGAGCGTCATCACTGCCCAAGGTTGCATTACTGGGGTTAGACAAGGTCACGATGACGGTTTCATTTGCTTCGTCTAATGAGTCATTAACAATGCTACCAATTGTAATAGTCCCGCTTGTTTCACCGGCATTGATGGTTAAGGTGCCATTGGCTAAGGTGTAATCTGCTCCTGATCCTGTCGCAGTTCCCGTAACCGCGTAATCAACTGTTATGTTTTGTCCTGAGACTGCTGATAAATCTACAGTCAAACCAGCCGAAGAAACTGATTCAGCTCCACTTGAACTGGTAGCATTAAAGTCAACAGTTGGCGCATCATCATTATCAGTAATGGTGTATGTGTGAGCATCATCACTGCCCAAGGTTGCATTGCTGGGGTTCGATAAGGTAACTATGACTGTCTCATTAGCCTCATCAATTGAGTCATCGATAATACTTGATATATTAATAGTTCCAGTTGATGCACCCGCATTGATAGTTAGGGTACCATTGGCTAAAGTGTAATCTGTGCCTGATCCTGTGGCAGTTCCCGTAACCGCATAATCGACTGTTACGTTTTGTCCTGAGACTGCAGATAAATCTACAGTCAATGCTGCAGAAGAAACTGATTCAGCGTCACTTGAGCTGGTGCCACTAAAATCAACTACTGGCGCATTATCATTATCAGTAATGGTATAAGTGTGAACAAGAGTGGTGCCTGGATCTGCGTTTGACGGATTAGATAAGGTGATAATGACTGTTTCGTTCACCTCATCCAAAGAGTCATCAACAATTCCAGCAATAGTAATCGTTGTTGATGTTGAGCCTGCCGCAATGGTTGCAGTGCCATTAGCCAGAGTGAAATCAGTTCCTGATCCAGTTGCAGTACCAGTCACTGCATAATTAACTGTCACGTCTTCTCCCGAAGTTGCCGATATATTGACCGTAATGGCTGTAGAAGATGCAGATTCAGCTCCGCTTGAAGTGGCATCAGCAAAAGATATATCCCTGTCTCCTTCTGGCTCCTGGATTGTGAATGTATGTACATCATCACTACCTAAAGATGCATTACTTGGACTGGATAAAGTAAGAATGACGGTCTCATTTGGGTCAGTAACTCCATCGTTAACAATCCCTGCTATTGTGATAGTTCCTGTTGTTGATCCTGCACTTATGGTGAGAGTTCCATTAGCTAGCGTGTAATCAGTACCCGATCCAGTTGCAGTTCCAGTCACCGCATAATTAACTGTCACGTTTTGTCCTGAGACTGCTGATAGATCCACTGTGACAGCTTTAGTAGATACAGATTCTAAGCCGCTAGAACTTGTTAATTCGAAATCAACTACTGGGGCGCTGTCATTGTCAGTGATGGTATAGGTATAAGCATCATCACTGCCCAAAGTTGCATTGCCGGGACTTGATAAGGTAACAATGACTGTCTCGTTTGCTTCATCCAACGAATCGTCAGCAATGCTTCCAATAGTAATGATTCCAGAAGTTGCACCAGCATTTATAGTTAAGGTGCCATTTGCCAGGGTGTAATCAGTGCCCGATCCTGTTGCAGTTCCTGTAACAGTATAATCAACTGTTACAGTTTTACTGGATGCAGCGGATAAATCTACCGTTAGGGCTTTAGAAGAAACTGATTCAGCGCCACTTGAGCTGGTGGTATTAAAATCAACCACGGGCGCGTTATCATTATCATTGATGGTATAAGTGTGGGTATCATCACTTCCTAGAGTTGCACTGGTGGGGCTAGATAAAGTAACGATAACAGTTTCATTGGCTTCATCTAGAGTATCGTTAACAATGCTAGCGATGGTGATTGCTCCAGATGTTGACCCGGCACTTATGGTTAGCGTTCCATTGTCTAGAGTGTAATCAGTGCCCGATCCAGTAGCAGTTCCAGTCACTGCATAATTAACTGTCACATTTTGACCAGAGGCGGCAGATAAATCTACCGTTAGGGCTTTAGCAGATACGGATTCAGCGCCGTTTGAGCTGGTGGTATTAAAATCAACCACAGGTGCATTATCATTATCGGTAATGGTATAAGTATGAGTATCGTCACTTCCTGATGATGCGTTACTTGGGTTCGACAAAGTAACGATGACTGTCTCATTAGCTTCATCTAAAGTGTCGTTAACAATGCTGGCAATAGTTATCGTACCAGATGTCGACCCAGCAACTATGGTGAGCGTTCCATTAGCTAGAGTGTAATCAGTCCCCGATCCAGTTGCTGTTCCTGTAACAGCATAATCAACTGTTACGTTTTGACTCGATGCTGCCGATAAATCGACAGTGAGGGCTTTAGAGGAAACTGACTCAGCTCCATTTGAGCTGGTTGTGTTGAAATCAACCACTGGAGCGTTGTCATTATCAGAAATGGTATAAGTGTGAGCATCATCATTGCCCAAGGTTGCATTACTAGGGCTGGATAAAGTAACTATTACTGTCTCATTAGGCTCATCTAAACCATCATCAACAATTCCTGCTATTGTAATAGTTCCTGATGTTGAACCAGCACTTATAGTTAGTGTTCCGTTAGCAAGCGTGTAATCAGTTCCAGATCCAGTTGCAGTTCCAGTCACCGCATAATCAACAGTCACGTTTTGGGTTGATGAAGCAGATAAATCTACCGTGAGGGCTTTGGAAGAGACAGATTCGACACCGCTTGAACTAGTAGTATTGAAATCAACTACTGGCACATCATCATTATCATTAATGGTATAAGTGTGAACGCTATCACTACCCAATGATGCGTTACTGGGACTTGATAAGGTAAGTATGACTGACTCACTACCCTCAGTGATTGAATCGTCTACTATGCTAGCAATAGTTATAGTGTCAGATGTTGCACCCGCGTTGATGGTTAGGGTGCCATTGGCTAAAGTGTAATCTGTGCCTGATCCTGTGGCAGTTCCCGTAACCGCATAATTGACCGTTACATTTTGTGCTGAGGCTGCCGATAAATCAACTGTGATGGCCTGAGAGGATACTGATTCAGCGTCACTTGAGCTAGTAGTGTTAAAATCAACTACTGGCGAGTTATCATTATCAGTAATGGTATAAGTGTGAACGCTGTCAGAGCCCAAAGTTGCATTACTTGGGCTTGATAGAGTCAAGATCACAGTCTCATTGGCTTCATCCAGACTATCATCAACAATCCCCGCTATTGTGATAGTGCCAGATGTTGCTCCTGCATTGATGGTTAAGGTGCCATTGGCTAAGGTGTAATCGGTGCCAGATCCTGTTGCAGTTCCAGTAACTGCATAGTCAACTGTTACATTTTGTGCAGAGGCTGCAGATAAATCTACCGTGATGGCCTGAGAAGATGCTGATTCAGCTTGATTCGAGCTAGTGTTATTAAAATCCACCACTGGTGTACTGTCATTATCGTTGATGGTATAAGTGTGAGCATCATTACTTCCTAAAGTTGCGTTGCTTGGGTTCGAAAGAGTAACAATTACAGTTTCATTGGCTTCATCGAGAGAATCATCAACAATTCCTGCTATTGTAATAGTTCCTGATGTTGCACCGGCACTTATGGTTAGCGTTCCATTGGCTAAAGTGTAATCAGTTCCTGATCCGGTTGCAGTTCCTGTAACAGCATAGTCGACTGTTACGTTCTGCGTTGAAGCGAATGATAAGTCTACAGTTAAAGCAGTAGAGGAGACAGATTCGGCTCCATTGGAACTGGTAATATTAAAATCAACAGTTGGGTTCGCAGCTCTAGTTATAACTCTTATATAGTCACCTGGCTTACCATTTTTTGAGCCAAATCTTAATGTTCTTTTATCGGAGCCAATAGATATCCAATCACCAGATATAGTTGAACTTGTTGTGCTGCTACCATAATGAACATGATCTTCGGTCTGCCTAGCACTGAAGCCACTATTACTTGAAGTTGGATAAGTTGCACTTAATTTATCTACATAATCAAAATCAACAGTCATTGAGGGATCTGTCCAGTATCCTAATATTTCATAATCAAATACTATTTCACCAATCATTGAGGTTCGATCAGATTTATTACTATGTTGGTCATTAATAAAAACTAGGTAAGAATTGGCAGGAGTATTCCCAAATACAATTGAAGTCGCACTTCCAGTTGGCACATAGCCAAGGCCACTAAAGTTGTAAGTATTGGTGCAAATAGAGCTGCTCTGGCCTTGCTGACAGATATCTGTCCTTTCAGGAGCAATTATAAAGTCAAATCCCGATGTTGATCTTTGACCGTCCATGCTTTGTTTTCGAGCCCTAAAATCTGTAGCGCTACTTTTAATTTCTACATATGAATTGGTGCTTGAAATACCATCTGCATGAAGTTGCGTAGATAGCAATCCTGTAAATATCAGAAATGCACTGATATAAAAAGACCTGCATAAATTCACCCGTATTTTCAAAATAACCTTCCCCAAAAAAAATCCCGGCCTGAATTCTATATAAATAATGACAAATTATCATTATTTCAGCTGAAATAACTATTATTGCTTAAAATAAACTATTCTGCAGTTACCGATTGTTTTAGAGTAAATATTAAAACGGTACTTTGAATTACAAACATTGTTGAAAACATAAAGACATTGAGCGGAATCCCAATTATGAAAGGTTCAGGTACGCCCTCACCGGTTGCAGCTCCTCCATAAAGTGACATAGTTGCAGCTGAAAAAACAAAGCCTAAATGTATACAAAGACTAAGCACTCCAGATATTACCTCGTTTTTTTTCACCCATAACAAATATATGCCTAAACAAAAGATGAGGAAATTAGTTGAAAGTCTCCACACTTCATGGACTCGCGCATGTGCATCCCAGTCAGGGTTAAATAAGTGGCTTGAACCTATATCAACTATTATTGGAACTATTCCTCCAACAATTAAGCAGAGGGTAGTTATATATTTGCCCATCTATTTAACTTTGCATTCAACTTATTCATGTTTTTGTTTTATACAAATTTACTATAGTTACTCCGATGATAATCAGAAACAATCCAATAATAGTCTGCCAGTTAAGTGTTTGTTTATAAAAGAAGTAACTTAGTATTGCTACCGAGAAAACACCCAGTCCTGCCCATGATGCATAAATGATTGCAAGTGGCAGTTTTTGAGATACTAACGCCAAAAAATAAAAAGAAGCACCATAAGATGCTAACAAGGTTGAAGTTGGAAGCGGTTTTGTGAAATTTTGTGATGCAGGTAATAGCATTGTTCCAAGAACTTCAAATGCAATTGCAAAAAAAAGTATTGTGTATAATTGCATGCTTTTATTAAATCACTGTTTAAAATTACTCCACCGTTACGGAGTTGTTTATGATTCGTATTGGGGGATTTTCCAGTAGATATAACCCTTTGAGCTCTATCATATTCCCAGCCAAGCAAGCAATGCCGTAATACCCATTAGAAAAGCACCTGGCATTCTTAATAAAGCTCTATGTCTTCCCAAACCAAGAAAAATAAATAAAAGTGAGCCTAGAAGGTTAATGCCAATTACCGGATATGCAGCTATAGCAAATTCTGGGTTATACGCTATATAAATTAAAGTTAAAGCACTTATAAAAAGAAAGATGGTGAACACGTGCCAAGAAACAATGCTTAACGATTTTGTTAATGCCTCCATGTCGCTATCATTTAGATTGCTAATATAAATTTTTCCCCCGATGAACCCATGAAACAACATTCCTGCTAAAGAAAGGAAAGCCGCAATCATCAGAAACCAATAATCCATTTTACTTTTTATCAATACGAATCATAAACTACTCTACCGTCACAGACTTTGCGAGGTTTCGTGGCTGATCAATGTCAGTGCCTTTAAGGATGGCAACATGATAAGCAAGTAACTGTAACGGAATCGAGTAAATAAGAGGAGCAATCAGCTCAGGGACTTCGGGTAGTTCAATAAACTTAGTTATTGACTCATCCTCTTGATGAGCTGCAGAATGACCAAATACATATAGCTTTCCTCCTCGCGCTCTAACTTCTTCTAGGTTTGATTGAAGTTTAGCAAGCAGATCATCATTAGGAGCAACCGCAACGACAGGCATTTCTGAATCGACAAGAGCCAATGGTCCATGTTTCAGTTCTCCTGCTGGATATGCTTCTGCGTGTATGTAGGAAATTTCTTTAAGTTTTAACGCACCTTCCATAGCTACTGGATAATGAATGCCTCTACCTAAAAAGAGTGCATGTTCCTTTTGATCAAAATCCTCTGCCATTTCAATAATTTGATCTTCAAGTAACATCACCGAATCTAAAGAATCAGGTAGTGCTCTAAGTGAATTATTTATGGTATTTTCAGCAGCTGCGGATAGACCATGGTGCCTTCCGAGAATTAAAGTTAACATCAATAAACCAACGAGCTGAGTAGTAAAAGCTTTTGTTGAAGCAACACCTATTTCAGGACCTGCTTTCGTTAAAAATACTAAATCAGATTCTCTCGCTAAAGAGCTTGAAGGAACATTGCATATACCAAGGCGGGCTAAGTAGCCTGAATCTTTGGCAGCACTTAAACATGCTAGTGTGTCTGCTGTTTCACCAGACTGAGAAATCGTTATAAACAAAGTATTTGGCGCCACAACTTTATTTCTATATCTAAATTCACTTGCCACTTCTACGCTGCATGGCAAGCCAGCGAGTCCTTCTAGCCAATATTTAGCTACGGTTCCAGCATGGAAGCTAGTTCCACAAGCCACAATCTGAACAGCCTCTACTTTTTTGAAAATATCTGGAGCACTTGGACCGAAGATTTCTTCCTGAACACCCGAATCAGTCAGTTGTCCTTCTAACAGGCCCTTAATTTTTGATGGCTGCTCATTAATTTCTTTTAGCATGAAATGTCTGTATTCACCTTTATCAACCGTCTCTCCTAGAGACTTGGCAACTACAACAGGTCTTTCAACTTCTGTATCATCCAGGTCCCAATAGCGAATTCCTTCAGATGTGATTTCAGCAAGATCGCCATCTTCAAGAAATACAAAATTCTCTGCAAAGTCCGCTAAAGCAAGCTGATCGGAAGCTATGAAATTTTCACCGTGCCCCATGCCGATAACCAAAGGACTCCCTTTTCTGGCTGAAGCCAAAATGCCTGGTTCGCTCTCACAAACTGCACCTATTGCATAAGCTCCCCTGAGATCTTTCACTGCCGCCTTCAAGGCATCAATTAGAGATACTTTATTCTCGCTCATTTTTGCATGAATCAGATGAGCAATAACTTCCGTATCTGTTTCTGACTCAAAAACATAACCTAAAGCTTTAAGCGTGGTTCTGATTTCTTGATGATTTTCAATAATTCCATTATGAATAACGAAAATATTATTATTAGAATGATGAGGATGTGCGTTTGTCTTGGTTGGAAGGCCGTGAGTTGCCCATCTGGTGTGAGCAATACCCGTTTTACCGTTCACAGGATTTTCATCAATAGAATTTTGCAGCTCAGCTACCTTACCAGTGCTTTTAAATACCTGTATTTGCTCTGTTTCATCGAAGATAGCAAGACCAGCTGAGTCATACCCTCTGTATTCCTGACGTAAAAGTCCTATCAGCAGTTTATCTACTGAGGGTTTACTGGAAGCTACTCCGATTATTCCACACATAATTTATTTCTTTCTGTTCAAATTAACTTGTTTACCTCTTGCAACGGCAAGTTTACCTTTAGGAACGTCCTTGGTTATAACCGATCCAGCTCCTGTGTAAGAGTTTTCTCCAAGAACCAAAGGTGCAACAAGTGAGCTATTAGAGCCTATAAATGTTCCATCTGCAATTATGGTTTTGTGCTTATTTTTTCCATCATAGTTACAGGTTATAGTTCCTGCACCTATATTCACATTAGCCCCTAGTCTTGCATCACCCAAATAACTAAGGTGTTTGGCCTTAGAGTTTTTACCAATATTACTTCTATTAGCCTCAACAAAATTACCAAGTTCAGCACCTTCAGTTAGCTCACTACCTCCTCTGATTCTCGCAAAGGGTCCAATCTTGCAATTTTTTCCGATTACACTATCTTCCAATACAGTATTGGCATAAATAGTAGTGTTGTCCTTAACACTGCAATTAGAAATGAAGCAATTAGGTCCTATATGAACATTCTTTCCCAGGACATTGTTGCCCTCAAAAATATTATTAATATCTACAAAAGAGTCTTGGCCTATCTTGATATCTCCCCTGATGTCTACCCTTGAAGTGTCTGCAATAGTCACGCCACTTTTAAGCAAGTCTTCTGCTAATTTTTTCTGATAAGCCCTTTCAAGCTCATGCAATTCCCTTTTGTCATTAGCACCACCAACTTCATAGGAGTCGCATAAAGTAGCCACAACATCTACTGAATGGATGTTAGAAATTTCAACCAGATCAGTCAGATAATATTCTTTGGCTGCGTTGTTGTTTTTGATTTTAGAAATAAATTGTTGAAGCAGGCTGGCTTTGATCGCTAAAATGCCAGAATTAACTTCTCTTATTTGTTTTTCCGCTGATGACGCATCTTTATGTTCTGTGATTTTTTGAACATTTTTCCTAGAACCACGGATAATTCTGCCATAACCTGTGGGATCTTCTTTTATGAAGGTCAGTAGCGAAAGTTTTCCTGTTGATGCAGATTTTATAAGCCTGTTTAATGTATTCTTTTTTACCAAAGGAACATCGCCGTACAGAATTACGGCTACAGAATTCTTTCTGATATTAGGCAATGCTTGCTTGACAGCATGAGCAGTTCCCAGCTGATTTTTTTGTTTTACAAAATGAAGCTTTTTTTTGGAAACGAGATTTCTCTCAACTTCATTAGATTTATAACCAACCACAATTGAAGTTTTAGAATTCAGAAATGAATCGACTGTATCGATAAGGTGCTGGATCATGGGCTTACCTGCCAAACTCGCAAGCACTTTGGGAGAATCTCCTCCCATCCTTGTGCCTTTACCGGCAGCTAAAATTATAAAATCTATATTCATTGGAACAATGGCGCATTCGCCCCAAGTGGTTTTTCTTATTTAACTACTTCTTACGCAGTTTCTGCAAGGCTTTTAACCTGGCAGCAGCCTCAGCAAGTTGTGCTGATGCCATGGAATAATCCATTTCTGATTTTTGATCTTCTAGTTCTCTTTCTGCTAATTCTTTTGCTCTTTCAGCGGCTGCTGAGTCTATGTCGTCAGCTCTCTCAGCAACATCTGTTAAAAGTGTTACCTCTCCGGGCTGCACTTCTAGGAATCCACCTGAAGCAAAAAATATCTCTTCTTCTCCTCCTTCCAACACAAGCTTAACAGGACCAGGCTTTAGGTTTGTTAGAAGCGGAGCATGTCTCGGTGTAATAGCAATTTCTCCAGCACCACCTTCAGCACTCAATAGCTCAACAGGTCCAGAGAAAAGCTCTCCTTCTGGACTGACTATATTGCACTGGATAGTTGGCATAGATTAAGCGGCCTCAGTTTTAGCCTTTTCAACAACCTCATCAATATTGCCGGTCATGTAAAAAGCTTGCTCAGGTATATCGTCATAGTCACCGTTAACAATTCCTTTAAACCCTCGAATCGTTTCACTAAGTGGCACATATTTTCCTGGGGCATTGGTGAATACTTCTGCTACAAAGAAAGGTTGAGAAAGGAATCTCTCAATTTTCCTTGCTCTTGCAACGACTAATTTGTCATCTTCAGACAGCTCGTCCATTCCTAAAATGGCAATGATGTCTTTTAATTCTTTATATCTATTCAGCTGTTGCTTCACGGCATTGGCAACATCATAGTGTTCTTGGCCTACGATTGCAGGCTCTAGCTGTCTGCTGTTTGAGTCCAAAGGATCAACAGCAGGGTAGATACCTAAAGAGGCAATTTGCCTGGATAAAACTACGTTCGCATCTAAGTGAGCGAATGTTGTTGCTGGTGAAGGATCAGTTAAATCGTCTGCAGGAACGTAAACCGCCTGAACAGATGTGATTGATCCTGTTTTAGTGGACGCAATTCTTTCTTGAAGAACACCCATTTCTTCTGCAAGAGTAGGCTGATATCCAACCGCAGATGGCATCCTGCCTAATAAAGCGGAACATTCTGTTCCGGCCAAGGTATATCGATAGATATTATCTACGAACAACAGAACATCTCGACCTTCATCTCTAAAGTTTTCTGCCATTGTAAGTCCAGAAAGAGCAACCCTTAGTCTGTTTCCAGGAGGCTCATTCATCTGTCCGTACACAAGAGCAACCTTATCCAAAACGCCACCCTCAATCATTTCATGGTACATGTCATTTCCTTCACGTGTTCTTTCTCCAACACCTGCAAAAACTGAATAGCCACTGTGCTCGTATGCAATATTTCTTATAAGTTCTTGAATATTTACTGTTTTTCCTACACCAGCTCCACCAAATAAACCTACCTTTCCACCTTTTGCAAAGGGGCAGATCAAGTCAATAACCTTAATTCCAGTCTCCAGCAGTTCAGCCGTCTCAGCTTGATCTTCATAAGAGGGGGGATTTCTGTGAATTGGCATAGTTGTCTTAGCCTCAACAGCACCTTTCTCATCGATTGGCTCTCCGAGGACATTCATAATTCTGCCAAGCGTCGCTTCGCCAACAGGAACAGATATTGGATTCTCCGTATTAGTTACTGATACTCCTCTTTTTAAACCCTCTGAAGCACCCATAGCAATAGTTCTTACTACACCATCACCAAGCTGTTGCTGAACTTCTAGTACAAGCCCATTCTCGTCAACCGTTAATGCATCATAAATCTTCGGCAAGTTTTCTTTTGGAAACTCGACATCAATTACGGCTCCAATTATTTGTATTACTGTTCCATTACTCATATTTATTTCCAGTATTAAATTGCTTCAGCTCCAGCAACAATCTCAGATATTTCTTGAGTAATTGCTGCTTGCCTAGCATTGTTATAAACAAGTTGCAGCTCCTCTATAAGAGATCCTGCATTATCGGTAGCGCTCTTCATTGCCACCATCTTGGCAGCTTGCTCACACGCTATATTTTCTATCACAGACTGATAGAGAAGAGATTCGATATATCTCTCCATTAAACCATCCAGTAAAACCCTTGAATCATCGGGTTCATATATATAGTCCCATCTCGGTGCATCTTTACCCGAGTCTTCTTCACCCTCGTCATCTATCTTGCTAAGTGGTAAAAGCTGATTAATTTCTGGCTGTTGGGTCATGGTATTGACGAAGCTGTTGCTGGCAAGATAAACCTTGTCGATATCTCCTTCAGAGAAAGCATCTAAAAGGATTTTCATAGACCCGACGAGCTGTTCTATAGATGGGTCATCTCCAAGCTTTTCTGTAACTGAGATTACATTTCCTCCAAAAGATCTGAAAAAAGATTGGGCTTTTGTTCCAATAAGAGAATAACTAATTTCTTTACCAGAAGATGCCTGCTCTGAGGCAAAGCGAGTAACGTCTCTTAATAAGTTAGCATTGAGACCACCACAGAGACCTTTGTCTGAACTAATCACTATTATTGCGATCTTCTTAACCTCTCGTTCTTCCATATACTTAGGCTTATATTCAGGTTGCCCTTTGGCAAGGTGACTGATAACACTCAACATGCGATCTCTATAAGGCCTGCCTTTCAGCATCTTATCTTGAGTTTTTTTCATTTTACTAACGGCAACTTTCTCCATCGCACTGGTAATCTTTTGGGTATTACCTATGCTGGCGATTTGTACTTTTATTTCCTTGCTGTTAGCCATAAAAAATTACCAGGTTTGAGTCTCCATAAATTTATCTAAAGCTTCTTTAAAGGCACTTTGGATGTCATCACCGTACTCTCCAGTCTCGGACACTTTGTCCATAAGCTCTTTGTGTTCAGAGTTCATGTACGCCAGTAAACTTTTTTCAAAGTCTCTAATTTTTTCAACCTCTACCTTCATCAGGTAGCCTTCATTTGCCGTGAATAGCATCAAGCCCATTTCGGCTACAGACATAGGTGAAAATTGGTCTTGTTTTGTGAGTTCAGTGACCCTCACTCCGTGCTCGAGCTGCTCTTTGGAAGCCTCATCTAGATCTGAGGCAAACTGAGCAAACGCTTCTAGCTCTCTGTACTGAGCTAGGGCAGTTTTAATACCACCACCAAGTTTTTTAATGATAGGTACCTGAGCCGCACCACCAACCCTGGAGACAGAAATACCTGGATCCATAGCTGGTTTTAATCCCGAACTAAACAAAGAAGACTCTAAGAAAATTTGACCATCAGTTATAGAAATTACATTAGTTGGTACAAATGCAGATACGTCACCGGCTTGTGTTTCAATTATTGGAAGAGCTGTTAAAGATCCTGTTTTACCTTTAACTTCACCGTTAGTATGTTTTTCTACATATTCTTCGTTTACTCGTGCTGCTCTTTCTAGAAGTCTTGAGTGTAAATAGAAAACATCACCCGGATAAGCTTCCCTTCCTGGAGGTCTTCTAAGTAGTAATGACATTTGTCTATAAGCAACAGCTTGTTTAGACAAATCATCATAAATTATTAAGGCATCTTCACCTTTGTCTCTGAAATACTCACCCATAGAGCAAGCAGCAAAAGGTGCAATGTACTGCATAGGGGCTGGGTCTGCTGCACCGGCCACAACAACAATGGTGTTTTCCATTGCTCCGTACTGCTCAAGTGTTCTGACAACTTGTGCAATTGAGGATTGTTTTTGGCCAATAGCTACATAGATACATTTTACGCCAGTATCTTTTTGATTAATGATTGCATCGATAGCAATTGCCGTCTTACCAGTTTGTCTATCACCAATAATCAACTCACGCTGACCTCTACCAATGGGGACCATGCTATCAACAGCCTTTATTCCAAGCTGAACAGGCTGGTCAACTGATTTTCTAGAGATCACACCCGGAGCAACCTTTTCGACGGGGGCAGTCATGTCTGTTTGGACTTCGCCCTTACCATCTATTGGTTCTCCTAAAGAGTCTACAACCCTTCCCATAAGGGCTTCGCCTACTGGTACCTCTAAAATTCTACCGGTACATTTAGCTGACCCGCCTTCTGCGAGAAGTTTGTAGTCTCCCAAAATAACAGCGCCTACAGAATCAACTTCAAGGTTAAGGGCCATTCCCATAACTCCGTGCTCAAATTCTATGAGCTCTCCATTCATAACTTCACCTAGGCCATGTATTCTTGCAATACCGTCAGCCAAGAAAACGATTGTGCCTTCATTGCTCGGAGTGGAGGCAGTATCAAGTGCATCAATCTTCTGTTTGATGACTTGACTAATTTCTGATGGGTTTAATTCTTCCATTGTATTATTTGATTTGATTTCTTAATTTTTCAAGTTTTCCTTTAATGCTGTAATCGGTAACCTCATCACCGCATTTGATCGAAAAACCACCTATTAGACTGTTGTCGATAACCTGTTCTACCGTTAAAGAGTCTCCATATCGACCCTTGAGCGAATCAGTAACCTTTTCTAACTGTTCTGCTGATAGTTCAAAAGCGGAAGTTATTACAACTTCGCTTGAACTTTTCGTACCAGAAAGTAGCTTTCTGTATTCTTTGCTTATATGAGGAATCAAGGATATTCTTTTTGATTCCCCCAAAACCTTAACTAAATTGCTTGTTTTACTCTTGATTTGACCTTCAAACAAAGACAAAAATACTTCTGTTTTTTCTTTATAGGCCAGCTTAGGAGAATCGATAAGCATCTGTACTTCAGGAGTCTTCAGTGCAAGCTCTAATTGCTCAAGATCAACTTCCCACCCCTCTGAGTGATCGTATATTGCTTGTGCGTAGGGTCTTGCTATGGTTTCAAAGTTCAAAATTATAACTCCTGAGCTATTTGATCAATAATCTGTGAGTTCTTGTCTTTGTCTATCTCTGAACCAAGTATTTTCTCTGCTCCGGCTACAGCTAAAGCCGCAACTTCCGATCTGAGTTCTTCTTTGGTTCTCTTAGCCGCCTGATCGAGATCACTTTGAGCGGAAACCTTTATTCTTTCAGCTTCCTCATGCGCAGTTGATTTAGCATCCTCAACAAGTTGATTTGCTCTAGCATTGGCCTGATTTACTAGGTCGGCAGCTTCTTTTTTTGCTTCCTCTAAAATCTCTGCTTTTTGTAAGTGGGCCTCATCTAGCTCTCGCTTACCTCTGCTTGCCGCCTCTAACCCATCAGAAATTTCTTTTTCTCTCTCTTCAAGAGCCTCAAGGATATATGGCCATACATACTGCATGGTAAACCACACAAAAAACACAAAGGCCAAAAGCTGGCCGAATAATGTGGCGTTAAAATTCATTCAAAAACTCCGAACTTAATTGTTTATGTAAATAGGAATAAAAGACCGATAGCCAATGAAACGATGGGTATCGCATCCACTAATCCCATACCAATTAATAATTGAGTAAATAGGTACGGTTGAAGTTCAGGCTGTCTGGCAATTCCTTCAAGGTATTTTGCAGTAATTAGACCAACACCAATTCCAACGCCTATAGCGCCTCCTCCTGTTAGCAGGGCTCCTGCGACCCTTCTTATAGCTTCTGCTTCTTCCATTTTATTCTCCTTAGATAAAAATTAATGATGCTCGTGTGCCTGTTGAAGGTAAACGAGCGTTAAAACCATAAACAAAAATGCTTGTAATATGACGACAAGGATGTGAAAAACTGCCCAAATAAAATTTAAGGCCAGGCCAGCCACTCCTGCCAAGACTCCTGTCACTGAGCTAAAGAAGCCTCCAAAAAATAACGCTATGAGTATAAATATCATCTCACCAGCAAAAAGGTTTCCGTATAGCCTTAGTCCAAGGGCTAATTGCTTTGCATAAAAACCGGGGATCTCAAATATGACATTGATAGGAGCCATCCATTTTCCGTAAGGTTGGAATGTTAATTCTGCTAAAAAGCCTCCGAGGCCTTTGTTCTTGATGCTGTAGTAGTGGATAAGTATCAAAACTCCCAGAGCCATTCCCATTGGAGCATTGATATCAGCCACCGGTAGTACTTTGAAATAATGTATTGCTCCGCCTTCTGCATTTGGTGCAGCAAATCCATTTACAATCCAGGGTACAAGATCAATCGGAATTAGGTCCATTAAATTCATTAGAAATACCCACACAAATATCGTTAGGGCCAAGGGCCCCATTAAAGGATTTTTGTCGGCAGTAAAATTGTCCTGCACCTGATCCCTTACTAAGGTTACTAAATATTCTACTGCGTTTTGTACTCTGCTGGGCTTAGAAGAGCTGGCGTTTTTTGCTACCCTTCGCATAAAAAATATCATTCCCATGCCCAAAAGAACCGACATGAAAAGAGTGTCCACTTGAAATGCCCAAAAACCCATTTCACTGATGTTACAGCTAGCTTCTGTCCCGGCAACTTGGCTCTTTCCGTGAACTTCAGCAAAGCTCCAAGTGCCATCAGGGCACTTACCATACGTTAAGTTGGTAAGGTGGTGTTCTATATAATATGTTGAGTTTAGTTCTTTACTGGCCATCAGGATTTTATTGGGCGCGGCAATTATAGTAACGGAAGGACTTTAGTGAAAGAAGAATTTGTTACTTTTTTAAGATTTTAGTTTATTTAATACACCCTCTAGAGCATCAAGGTTCTTGTAGTTTACTATTAGCTTGCCCATACCTTTTTTGTTGTGTTTTATTTCAACAGGTGAACCGAGAATTTCTGATAGTTCTTTTTCAAGGGAAACTGTGTTTGGGTCTCTTTGGGTTTGCGGCTTGGTATCCTTCTTTTCAACTCCCGACAAGCCACTCACCATGGTTTCACACTCTCTTACTGAAAGCGATTCTGAAATAACTCTCTGTGCACACTGAAGCTGGACTTCTTCACTTAAGGTCAAAAGGGATCTCGCGTGACCCATTTCGATTTTCCCTTCTTCCAGTAAGGATTGAACCTCGGAACTGAGCGACAAAAGCCTCAAGAGATTGGTAACGGTTGATCTAGATTTTCCTACTGCCGCACCAAGCTCTTCTTGTGTAAGATTAAACTCTCTTTGAAGCCTGAACAGACCCTTTGCTTGATCTAGGGCGTTGAGGTCCTCTCTTTGAAGGTTTTCTATTAAAGCTATTTTAGCCGTTTCGTCGTTATTTAGGTCTCTGATAATAGCCGGAACGGTGCTAATACCTGCGAGTTGCGCCGCCCTCCACCTTCTTTCACCAACCACTATCTCAAACCTTCCTGAAGCCAGCCTTCTTACAACCAAAGGCTGAAGAATTCCTTGTTCTTTTATGCTTTGCGACAGCTCCTCAAGAGTAGACTTGTGCATTTTTGTTCTGGGTTGATACTGACCCGGAGCCAGGTCATCTAAGGGAATCTGGGTAACCGAAACTCCTTCGGGCTTGGGTCTGTCTCCCAAAAGAGAGTCAAGTCCGGTGCCTAGGCTAGATTTGTCTTTGTTCATGGACGTTATCGCTATACTGGTCTTCCATCTTGCCAATCAATTCACCGGCCAGTGCAAGATAAGCCAAGGAGCCTTTAGCATTGGGCTCATAAGACAGAACAGACTTACCAAAACTAGGAGCTTCTGCTAATTTTATATTTCTAGGAATGACTGTTGAGTACAGTTCACTAGAAAAATGTTTCTGCAACTCTCCTGTTACTTGTTGGCCGAGTTTGTTACGAGGGTCGAACATGGTCCTAACAACTGCTTTCAGTTGTAGATTATGACCGGTGCTATCATTCAATTGTCCTACGGTCTCTAAAAGCCCTGCTAGACCCTCAAGGGCAAAATATTCACACTGCATCGGAACCAGTAAATCTTTGGCAGCCCTTAATCCGTTGAGGGTTAACAAGTTCAAGGAAGGTGGACAGTCGATTATTATATAGTCGTACTTTTCATTAATATCGGTTAAATAATTTAAAAGGGCTCTTTCCTGGTCCCCGCCTCCTCTTAAAAAAGATTCTGCGGCTATCAGCTCCGGACCAGATGGCATAATGTCATAACCCAGCTCTGTTCCAAAAACCACCTCCCCTTGCGTTCCCATTAAAGCTGCCGCTGACCCTTTGGTTTGGTCACACTTTTTTATACCGGATCCGGTGGTAGCATTTGCCTGTGGATCAAGGTCTACCAACAGGACGGCTCTTTTCATTGCGCTCAGAGAAGCTGCCAGATTTACAGCAGTAGTTGTTTTTCCAACACCGCCTTTCTGATTTGCTATAACTAATGTATTAACCATTATTTTGTTCTGCTTCTATTGTAACCAAGATACGCGTCTTGTCTTTCGCTTTTGAAGGAAATTTATCAATTTTTTTTAAAAGGTAACCGGGCGGTATTCTTTCTTGATCAAACTGTTCTAGAGTCTTCATGAGCTTGAGCTCTACTCCTGTTTTTTGGAGTAAGGGCGCTGTTAAGCTAATGATAAATTCTGTAGATCCAACTGCCCTGCAGACTATGTCGAATGATTCGGGAAAGGTTTTTGTTTCTACTTTTTCAATCCTTTTGTTTATGACGCTTGTGTTTTCTAAGCTCAAGCGAGAAGTGGTGTGTAATAAAAATGATGATTTCTTGGTGTTGCTTTCTATCAAATAAAATTCTTTATCGGGGTTGATAATGGCAAGTGGTATGCCAGGAAGCCCACCTCCGCTTCCAAGATCAATTATGTTTTTATTTAAGAAAGGGGAAATGATCAAAGAATCTGCTATGTGATCGTCGATTTTTTGGGCTTGCTTTTTGGATATTAGGTTGTGGGTTTTGTTCCAGTTAACCAGATAGGCTTTATATTCTGCCAGCAGGTTTGTTTGGTCTTTACCCAACGGCCTGTCTTTCCTTTTTTAGGTAGATCATTAGTAAAGAGATTGCTGCGGGTGTAACGCCTGGTAGTCTTGAAGCTCGGGCCAAACTCACCGGTCTTGCTTCCGATAATTTTTGTTTTACTTCAGTGGATAGACCAACCACTTTCTTGTAATCAATATGTTCTGGGAT
>CACLUH010000020.1:0-14733 GCA_902610065.1 uncultured SAR86 cluster bacterium
CTACTCCCCAATCTATGATCGAAATTTGGAAAGAAATAAAGCTAGCTACTAATGAAATTTGTATTGCTAACCAAGGTACAGTAACTCATCATCATGCTGTAGGAAGAGATCATCGTCCTAAAGGTTATGATGATCAAAGACCTGATCTTTTCAATAAAGTTTTAGTAGCAGCAAAGTCATCTCTAGATCCTAAAGGTGTAATGAATCCTGGCGTTTTAATTGATCCTGAAGGAAAAAATATTAGTAACTGGATGGTCTAAATGTGGAAAAAATTCACATATTCTGGCAAAATTAAGTCCATAAACGGGAGGGTTTATGTCAAAACAAGCGACTTTTACTGAAATGCTAAACGGTACTGCTGAAGATTATGCAATCATTGGTAGAGAAACTTCTGAATATGCAAAGAGTTTACCTGATAGGATTTTAGAACATTTATCTATTTTGAAAGGTGATACTGGAGGCTTTGCTGTTGATCGTTTCACTCATTGTTTACAAACTGCAACAAGAGCTTATAAAGATGGAAGAGATGAGGAGTATGTCGTTTGCGCTCTTCTTCACGATATTGGAGATACTTTGGCTTCTGCAAATCATGCTGACCTTGCTGCAACAATGTTGCAACCATTTGTCTCGGAAGAAAATTACTGGATCGTAAAACACCATGGCATTTTTCAAGGTTACTACTTCTTTGATTTTCTAGGTTTAGACAAAAATATGAGAGACGAATATAAGGATAGTCCTTACTGGCATGCTTGCGCTGAATTTTGTGCTAAATATGATCAAAATTCATTTGATCCAGATTATGAATGTATGTCCATCGAAGAATTTGAACCGATGGTAAGAAATGTATTTGCCAAACCAAGAAACTCTATCTACAAAGCAAGAGATTACGCTTAATCCCAGCTAACTCTATGGACAGAATAGAATCCTTAATAGGGGAGTTGACCCTAGAAGAAAAAGTTTCTATCTTGTCAGGATCATCAGCTTGGCACACAACTGCGGTACCTAGACTTAATATTCCGCGAGTCAAGATGACTGATGGCCCCATTGGCGCCAGAGGAGATTCCATTTCTGGAGCTACTTCGGCTTGCTTTCCAAGTGCCTCTTGTCTTTCTTCTTCTTGGGATACAGAGAATATAGAAAATATTGCAAGAGCTATTGGAATAGAAGCAAAAAGCAAAGACGCTGATGTTTTACTAGGCCCAACTATTAACTTACATAGACACCCTTTAGGTGGCAGGCATTTCGAATGTTACTCCGAAGATCCTATTTTAACGGGTGAGTTAGCAAGCAGTTATGTACAAGGCGTCCAATCAGTTGGAGTCTCAGCATGCCTGAAACATTTCATCGGCAATGATACTGAATATCAGAGACACTTCGTTAGTTCAAATATTGATGAACGAACTTTGAGGGAACTATATCTTTTACCCTTTGAAATGGGCGTAAAGGCTGGGTCTTTATCAGTCATGTCTGCATACAATCAATTAAATAATATATTTTGCTCTTCTCATGATGAGATGCTAAATAAAGTACTTAAAGATGAATGGAATTTTCCTGGATATGTAGTCAGTGATTGGGGTGCAGCACAAGATACCATTGGCAATGCCAATGGAGGACTTGATTGTGAAATGCCAGGTCCTGCAAGAAGTTGGGGTGAAAACTTAGTAAAAGCGGTGAACAAAGGAAAAGTAGATGAGGAAGTAGTTGATGACAAAGTAAGGAGGATCCTCAGAGTTGCTGAATTTACTGGAAGACTAGACAAACCAGATGAAAAACCAGAAGAGAGTAATAATTTAGAAGAAGATAGGATTTTGATTAGACAATCTGGATCTGAAGGTATGGTCTTACTCAAGAATGATGGAGTTCTTCCTTTAAAAACAGAAGAGATTAAAAAACTTGCAGTTATAGGTCCAAATGCTCTTAAGGGACAATATATGGGAGGAGGCAGCGCATCACTCAACCCGCATTATGTAGTACATCCATTAGAGGGGATCGAATCTGCTTTGGGTGATGATAAGAAAGTTGATTATGCAAAGGGTTGTCACACACATAAATTTCTACCCGCTATACCGAGTAATCTTTTTAAAGAAAATGATGGTTTCCAGGTCGACTTTTATGATGGCCAAGAGTTCGATGGAAAACCTATTGAAACTAAAATACTAAAAGGAAATAAGTTTTGGGCTATGGGGGGTTTTGGTCTAGATATAGTATCGCAATCTAAGCGACCTTCATTAAGCGTAAGATTTACAGGTGAGTTGCAACCAGAATTCTCTGGAGAGTATGATTTTGAAATATTTAGTATAGGACCCTCAAGACTTTCTATAAATGGAGAGACCCAAATTGATAATTGGACTTCTCAAGATCCAGGTGATGCATTTTTTGGTATGGGCTCTGCTCCAAAAAGAAAAAAAATAATTTTTGAAGAAGGACAAACTTATCTTCTGGAAGTTGAATATAAGTGGGAAGGGCGATTCCCTGCTGTCCAAATCGGAATGCAGGCACCAGACCAATTCGATTTAATGGAAGAGGCTAAGTCTATAGCCAAAGAGGCCGATGCAGTTATTTTAATAGTTGGCACGAATTCTGATTGGGAAACTGAAGGTAATGATAGATCCAACCTAGATCTACCCTCTAATCAAGATAAGCTAATCGAGGAAGTATGCAAACTAAATAAAAATACGGTAGTTGTCTTAAATACTGGATCTCCCTGTTTGATGCCGTGGGTTGACGAGGCTGGTTCAATTTTACAGTGTTGGTTTCCAGGTCAGGAATTTGGAAACTCTTTATCTGATATTATCTTTGGAAAAACAAACCCTTCAGGAAAATTACCTACTTCTTTCCCAAAATCTATTAAAGACACGCCTGCTTATGCAACATACCCAGGTAAAGATCTTCAGATGGATTATGCAGAGGGTTTATACATTGGATATAGATGGTACGACAAAGAAGAAATTGACCCATTATTTCCATTCGGACATGGGCTTTCTTATACTTCTTTCGAGTATTCAAATTTAAGAGCAATACCACCTAAAGGTAATGCTTCCGTAGCAGCTTTTGAATTTGAAATATGCAATATAGGTGATTTTGCTGGTAAGGAAATAGTTCAAGGCTATGTAAAAGTATCGGATTCAAAAATTGATCGACCAAGAAAAGAGCTCAAGAAATTCACAAAAATTTCTTTAGAACCAGGTGAGACTCAAAAAATAAAATTTGAATTATCAGAAAGAGAATTATCATTCTGGAATGTTGATCTTCATGCATGGCAAGTAGAGCCTGCAGAGTATATTTTCGAAGTAGGAGCTTCGGCTAAAGATATCAGAGGTTCAGCTTCTGTCTGGCTAGGCTAATTAAACTTTCTTTGGAGCCCCTTTTTCTTCTACCTCTTGGTCGTGGAACTTTTTAGATTCTACTAGCTCAGGAATTAACTGGTCTAACTGATCAAGAGTCCATAAGTTATCTGTAGTAAAAGATTGAATAATTGCCGGTTGTTGCATAATTCCTAATATTCCGCCTTGTGAATGAATGATTTGTGAGGTTATTTGGCTAGCTTCTTCAGTACAAAGCCATGCGACTACTGGAGCTATCTGACCTGGTCCTTGTGTCCAGTCATTTTCATCATATTTTCTTCCTGCAGCTTCTATTAGATCAATTGTTAGTCTTGTTGCGGCTCCCGGAGAAATTGTATTTACAGTACATTTATACTTTGCCACTTCCAATGCAAGAGATCTTGTAAAGCCAGCTATACCTTCTTTTGCAGCACCATAATTTACTTGTCCAAAATTTCCAAATAGTCCCGAAACTGAGGACATATTAATAATCCTACAACCTAAAACATTATTATCTCTCATGTATCTTACCAAGGGTCTAGTGCAGTTATAGTGCCCTTTTAGATGAACTTCCATTATCACATCCCAATCAGACTCTTCCATGTTGTAAAGTGTCTTGTCTCTTAATACACCAGCATTATTGACAAGAATATCGGCACGACCAAACGATTCTATGGCGGTATTAAATATATTCTGACCACCTTCAACTGTTCCTACGGAATCATAATTGGCTGCAGCATCAGAGCCGAGGTCTTTTATTTCTTCAACAACCTCATCAGCTACTTTGCCTTCACCGCTTCCATCTCTACCTCCACCCAAATCATTTACTACAATTTTTGCTCCTTCAGAAGCTAAATAAAGGCATATTTCTCTTCCAATACCTCTTCCAGCTCCAGTTATTATTGCAACCTTATCTTTTAATCTAGCCATAATTTTCTCCCTAATTTATTCTACTTCGAAAAAAAATTTTAAGGTATTTATTTAGTCTTATTTAATGTATAAATGGATATAGTTATCAGGGAGAATGACTATCTATGGAGGAGAATAATCTAAAAGCACAATCTGCTTCTAACAGAACCATGTGGACGTATGGTTTTGGTTCGATAGGGGTCGGAATCAAAAATAATTTGCTAGGGACTTGGTTACTTTTTTACTATCAAGATGTTTTGGGTTTAGATGCAGTACTAGTAACTGCAGCAATAGGTATTGCATTGGTTATAGATGCATTCTCAGATCCTTTTGTGGGAGTATGGTCTGACCGTCTTAAGACTAGATGGGGAAGAAGACATCCCTTTATGTACGGAGCCATAATTCCTTTCGCCCTTTGCTATTATTTAATTTTGCAAGATCCTGGTGATATTTCGGATTCAGCACTTTTTACAAGACTTTTAGTCTTGATGATACTTATGAGACTTGCAATGACTTTTTACGAAGTTCCTAGAGGTGCTTTAGGTCCAGAATTAACTAAAGATTATGATCAGAGAAATATAATAGCTGGTATTGGTATGGCCCTTGGATGGATAGGTGGTGCTGGTATCTCCTTTATACATATGGAATATTTCTTAGTTGATAGTTTCTCAAATGGTGCTGGGTATCAGCTATTAGCTTTTTGGGGAGGTCTAGGTATTTTCGTTAGTACAGTAATTACAACAGTTGGGACACATAGTCGCATACCTTACTTACATGTCCCACCTGAAAGGTCTTTTCAAATTAAAACCTTTTTTCGGGAGGCAAAGGAAACTCTTTCTAATAGATCATGGATAGTTTTGTTTGCTTCAGGATGCATTTATTCTCTTGTGGTAGGAACTGATACAGGAGCAGGCACTTACTACAATACTTATTTTTGGGAATGGAAACCATATCAAATATCTACATTTGCTGCTTGGAACGCAGCTAGTGTTGTATTTATAGCACTGTTTGCACCTAGGATTGCAGTAGGCAGAAGTAAGAAAAAGATAGCTGTTGGAATCTTTCTAACATCCATAGTGGTAGGACCTTTACCTATGGTGCTTAGATTGCTTGAACCAATCTTAGGTATGCAGCTTTTTCCTACTAATGGTTCAGATTTAATATGGTGGATCCTTCTGATTCATAGCTGTGCACTAGTATCTATTGGCTCCTTAGGATTTATCTTTATTACTTCTATGGCTATGGAAATTGTTGAGGATGTAGAAAGAAATACTGGGAGGAGAGAAGAGGGATTATTAGGTACAGTTAGTTCAATGATACAAAAACTTATTGGTGCTGGAGGTGTCCTAATCGCAGGTTTAATTCTTGCTTGGGCGGGCTTTGATGATCCTGGCGTTACAGAAGAAATGAAAAGTGGGCCACTTATAGATAGATTTGCAACAATTCACATAGCAATAGGCTTTTTCTTACCAATTATCTCAACTCTTCTGATTCTTAAGTATGATATTGATCGAAAAGGTCATCTAGATAATGTAAATGACCTTGGCTATATAGAGAAGAACTAATGTTCTTCTTTCCGATTTCCGATGACAATGAAAGCGGCTCTAAACCTTTAGTTTGTTATTTTATTATCGGTATCTGTTGCTTTATTTTCTTATGGCAAAGCACACTTCCTATTAATTTAAATCAGGAAGCCATTTATAATTTTGGAGTCGTTCCTGCTGCTGTGTTAGGTAGTCAAGAAAGTTTAATAAGCCCATATTTAACAATTTTTACCTCAATGTTTATGCATGGAGGGTGGATGCATTTGATAGGCAATATGGTCTTTCTTTGGATATTTGGCGACAACATTGAAGATAGCATGGGCCACAAGAAGTTTCTTATCTTTTATTTGGTTTGCGGAATAGCCGCCGCTTTACTTCAAGCATTAATTAATCCTGAGTCTAGTATTCCAATGATAGGTGCCAGTGGTGCAATAGCTGGAATCCTAGGAGCCTATTTAGTACTTCACCCAAGGGCCAATGTAAATGTTTTGTTTTGGCTATTTATCTTTATAACAGTAATAAAGGTTCCCGCTTTTATCGTTCTAAGTATCTGGATATTCAGTCAATTTTTCAGCGCATCAGTTGGCTCTGAGGGTGGAGTTGCGTATTTTGCTCACATTGGTGGTTTTATTGCGGGATGCCTATTAATTTATTTCTTCAAACACTCTAATATAAGATTATTCCAGACTGGAAATTCTAAATCATTTGAGTCTAGCAACTTCTCAATGAATAGACTTTTTAGTCAAAAAAAAGAAAGAGATTTTATGCAAGAATTCATCGACACAGCAAACAAAAAAGATAAAAATTAATCTATGCGCTACATCTATTTTCTGTTTGGAACAGTTTTTATTGTTTTTGGTATTTATACAGCGGGCATATATCTAGATTTGTATGGTGAATTAGAAGAACCCGGTTATTCTATAAACTCCGAACTACCTAAATCTCTTGTAGATCAAAAACTCATTTCCCAAAAACCATTTGGCAGAGAAAAGCAAATTTTATTCGGGGATACTCATGTTCATACAACTTATTCAACAGATGCATTTCTTTGGAGCTTGCCAATACTCAATGGAGAAGGCCCTCATCCAATAGCTGATGCGTGTGACTTCGCAAGGTTCTGTGCAAATTTGGACTTTTGGGTTTCTACAGATCATGCAGAGGCCTTAACTCCAAGAAAGTGGAAGTCTATAAAAGAAGCTGTTAGAAACTGCAATAGTCCTACAGATGCTAATGATCCAGATTTAGTAACTTTTCTTGGTTACGAGTGGACCCAAGTTGGAAATACAGCAGAAACTCACTACGGTCATAAAAATGTGATGTTTCTAGACATTGAAGAGGGAAAAGTTCCAGAACGTGCTATTGGAGCAGGTGGATTAGCTACTAATGGAATGAGAGCTGGTATACCTGGGCAATCCAGACAATTAAGACCTGCTGCATTACTTGATTTTGAAAATAGACATCGATATTTTGATTTTATAGCTTTTGCTGACGAACTAGCTGAAGCACAGATTTGTGAAGAAGGCATTCCTTCAAGTCAATTAGGTGATGATTGTTATGAATATGCGGATACACCAAAAGACTTATTTGAAAAGCTTAGAGATTTAGACTTTCCTACAATTGTTATACCACATGGGAATACTTGGGGTTTTTATACCCCACCTAACTCTAAGTTGGATAAACAGTTAGAAGCAGATTTCAATGATGACAATTTGCAGATTCTATTTGAAGTTATGTCTGGTCATGGAAATTCTGAAGAATATAGGTCATGGAGATCTTTAACTGAGGATCAAAATGGTGATTTGATTTGTCCTAAACCTACTAAAGAATATTTACCAAGTTGTTGGAGGGCTGGAGAAATTATTGAAGAGAGATGTCTGGATAATGGATTCTCGGATAGTGAGTGCTCTTCTAGAGCAGCAGAGGCAAGGGACAATTATGCTGTAATGGGTGTTGCAGGACATCTAACTGTTCCTGGTGTAACAATAGAAGATTGGTTGGATTCAGGACAATGCAGAGATTGTTATCTGCCTTCTTTTAATTATAGACCTGCTGGATCAGCACAGTACGGACTTGCAATCTCTAACTTTGATCAAGAAAATCCAATGAGATTTAATTTTGGATTTATTGCATCGAGTGATAATCATAGAGCCAGACCAGGTACAGGATACAAAGAAATTGATAGATTTGTCACGACTGAAGCTAATGGTCCAAGCCATGATTATGTAGGTGAGACTCTTTATCCAGTCGAAGAAATCAAAGATAGATCAAATGATTTAAGAGATCAGCCTTTACTTGGCCTAAGAGCCGGATTTGGAGCTTTTGAGGCAGAACGAGAAGCTTCTTTTTTTACAACAGGTGGATTAGCAGCTGTTCATAGTTCTGGAAGAGATCGTGAGTCTATTTGGCAAAGCCTAACTAGTAAGGAAACTTATGGAACTACAGGTGATAGAATTCTTCTTTGGTTTGATTTAGTGCGCCAAGATTCATCGAGTCCTATGGGAAGTACAGTCAATCAGTCAGATAATCCTCGATTCAGAGTCAAAGCAGTAGGTGCATTTGAGCAGAAACCAGGTTGTCCAGATTATTCATCTACAGATATTACCCAAGAAGAAATCGAAAGAATTTGTAAGAACGAATGCTATAACCCTTCTGATAGAAGAAAAAATATCTCGAGAATTGAAGTAGTTAAGATTACACCACAAATAAGTCAAACCGAGCCTATTGAAAACCTTATATATGATGCATGGAAGACTTTTGAATGTAATCCAAGTCAACAAGGTTGTGAGATTGAGTTTATAGATGAGGAGTTCAAAGACACCTCAAGAGACACAATTTATTATGTGAGAGCTATCCAAGAGCCTTCGCCTGTTGTGAATGGCGGCAATCTAAGATGTACTTTCGATGAGAAAGGAGAGTGTATTAAAGTAAATATCTGTTATGGTGATTCAAGAACTGATAAGGAAGATGATTGCTTAACTCTTTCAGAAGAACGAGCTTGGTCCTCACCTATCTATATTAATTTTAAGGGGATTTAGACTAATATTTATTAATCATGGAAGAACAGGCACAAGAGACTAAGTTAGATTTCAAAACCAAGTTCTTTTACGGATTTGGATCTATCTCTTTTGGTATTAAGAATAACGGTTTTAGTTTTTTTGTTCTATTCGTGTACAACTCTGTGTTCGGTTTACCAGGATGGATGACAGGACTCGCGTTAAATATAATATTAGTAATTGACGCTATAACAGATCCTTTGGTTGGTTATTATTCAGACCGAACCAGATCTAAGTGGGGTAGGAGACATCCATATATGTATGCTGCCGCTATACCAGTTGCAATAACTTATTATTTTCTTTGGACACCACCAGAATACTACTCAGATTGGCAATTATTTTTTTACTTTTTGGTTTGTGCAATCATTATTAGAGTTTTTATTACCTTCTACGAGGTCCCTTCAATTTCTCTCGGACCTGAGCTTACTAGTAATTATGTAGAAAGGACTTCATTAATGTCTTTTAGATATTTCTTCGGTTGGTTTGGAGGCCTAACTACTTATAATTTAGTTTGGTTTTGGTTTGGACCAAATAATGTAACTGATACTTATTCTGATGGTAGATTTAATCCAGATGCTTGGGCAGATTATGGACTTGTAGCAGCCATACTTATTTTTGTTGGAATTCTAGTTACCAGTCTCGGCACCCATAAACATATACCCAGATTGTTAGCCCCGCCAGAAACTAAAGCAGCACCTCTAGGAGAGGTTTTAAGAGAGCTAAAAGAAACCTTGCTGGCTAACAGGTCTTATATGTTTCTGTTTTTTTCAGGTCTTCTCGCTGCTTTGGCTGGTGGAATTGAGGCAGCATTTGCCATATATTTTGATTCCTTTTTCTGGGGCTTAAATACAAATGAGATGTTAACGAGGGGATTGTGTCTATATCTTGCTCCAATAATAGCCATTTTCATTGCTCCAATTCTTTCAGACAGGTTTGGTAAAAAGAATACTGTTATGTCCATTTGGGCATTTCAAATAATATTCGCTGCTTTACCTTTCGCCCTCAGGTATATAGATCTTGTTTATGGAACTTCCTTGTTCCCAGAAAATGGAAGTCCTTATCTTCTTCCAGTTTTATGTGTACACATAGTTATTAATGTTGCTTCAGGAATCATAGTATTTGCAACACTCGCCTCGATGCTAATGGACTTAGTTGAAGACATTCAGCTCAAAACAGGAAGAAGAGAGGAAGGGATACTTTTCTCGGCTAGAAGCTTTGCGGATAAAGCAGTAAGTGGTTTTGGATTAACCTTTGCTGGAATAATTTTAACTCTGATTTCTTTTCCTGACCCCGAGGCAAGAAAGATGCTTGATAATGTCGTTCCAGATCAAATATTAGCTAATCTAGCTTTGTGGTACATACCTATTTGTATTATTGCCTTTGGAAGCGCCTTATCTCTAGTTTCAGGCTATACCCTTACCCGAGATGATCACGAAGAGAACGCTGCAAACCCAGAGACTAAGGTTTGGAAAAATAGTTAATGCTTTTTACTCACTTATATAACTCACCAGTTGGGGATATAAGATTACTAAAGGATGATTCAGACTTAATAGGCGTATCTTTTTCGAATCAGGTTTTTTGTGATGCAAATGCAAGAAATGACGAAAATACCTTCAAAATAATAATTAACCAGCTTAATGAGTACTTTTTTGAAGGTAGAAAAAATTTTAGTATTCAATACAGATTACCTTTTACTGGTTTTAGGTCAGAAGTCTTTAAAGAAATGATCAAAATACCTTATGGGGAGTGTGTTACATATTCCTATCTTGCAAAAAAAGTTGGTAATCCTAAAGCTTATCGAGCTGTTGGTTCAAGTTGTGGAAAGAATCCACTTCCATTAGTTGTACCTTGTCACAGGGTAGTATCAAAATCAGGTTTAGGGGGCTTCACTGGCGGATTGGATATTAAAAGATTTCTCTTAGAGCTTGAAAGCAATTAAAATTGAACAATGAGTGCAATTACATCTATAGAAGATAAATTAAAAAAAGCGTTAGACCCTAGTCATCTAGAGGTTATAGACGAAAGTTATCTTCATAACGTAGAACCAGGAAGAGAATCTCATGTAAGGATAGTAGCTATCTCCAATCTTTTTGAAGGACTCAATTTAGTTAAGAGACATCAGCTTATTTATGCGGAGATACAAGAAGAAATTGATGGACCGATACATGCATTATCTATTCATACATTCACCGAAAATGAATGGATAGAAAAGAATAAAAAAGCAGAACCTTCTCCAGATTGTTTGGGCGGAAGTAAAAACGATAACTAAAAAATTAAAATGGCAGATAATCATGTCGTTACCTTCTATTCCATCGAAAAAATAGGTGACCATAAGAAAGTTGGCAGGACTGTTGAGCGACACTGTAATAAAAACAGCATAGTTGGAACTTTTTTTTCGACCCCGCAGGGCATTAACACTACTTTATCTGGAAAGAAAAAAGCTTTAATTGAGTTAGTTGCCTTATTGGAAAAGAAATTTAAATTAATTATAAAAGAAGAAACTTGGTCTTCTTCTGAGTCATTACCTTTCAAGAGATTAAAAATTAAGTGTAGAAATAGATTGCTACCATTAAAGGGTGATTTTGATCCAGTCACTGCAAGAGGCAAACATTTAAATCATCTGGATTGGAATAAATTAATTACAGATCCCAATACAATTATTCTTGATGTCAGGAATAATTACGAAACGGAAATAGGTACCTTTAATAACTCTATTATTCCTAAAATGGATAATCTAACTGAATTTCCTAATTTCGTTGATAAAGAGTTATCTAATGTTAAAAATAAAAAGATAGCTATGTTTTGCACGGGAGGAATTAGATGCGAAATAGCCTCTTCTTTCATGATGAACGAGGGCTTTAAAGATGTTTATCAACTAGATGGTGGCATTTTAAGATATCTAAAAGATGCTAAAGATGAAAACTTATGGGAAGGCGAATGTTTTGTTTTTGATGAAAGAGTAACCGTAGATAAGGATTTAAAACCAGGAAATTTTCTTCAATGTTTTGGTTGCAGAAGACCGCTATCAAAAACTGATCTTGAATCAAAATATTATGAAAAGGGCGTATCTTGTCATAAGTGTTACAACGTTTCTTCTAAAAAAGATAAGGAAAGATTCTCTCAAAGACAATTGCAGATTGATTTAGCCGAAGAAAGAGGGCACGTACATATGGGCGCTAACGCAAAACAAGATAAAATATAAATATGTCTAAGGTCTTTTCTAAATTCATTACATCTCACCCAAAGATACTTTTTATTTCTTTTCTTGTCGCTTTATCTTTCTCTATATTAAATCTTAATAACTTTAAGCTAGATGCCTCATCCGATTCTCTAGTATTAGAGAGTGATGATGATCTCAAATATTATAGAGAAGTAAATTCTGATTATGCTTCATCTGACTTTTTAATTGTAATCTTTAAGCCAACAGAAGACCTATTTTCTAATGAGACTATTTCTCAAGTGAGAGAAATGGTAGATGTTTTTGAACAAATCGAAGGAGTAGATTCAGTTCTTAGTTATTTAGATGCACCTTTACTTTTCAGTCCTAAAATGAGTATGAGCGAACTAGCTGATAATCTTCGCACTATTGAAGATGAAGGCACTGATAAAGATTTAGCAAGGCTAGAATTTAAAAATAGCCCCTTATACACAGAATTACTCACGGACAAAGATGCAACTTATACCGCAATGCAATTATTGCTAGAAAGCAATGATTCTTACGAAGAAGCTACTAATAAACGTTATCAAATTCTTGACTTGATAAATTCTGAACAATATTTGCCTTCTATTCATGATTTACAGCTAAAAAATATAAATGAGGAAATAAAAACACTCAATTCTAAAGCATCTATAGATAGAGATGCGCTAATTGAGTCGACAAGAAATGCCATAAAAAGTTTTAAAGATAACGGTGATATATACCTTGGCGGCACCGCAATGATTGCTTCTGACATGATTAGTTTTATAAAAAGCGATCTTCAATATTTCGCTATTGGTGTACTGATTATGTTTGTAATAACTTTGAGTATCATTTTTAAAAAATTACGTTGGGTTGCAATGCCCCTGGTTTCAAGCGCTTTAATTGCTCTTTTCGTTATTGGGTTTCTGGGCTGGATGGATTGGAGGGTTACAGTAGTTTCTTCAAATTTCATCTCACTTCTATTAATAATATCAATCTCATTAACAATACATTTAATTGTTCGATATCAAGAGCTACACGAGATTAATCCGTCGCTCGAAAAAAAGGATTTAGTAGCTTTAACTGTAGAACAAATGTTAAAACCTTGTTTTTATACTGCTCTAACTACAATCATAGCTTTTGCTTCTTTAGGAGTGAGTGAAATTAAACCTGTAATGGACTTTGGTAAGATGATGGTAGCAGGAATATTTTTTGCTTTTATTTTTTCCTTTATTCTTTTTCCAATATTCAGTCTACTTTTTACCTCTAGTCTTGACCAAGAATCGAAAGATTTTAGCAAAGGGGTAACTGTAGTTTTTTCTAAGTTAACTGAAAAATTAGGGAATTACGTCAGTCTTATCGGAATTATTTTATTTTGTATATCGATATACGGCATTAACCAACTTACAGTGGAGAACAGATTTATAGACTATTTCAAGCCATCTACAGAAATTTATAAAGGCATGGATTTACTTGATAACAAACTTGGTGGTACAGCACCATTAGATGTTGTTATCAATGCACCCAAAAATTGGATAACTGATATAGAAGACGAATCTTTTGATGATGACTTTGGTTTTGAAGATGAAGAATCAACTAATAATGGCTACTGGTGGAATACTATTTCTTTAGAAAAGCTTGAGCAGATTCATGACTACTTAGACTCTTTACCGGAAATAGGAAAAGTTCTTTCTGTTGCTAGTGGTATAAAAGTAGCTACCGAATTAAAAGACGGTGAACCTTTGTCGGAGCTAGATTTAGCTCTGGTTAAAAACATGCTTCCAGAAGAAATTAAAGAGAATTTATTGAGTTCATATATAAGCAAGGATGAAAATCAAGTACGGATATCAGCCAGGGTGATTGAGTCTGCCGAGGGCCTGAATCGAAATGAACTCTTGTATGAAATTTCTGAAACTTTAAAAACAGAATACAGTTTGGAAGAAGAACAATTTAGACTGACTGGCTTAGCAGTGCTTTATAACAATATGTTACAAAGCTTATTTGATTCGCAGATCGGAACTATTGTTATTGTCTTTAGTATTATTTTTTTTATGTTTTTAATTCTTTTTCGCTCTTTGTATTTATCCATTATTGGGATTATTCCTAATCTATTGGCAGCAGGAGTTGTATTGGGAACTATGGGTATTTTTTCAATACCACTGGATATTATGACCATCACTGTTGCCGCTATCAGTGTTGGTATGGCTGTAGATAATACGATCCACTATATTCATAGATTTAAAAAAGAATTTAAAGTTTCTGGAATCTATGTTCAAGCAATGAAAGATAGCCATAGAACCATTGGTAGGGCAATGTTTTATACGTCATTAACAATAATTCTTGGGTTTTTAGTATTTTCAACTTCTAACTTCAATCCAAGTGTCTACTTTGGGTTCTTTGTATCATTAGCAATGGTTATGGCATTATTAGGGGCATTAACGTTGTTACCCCAACTGATTCTTTATTTTAAACCGTTGGGAAAAGAAAAATTAACAGGAGACTAGTATGGGACCACTAAAGGGATTCAAGATAATTGAAATGGCTGGAATAGGCCCTGGACCATTCTGTGGAATGATCCTGGCTGATCTTGGAGCAGAGATTATAAGAGTTGACAGAGCTTCGGCTGCAGGGACAGGTTCAAGAGAAGAGCCAGCAAACCGTGGGAAGAAATCAATCGCTGTAGACTTAAAGAGCGAAGATGGAGTAGAGGTAGTATTGAAATTAGT
>CACLUH010000021.1:0-14006 GCA_902610065.1 uncultured SAR86 cluster bacterium
TGCCAATTCTAAAGGGTCTTGAAAATCATCAAAATAATATAGATGGTTATTTCTTTTTGATTCGATGGTATCCGTCTTTAGTTCATACGAATCATTATGATGATTCCTTAGATGTCCTAATACGAGATTTAAAACCTCCTTTTGAATATCTTGCGAATTTGGAGAAGTTACTAAAACTTGATCTTTCTTTTCTAGATATAATTTTTCTTTAAGGGCAATTTCCTCTGAAAAAAGATGATCTATTTCTAACCAAGAACTCTCTTCAATCGGCCTTAAACCAATATGAACCCCACCTTTTCCATCCTTAAAGGGCAGGTGGATAGGATCATTCAAGATTAATTCAATCCTCTTTTTTTAAGAAGAGGTTCTATCTCAGGTTCCTTACCTCTAAACCTCACATACTGAGTCATCAGATCATCTGTATTGCCAGCTGAATAGACGTACTTTTTAAGTTTATCAGCAGTTTCTTTATCAAATAGTCTATTAGCAACATCAAAAGCGTCAGCTTCGAGTACCTCTGTCCATAAGTAACTGTAATATCCCGATGAATATCCACCAGCGAATATATGACCAAAATAAGTGCTTCTATATCGCGCTTCTATTTCGGTTATTAAACCAAGATCCTCTAGAGCCTGGTCTTCAAATTTATCTATATCCGTGATTGTATTTTTATCTGTATGGTAAGCCATGTCCAAATGAGCTGCAGCTACATATTCAGTTGTTGCAAAACCTTCATTGAATGTACCAGCAGCGGATATCTTATCTAGCAATTCATCAGAAATAACCTCACCTGTTTGATAGTGTTTTGCAAAAGTTTTAATAACTTCTGGTTCTCTTGCCCAATTTTCCATCATTTGTGACGGGAATTCCACATAGTCTCTGGTTACGGAAGTTCCAGATAGGCTTGGATATTGAGCATTTGATAGTAGGCCATGTAGCCCATGACCAAATTCATGAAATAAGGTTTCGACTTGTTCGAAGGATAGAAGAGAAATACCATCAGCATTTTCTGGAGGAAAATTACATACATTGATAACGATGGGTATGACATCCCCGTCGAACTTACTTTGACTTCTAAAAGTACTCATCCATGCACCGCCCCCCTTATTTGGTCTGAGTGTAAAGTCTGTATAAAAGATACCAATAACTTTATTATCAGAGTCCTCTACAACAAAAGAACGAATATTATCGCGGTATTTTGGTAAATCATTTCTTTCGGTAAAAGTTATATCAAATAATTTATTAGCAACATCAAAAGCTCCCTCTAAAACCTTTTCTTCACTGAAGAATGGCTTTACTTCTTCTTCTTTAAAGTCAAATTGCTCTTGCCTTAATTTTTCTGAATAGTGCCACCAATCCCACGCCGCTAATTTAAAATTAGCTCCTTCTTCAGAGATTAATTGCTGCATTGACTGAACTTCCCCTTTAGCTTTTTCGATACCAGGTTCCCAAACTGTTTGAAGAAGTTTGTTAACATTTTCAGGAGTTTTTGCCATGCTATTGTCTAAGACATAGTCAGCATGATTATCAAAACCAAGCATTGAAGCTTTTTCTTGGCGTAGTGCAATCATTTCAGAAATTATTTTTTTATTATCAAATTCATTATCATTGTCTCCGCGTTGTATATAAGAATTGTAAAGTTCTTCTCTAAGATCTCTTTGAGTTGAATAGGTTAAGAAAGGGTACATACTCACTCGAGTAGGTTTGAAAACCCATTTTCCATTCTGACCTTCAGATTCAGCTAAAAGAGCAGCTTGTCTTATTTCCTCTTCAGGTAGGCCATCTAAATCATCTTCGTTATCAATAACCATACTGAACGAGTTTGTTTCTTTAAGAACATTTTGGTCAAATTGAACAGATAAAGACGATAAAGAGCTGTTAATTTTAGTTAACCTGTCCATTGAATTTTGATCCAGATTTGCGCCTGATCTAATGAATCTTTTATAAGTCTCTTCTAGTAATCTATTTTGTTCT
This sequence comes from uncultured SAR86 cluster bacterium, assembly GCA_902610065.1. Classification (GTDB taxonomy): domain Bacteria; phylum Pseudomonadota; class Gammaproteobacteria; order Magnimaribacterales; family Magnimaribacteraceae; genus Magnimaribacter. Next base: position 1,975 of record CACLUH010000021.1, read on the forward strand.
ACAGAGAGACTAAGAGATTGTCTATTTTCATGAATCTCTTCAATTCTTTCAAAAAGTTTTTTATTTAATAGAATTGAATCATTGTGGGAAGATAATCTTGGACTTATGCTCATGGCAAGAGAATCCATATCATCATTAGTATTAGATCCCAGAAGATTAAAAAAGACATTACTCACTTTATCTAATGTTTTACCTGACCTCTCTAATGCTTCAATAGTATTTTCAAACGAGGGCTCCTCAATGTTAGTAGCTATAGTGTCTATTTCTTCGAGGTGCTCCTTCATACCCTGATCAAAAGCTGGTTGGTAGTGATTAAACTCAATAGCCTCAAAAGGAGGAATCTTAAAAGGGGTTTCATATTCATTTAGAAAAGGGTTCATGGAATTATCCTTATTTGTACAACTAAAAATAAAAAGCAAAAGAAAAGGTACGCACTTCTTAAACATGACGTAATATTACTCAAATATCCTGTCTTGTGAATAAATATTTGAGAATGTATAAATCATGAAAAATCCTGCACTTATTTTTTCTTTATTAAAACGTTTTGTGGGAATAATCTTTTTAATTCTAAATTATCTTTGCTACGGGTTGATGGTAAAACTTGCAGCAGATTCTAGTCTGTCTGCTCTTGAAAGAATAATCTATCCATCTTTAGTTTATTTAATTAGCTGGATATTTGTCATTCTGGGTATTTATCTGGCTGGACCTGAAATTGTTGCTAAAATTAAGGTGTTCTTTATATATGTTAAAAATAAATTCTTGAGGAAAAAAAGTGATCAATAGACTCGACCATTTAATAGTCTCTGTCAAAGACATTGCAATAGCTGAAGATAATTTTACTAAATTTTTTGGCTCGGAACCTGTTTGGAGAGGCGAACACTCCGAGCTTGGAACCATAAATGCTATCTATAATTTTAGTAATACATACTTTGAGATCTTAGCGGCCAAAGGGGAGGGAATAGGCGCAACACTTGTAAAACAGTCTATAGAAGAAAAGGGTGAAGGATTAACTGGCATAGTGCTTGGTACAGATAATATTCAAGATTGCGAGAATCAAATCCTAAATAAAGATTCTAAACCTTCAAATATCTCAAACGGAGAGGGAATGGATTTTGATAATGGTGAAGTACGAAGATGGAAAAGCTTGTTCCTTCCAAGTGACCTCACACGCGGTTTGTTTGCTTTTTTAATACAACACACCGAAGGAAATTTATCCTTGCCAAATAAATTCTCTGATACATCCGTAAATAAACTGGATCATGTTGTTATAAATACAAATGATCCAGATGGTTTTATAGACGTTTATCAGGATACTTACGGAATAAGACTTGCATTGGATCAGACAGTAGAAAAATGGGGCGGTAGGATGCTATTTTTTAGACTTAACAAAACCACAATAGAAGTCATAGCGAAAAAGGATGAAAATAAAATAGAGGACAAATTATGGGGTCTTGCATGGGATGTGGAAGATATCAAAAAAACTCATTCAAGACTTTTAAATGAAGGATTCGAAATTACACCTGTAAAGGAAGGTAGAAAACCAAATACTTTAGTTGCGACTGTAAAATCAAATGTCTACAACATACCAACTTTACTCATCCAACATCTTTCTTCTTAAATCTATCGTATATCCAATAGGGTGAGTAGATTATAAAAAATAGTATTGCTCCTATAAAAATCAATAGCGGTATATGCAAAGGGGGATCTGGAAAAAAGTCTAAAATACTTTCACCAATCGGTTTTGTGCCTAGATACCAATAATTCGCCGGGGGTCCTAAAATCATATTAACGATATATATGATTGGTAGAATCGATAAGGATACATAAATCCCGTTTCTTACAGAGCTAAGGGTTGGTCGATTTTTTAAAGCTATGCAGGCATAGGCTATGGCAATTATTAAAAGCCCATGGCCTATAAAAAATAATATAAATTGTGGATCTGGAAAAGTTTTAGGAATATCAGGGGTAATTAATGCATTAATTCCACCTCCGATACCCCAAAAAAAAGATACCTCAAAAAATATTCTTTTTTCCGTGAGTAAAAATATCCCAATAAATAGTGTAGATAAATTGCACATATGAATAGGTATCAACTTGATCCAGGGAAAATCCACCCAATAGTGCCAAATAAAAGGTTTAGTTAATTCCAGAGTAATAACAGAGAATCCTAAGACTTTAGCAATCAAAACTTTATTACTTAAATCACTATTTTTTATAAACAGTGGAAATAAGAAGGTTGCAGCTAATATCAGTAGTAATGTAACTAAGTGAGAATTCCCAAAAATCTCAAAAGGCTGCGCATCCATAAATTTAGTATAAAAATAAATTTAGTTATATGGTAGTTAAGAATTTCGACAATATAATGACAATATGGAAAGAAATTTGATAAGTTTTTTACCACGAATAGAGAAAAATGAAAAAATAATTTTGCTAAGAGCTTTCTTATTTTTCTTCTTCGTTTTGGCTTCATGGTATGCATTAAGACCAGTTAGAAATGAACTAGCTGTTCAGGGCGGAATTTATAATCTTCCCTGGCTCTTGATGGGTGTTATGTTGGCTATGCTGATTATAAATCCCATATATTCCTGGCTAGTTTCTAGAATCAATCAAAATCGGTTAATTCTTTATATCTATTCATTCTTCATTATAAATTTAATTCTGTTTTTAATACTGTGGACATTTGCAGGAGATGAAGGACGTATTTGGACCGGCAGAGCTTTCTATATTTGGGCTAACGTATACTCATTTTTCGTTGTATCTATTTTCTGGGTAACAATGATTAATTTCTTTTCTCATACAGACTCTAAAAAATTCTTTGGTATCATCAGCGCAGGGGGTTCATTAGGGGCTTTCTTTGGTTCTACTGTTGCTAGATATTTTTCTACCGAAATCTGTGGCAATACATCTATTTCTGATTTGGGGCCTATGAGCCTGATAATTTTTTCTATTTTTTCACTTCTTTTCGCAATATATTTTTCTAGAACATTCAAGCCAAGAATAGTAGATCATGAAAATTCTTCTCAAGAGCTAGGCGGATCTAGCTTCGAGGCAATTCAAAATATCATCAAAGATCCTGCGATAAGAAATATCGGTCTTTATGTAATACTATTTACTATGCTAATGACAACTTCCTGGATGATTTCTCTTGGCATTGTTCAGGAATGGTCGCAAGATCCATGCGAAAGGACAGGTTTTTTTGCAAGAATAGAGCAAATTGTTACCCCATTAACCCTGTTAATGCAGCTCTTCCTTGCTTCCTATATCTTACGCAGAGTAGGTTCTTTGACTGTGTTATCTATATACGGAGTTCTTTTTGCTATTGCTTTCATGGCCTATGCTTTTTATCCAACAATCACTACAGTTATGATGGTTGTGATAAGCCTGAGAATATTTGAATACGGCCTTAATAAGCCTACTAGAGAGTCTATTTATACAAAGTTAAAGCAACAAGATAGATACAAATCAACCGTTTTTATAGATACTTTTCTTGCAAGATCAGGTGATGTCATTGGAGGTTGGTTTGTAAGAGGTTTAGTTGGAACTGGAATAGCTGTCCTGTCAGTCACTTGGGCTGCTTTACCTTTTGCCCTTTTTATTTCTTACATGGGTTTTCAAGTAAATAAGGCAGTTAAAGATGAGTGATGAATTTATCAATGTTGCGGACATAACAGATATAGATATCAACCAATCTCAATCTGTCCAATTAGATGGAATAGATATTTTAATTTGTCATACAACCAAAGGTGTATTTGCTGTAGAGGATAAATGTAGCCATGCAGACATTCCACTTTGTGGAGGTCAAATAATAGATAATTTTATAACTTGTCCCGTACACGGTGCTGTGTTTGATTTAACAGATGGATCTGTACAATCACCTCCCGCCTTCGAAGATTTAGAAACTTTTGAGATATTAATTGAGGGTACCTCTATTAGTGTTAAAAAAAGGATTTCAGAGTAATATCCATTTATGGATTATGAATTTATTGAATGTATCGAAATTAAGTCTTCGGTAAGGCGTATTCTCTTAAACAGACCTGATAAACGAAATGCTCTTTGCAATCCATTAAGAAAAGAGCTTTTTTCTTGCTTAGAGACTCTAGATAGCGATCCAGAAGTAAAAGCTATCATCATATCCGGTAAGGGTTCTTGTTTTTGTGCAGGTTATGATCTCTCTTATGATAATAGTAAAGATCTGCCATATCACTCTAGTAAGACGGATGGCTTTTGGCCTCGTCATGTTGTAGAGGGAGCATTTAAGATATGGGATCTTTCAACACCTGTCATAGCCGAAGTTCATGGCTATTGTCTTGCGGGGGGAACTGAACTTGCCGCTTCCTGTGATCTAGTTTATTGCTCAGATGATGCCGAAATAGGGTATCCGGTAGTACGATCAATGAGCCCTCCAGATAATCAATTTTTTCCTTGGTTGTTAGGAATGAGAAATGCAATGGAGATGATGCTTACTGGAGAAACGATATCAGGAAAAGAAGCAGCAAAAAATGGTTTTGCAAATAAATCTTTCTCTGAAGATATTCTGTCAAAAGAAGTCGAAAAGATTGCCAGTAAAGTAGCTAAAGTACCTTCAGACATACAAGCAATCAATAAAAGATCCATACATAGACAGATGGAGATAATGGGCATGAGAGATGGCATAAGAGCAGGGACTGAATTACAAGCGCTCGCTATGCATAGTAATTCAACCAGAGAACACCTCAAAGAGCTTTCATCAGGATTAAAAGAAGCATTGGATAAAAGAGATAAAGACTTTGGTGACTATAGGACAAAAGATAAAAAATAAATCGGTAGTTTTCATAATGAGTTGTATTTTGGGCTCTTGCTCAAATTCATCTCAGCCAAATGGTGTTGAGTGGAGTGGCCCACTTAATTTCATGCATGTTACTAAAGAAAAAATGGAAATGATTTATTCAGTTGATGTCACCGGACAAAAAGTTTTTATGGATGGTTTTTATGAAGTAACAAGAAAGAATACGGATGAAGTTTTATTTCGTTTCAAGGTCGAAGAACTAGAGTTTGGAAATAGAGAAGACGGAAGAACCTTCTGCAGAGTATGGGGCGATATTGACGATAGTAATATTCAAAGTTACTTGTTTGCCTTAGATTGTGACCCTTTAAAATAGATGAAGTCTGATTTTTTAAAATCTCAAAAGATAATTCATTGGATTATGGCCATCATCATTATGTTGGATCTCAATATAGCCCAAAAATTTGGTGGAGAAATGGATATCTTAGATAGACTGGAATCAAGGATTGATCATACCAGTATGGGATTTATCATAACTTTTCTTTTTATATTGAGAGTTTTCTTAAGATATAAATACGGATCCCCAGGATATCCTGAATCTATGCCTAGATGGCAAGTAATTTCAGCTAAAATTGGTCACTACGGACTTTACTTCTTGATGGGTGGATTGGTTGTTACCGGTATTTTAACGGCCAGGTATGCAACTGACCCGATTCTTGCTTTTAATGCACTAAATTTAACGACGGGTAATGGAGACCTGCAGATCTATGACGCTATTAGAATTTTCCATGAGATTTTTACAAATTTAATCATAGCCTTTATAGCTATTCATATTTTTGCTTCTCTATATCATCATTTTATTGCTAAAGATCTGACTACCATCAACATGATCAAATTTTGGAAGAATTGATTTTAAGCCCAACTAAATTTAGCCTATTAATTCATTATTCTCATTTTTAAATCATTGATAAGCATATCAATAGAAATATTTGAATTCGTTGATCCAAAAATATACCTATCAGGTCTAACAAGATAAGTTCTATCCTTTTCCAATAGAGATTTCATCCAAGGATTTTCTGCAATATATTTCTTTTCAAGAGTGACTAACTTGCACCCTAATAAATCAAGAAATTCATGATTATCTTCAGAAATTTCAAATGGAGAGTTTGATATTAAAGAAAACCCTTTTCCTAAAATATGATCCATTCTCCTTACTATTTCTTTATTTTCAAACTGTACGGGTTGGGGGAAAATCTCTCCAGCATTCATTGACTCATCTGCTTTTCCATCGAAAAATAGACCTTTTGTTAGATTAGGTAATATAAAGGATCCGTAACCCTTTTGAACTAACTCTTGTGAAACCTGTTCTGGAGTCTCTGCCTCAGCATAAGCTTCCATTAATTCTCCAATACCCGCAGAATTTTTAACAACAAATCTAGAGTGAGGAATTCTCTCTATTTCGTAGCTATCTATTAAATTTGTATTTAATTTATTTTTAATTGATGTCGCGATTTTCCAGGATAAGTTTACTGCATCTCTGTAACCAGACATCATTCCTTCTCCCATAAAAGGTGGAGCTTGATGTGCAGCATCGCCTACTAGAAAGCAGTTCCCTTTTTGAAAATTCTTAGCAATCACTGAATGGAACTGGTAAACAGCCTTTCTTATGATTCTATATTCTTCTGGCTTCAACCATTTACTTATTAGTTCATGAATAATCGTGTCTTCTAAGAAGCTCTCCTTATCCTCATGCTCATGAATGATAAATTCCCATCTTCGAAAAGGTAAGTGAGAAGGAACAAAAGTTGCAAGCCTTTCCTTATCGCAAACTTGTATTAATTTATCTCCAAGTTTATCTGGGCAGTTAAGCTCTACATCAATTACGACCCAATCACGATTGTACTTTAAGTCTTCTTGAGGAATGTCTAGTTGTTTTCTTACAACACTTGACCCACCATCAGAACCTATTAAATATCTAGAAGTAAATTCTTTTTCTTCTTGATTCCTTAAATTGATAGTTTTAAAACTAACAGATTCTTGATTTTGATTTAGACTTATGAATTCATGTTCTAAAATAATTTCAACATTTGAATTTTCTAATTTATTTCTAATATCACGGTCTGTGAAGGGCTGATGAAATAGGCTTGACGCCGGCCAACCATTTGCTGATACAAAACCTTTTAAATCAATAGAACCACCAATAATTTCCAAATTCTTATCAGAGAAGTAAGCACCTCCAAGAATAGTGCTATTTTTTAGGTAAATGTCGTCAATTCCAGCTAATTGACACATTCTAAAGCCTTGATCACTAACAGTTACTGCTCTTGGTAGATTGTAAATATCCTTTTCTCTATCGATGCACAGAACTTTCATTCCGTAAGATTCTAAGAGCAATGCTGCCATGCTGCCGGCAGGTCCCAAACCTATGATAGCAACATCAAAATGATTCACTAATTTAAGGTACTCAGTTCCTTATGGAAGGACTTAAGAAATTGATTATTTTGAATGGCAAGTTTGAGATCTTTAATGCCCTTTTCAAGGTTTGGATTATTTTGATCAACTATTCCTTTTTTGAAACTATCTCTTTCTTTAATTTTTCTATAATAAGATTTAATGAATGGTTTTTTCTGAAATAATAGATCGCTCCAACCACACTCATCAAGGCGATGAAGGATAACTGACCAGCTTATATCTGCGAGTGAGAAATTATCAGATGCAAGCCATTCTTTTTTACTCGATGACAATTCAGTCTCTAACTCGCACAAATGTTTATTCAGTTCCTCAAAAGCAGATTGAATAAGATTTTGAATCGGTGGCAATTTTATGAAAGTAAACCCAAATATTTTTAGGAGCAAAAAAATTAATACTCTCTGTTTCATTGGGTGTGAAATTAATCCTTTCATGACTTCTAGGATGGAGACGTTTTTTAACATAGTTGTAAAAAGTGGAAAGGTAAGGGGTCCAATCGTATTACCTGCATATTTTTTATGACCTTTTACTGGATTACCAACCATCGACGCTTTATCTGTCCAATAATCTATTGATTTCACATCACGGTCTTCAAGCGTATTTAAGTTTTCCTTACAATTGAATATGAATTTAATTTGTTCATGTGATTCGTATATTGGCCTACCTTTATTGAGCAAGACAGGAACTGTTGCTCCTGGATTTATTTTTAAAAATGATTTTGAGGCCACTTCATACTTTCCTGTTTCAATAAGATCTATATGCTTTGAATCATATTTGAAACCTACCTCGTGCAGACAAATTCTTACTTTCCTAGAACAGAGTGAAAAATCATTATGATAAAGGGTCCATTCTGCTGAGGTTTGTTCGACTAGGTAATCTTGAAGGCCTACTTGCATCCTTTGCATTTATTTTAGAACAAAATATTAGACAATAAGGTGATGTCCACCATCCATGAGCATTGTTTCACCAGTTACTACTTTTGATATTTCAATAAAGTTATATATACCTTCAGCAACTTGTTCAGGAGTAACAGTAAGTTTTAGTGGAGTACTAGATGTTAAATTCTCCTTTGCTGCATTATAAAGATCTTCACCCATGCCTTTTTTTAACCAATCCCCTTGAATAAAACCAGGGCAAATTGCATTGACTCTAATAGGACCGAGATTTCTGGCCATAGATTTCGTCATTGTATTTAACGCACCTTTTGATGATGCATAGGCAAGAGAACTACCAATTCCTTTAATCCCTGCAATGGATGAAATATTCACAACACTTGGATTCTCACTTTTCATAAGCATTTCTTTACAAGCCTTTACCATCTGGAAAGGTCCTACAACATTAACTTTGTATATATGTAAAAAATCATCTGCATCTAAACCATCGAGATCGGCATGATTAAATACAAATTTTGTTGTTCCAGCATTATTTACAAGCGCGTCGATTCGTCCCCATTTTTTGATCGTTTGTTGGAGTGTTTCTACACAATCATCATTCTCAGAAACATCTGCCTTTATGGCTAGAGCTTCGACTCCTAATCCCTCGCATTCTTGGACTACTTCATTTGCATCTTGAATAGAACTTGTACATGTTATGGTCACGTTCCATCCCTTTGAAGCGAGCAATTTTGCTGTAGCTGCTCCTACGCCTCTACTTCCGCCAGTTATTATCGCTACCTTATTGGATGTTGTATTAGTCATATTTAAATCCCATCAATTATCTATTCACAAACTCTTTTGTACTTTCTTCTTTAAGTACAAAACCTGGTTTATCTTTGAATGTATTCTCTACCCATTTTAAGGCATCTTTTTCGTCTAACTCCGGATTCCAGGGCTCACCTTGGGGTTGTTCTACATCCCAGGGAGTATCTAAAAATATCTCCATCCCATTATTCTCAGGATCATTGAAATAAAAGGATAGTGCATTTCCATGGCATAAAGGCATGTATTCATGATTGATCGCATCAAATTTCTTTTTGAACTCTTTCAATTCTGAATATGTTTCAACTCTAAATGAAATGTGGTTCAAAGCAGTTGGAGTCCCTATATCTTCTCTACCTAGGACAAATGCTAATTGATGATGTTCATCAGGATTATAGCTAATAAAGATAATTTCAGGACCATTTTCAAAGATTGGACCACTATCACTAACTTTAAAGCCCAAAGTATTTATATAAAAATCTAATATTTTTTCTTTATCTTGAATATTAAGTACTGTGTGTGACCATCCTAGTTTCATCTTTTCACCAATTTAATTATCTATTTATTCTATCTAAGCAAGCTTGTCTTACTCAACCCCCGAATGATTTGTAATTCTTTTACATATATTTTCTAATGAACCAAGACCTTCAATATTTGTCGTGAGAACATCGCCTTCTTTTAGAAATTTACCTTCCATGACACCAACGCCTCCAGGTGTACCTGTAAAAATTACATCGCCAACATTAAGAGTAACTATCTCAGATAAATATTTAATAATAGAAGGAATATCGAATATGAGATCATTTGTATTGTCATTTTGCCTTATTTCACCATTGACCTTACATTCTATCTTGAGTTTTTCCTTATTTTCCAAAGCATCTAATGAAACAAGATATGGGCCCATGGGTCCGAAAGTATCAAACGATTTACCTAGATTAAATTGAGGTGGTTTCGCAGCAAATTGCACTACTCGGTCAGAGATATCTTGACCTATACATAATCCAGCAACATGATTCCACGCATCATCTGCACTTATATCCTTTCCAGACTTACCAATGACAGCTACTAATTCAGCTTCATAATCAACATGATCACTTCTCATTTCGATCTCTGCATGCGGCCCAACTAGGCAACTGGTGTGTTTAGTAAATATCATAGGTACATTAGGTATTTCCATACCGGCCTCTTCGGCATGATTTCTATAATTTAAACCTACTGCAAAACAATTTTTTGGTGAAGAAATAGGAGCATCTATTTTAGCTTCTTCTAATAAGCCAGTAGGCGTTTTTTCATCTAAAATAACATTCAATTCATGCAGTTCGTCCAAACGATTTAAGGCATTGAGTGTGTCTTCATCAAAAGTATCATTTGATATTACTTTCAGATCATAATAATGTTCACCTTTTACAAGAGCTGCTTTGCCAGATATGTTGGCTAATTTAAATGCCATGAGATCTCCTATCTTTTAATAAATTGATTATAGGCAATTCTTAATATTTTATAAGCTTTATATACCGATAAAAATTGATGGAAAGGAAAACTTTTACAAATAAAGAAGGTGAAGACTTCTCTTACTTGGTTCATCAATCTGAAGGTAACAGTAAGAATTTTGTTTTCTTTCACGCAACAGGTTTTAACTCTGAAACTTATAAGATTCTTTTCGATAAACTGCTATCTCATTATGACAATGAAATAAATATTTATGCTTTAGATCAAAGAGGGCATGGATTATCTGCTGCTAAATCGAATCCCGATGAGTTAAAGACCTGGGATGTTTTTGTCCGTGATGGCGAGGAATTTATTGAGAGTGTAAGCGGAACCGTAATCCTTTCAGGACACTCTATGGGATCTATCATTGCTGCAAAGATAGCTTCTTTAAAACCCAGAAAGGTCTCACATTTATTCATGATGGAGCCAGTTTTATATGGGCCATTGGAGTCTTTAAAATTTAGATTAAAGTCAATGCTCCGTATCAATCGAGAGTTGGCTATTGCTGGTGGTGCAGCAAAGAGAAGAAGAAACTTTTCTTCGATTGATGAGGCAGTCACTTCTTATACTGGAAGAGGCGCTTTTACCACTTGGTCACAAGAATGGATAGAAAATTATTTAAAGGGGGGAACCCAAACAACTGAATCAGGTATTGAATTATCGTGCTCTCCTAATTGGGAAGCAGCAACATTTAGATCATCCTCCATGGATACCTGGAGATACATCAAGAAAATAAAAATGAATGTTAAGGTAGTCTATGGAAGCATTGGTTCAACATTTTCATCTCAAGCCAGAGAGGCATTATTTAAAATTGGTCCAAATTGGAATTCTAATTATTATAAAGAAGCTTCCCATTTCCTCCCTATGGAATATACCGACTCAATTATCAGAGATTTAGAATCTTACTTAGAAAATAATTAAAGACTTTCCACGAAATTTCTTAAAGCAGCACCTATTTCTTCTGAAGAATCTTCCTGTATGAAGTGATTTCCACTCACTGTTATCTCTGTCTGATTCTTCCAACTTCTAGCAAATTCTCTCTGATCGCCAATCAGAATTGAACCTGGATCAGCATTGATAAACAATTTAGGTATATCCGATTCTTTATGAAATTCAGCATTAAGTCTTACTTCATCAACAACCTCGCTCGGCTCACCATCTAGAGGAATTTGTCTAGGCCAGGTAAGAGTAGGGCGTCTGTCTTCTCCTGGATTAATAAAAGGTCTTATGTACTCAGATTTTTCTTCTTCTGTGTAGCCAGTTGAAGAATCTGCTAGAAGTATTCTTTCAACAAAAAAGTTTTTTTCTAGTACAAGTTCCTCTCCAGCTTCAGACCTAAATAATCCAAAAATTTTAGTTGCAGGATCGGGCCATTGATCCCAAGTTAGTGGCATAACGATAGCTTCCATGTAGGTTATGGACTTAATTCTATCTTGGTTTTCTCTAGCAAATTGGAAACCCATAGCCGAACCCCAATCATGAATAATTAGATGGATATTGTCTCCTAGATCTAGCTCGTCCATCAGAGCTGTTAAATAACTATACTGACCATGATACTTGTAACCAGGATTATCCACTCCCTCGAGTTTATCTGAATCACCCATCCCAATTAAATC
>CACLUH010000022.1:0-13043 GCA_902610065.1 uncultured SAR86 cluster bacterium
CTTTATAGCTAGAGAGTCCTATTTAACGAAATTATCTACTACTCAGGCTGGTGCAGTTATTTGTAACAAAGATTACTCAGAATTATTCACAGGTAATAAATTGATAAGTGAAAATCCTTATTTAACTTACGCTAGATGTACTGAGCTCTTCAAAAAAAAACCTGCTATTAAGATAGGAATATCTAGCTTAGCGGCCATTGAAGATACGGCAATAATTTCTGATACTGCTTCAATAGGAAATTTTGTAACGGTATCAGAAAATGCTGTGATAGAAGATGAGGTTATATTAATGCCTGGAGTTTTTATTGGCGAAGGGTGCAGAATTGGGAAGGGTTCAATAATATACGCTAATGTATCTATATATCATTCCGTAAATATTGGCGAAGGATGTATTCTGCATTCGGGAGTAGTGATTGGCTCAGATGGTTTAGGCTTTGCTAAAGATAACCTAACATGGATAAAGATTGAGCACTTAGGAGAAGTAATAATTGGAGATAATGTAGAAATTGGTTCAAATAGTACAATTGATAGAGGATCAATCGGCAATACTATGATCGGAGATAATGTGAAAATAGATAATCAGGTTCATGTAGCACACAATGTAGTGATTGGTTCTGGTACTGCTATTGCAGGTAACAGTGCTATTGCAGGGAGTACAAAAATTGGAAAGAATTGTACACTCGCAGGGTGTTCTGCGATTGTTGATAACATCGAGATTTCAGATGAGGTGCACATTACGGCAATGTCACTGATCACAAAATCTATAAAAGAAAGCGGTTATTATTCGTCAGGCACTCCATTCATGAAAAACTCTGACTGGAAAAAAAATGCAGTTGCCTTTAAAAAACTTTATGGATTAGTTAAAAAGTAAAATTATGGAAGTAGAAATAAATATAGAAGAGATTCAAGAGTTTTTGCCTCACAGATATCCCATGCTTCTAGTGGATAGAGTTACACACATGGTGCTTGGTGAATCTATTACAGCTTATAAAAATATTACTACTAATGAGCCTTTTTTTATGGGGCATTTTCCTGGAAAACAGGTCATGCCTGGTGTTTTGATTGTAGAAGCCATGGCTCAAGCTTCTGGCATCCTAGGTTTCAAAACGATGGATAAAAAACCTGAAGATGGGTCAATTTACTATTTTGTAGGAGCTGATGATCTTAGATTTAAAAGACCTGCAATTCCTGGCGATAAACTCATTTTGAATTCAAAGGTAATAACCAATAAAAAAGGGATATGGAAGTTTGACTGTTCAGCAACTGTGGACAGTGAGCTTGTAGCAAAGGCTATGATACTTTGTGCTGATAGGCCAAAATAATCATGATTCACCCCTCTTCAATAATTGACGATTCCGCCAGAATTGATAATTCAGTGGAAATCGGTCCTTTCTGTCTTATCGGTCCGGAGGTGGAAATAGACGAAGGGACCAAAATAGAGTCTCATGTTATTTTGAAAGGACCTGCGAAGATAGGAAAAAGAAATCACATATTTCAGTTTTCTACTTTAGGTGATGGAAGTCCAGATAAGAAATATAATAATGAGCCTACTACCCTAGTAATTGGAGATGACAATATCATTAGGGAGGGTGTAACAATTCACAGAGGCACCGTTCAGGATCGTGGTGAAACTCTTATTGGCAATAGCAATCTTATTATGGCTTATTCTCATATTGCGCATGATTGTGTATTAGGAAATGATATTGTTTTAACTAATCAGGCTGCACTAGCCGGTTCCGTTCATGTTGGAGATGGTGCAATACTTGGAGGTTATGCCATTGTTCATCAATTTTGCTCTATTGGCAGTTTTAGTTTTTGTGCAATGGGCAGCGCAGTAAACAAAGATATACCTGCATATGTGAAAGTCAGAGGTAATCCAGCTAAACCTTTTGGAGTAAACGTAACAGGGATAAAAAGAATCGGATATTCTAAGGAAACTATAGAAGCTTTAAGATCTGCTTATAGATCAATTTATAGAAAGAAGCTTACGGTCGATGAGGCTTTAAAGGATCTTGATTCTTTAAGAAAGGATTTTAAAGAAGTAGATATATTCTTAAGTTCAATTGAAGACTCTAAGAGAGGCATATCTCGTTGATGAGAGATATCCCAGATACTCCTTTAAAAATCGCAATTGTAGCAGGTGAAAAGTCAGGTGACGAACTGGGTGCACCTTTGATGAAATCCTTGAAATCAATTAATCCTTCTATTGAATTTATAGGAGTTGGGGGTTCGAAGATGGCTTCTGAGGGGCTTGAATCTTACTTTGAAATGAATGAGATATCCGTAATGGGTATTATTGAACCTTTATTAAATTTAAGAAAATTATTAAAACTTAGAAAGGGTTTAAAAAAATTTCTGCTCCATCATAAACCCGATATTTTTATTGGTATTGACTCACCTGACTTCAATCTCCCAATTGCAAATTTTTTGAAAAAGAATCTTCAAATCAAGACAATACAATACGTGAGTCCCTCAGTTTGGGCTTGGCGAAAAGGTCGCATAAAATCAATGGAGGGTTCAATAGATTCTGTTTTAACCCTTTTTCCTTTTGAAGAGACAGCCTATTCCAATTCTAAGATTAAGACATGTTATGTAGGACACCCTTTGTCTTACAAAATTGATATTACCAATATGGAAATAGAATCCAAAGTTCAAAATAGTATTGCATTATTACCAGGAAGCAGGACTTCAGAGATCTTATTAATGGGTGATTTAATGATTAAGGCGGCAAAGAAACTGAAGCTAATGAATCCAAACTACCAGTTTTTTATGCCATTATCAGATGCTTCTCATCTAGACCTTTTTAAGGAAGATATGAAAGAATTTATTAATATTACATATGAAAATTCTCAAGATATTTTAAAGAAATCCTCTATGGCAATTATTACATCTGGAACAGCAACCTTAGAGGCTGCTTTGTCATTCACACCTTGCATCGCTGTATATAAGACTAATTGGTTGTCTTATTTATTAATTAAACCTTTGCTTCATATTGACTCATTTTCATTGCCAAATCTTATTTTAGGAAAGAAAATTTTACCTGAGCTGTTGCAGTCTGAAGCAACTATAGAAAAGATTATCTCTTCAGTAAATTTACTAGAAGATAGGGGCTTTGAATTTTATAGAAAAGAGTTTACTTTTATAAAAGAAAAGCTGAAGGCCGGGGGAGCAGATAAGGCATCTATTGAGGTTTTAAAATTATTAAATTGATTGAAGCTGGAGTTGATGAAGCCGGAAGAGGTCCCTTAGCAGGTCCAGTCTTTGCTGCAGCAGTAATATTAGGGAATAAACATTCAATATCTAATCTAAATGACTCAAAAAAGATTTCTGAGAAAAGAAGGGAACAAATAGCAGAAGATATAAAAGTTAATTCTATTTCATGGTCTATAGGAATGAGTTCAGCTAAGGAGATAGATGATATTAATATTCTTAGAGCATCTTTATTAGCTATGAGGAGAGCCATCGATGCTTTAGATGTTATACCCGATCTTATATCTGTCGATGGCCAGTTTTCACCTGAAACGGATTTGAAAGTTAGGACTATAATCAAAGGAGACCAGTCAAATGAGAATATTATGGCAGCTTCAATCCTTGCAAAAGTTTATAGAGATAATTACATGAGAGAATTAGATAACTCCTTTCCTGAATATGGCTTTAAACAACACAAAGGTTATCCTACAAAGATGCACCTAGAAGCATTAGAATCACACGGTATAACTTTAGAACATAGATTAAGTTTTAAGCCTGTAAGAAATATTAATGAGTCAACTAGATAATTTAGATTTTGTTCATCTTCATGTCCATTCGGAATACTCTTTAGTTGATGGGATCATAAGAGTTGATGAATTACTAGATCGTTCTATTGGTCTTGGATATCACTCAGTTGCATTGACGGATTTGACTAATCTCTTTGGATTAATTGAATTCTATAGATCTGCAAGGAGTAGAGGCATTAAGCCTATTGTAGGTTCGGAGATAAATGTAGCAAAAGATAAAGACTCAATTCCAGCTCCTATTGTACTGTTAGCTATGAATAAACAAGGCTATATAAATTTAACAAAGTTAGTTTCTAAAGCTTATGTTGAAGGCCAGGTAAATGGAGATCCGATTGTTCTTTTTAGTTGGCTTGAAGAATTTGCAGAAGGGATAATAGCTTTATCAGGAGGCTTGGAAGGACATATTGGGAATTCAATTTTGGCAGGAAATAAGCAATTATCAGAGTCTCGTATCGACTTCTTTAAAAAGATTTATAAGGACAATTTTTTTATTGAAGTTCAAAGAACGGGTAAGCCTAATGAAAAAGAATACAATGAATCAGTATTGCAATTTGCCTCAAGAATGGATATTCCTGTTGTTGCAACAAACAATGTGAGGTTTTTAGAAGCTGTTGATCCTGATATTTCTCCTTCTGATTTTGAAGCCCATGAGGCGAGAGTTTGTATTCAAAGAGGGGATATCCTAGATGATCCGAGAAGACCTAAAAATTATACAGAAGAGCAATTTTTTAGAAGTAAAGAAGAGATGCTTGAGTTGTTCTCTGATATACCTGAAGCACTGCTTAATACTGTAAAAATTGCAGAAAAATGTAACATCGACTTGGAGTTAGGAAAATTTTATCTACCTGATTTTGAAGTTCCAAATGATTATTCTAGGGAAGAATTCTTGAGAAAAATTTCAAAAGAAGGCCTACTTAAAAGAATTAAAGATCTTCAAGGGTCTGCTGATTCCTATGATCTGGATGAACATGCTTATATAAAGAGACTAGATTATGAATTAGACATGATCTGTAAGCTAGATTTCGCAGGTTATTTTTTAATCGTAGCTGATTTTGTAAATTGGGCTCAAAAGAATGATATCCCTGTTGGTCCTGGCAGAGGTTCTGGAGCTGGATCTATAGTTGCCTATGCCTTAGGTATAACCGCTATTGATCCCATCAAATATGATCTTTTATTTGAGAGATTTCTTAATCCAGAACGGGTAAGTAATCCTGATTTTGATATAGATTTTTGTATTGAAGGTAGAGATAAGGTTCTTGAATATGTCACTAACAAATATGGTAAAGACTCAGTAGCGCAGATAAGTACCAGAGGAACTATGGCAGCAAGAGCTGTATTACGAGATGTGGTTAGAGTATTAGGAAAACCTTATGGATTTGGCGATAGACTTGCAAAGGCAATACCAGATGTTTTAGGAATAAGTCTTGAAGAGGCATATAAAGATAAGCAATTCAAAGAGATTATCGATGAGTCAGATGAATCAAAAGAAGTATTTGACATGGCACTTAAGTTGGAAGGTTTATCAAGGAGTGTTGGAACTCATGCAGCTGGCGTAGTGATAGCGCCAACAGCTCTGACAGATTTTACACCTCTTTTTTTAGATTCTGATAAAGGAACAGTAGCATCACAATTTGATATGGGCGATGTTGAGTCTGCAGGTTTAGTAAAATTTGATTTTCTTGGTCTGAAAACTCTCACGATAATAGATCAGTCTGTAAGACGAATTAATGTAAAGACAAAAAACGAGGAAGATTACATAAACATTGATAATTTATCATTGAAAGACACAGCAACTTTTGAACTACTGCAAAGAGGGGAAACTACGGGTATATTTCAGCTTGAATCAAGGGGTATGAGGGATTACTTAAAACAATTAGTCCCTAATGATTTTGAAGACATTGTCAGCATGAATGCTTTGTATCGTCCAGGTGCCCTAGGTATGAATATGGTAGATTCTTATATAAATAGAAAGCATGGCAGGGAAGAAGTTACTTATGGTCATGAATCAGTAAAAAAAATACTTAGTACCACCTATGGAGTAATAGTTTATCAAGAACAAGTAATGCAGATAGCTCAGGAGCTTTCTGGTTTCTCTCTAGGTCAAGCAGATATCTTGCGCAGAGCAATGGGAAAAAAGAAGAAAGAAGAAATGGAAAGTCTGCGTTCCACATTTGTAGATGGAGCAGTTAAAAAAGATGTAAACGAGAGATATGCTGCAAATCTATTTGACCAAATAGAACAATTTGCGGGTTATGGTTTCAATAGATCTCATTCCGTAGGTTATGCACTTATTGCCTATCAAACTGCTTGGCTTAAAACTCATTTTCCCGCTGAATTTATGGCTTCAGTCTTATCATGTGATTTAGGGAATACAGATAATATTCAATTATTTGTAGATGATTGTAGAAACATAGGATTATCAGTGGAAAAACCTGATATAAATAGAAGTTCATATAGATTTGAAGACTTAGACTCAAGAACAATCTTATATGGTTTGGGTGCAATTAAAGGTATTGGTGAATCTTTAGTAGAACAAATAGTTTCTCAACGCAATATTGAACAATTCAAAGATATGCATGATTTCTGTATGAGAATTGGATCTAATAGGATAAATAGAAGAATTTTAACTACATTAATAGGGTCTGGTTCCATGGACTCTTTCGGACAGAGGGAAGATCTTTTCAGAAGAATTGATTCTTATCTTAAGAATGCTGAACAGGCTTCCGAAAGGAATAAAAGTAATATCCAAGATCTTTTTGGGGAAGAAATTATTTCTCCTGCAGAGGATCTTGTTAACGATGACATAGAATTTGATGAAGTATCGTCTGAATGGAGTGCTTTAGGTTTTTATTTAGATTCCCATCCTCTAGAAAGTAAAAAGAAAGAGGTAAGGAATATGTGCGGTTTCTTTATTTCTGAACTTCAATCCGAAGAGCACACACAAAGAATCGCCGGATGTTTAATGCAGTTTAATGTAAGACAGGGCAAAAGAGGTAGATTTGCCTTCGCGACTTTAGATGATGGGTCATCAAAAATAGAAGTCTCGATCTGGGCAGATGTTTTTGAGAAATATAGAAGTTTGTTAAAAAGAGGTCAAGTTCTGGTTGTAGAGGGTATGATTGAGAAGGATGAATATTCTAACTTTGCGAAACATAAAATGATTGCTGATAAGATTTTAACATTTGATCAAGCACGTCATGAGTATATAAAAAACATTAAAATCGATATTGAAAATAATGATATAAGCTCGGAAGAGGTGGTTAATTCTTTAAAATTAATTGCCAATAGCAGTGAAGGTAATGAAGTTTTAATATCTTACAAGGGAGAGTCAGCAGTAGCAGATATTGTTTTGCCAAGTGATTTCTCAGTGAAACTTGATGATTCTTCAATAAAGGCCTTGGGCAAACGTTTTGGATCAGAAAATGTTGAGTTCGTTTATCATAGCCAGTATCACATAAATTAATAATCTTAAATGCTAAAAAGTTATCTAGATTTCGAACAACCCATTGCCGATCTTGAGCAACAAGTTATAGATCTAAAAGATTCAGATTTAGATGAGGAGTCAATAAAGATAGAAGTTATTAGACTCAATGAATCTATCCTGAAGACTACCGAAAAAATTTATTCTAATTTAACTCCCTGGCAAAATGTTCAAGTTGCAAGGCATCCAGAAAGGCCTCATTTCTTAGATTATATTGAAAGAATTTCTGATGAATTTGATGAACTTCATGGTGATAGGCATTTCTCAGATGATAGAGCTGTTATAGGTGGGATTGGTTCTATTGGTGAATATAAAGTCATGTTTATAGGACATGAGAAGGGCAGATCGACTGAAGAAAAGATTTTACATAATTTTGGAATGTCTCAACCGGAAGGTTACCGAAAAGCTTGTAGGTTAATGGAGTTAGCAGAGAGATTCTCACTTCCGATAGTTACCCTTGTAGATACACCTGGAGCCTACCCTGGTATTGATAGTGAAGAAAGAGGTCAAAGCGAGGCAATAGCACATAACTTAAGGGTTATGTCTTCATTAAAAACTCCAATTATTGTTAATGTTGTAGGTGAGGGTGGATCTGGTGGAGCTCTCGCTTTAGGTGTAGGAGATCATATATCCATGCTTGAGCATTCTACTTATTCAGTCGCATCACCTGAAGCTTGCGCGAGTATTGTCTGGAGAGACTCCACAAAAGCAGATCTTGCTGCAGAAGCTATGAAATTAAATGCGGTAAGTGTCCATGATTTGGGTTTAATAGATGAAGTTATTCCAGAACCTTTGGGTGGTGCACATAGAAGTTTTGACCAGGTATCATCAAATTTATCTAAGGTTTTAATCAAAAATTTAGACGAGTTAACTAATATGTCTATCGATTCACTACTTGATAGGAGATACAAAAGGCTAATGAGCTATGGATCTATCTAATGGCACATTTAACTTTAAAGAATAAAATTCTTAATGACTTTGATAAATTAGGTATTGCTTTTTCAGGAGGTCTAGACTCGTCTGTCCTTCTTAAGCTCATTTCAGATCAAGTTATACCTAAAGACAGGATTACAGCCCTTCATGTTAATCATGGTATCAATAATGATTCAGATAAATGGGAAGAATTCTGTGCTCAAATTGCAGCTGGATTAGGAGTTAATTTTAAATCATGGAAACTCAAAGATTTGGATAAAATCTCAGAAGACATTTTAAGAAATAAACGGCATGAAGTATTTCAAAGCTGGGCAGATCATAATGATTTAATTGTTACGGGACATCATTTAGACGATCACATTGAGACAGTTTTATTTAGACTTTTTAGAGGAACGGGCATTAAAGGTTTAGAGGGAATAAAAGAAATATCTAAAGTTCGTAACATAAACTTTTATAGACCTTTTTTAGAAAATAATAAAAAAGAGATACTCAAATATGCCCAAGAACATAATCTTAGCTGGGTTGAAGACGACTCTAATAGAGAATCTAAATTTTCTAGAAATATGATTAGAAATGATTTAATGCCAAAAATTATTGCTCGATGGCCTGCTATTGGTAAATCAGTAGGTAAGCTTTCAGAAGAGGCGAAATGGAATCAGAAGATACTTACAGAAGTTGCTAGAGAGGATTTAGCTAATATTGATGCCAGCAAAGATAAGATAAATATGGAAAGATTAAAATCTTTATCTAATGAGAGGCAGAAAAATGCGATAGTTTTTTGGTTAAACATCGAAAACGATATTTACGTTCCTTCAAAATTAATCTTTCAGATTTTATCATCTGTTGCAGAGCCATCTTCAGAATCAAGTAGTTTTATTATTCATTCAGACTCACTTAATTCTGATATAAGAATTATTGTATCTTCAAAAGAAATAAGAATATTAGATCAAGGTTCATTAAGACCTTTGCCAGAAAATTTAAGAGTCATTTGGGATTTAAAAAAATCCATAAAAATTCCTTCTGGAGAACTTTCAACTCAAGAATCCTATGGAAAAGGATTGGATAAAAAATATCTCAGAGATGATGTAATTATCAAGGCCAGAGTTGGAGGAGAGAGATGTAGACCTTTTGGTAGAGATAAGAGTCAAAAAATAAAAAATCTATTTCAAGAATTTGAGATACCAGATTGGAAAAGGAATTCTATCCCGCTAATCTACATAAATGATCGGATAGCTGCAGTGGGAGATTTATGGATTTGTGATGAATTCCATACTAACTTAAATGAGAGTGGTATTTCTATAGTATGGAATGATAATGTAAATAAATAAGGATTAATTATGAATTTAGAGACAGTAATTTACGAAAAAAGAGGAGCAGTTGCTTTAATTAAGTTTAATCGGCCTGAAGTAAGGAATGCATTTAATGCCAAAATGACCGAGGATATTCTTGAAGCATTGATAGAGGCAAAAGTGGATAGTGATGTCCGAGCTATAGTTTTGACTGGTGAAGGACTAAGTTTTTCAGCTGGCGCAGATCTGTCTGCAAGAGATAATAAATGGTTAGATACCGAAGCTGCTTTAGTCGAAGGGTACTTACCAAGCCTACAGGAGATAATGGCAATGCCTAAACCTGTCATATCTGCGGTAAACGGAGCTGCAGCAGGCATAGGAAGTGCTTACGCAATGGCTTGTGACTTAACCATCATGTCTGAAGAAGCTTATATACTTCAAGCATTCAGTAATATTGGGCTAATTCCTGATGGAGGAGCTAATTGGTTTTTAACCAATACAGTTGGCTATAAACTTGCTTATCAAATTGCAATAGAAGGCGAAAGAATTGACTCTAGTAGATGTTTAGAATTAGGGTTAATAAATAAAGTAGTTCCTGGTGAATCTTTACTAGATGAGGCATTGTCATGGGCAGATAGATTGAGTCTACGGTCCTCTCAGTCTTTAAAACTTACAAAACAGATAATGAGAAAGGCTTTAGATAGTAGTTATGACGATATTTATGACATGGAGGCTAAAACCCAAAATACACTGACAGGTTCAGAAGATAATATTGAGGGAGTCACAGCTTTTATGGAAAAGAGACAACCTAACTTTAAATAAAATTTATTTATTCTGACTCTCAAGTTCCATCCTCAGCTCTTTATGTTTCTGGTTAGTAAGGGGGTAATACCAAGTTAGAAATAAAGCAGGCAGGAAAAATACGGCACAACCTAGGCAATAATAAATTCTTAAAGCTAGCATCGCATCATCTGAATTTATTATTCCTGGTACAAATCCAGAGAAGTCTACTAATATAGCCGCAGCCCAAACGGCTATCATTGCAGATACTTTCGCTATCATTCCGTTCAATGCAAAGAATGTTCCAGCACGTCTTCCTCCTGTTTTTAAAGAATCTAAGTCAACAACATCTGCCAACATTGAGGCAGGGAGGAATTGAAGGCCACCAAAACAGAATCCTTTGAGAAGAAAAAGAATATGAAACTGAGTAAAATCGCCTCTTTCAAGAAAAAAGCATAAAAAACTAACTGTTCCGGTGCCGACAAGAGTTATACAAAAAGCCTTATGTTTGCCTAAAGTTTTACCAAGCCAGAGCCAGAACGGAATTCCTATTAGTCCTGCAATAAAGTATCTTGCATAAGAAGCACCAACAGTCTCAATTCCAATGACATCTCTTACAAACCACAGAGATAAGGTATTTCTAAATGACTCTCCTGCAATCACCAGGAAAATGATTAATAAAATTCTAACTAGCAAAGGATTTTCTGCAGCATATTTTAGTCCTTCAAATAAAGGAATCTTTTTTTCAACCTTTGGCATGGGATCGGGTACTTTCCAAAGTGCCCATGCTGCAAAGATAGGCAGTAACAGAATAATACCAATCCCCATACTAGCTAAAATATCCGACATTTTTCCAGAAGTAGAAAAATCTTGAAAAATAAAAATTGCCGCAAGCATCCTCTTAATTGATTCAAGGACTCCTATTCCTTGTCCTGATACTTCAATAGCAAGAGGTATCAGGGCAGAAATCAACAAACCAATCAAAGTCCATCCTTCTCTACCACTTACAACTCTTGATCTCTGGTGATAGTCAGATGATATTTCAGCACCCCAGGCACCATAAGGAATATTAATTATGGTTGAGCCTAAATACATAAGCATCATCCAAATCACAAAGTAGGCAATTGAGACTTCGGACCCAGGGATGAATAACTTATAAATAGCCAACATCATTAAAGGGACGCCTAATATAATCCAAGGCTTTCTTCTTCCTATAGAAGTCCTAGTAGTATCACCTAACTGCCCAAGAATTGGATCAGTAATTACATCTGTGAACCTTGCAATTAAAAGGAGATTGGCAATTATATAAAGAGGAATGCCTACAACCTCAGAATAAAAGGGAATTAGCCAGATTGCTATTGGATAGCCAATCATTGCTAAAGGAGTTGCAAGCCCTCCATAAGCAAATATTGTATTACGCTGAACTGTCGTAGTACTCATAAACTCCCCAAGAAATGATAAATTCCAAGGTTATATTATAGTTTTGAGTTATTTAGACAATCTATTTAGGCCGCTAATTACTGAAAGCAATCCAGCTATAACAGTATTTTGATGCATACCAACGCCCCATACAGATTTGTTTGCTAATATTAATTCTGAATATGCAACTGCTTTAGCATCTGAGCCAGAACTGATGGCATGTTGATGATAATCAGATATCTTAATTTCAAGATTGAAGCTCTTTTTAATAGCATCAATCATCGCATCTATTGGTCCATTTCCACAGCCCTCTATAGTGATGACGTCTGTGTTATGTTTTAGGTCTATTGTTATTTCATCTGACTGCGAGCCATCTTTATTAGAACTTGAATTTATATGATGTTCAATGAATTCGTATCTTCCTGAGCTATTAAGATAAGTTTCTTGGAAGTTATCCCAAATGTCTGAAGGAGAGATTTCTTTTCCAGACTCATCTGCAATTTTTTGTATTACCTGACTAAACTCAATCTGCAATCTCCTCGGCATACTTAATCCATGATCTTTTTCAAGAAGATAAGCAACACCTCCTTTACCAGATTGACTATTAATTCTTATTACTGCCTCATAAGATCTTCCCACATCACTTGGATCAATTGGCAGGTAAGGCACTTCCCAAATTTCCTGATTGGAATTTCTTAATTCGGTGAGACCTTTCTTTATTGCGTCTTGATGAGAGCCCGAAAAAGCTGTAAAAACAAGATCGCCTGCATAAGGATGTCTTGGATGCACTGGCAATTGATTGCAATATTCTGCCTCTCTCATTATTGGATTTATATTAGAAAAATCTAGATGAGGATCGACACCTTGTGTAAGCATATTCAAAGCTAAGGTAACTATATCCACATTACCAGTTCTCTCTCCATTTCCAAAAAGCGTCCCTTCTATCCTATCAGCACCAGCCATAACTCCTAGCTCAGTAGCTGCCACTGCTGTTCCTCTATCATTGTGAGGATGAAGGCTAACTATTACATTTTCTCTATCCTGGAGATTCCTGCACATCCACTCTATTTGATCTGCATAAGTATTTGGAGACGCCATTTCTACTGTGGCGGGTAGATTCATGATTGTCTTCTTTTGCTTATTTGGTTGCCAGATTTCATTTACAGCATTGCACACTTCAACAGCATAAGGCAGTTCTGTGCCCGTAAAGCTTTCTGGACTATATTCAAATGACCAATCAGTTTGATCATATAGTTCTGACTCTTCTTTTACCCATTTAGCCCCGTCAATTGCAATTTTTTTTATGCCAGCCTCATCACTATTAAAAACAACTTTGCGCTGTAAAGTAGAAGTTGAGTTGTAGAC
>CACLUH010000023.1:0-9938 GCA_902610065.1 uncultured SAR86 cluster bacterium
AACCCAATAGTTGATCAAGTAGATTCTTACACAATAACAAATTTTACTGCTAGCTTAGATCTTCCAGGAGATCAGTGGGGTATCGATTTGATGTTGTTAAATGCTGGTGATAAAGATGGCATGAACTCTAGTATGACTGATGTTTTTGGAGTTGCCGGTACAGGCATAGAGTATATTCCTCCGAGACAAATCATGGGTAGAGTTAGTTACCAATTCTAAATATCTATAAGCCTTCCTTGTTTTGTAAATAGGGAAGGCCATTGATCCCAATACTAAATAGAACCTTTTGATGTATTATCCATTTCTAACAATTATCAATAATGGATAAATATTACATAGGCGCAACGGAATTATTGGAGGATTCTTTTAAACTGGCATGGGAAGTCTATGAAAGTGGATATCGACCAAACTATATAGTCGGTGTATGGAGAGGTGGAGCTCCTATTGGTATAGCCGTGCAAGAGCTGTTTGATGTTTTGGGAGTTGAATCAGATCATATAGCCATAAGAACTTCTTACTATTCGAGCATCGGTCAACGAAATGATAAGGTCCAAGTCTATGGATTGAGCTATCTTATTAAAAAGCTTGAATCTGAAGATTCTTTATTAATTGTTGATGATGTTTTTGATACTGGCAATTCAATCAATCAAATTATTACAGACATACAAACTGCATGTAAGAAAAATACACCTGAAATCAGGATAGCAACTCCCTATTTTAAACCTGCTCAAAATAAAACAGAAAGAAATCCAGAATATTATCTACATGAGACAGACAAGTGGCTCGTTTTTCCTCACGAACTTGAAGGTTTATCTGCTGAAGAGATAGTCAAAAATAAGCCTGAATTAAAAGATTTATTAGATAAAATCACTCCAAAACTTTAAATTCTTTCTTTCTGAATGCTAATATGCCCTCAGGGAGAAAACATGGCTCAAGCAACTAAAAATATTCTAATTTATGGAGTTCCTTTTTCACAACCAGTGCGAGCTGTAATGTGGTTGATGTTAATAAAGAAATTTCCTTTTAAGTTGAAGTTAACAAACCCAGGCTCTTCATCAGAAGGTGGAAGTCGTCATCCTGACTTCCTAAAAAAGTTTCCTACTGGGACTATTCCGAGTTTAGAGGATCCAGATACAGGATTTGTCATATCAGAATCCCATGCCATTATGTGTTACTTGTGTAATAAATATAATTGGGATGATTTATATCCAGTTAATCCAGAAAAAAGAGCAAAAGTAGATTCCTATTTACATCTGCATCACAGAAATGTGAGAGAAGCTTCAATAGGTCTTGTTGCTCCGAAAGTCAGAAAAGATTTAAACTTTTCAGAAGATTTCTTAATCACATCTAAATCTAATATAGAAAAAGCTTTTGAGGCAATTGAAACAGGCTGGTTAAGAGACTCAAGATTTTTGATCGGAGATACAATGACAATTGCTGATATCTCGGCATATGTTGAGATAGGCCAACTACAAAGTATGTTCACCAATGTCTATAATTTTGAGCCATATCCTAATATAAGAAGGTGGTTAAAGGAGATGCAAAATGTAGATTACCATGATGATATACATGTCGCCTTATATGAGTTGGGTGATATAAGTAAGGAGGCTCCACCTATGGAGATAATAATTAATGCAAACAAGAAAGCTTTTAAGGTTATTCAGGAAAAGTTAATCAATATCTAATAAGTATCATGGAACAATTTGAAGGAAAAACAGCTGTAATAACTGGAGCCGCAAGTGGAATAGGTAAAGCACTTGCTGAAAGATTTGCACAAGAAAAAATGCAAGTTGTACTTGCCGATATAGAAGAAGATGCTTTAGAGAAAACTGTAGAGAGCTTAAGGCAATATCAACATAGGGTTATCGGTGTCAAAACTGATGTTTTAGTCGAAGAATCCATTAAAGAGTTATATGCAAAGGCAACAGAAGAATATGGGAACATTCATATTCTATGTAATAACGCTGGTATAGGAGCTAATTCAGGAAATAAACCGATCTGGGAGATTGATAAGGATGATTGGGATTGGGTTATGGGGGTAAATTATCAGGCTGTTCTAAAGGGCATTCAAACATTCCTTCCGCATATGGTGGAACATGGTGAAGAGGGACATGTGCTGACAACTGTTTCTATGGCAGGATTACTGCCTGGAGTAGGCACCTATGGAGTTAGCAAACATGCTGTCATGGCCTTAACAGAGGCTCTGAGCAGAGACTTAATTACTCGACAAACCAAAATTAATGCATCTGTTTTATGCCCGGGTTTTGTTGATACAAACATAGATAAGTCAGAAAGAAATCGACCTAGTCATTTAGGCGATGCACGAGAAACAACTAATGAAATAGGTGCGGAAATCATGTCAGCAATGCTTCGACAGGGGAAGAAACCTGATGAAATAGCAGAAATTGTTCTTGAAGCTATAAAAAAGAACATTTTTTATATTTTATCTCATCCTGCTTGGGATGATTCCTTAAGGTCTCACTTTGACAATATATTGTCTAGAAAAGAGATACTTCCGAATTCAGAAGAGGAAATGGCAAAATTCTTTTCCCCTAGAGAGGATGGAGAAAAATATTAGATCTATGGTAAACATATCAGATAAGCTCGAGCTCCCTTGCGGAGTGCAAATTAAAAATCGTATTTGTAAAGGCGCAATGACTGAAGGCTTAGCGGATGAACAAAATAGAGCGACCTTTAAGCACGTAAATTTGTATGATCGTTGGTCCTCTGGAGGTGCTGGGATCCTATTAACTGGTAATGTTCAAGTTGATCATCGTTATCTTGAAAGACCAGGTAATGTTGTTATAGAGGGAAAACAAACCAATGAACAATTATCCAGATTAACTTCGTACGCTGATGCTGGTACAAAAAATAATACTCATTTATGGATGCAGATCTCTCATGCAGGAAGGCAAACCCCAGCATCAGTTGCAGAGATTCCGGTAGCACCTTCGGATGTACAGCTTCAAATGCCTGGCGCGCAATTTGGAAAACCCAGACCTTTAACACATGAAGAAATTTTAGATATCATTCAAAGATTTTCTCATTGCGCTAGGATTGCAAAAGATACTGGTTTTACAGGTGTACAAATACATGGGGCCCATGGATATTTAATATCTGAGTTCCTCTCACCAGATATCAATTTAAGAGAAGATGAATGGGGAGGTGACTTAGAAAATAGGGCGAAATTTCTGCTTGAAATAGTAAGGGCAGTAAGAGTATCAGTAGGAACGGATTTTCCAGTATCGCTTAAATTAAACTCTGCAGACTTTCAAAAAGGTGGATTTTCGCATGAGGATGCTATTCAAGTTGCAACATGGTTAAACGAGGAAGGATTAGATCTTCTAGAAGTCTCTGGCGGAACATATGAGCAACCTCATTTGGTTGGAATTGATATGGGCCTTAATCCAGAAAGAGCTGAAAAGAGAAGGGAGAGTACAATTGCGCGTGAAGCTTATTTTTTAGATTATGCAAATGATATTAGATCTGTGTTCAAAGGCCCTCTCATGGTAACCGGAGGATTTAGAAGTACTGAAGGAATGAACAATGCATTAAATAAAGATGCATGTGATGTTATAGGCATAGCAAGACCATTTTGTATTGATCCTAATATAGCTAATAAGCTAATTGATAGCGATTTACTCGAGACGCCTGTCTTGGAAAAAACTATGCAAGCAGGTCCAGGTTGGTTAGGTCTTAATTCTCCTTTTTCTGTTGTAAAAGGTATAAATGGATGGGGTCAGCAAGCCTTTTGGTGCCTGAATCTTATCAGGATGGGAGAAGATTTAGATCCAGACCTAAGTTTAGGTGTCCTGAAAGCATTCTTTCAGTATCAGAAAAACGAAAAGAACACCGCAATTAGTTACAAAGAATATTGGGAGAGTCACCAATCTTAGAATTAATAGAGCTAAGTCTATCTTTCTTTATTAATAATCTTCTAATAAAAAATGTTGTAATATGTTTTATATAAATTTTATTTTTGACCTATGAATATTGAAGCTGAATTTAATTACAGAAAACCTTTAAAAGAGAATGAAGCTAAGCCAGCTTATGGCCTAGATAATGATTCTGAAGAGAAAAACACTTTACCAGTCTATTTAAAAGCATTTAAGAAAACAGTTCATAATGCTAGAGAGTCCAACTTTGATATCACAATGGGTGGATTTGAATTAATTAATCACATATCTTCGGTTGAAGATTTTTATGATGAAGAAGAAGTAGTAAATATTTATTACCAAGAGATGGCTTCTCATGTGAAAGAAAAAGTAGGTGCGGATACTGTACAAATTTTTTCTCACATAACACGAAATGAAGCTCAAGCTGAAACTGGAGAGAGAAAGGGAGGACACAGGTTAGTCCATAATGATTTCACAACTAGTTTTGGGGCAACACTAGATCCTTTTTTAAAAGAGACAGGAATCAGTCCTAAAAGAATTGTTGTTTATAATCTTTGGAGGAGGTTTGATAAGGACGGTGTAGATACACCGTTTGCTGTTTGCGATAAAAGATCAGTTTCTGACAAAGAATTGATACCTACTGACTTATTTAATTATCTTCCAGATCAACCAAATGCCTTGACGGTTGAAATTTGCCAGTCTTCTCACAGCGATTCACATAAATGGTATTTCTATCCAGAAATGAATAGAGATGAAGTTCTTATGTTCAAGACTTATGACTCCGAAGAAAAGCCTTTTATACCAACTTTACATAGTGCATTTGATTATCCAGATACTCCTGAAGGAGTTTCACCAAGAGAAAGCATAGAAGTCAGAGCAGTTTGTTTCTTCGATTAGCTTTCAGATGAAAAATACTACTTACGAAGTAACCAAATCTAATGAATATTTCAAGAAGGCCAAGGAAGTAATTCCTGGGGGTATTTTTGGGCATTATAAATATGCCGTAAGAGATACTGGACCTAAATTTTTTTCTAGATCCGAAGGGGCATATTTCTGGGATCTTGATGATAACCGATACGTAGATTTAATGTGTGGGTATGGTCCATCTATTTTAGGCTATAACCATCCCGAAGTAGAAGAAGCATTCAAGACCTCTTCTGAAAAAGGAAATACTGTCAGCTTAGCTTCACCAATCATGGTCGACCTTGCAACTAAGTTAGTTGAAATGGTTGACATTGCAGATTGGGCCTTGTTTGGAAAGAATGGAGGAGATGCAACAAGCTTAGCTGTAATGATAGCTCGCGAGTACACGTCAAAGAAGAAGATAGTAAAAATTGATGACGGTTATCATGGCGTTGCTCCATGGATGCAAGATAAAAGTAGGCCTGGCATCATTGACTCTGATAATGAACATGTGTTGAAAATTAAATGGAATGACATTGAAGGTTTAGAAGAATTGCTGAACATGCACGGAAATGATATTGCATGTTTCATTTCTTCACCGTACGACCATCCCGTCTCTCGAGATAACTCTCTGCCTGAAGAGGGTTACTGGAAGAAAATCACATCTTTATGCAAACAATATGAAGTTTTGACTATTGTTGATGATGTGAGAGCTGGATTTAGAATAAACCTAGGCGGTTCTAATGTAGCTTTTGATTTTGCACCGGATATGATTTGTTTTGGAAAGGCTATTGCTAATGGTCACCCCTTAGCATCATTGGTCGGTGCAGAAAAGTTGAAGCATTCTGCTGAAAAAGTTTACTTTACTGGTACTCAGTTTTTTAGTGCACCTCCCATGGCTGCGGCACTTGCTACTCTCGATCAATTACAAAAGGTAAATGCTCCAAATAAACTGATTGAGTATGGTGAAAATCTTAACAAAAGACTCGTTAAAGTTGCTGAGAAAGAAGGTTTTAACTTAATTGCTTCAGGAATACCTTCAATGCCTTATTATCGATTGGAGGGTGTAGACTTTGAAACCCATTTTAGATGGATTGATGAATGTGTGAGGAGAGGTGTCTATATGCTTGGATACCATAATCATTTTATTTCTCTAGCTCATCGCAAGGAAGACATAGATTTCATAGAGAATACAGCAAAACAGGCCTTTCAAAGCTTATAAAGAGAGTGTACTCAAGAAGAACTTTTCTGAAGATTTCGGGAGTACTTGCCACGCTTTTGGCAGGTGGTTATATTTTTCGCAATTCAAGTCTCGCTAAAGTAAAGCATATTTTATCTTCAGCAAGTCATGAAAAACTTGCTGTTTCATTATCATTATCAAAAGGTGTCGAAAATCTTGATCTTATCCTCAATAATCAAATTCTTATTGCTGGAAGACGTATTGATCGCGAAGGCAAACATTGGCAATTTATTTCAGACAAATTACTCTCAGATACATCTTATGAACTTGAGTTATTTTCTGAGAAAGAATCTATTTTTAAACCTTGGCAGTTGAAGACTTTTCCTGATCCTGAATCAGAAGTCAAAAACATATCTATGATGGCCTTTACATGTGCTGGTGGTGGAGATGGTTTCAAAGCTTCTGGTAAAGAGTTTTTCAAGTCTTTTAAGTTTAGACAAAAGATTTTTGATGAAGGCCTTTCCAAGAATCCTGATTTCGCCATCTCTATAGGAGATCATATCTATTTCGATCTTAGAGGGGAAAATTCTCCTCCTGTTGGACGTAATAGTAAGTTGATAAAGTTTTTTGTGGGAGGGTATTTAAAATTTAGATACGGTGTTTTCAATAGATCAGAAAGGGCAGATAGCAAAACTAATGAAACAGTCTTGAAAAAAATTGGTAATGAACAAATAGCAGCGCTTTATGGTACAAAATTTAAAAGTACGCCAATTTTCTTTATTCCTGATGATCATGACTATTTTGAAAATGATGATGCAGAAGAAGATTTGGTAACCTTTCCGGCTGACGCATTCAGTAAAGATGCTTTTCAAAAAATGGCTGATCTTTTTTATCCTCCTTTTATTGATACTCCGGATAACAAGCCCGGAAGAAGGACAGGCAGAATAAGGTATGGAAATGCTTTTGAGGGTCTTATAGCAGATTGCGCAGGCAATATGACTCTTGGCGAAGAAAAAGCAGTTTTAATTTCTAATGAAGATGAAAAATGGCTTATATCAAGAATAAATAACTCAAAAGCAAAGCATCTTGCCTTCATCCCGTCACATCCTCTAGGTTATACTGCTGGAAAATGGAGGGAGTGGTATCCCGATGTTGTCGCTGAAGAAGGGACATCTGGCACAGTAATAAATGAATTACTATCAGGCAGAGAAGGATCTTTAACAATCGATGCAAATAAATATCTTTGGCAAAAGGGATGGTTTTTACAACATCAACGTTTACTTCAAAGTATCTCAGAAAGAGTTGGTTCAAGATTTATCTTTTCAGGCGATATACATGCACTGGGTGCAAGCTCAATCCTTAAATCAAATAAAATAAAATTAAAAAGAGAGGTAAAAACCTTTTTGGTTGGACCTATAAGTAGCTCGACAGGCACTTGGCCTTCTTTTGCTCGCGGTATTACAGCTGAGAATCCTAATCAACTTATCTGTGAATCTTTATATAGAACTAGAGAAGAAAATGGTTTTACTTTATTTACTATAGAAAATGCTCAAGCTGTTGCTGAGATCAATTCTTGTGGTGGTCACAATCCAGATAATTTGGAAACTGGAGAGATGATTTCTAGTGAAAAGATTTACATATGAAATTATTGAGTTCTGATATCAAAACGAAGGAAATCTTGGATTGGAAGGGCATGCATCTTTTAAATTACCAGTTTTCAGCTTGTTCGATGAAAACTAGAATCTATCTAAATTTAAAAAATATACCATTTACATCACATCAAATAAACCTTTCTGCAGGCGAAAATTTCTCAGAATGGTTTCAGGGTATTAACCCAAGATCTCTAGTGCCAGTTCTAATACATGATGGAGAGGTTCATATAGAGAGCAATGACATTCTTCAGTATCTAGAGGGGTGCTATAAAGAAGTCCCTTTAATTCCAAAGAATATGGAAGAGGAAATTAAAGATTTATTAAAATTTGAAGATGATCTACATATTGATATAAGAAATATTACCTTTAAGTTCTTGGTACCAAGATTTTTAAACAAAGGAAAGTCTGTTCAGCCTAAAGCAAAAAATAAAGCGACTTTAAATGGAGAATTAGACTCTATGGACGATGTAAATAGAAATTTTTGGGAGGAGTACGAAAAGCATGGAATAAAAGATGAAGATGCAAGCAGGTCTTTGATTCATTTTAGAACTGCTTTGGAAGATCTCAACGATAAATTAGAACATAATAAATATATTACAGGTGCAGAACTATCTTTAGTTGATATTGCCTGGTTTATTTACACGACAAGAATACAACACGCAAATTATCCGCTCAAAAGATTACATCCTAATGTATTTGGTTGGTATGAACGACTATATGCAAATAATCTTTTTAGAAAAGAAGTAAAAAGGCCCTTGATAATGCAGTTTGTATTATATTTTCATTCTTTGATCTTGCGTCTTAAACGAAAATCAATTGAAGATTTTCTGTTAGATTAATAAATGGAATTAGATTTAATTTTCATTTTCATCTTAGTTGCAACTTTCGCAACAGCTTTTTTATCCTCTATTTTTGGTATGCTCGGCGGCCTTATTCTCATGGGTATATTGATTAGTTTCCTTTCTGTAGGACCTGCGATGGTGCTTCATGGTCTAATTCAAGCGACATCAAATGGATATAGAGCATGGCTAAATAGACAAGATATCAATTGGAAAATTATTTCAACGCTGTTGATTGGCAGTATCCTAGCTTTAATCTTTCTATTTTTTATAGCCTTTGAACCTAGCCAAATTTTAATTATTTTTGCATTAGGACTATTGCCTTATATTGCATGGATAGTCCCAAAAGAACTTGCTCTAGATATCACAAAAGCAGGTACTGGAGTTTTAGCAGGTTGTATAGTGGTTATAACAAACTTAGTAGCTGGTGTTGGCGGCCCTTTGCTAGATATCTTCTTTCAAAGAGTAGATATGACAAGACATCAAGTCGTTGCTACTAAAGCAGTAGCACAAACTATTGGACATATTTCCAAAATTATTTTTTTTGGAGGATTGTTGACATATAGTCTAAAAAATTGGCCTGAACCTATATTTTTGCTCTTAGCAATATTTTTATCAGTAGTAGGAACTACTCTTGGTAAGAAGGTTTTAGATATAATAGATGATGAAATTTTTTTCAGATGGACTCAACGAATTGTCCTTTCTGTAGGAGCAGTTTTTATTGGTAGAGGTATTTTTTTACTTTCACAATAAACACTCACTGAAAAAATCAATTAGGTAGATTTATGAATAGATTAGAAGACAAAGTAGCTATAGTCACTGGTGCAACTGGGGGCATAGGAAGAGCTACTACAGAACTTTTTCTCAAAGAAGGTGCAAGTGTTTTGATGGTTGATTTAAGTGAAGATGATCTTGTCGAGGCAATTAAAGAGATTGATTCTAATAAGGTCAGTTATTTTAAAGGAGATGTATCACTACTTTCAGACAATCAAAAAGCAGTAGATTTGGTGCTTGAAAGATATGGAGGTATAGATATTTTCATTGCTAATGCCGGCGTGGCTGGAGAAATTCAGTCAATAGTTGATTACGATGAAGAGATTTTTGATAGCGTAATGGCAGTGAATGCAAAAGGCCCTTTTCTGGGCTTAAAGGCAGTAATACCAGCTTTAAATGAAAGAGGGGGAGGAAGTGTGGTCATAACTTCCAGTGTAGCAGGAGTTACAGGAGCATCACTGTTATCCCCGTACGTGATGAGTAAACATGCCGTTGTAGGTTTAACTAAGTCAGCTGCGAAAGAGTGCGCTGAGATGAAGATAAGGGTCAATTCTGTAAATCCTTCTCCAGTAGAGACACCAATGATGAGAGTTTTAGAAGACGGTTTCTCCGAGATAACTGGAGAAGAAACTAGTAAAGGCTCTTTGGCAGAACAGATACCTTTAGGTCGATATGCTGAAGCCGATGAAATAGC
>CACLUH010000024.1:0-8812 GCA_902610065.1 uncultured SAR86 cluster bacterium
CAAAAGATGCCTTAGCTTCTGATGCTGCTCTGTCAAAGGATTCTTTTAATTCATCCAGCTTAGAGACAACTCTCATGCCTCTGCCTCCTCCACCTGAAATAGCCTTAATCACAATAGATGAATTCTTATTTAATGACTTCATGAAGCTTTGAGCTTGTCTCAAAGAAGTTTTCTGGTGTGTTCCGGAAATTATGGGAATATCTAAGCTGAAAGCTAATTCTTTGGCGGTGGTCTTATCACCAAATATTTTTAAAGTCTTTTCGCTAGGCCCGATAAATTTAATCTTGGCTCTTTTAACAGATGCAGCAAAAGCTGAGTTTTCACTAAGAAAGCCATATCCTGGATGAATAAAATCTACATTAGACTCTTTGGCTATTGAAATGATTTGCTTTATGCCAAGATAAGCTTGTGCTCCTTTTCCTTCAATTTGATAAGCCTCATCTACTTTTGAAAGATGCAGAGAGTTGGCATCATCTTCAGAATAGATGCCAACAGTTCTAATGCCTAAATCACTACAAGTCCTAGCAATACGAATAGCAATCTCACCTCTATTAGCTATTAAGACTTTTTTCATAAACTGATTTCTAAAATCTAGAAACTAGTCTCTACCATAGGTCATATTTTTGCATTTCAGCTCTTCCTACGACCATGTGATGAACTTCATCAGGACCATCAGCAAATCTCAAATGCCTTATATCAGTATAAAGTCCTGCGAGAGGAGTCCATTGAGATATACCAGCAGCACCATGCATTTGAATTGCCTGATCAATAATCTTACAAGCTTTCTCCGGCACCATAGCCTTGATAGCACTGACGTATACTCTTGCCTCTTTATTTCCTAGAACATCCATAGCTTTAGCAGCTTGGAGTACGGCTAGTCTCATAGCATTAATTTCTATTCTAGCTCTAGAAATAATTTCTAAATTCCCACCAAGTTTAGCAATTGGCTTTCCAAAAGCTTCTCTTGTACCGGCTCTTTTAACCATCAGCTCTAGAGCTATTTCAGCTTTACCAATAGTTCTCATACAATGATGAATACGTCCTGGGCCAAGTCTAACTTGAGATATTTCGAAACCCTTGCCCTCGCCGAGAAGTATATTTTCTTTTGGAACTCTTACATTATTGAACTTGATATGCATATGTCCATGAGGTGCGTGATCATGACCGAACACTTGCATGCCTTCTAAAATTTCAACGCCCGGAGTATCTTTAGGAACAAGAATCTGCGATTGTTGCTTAGAAGGATGAGCGTCTGGACTGGTTTTCACCATCGTAATCATGATTTTACATCTTGGATCCCCAGCACCTGAAATATAAAATTTTTCACCATTTATTACCCACTCATCTCCATCCAGTACTGCGCTCGTACTGATATTTTTTGCATCCGAGGAGGCTAAATTTGGTTCAGTCATAGCATAAGCTGATCTAATCTCACCATTAAGAAGAGGTTCCAGCCATTGTTTCTTTTGTTCTTCAGTTCCTACCCTCTCTAGAACTTCCATATTCCCAGTGTCAGGCGCAGAACAGTTCATGCTTTCTGATGCTAACGGATATTTTCCTATTTCACTTGCAACATATGTATAGTCGAGATTGGTAAGACCATCGCCAATATTTCCATCGGGATCTGGTAAAAAGAAATTCCATAAACCAAGCTCTCTCGCTTTTTCCTTCGCACCTTCCATCAGTTCTATCTGTCTTGGGTGCCAAGACCATCTATCTTCTTTTTCGTTTTGCAAAGCAGAGTATTCTTGCTGTATAGGTTTAATATTTTCTTCACAGTGTTTTTTTACTAAATCCATCAATGGCTGAGTCTTCTCAGACATGGATAGTTCAAAAAGTTCTGGATCGTTTTGTAACATGCTATTTCTCCTTTAATAACTAATTAATATGAATACCAAATTGGAGAGGACCAAGCCCTCTCTTGTATTGTTGGTTGTAAATCTTCTCTAGGTATTGTGCCATTTTTTACAGCATCCCACGTAGACCATCTGCAGCTAGGATTCTCTAATACCCTTACATAATAGAAAGACTTAACTGATGAGTCAAAAGAATCATCCGTCCAAATTGTCTTAATTTCGCTAGCTCCTCTATCTGAACTAATGGAACAATCGGAAATATCTACTAAAGCATTATTATCGGGGCATCTATTTGTTTCTGGATTTGGCATTAATCCATCCGAACAAGCCACATCGATTACTTTTTCATGAGGTCTTCCAGTTAATCTATCAACCCAACCTTTTATAATTTGGACTCTTTGTAAAGGTGCCGCATTTTTGTCTCTCATCGCCCATATAAGAAAAGAAGGGGCATTTCCTTCAGAAGCTTCTAAGTCTTGACCCATGGGTACTCCATTTTTATAAGCCTCCTTTACAAGATCTTCTCTTTCTAATGACGACTCATCAAAATTATAACCTCCAAAGAATCTAAGCTTGATTCTGCTTCCTGAAGTAGCGTAGGTTTCTTTTCTTCTGAAAGCATCAAAAATAGAATCTCTTGTATTTTCCTCTGCCCAAACTGCTGCTAATCCTGAGGCTCCCCATGTATTAAAGACAGCATTATTAAAATTTCTTTCTCCTATTTTCTTGAAAGCTAGTTGCCTAATCGCATTTCCGCCAGTTAAGTCTTGCACTTGTTGATCAGATATTGGAACTGATCCTCTTGCTACTGCCGTTCCATCCAAGATTCCAACTTTAGAATGGAAGTCAGATTCATCATCAGATATTGCTCCTGTATGAGTATCACTAGCTCCGACCATACCGAATTTATATGGATTACCTCTTCTTTCTTCTTCCAAACCTAATCCATCTAAGTAAGCTTGCCTAACATAACTTCCAAACGGACGGCTGTAAGATGAGTTTCCAACTCTTTGCCACATAATCTCAAAGTCAGCCCATTCATCATCAGGTGACAGTATTGGATGTGTTTCAGAGGTTCCCTTGACTTGAGTCATCTCAACTAATGGTTCATTCCTCATCCTAAAGTCTGCATATTGAGTGCTAATTGGAAGACCTTCCCAGTTTTCCATTTCAAACATTTGACCATTTGACCCATTTGAGTTGTGAGGTATGGCAATCGTATCAACTCCCCTGTCTCTTAAGTCATCCATCCAAGTCCAAAGCTTTTCTGGATTAACTGACTTGAGTCGGGTGTATGGCTCTATAGTAAATTTGTTTCCTTTATAAATTACGTTTCTATGTAAATTAGCATTTTCGAAAGGAGGAGAACCATCAAATCCACATCCTGTACCACTCAACCAACAACTAAAGGCCGAAGCACCTTGAGTATTAGATGATCTTGTAGTCGAAGCCGTAAACTCATATGCAACAAAGGTTGTGAATTTCCCTGGATCATTGTGTCTTTGCGCACTCAATATCACATCTTTCCATGCAGATCTGTGGACATCTACATCATACAGTGTTGAACCTCTTGCGGTATCTCCTGTTAAGTAAGCTATGGTTCGAGTCCAGATATTGCTGAATTGTGCAATATTTCTGACATAATCTTGAAAAAGTCTAGATCGGGCAGCTACTGATTCTTGGTTTAAATTCTCAGGAGCATTTAAGTTATGAAAAGGTTCTGTCCCCTCTTTACCATTGCTAGGATTTGCCCAATCTTCGACACTTCCCAATAAAAATCCATGATCAGTTACGGCATAAAAGTCTAAAGGTTCTCTTAGTTGCATGTCATAACCTAAAGGATGTTGGATAGCATTTCCTTTGGCGTATTCGTAAGCATCATCAGGTGTTGCTGTAGTTCCAAAAATATAAGCATCAAATGAATGTTTTGTATGTACATGAAGGTCTCCAAAATAAACATTCCTATCTGAGCTATATCCAGAAGTAGATCCGGGTTCAGTATCGGGGATGACAAGGTCGTTAGTATAATCAACAATATTATCAGGAGAGTTACAGCTCCAAAGGCCAAAAATTAAAAATACACCAACCAGGACTTTTTGAAAGTTACCCATAAATTTCCCCATTAAGAAGTAACAATTTAACAAGTTACTTAATACTTGGAAAGGTTATCTACTAAAAGAATTTCAAAAAAAATTCAATCAATCTAAGGATTAAATATCATCAGGTAAAATATTTCCTATAGTGATTCCCTCGCTGTCTGGAATGTACCAGATAGGTGAGCTCCAAGCCCTTTCTTGTATCGTGGCAGGAAGATCTGCTCTGGGAATCTCTCCAGATTTTATTGCATCCCATGACGACCATCTGCAAGTAGGATTTTCTAAAACTCGCACATAATAGAAAGCTTTCAAATTTGGATCAAAATCAGGATCTTGCCATACTGCTTTAAGTTCGTCGGCACCCAAATTTTTAGATATCCTACAGTTATTTAAGTTAACCTTAGCTCTGCTGTCCTTACAAAGTTTTGTCTTTGAATCAGGTCTTCTGCCATCTGCGCATGCGACGTCATATATCTTTTCGTGAGGCTTTCCACTTAACTCAGTCCATCCTTTAATTATCTGCACCCTGTCTAAAGGTGCCCTTTTTAGGTCTCTCATTGCCCAGACCATAAATTGAGGAATTTTATTCTCAGACTGAAATAAATCGGAACCCATTGTTATCCCATTTGAGTAGGCGTAATTTATAGGATCTTCTTTATTAAAAATATCATCTATTTCGTACCCACCAAAAAATCTCACTTTAATTCTACTTCCGGTTGTAGCGAAAGTTTCTTTTCTTCTGAATGCGTTATAAATAGATTCTCTGGTATTTTCTTCAGCCCATACGGCTGCAAGCCCTGATGCACCCCATTCAGTGTAGCCCGTATCAATATATTCTTGACCACCAATTTCTTTATAGCCATTAATAATTACATTTGCTCCAGAGCCTTCTATTTGCTCTTTAAAAGATTTCGTAAGAGGAGCGGCACCTCTCAACTCTGGCGTACCATCCAGAATGCCTATTTTTGAATGGAAATCTGATTCCTTATCGGATATTGCTCCTGTATGAGTATCGCTTGCACCCACAAGCCCAAATTTATAAGGATTTATTTTATATTCAGAATCTAATGAAAGGCCTCTTAAGTAGGCATTCCTTACATAACTGCCTGTCGGACTGGAATAAAAAGGAGATGCTACTCTATTATTCATAATGCCAAAATCCGCCCATTTATCTCCGGGTGAAAGAAGTGGATGAGTATCCGATGTCCCTTTAACCTGTGTAATTTCCACTAATGGTTCATTTCTCATTCTTTTCGAAGCATAGTCGTCATCCATTGGATTTCCTGCCCAATCTGTTAGTTGAAACATTTGTCCATTTGATCCATTTGAATTATGAGGAATAGCAAGACTTTCAACACCTAGATTTCTAAGATTATCCATCCAGTCCCATAAATCCTCAGGATTACTAGAATCTATGATTGAGAAAGGCTGAATAGGAGCCTTGCTGTCTTGGAAAATAACATTTCTATGAAGATTGCTTTGCCCCGGTCCACTTGAAGTAAATTCATATGCTATAAACGTAGTAAATTCTCCAGGATTATTATGCCTCTCAGCAGCTTCAGCGACATCTCTCCATGCAGTGTGATGAGTTTCTCTGTCATAAGCTCTCGTTCCATAAACCGTATCTTCTTGTAAATAAGCACCGAGCATTTTTATAGGGTTCGCTGAGGGT
The DNA here is from genome assembly GCA_902610065.1 of uncultured SAR86 cluster bacterium. Lineage (GTDB taxonomy): Bacteria > Pseudomonadota > Gammaproteobacteria > Magnimaribacterales > Magnimaribacteraceae > Magnimaribacter. The sequence continues at coordinate 5,625 of CACLUH010000024.1, forward strand.
TCAATTAATTCACTTGTTATTAAGTTAGCGAATAATCCAGCTCGCCTAACAAATGTGTTCGTGTTCAAATTTTCAGGATCATTTAACCCATGCAGATCTGATGCAAAGTCTAACTTACCTGGTTTAGAGTTAGGATCCGCATATGCCGGCAACATCCCCAGCCAAGCAGCATGATCTGTAACAGCATAAAAATCTAAGGGATCATCAAGTTGCATATCAAAGCCTAGAGGATGTTTAATTGAACCTCCTTTAGCATATTTGTATGCGTCATCGGGTGTTGCGGTTGTTCCAAATATAAAGGCATCGAAAGAATACATCGTATGAACATGAAGATCGCCAAAGAAAGCATCTTTATTCTGATTACTTGAAATTTCATTCGTCATTGCTGTTCTTTCTATAGAGAAATCAGCAACATCATCTTTTATAGAAAAAATATTATTTGCCCCTAAAATAAAAATGATTGCAGCAAACAAAAGAGCTATCAGAAAGGTTCTTATTATTATGCTCATTCAATTCTCCCCAGTATTGTTTATCTCTAAATCTGAGAATTTATGTTCCCATGAAAAGTCTATATTTCAAACATTTATTATTAGGTATTGTTAAAATTCATAAATACTGTATATTTATACAGTATGAAAGACATATACAGAAAAAATAAACACTCAGGCCAGCCGATGGCCGTAAAAAGCATAGACACAATGGAGTTTACAGAGGCATTCAACTATCTATGGATAGATAGATTGATAACCTCGTTATACATAGTCTTATCAGTCTCGTTGACCGTCATTTCTTTTGCATTAATGCTAGGCATTTCAATTTAATAAGAATACCTGAATAGTTTTTATCCTGTTATCCTCTAAGTATGATTTTAGAGGATATCTTCTTCCCTTTTTTATTTATTTGGTCAATAGTTGCCGTCCTGGCTTTTATCGCCTTGTTCTATAAAAATGCTCCTTATGGAAGATACTTTGCTTTAGATTCGAATCACAAAGTTCCTTCTAGAATTGGATGGATTATTATGGAATCTCCAACGATCATTGGAATGTTCATCTTCATAGTCCTATTTCGCAGCATAATAGGACAAACTGAAATCGTCTTTTGCTTATTATGGTTATCTCACTATATTCATAGAACAATGATCTGGCCTTTCAGAGCACAATTGAAAGGTAAGTCTATGACAGTTGGTGTTGTGTCTATGGCCATACTTTTCAACTCAATAAATATCACTTTGCAATGCATATGGATATTTATACTTGGAAATTACAGCGATGACTGGCTGATATCCTTACCATTTATTATTGGCATAATTTTATTTTTTTCTGGCATGATCATAAATATTAAATCAGATGATATATTGATGAAATTGCGCAAAAATAATGGTGAAGGTTATCATTCTCCTCAAGGGTTCTTGTATAAATACATAAGTTGTCCGAATTATTTTGGAGAGATTATTGAGTGGCTTGGCTGGGCAATTCTTACTTTGAGTCCTGCTGGTTTAGTTTTTTTTATTTGGACATTTGCAAACTTAGTTCCAAGAGCTAGATCAAATCATAATTGGTCTAAGTCTAATATTCCTAATTATCCAGTGAATAGAAAAGCTATATTTCCCTATATTTATTAATCAAGGTCATACAAATCCGCTTGTTTCTTATTAAGACAAACTTTATTCTATGAGACTTATTTATGTAAAAGGAGATATTCATGGATCTAGAATACGGACCTCAATACGAAGACTTTAGATCAGAAGTTATTAGTTTTGTAAAAGAAAACGAAGGTACAAAATTAACTGGGCCTGCAAGAAGTGAGAGTAGAGTTGCATGGCAACAGAAATTGATTGACCACGGCTACTTCGCAAGATCTATTCCCAAAGAATATGGTGGTTATGGCGGGGACATGGACATAATTCAATTAAGAATTATCGCAGAAGAGTTTGCTAGATCTCCTATTCCTAAGCCGGCTGGAGGTCAGGGTATTCAAATGCTTGTCCCAACTTTATTATCTTTGGGCACAGAAGAGCAAAAACAAAAATATATTAAACCCACCCTAAGAGGTGAAATATTATGGTGTCAGGGTTATTCAGAGCCAAATTCAGGAAGTGACCTAGCGAGCTTGCAAACAAAGGCTGAACTTGATGGAGATGAATGGGTCATAAATGGACAGAAGATTTGGACCAGTACGGCTCATCTCTCGCAAATGTGTTTTATCCTAGTTAGGACGGAACCAGATGCACCGAAGCATCAAGGAATAAGCTATCTTCTCATGCCTATGGATGCTGAAGGTATTGATAGAAGACCGATTAAGCAGATGACTGGGGATTCAGATTTTAATGAACTATTTCTTACTGATGTAAGAATACCTGCAGAAAATATAGTTGGAAAAAGAGGAGAAGGTTGGAAAGTTGCAAATGCAACTCTTGGACATGAAAGAGGCTCTTTAGCAGATCCAAACGTAACACAAAATAGATTGAATTCTCTCATTGACCTTATGAAGAGCGAAACTATAGATGGTCAAAGGGTAATAGATAAACCAATATTTAGAGACAGGCTTTTATCCATTCAAGGAAGATTGATGGCTCAGCAATCAAATGCTCTTAGAATTCTTTCATCTCAAATTAATGAAGATCAAGATGCAAACTTAGCAAAATCTATTGTTAAGCTGCAAGGAACTGAATTGAGACATGAACTTGAGGGACTAGCGATTGACGCAATGGGTGAATTAGGAACACTTTATGAAGACAGTCCACACTTAAGAGATGAAGGAGCTTGGCAAATGACGTATATGTATTTCCTTGGTCTGATTATAGGCGGTGGCACAAATCAGATACAAAAAAATATTATTAGTGAAAGAGCTTTGGGAATGCCTAAAGAACCAAAAATTCAAGGAGCTTAATTATGTATTTTGGTCTATCAGAAGAACAAAAAAGCCTCGAAGAAAATATCCAAAGATTCCTCTCTGATAATGCTTCTTTGGACACAATCAAAGCTGTGGCAAATGGAGATGAAGAAAAAGCTAAAGAAGTTCATAAAGGTATCATTGATCTTGGACTCAGCGGCCTAATTGTTCCAGAAGAATATGGAGGGTTAGAACTCAATATGCTTTTTGCAACCGTTGTTTCTACTGTTCTGGGCTCAGGAACAGCGCCTGTCCCTTTTGCGGGATCCTATATTATGTCACCTATTGCTATAAAT
>CACLUH010000025.1:0-6793 GCA_902610065.1 uncultured SAR86 cluster bacterium
TTATTTCACCCCTGCAAGCTGCAGCAATATTACTTCCAATATTATGTGTTCAAGACATGATCAGTATCTATAGTTATCGTAAAAGTTTCCATTTAAGAAACTTAATTATTTTATTACCAGCAGCTACTGTAGGAATAGTATTTGGTTTCTTATGGTTCAGTTTATTATCGGAAGACAATATAAGAATATTTCTAGGTCTTCTTGCTATCACTTTTTCGCTTAACTATTTCTTTTTTTCTAAAGATTCAAAATTGGCAGATGTTTCAGTTACTAAAGGATCTTTTTGGGGAACAATTTCAGGCTTTACAAGTTTTGGGATTCACGCAGGAGGATTACCCTTTAATATTTATATGCTTCCTCAGAAATTAGATCATAGAGTTTATGTAGGTACAGCAGCTATCTTTTTTGGCATAGTTAACTTAATAAAACTTTATCCTTACTATTTATTAGATCAATTAAGAATTGAAAATATTACTACAGCATTATTTTTATTACCTTTCGCTCCCATAGGGTTCTATATAGGCTTCAAATTAACCCATAAACTAGATGGAGATAGATTTTATGGAATAACTTATTTTTGTTTGCTGATAATAGGCTTAAAATTACTAAGTGATGGAATATAAATGTACGGAGTAACTTTACGTGAGTATGGAGACGAATCTAAGTTGAAACTTGAAGAGGGCTTAGCAGTGCCTGAACCAAAATCAAATCAGGTACTAGTAAAAGTTTTAGCATCCTCTGTTAATCCCCTAGATCTAATGAAGAGAGAAGGTTATGGGAAGTCTATATTTGAGAAGCAAAGAAAACATATTTTTCCATGGATAATAGGATCAGATTTCTCAGGCACAGTTGCTGAAATAGGATCTAATATTTCTCAATTTAAAACTGGAGATGAGGTTTGGGGTTGCAGCTCTAATGCGAATTCTGGTACTCATGCCGAATATGTGTGTATTGATATAGATGAGATAACTCATAAACCAAGTCAATTAGATCACTTGCATGCGGCTTCTCTACCTTACGTAGCCCAAACTACCTGGTCAGCAATTATTAGATGGGCAGGACTTAGGCCACAAGATTTAAAAGGAAAAAAGGTTTTTATACAGGGTGGTGCAGGGGGTGTAGGATGTTTTTCCATACAGTTATTCAAAAGTATGGGCTGTGAGATAGCTACAACCTGTAGTGAAAAAAATATAGAACTTGTAAGATCTCTAGGTGCCGACCATGTAATAGATTACAACAAATCAAATTTTGAAGAACTATTAAAGGATTACGATATTGCTTACGATCTTTTGGGCGATCATGTATCAGATCACGCAGTAGAAAATTGTTGTTCTATCCTAAAGAAATCTTCTGATTCGCATTACATAACATTAACACATCCATTAGTTACCACTTTAGATACTAAAGGCATTCTCCTTGGTGCTCCTCATGCTTTGTATTTAAGACAAATGCAGAAAAGAAAATTTAGTCCAATAAATATTCACTGGTCTATATACAGACCAAGTTTGTCTGGTTTAGAGCAACTTTCAGAATTAGTTCAGGATGGCACCATAAAGCCTATTATTGATTCTGTTTATAATATAGAGGATATAAGCCAAGCCCATAGCAAAGCCGCAACTGGACACGTTAGCGGTAAAGTAATAATAGAACATCAAAGATGACAAATTTAAGTGTTAATGTAAATAAAATAGCATGGCTAAGAAATGCCAGAGGTGAGGGTAGACCAGATATTATTGAATTATCAAAAATCTTAATTGATTGTGGGATTCAGGGATTAACTGTTCATCCTAGACCTGACCTTAGACATATAACACCTGATGATGTTTATGATATCTCCTCACTTTGCATAGAATCAAATATAGAATTAAATATTGAAGGGAACCCATATTCAGAGCCTACAAAGATTTATCCTGGTTTTATAAATTTAGTCAAAGAAATTGAACCTGATCAATGTACATTAGTGCCTGATTCTCCAGAACAAATAACTTCCGATCATGGATGGCAGATCAAAGAGAATGATCTTGAGAGTATTAAAAATATAGTTCATACACTTAAAACCACTAAAACCAGAATAAGTTTCTTTGTTGACCCAGATATATTGCACATAGATCAGATAAAGTTGACTGGAGCAGATAGGATTGAGCTTTATACGGGTCCATATGCTGTCAATCCAACTCTTGAGGTAGTTTCTCTATATGAAAAGGCATTTAATCATGCAAAGAGACTTGGATTAGATGTTAATGCAGGTCATGACCTAGATTTAAATAATTTACGATTATTTCTATCAAAAGTACCTGCCGATGAAGTATCGATAGGTCATGCTTTGATTTCAGATGCTCTTATCAATGGCCTAGAAGTTGTAACTAAGCAATTCCTAGATTTATGTAAATAATGTAAAATAAGGAAATGACAATAATTGAAGAACTAGAGAATCAAGTTAAGGACAACCCAATACTCTTGTATATGAAAGGTTCACCAGAAGCCCCTCAATGTGGGTTTTCATCAAAAGCCTCGCAGATATTAATTGCGTGTGGAAAACCTTTTTCATTTGTGGATATTCTTTCAAATCCGGAAATAAGAGCCAATTTACCGCAATTCTCAAACTGGCCAACATTTCCTCAACTATTTGTGAATGGAGAGTTAATTGGAGGCTGTGATATTATTTCTGAGTTGCATGAAGCAGGGGACCTTCAAACAATTATCGATTCTGCTGAACAACAGGACTAATTTCTTACTTCTTACTTAACCTTTCTGTCATCTCTTTTATATGAGATGGTCTTGTACGACAGCACCCGGCCAGTATTGTTGCACCTTCATCAATCCATTTAGAAACCTCGTCAGTATAAGTTTTCTCATCTATAACAGATGCAGAAGCCCAATGGTCATTTTCAGCACTTATATTGGAAGAATCATTTTGAATTGCTTCTATCATTTCTGAGTTGGCAAATCCCCCTATAGGTTTATCGGTGAGTTTGTTCAATTCTTTTAATGATTCAGTGACAAGATTAGCACCACAACAATTAATCAAATAAGCATCGCAAGCTAAATCAGGGACTGCTTCAAAGGCCTCAACTACTGTTTCACCACTAGGTAGCTTATTTAGTCTATTGCCATGTAAAGTCCAACTTAACCATTTTTTAGCTTTAGAATTTTGAATAGAAGAGAGGGCAACTCTACCTTCTTCACTGTTTGCCATAGTTTCGCATAGCATTATATCTACTTGACCGTCTAAAATTTCAGCTAGTTCACCATATTGATCAGACATTTTTGAGGTATCTTGAATAAGGTCAGCCCGATAACTAGTCTCCAGAGGGGGCAAGGAGGCTGCAACCATTATATTTTTACCAGATTCTTTGATGGCTTCTTTAGCAAGAGAAATTGAGAGGAGTGTTAAGTCCTCAAGTTGATCTGACATTCCTGCACGTTCTAAGATTGGTTGAGTAACTGCATAATTATTTACAGTAATATATTCAGATCCTGCTTCAATATAATCCAAATGAATTTGTTTTATAACTTCTGGATTATCAATAAGAGCTAAAGCAGACCAGATTGATTCAATATGAGAGGGAACTTCGACTCCCCTGAATCTTAATTCAGAGCCCATTCCTCCGTCACCTATAATTAGATTATTCAAACAGCCCCCCTAAAGTGTTAATTTTTAAATAGTTTTATTAGATAGTCGAGTACTTTGTTTGGCTCTTCCATCATCAGGGAATGTCCAGAGCCATATATTTCCTCTACGATAGGTTGATTGAAATTATCAATTAAATCTTGTGCTTTAATTCTCGGTGTTAAGAAATCATTGGAACCTAAAATTAATTGTACTTTAGCTTCGACTTTTTTTGCTTTATCGAGCCCATCAGTAAATTCTGAACATGCCTTCAAGTCCTTATAAATAATTCCTTTTTTACTTTTCTGCATCAATCTTTTAGTTGACTCTGTCATCCACATCCCTGGTGTTTTATTGCCACCTAATCTTGAAGAAAAGCTGTACCCCATAAATGTAAGTATATTTATAGCAATTTGAGGATTACTTTTTGCAGATTCCAATAGTGCTTCATTTACCTGCATTGGAAAAGCCGTTCCTATCATAGATATTGCTTTGACTCTTTCAGGTCGAGTAGATGCCATCTCTAATGCTATTAGAGAACCCATACTATGCCCAACTAAGGAGCATCTTTGAATTCTATATTTATCTAGAAATTTATAAATATAGGTTGAAATCTTAGATATTGAGTCCAGTGGTTTATCTTTATTTTGTCCGTGACCAGGCAAATCTATTGCTAGTACATCTATTTTTTTTCTAGAAAAGTATCTCACAGGTAACGTCCATACCGTATGATCCATACCAGTACCGTGAATAAAAATGATAGGTTCACTATTATTAATTTTTTGTTGGATAGGATGATAGTACATTTTATCGATTCGCTTGTTTTAATGCTTCATCAAGATCTTCTTTTAAATCATTTATATCTTCGATACCTATTGAAAGTCTTACTGTAGATTCACTAATTCCAGCATTTTTTAACGCTAGAGTATCCATTCTGTGGTGAGTCGTACTAGCAGGATGGATCACTAATGATTTTGCATCACCTACGTTTGCTAAATGAGAAAAAATATTTAGTGATTCAATAAATTTTTTGCCAGATTCTAGCCCACCTTCAATTTCGAATGTAAAAACTGCTCCACAACCTCTTGGTAGAATTTCTTGAGCTAGTTTATTATCTGGATGATTCTCTAATTCAGGATAAGAAACACTTTTAACGTCTTTGTGTTCATTAAGGAATGAAACAATTTCACGAGTATTTGAGATATGTTTTTCCATTCTTAAACTAAGTGTCTCTAACCCTTGCAGAATTAAAAAGGCGGTATGAGGACTCATACAAGCACCAAAGTCTCTTGCTCCCTCTTTTCTGGCTCTATTAATAAAGGCGGCAGGTCCAAACTCTTCTACAAATTTCATATTATGAAATCCGTTATAAGGTTCATTTAGTGTTTTAAATTTTTTATTTGAACTCCATTCAAAATTACCACTATCCACAAGCAGTCCACCTATAACAACTCCATGTCCTGAGAGAAATTTAGTAGCTGAGTGAAAAATCAGGTCAGCTCCATAGTCGAAAGGTTTCATTAAATAGGGCGTGGTAAAAGTAGAGTCTACTAAAAGTGGTAATTTATTTTGATGTGCAATATTTGAAACCATTTCGATGTTCATAACATCAAGACCAGGATTACCTAGAGTTTCACCAAATATTAAACCTGTATTTTTTTGTATAGCTGACTTTATATTTTTAGGTTTCCTAAAGTCCACAAAAGAAGAGGTAATTCCAAATCTTGGTAATGTATATTCAAGTAAATTATGACTTCCTCCATAGAGACTCTTAGAAGCTACTATGTGTGAACCTTTACCTAATATAGTTGTAATTGCTAAAAAGAGTGCAGCTTGTCCGCTAGCTGTTGAAATTGCACCTATACCACCTTCCAATGAGCTGATTCTCTCTTCCAGAACTGCATTAGTAGGGTTTGTTATCCTCGAATAGGTGTGACCAGCTCTTTCATTATTAAAAATTCCTGCTGCTGTTTCTGAGTCTGGAAAGACAAAAGATGAGGTTTGATAGATTGGTGTCGCTCTTGAGCCAAAGTCTGAATCAGGTTTATTTCCTGCATGTAAAGATAATGTCTCTAAATTTAAATCTTTAGGTTTTTTCATAATTATTAAAAACTTTGATATAAGTTATGACATTAGAATTCATAGCAGCACATATAGCAATAAAGTGAACGAAATAAAGTTTACTAGGTACAATTGTAAGAAATTGAGAAGTACAAAATATGAGTAAAATCTTATTAATAAGTTTTTTTCTTTCAAGCTGGATGATCGCGGCTATAGAATTAGATAAACAATTAACTATTAAGGATGTTGAATATCTTGGTAAATATCAAACAGATAGCAATACTTTCATTTTCAGAGGAATACCATATGCAGAACCTCCTATTAATAACCTGAGATGGAAGTCTCCAATACCTGCAAAGAAAAACTTAAGGATTGATGCAAGACAATTTAAACCTGCATGCATGCAAGATAGATACAATACGGATTGGTATCATAATGTCATAAAGGCTTTTGGAAGCGATCCATCTCTTTTTGATCATGTTAATTCAATATCAGAGGATTGTCTCTATCTGAATATCTGGACCAAATCATTAGAAACTTCTGCTAGAAAACCTGTAATGGTATGGATTCATGGTGGAAATGATACCGCAGGTTGGAGTTATGAGCCTGACTATATCGGTCATAATTTGTCTAATAAAGATGTTGTAGTTGTATCAATTGGCTATAGATTAAATATATTTGGTTTTTTTAGACATCCGAATATGATTAATCAAACAGGTAATTTTGGACTAGAAGATCAAATCCTTTCTTTGCAGTGGTTAAAGGAAAATATTAAATATTTTGGAGGTGATCCAAGTAACATAACTATCTTTGGAGAATCTGCAGGAGGTGCTCATATTTCATACCATCTAGCCTCGCCAGCATCTGAAGGACTATTTGAAAAAGCTATCATACAGAGCGGTGGCTATAACCTTATTAGTCCTTATAGCTTATTAAATATTCAAGATGCGCATAGTTTAGCTAAAGAGGCCACAGATATTATTAGTCCAAACAATTTTGAAGCTTTAAGAAAGATAGACCCTAATAAATTATTAGATGCATCTAAGGCCATGGATTATCCATTTCATCCAATTATCGATGGGAATTTGATACAAAAAGAAATCTTGAATATTTACTCAAGCG
>CACLUH010000026.1:0-5963 GCA_902610065.1 uncultured SAR86 cluster bacterium
CAGTGTTATAAATTTAAATCTTCTTCCTCTTGGCAAGATGGGTAATCTATAAATCTTTACATCTTCTTCATAAATAATTCTTGAAAAAAAACCAAAACCTTTATGAAATCTTCCTGAAGGATAATTAGGCTTTCCAGTGAGCACTTCTAGGTCATATCCTTTTTCGTGCAATAATTTAACAACGTAGTTTATTGGTAAGTTTTCGGGTTTAAAATATTGACTTATGATTAAAATTCTCAAAGCTTTATAAGTATGAGTTTTAGGGAGTGTTCAATATATGCTCTGCAATAAAATTAAGAGTACTCTCTGTCAATATTACCTTTTTTATCTCTATATCCTCATCAGAAGTATTCTCCCAGCTTTTATCATTACTACCTGGAAAACTATCAAGACAACTTAAAACCAGTTCTTTAGGAAGGATATTGTCGATAATTACATGTTGAAATGGCTCCTTGCAATATAAGAAGTCTCGATTACTCGAGTCCATTTTTGAAATGCATATTTCGGCCAATTCTTTGAGTTCTTTATTTTTCATCGTCTTTATTCCAGACATTCGAATTTACATAGTTAACATAGCTTAAAATAATCCTGATTATCTTATCGGATAAATTTGGAGAAAAGTAATCCTCAACCAGTTTCAATGTTCTTTCCTCACCTCTTTTTTGTTCTTCTAAAATTTCCAATCCTACAAAAATTTTATTTTCGTCTAATCCAGTCATCATAACTGAAGCTTCTTCAAATCCTTCTGGTCTTTCATGCGCCTCCCTAATATTCAATGCAGGAAAATTAAGCAATGATGACTCCTCAGTTATGGAGCCGCTATCACTTAAAACAGTTTTAGCATTGATTTGTAGATGAACATAATCAGTAAAAGAGAAAGGTTTATGCAGAATAATATTTTTATGGAACTTTATTTGATTCTCTGAGATTATTTTTTTAGTTCTCGGATGAGCAGAAAAAAGTATCTTAAGACCAGAATAATCAGCCAAATTATTGAGTATATTGGATAGTTTAAAAAAATTAGCTGTATCTACATTCTCCTCTCTGTGAGAACTTACAACAAAGTATTTATTTTTTTTTAACTCTAGTTTCGCAAGAGCTTTACTATTATCAATTTTATTCTTATAGAAATTTAATACTTCGTCTAGAGGGCTGCCTGTTTTAATTACAAATTCTGGTTTAATACCTTCTGATATTAAGTAGTCTCTTGCAATTTTTGTATAAGGTAAATTTATATCAGAAATATGGTCCACTATCTTCCGATTTATTTCTTCTGGTACTCTTTGATCAAAGCTTCTATTGCCTGCCTCCATGTGGAATATAGGAATTTTTTTTCTTTTAGCTGCAATTGAAGCTAGGCTGCTATTAGTATCTCCTAAAATCAAAAGTGCATCTTGAGAATTTTCGGAAAAAAAATCATCAGTTTTTTCTATCACTTTGGCAATTGTTTTAGCGGCACTTGAGGCAGCACATTCAAGAAAGATGTCTGGTTTTCTTATCTGAAGATCTTCAAAAAAAACTTGATTTAATTCGTAGTCATAATTTTGGCCTGTATGTATTAGTGTATGATCAAAAAATTTATCTAACTTAGGGATAATTCTTGATAGCCTAATTATCTCAGGTCTAGTTCCAATTATTGTTGCAACTTTCAATCTTTTATAGCTCACTTCTAGCAACCTTTATAAAACTTTTCATAATCTTGATACATATGCCGAACTAGAAATTCCCATTCTGGGGAACGAAATCCCGTCATTCGTTGGAACTTACTCGAATCCAATGACTTGTCCGATTTATAATTCTCATCTAACTCTATGTGTGTATTTTTATCATAAACCCTTTTAACAATCATTAGTAAGTTGTATTTACTTATAGGATTTGAGCTTACGTGTAGAATACCACTTAACTCTTTTCGCGGAAAAATATAATCTATCAAAATCTTCGAATAGAAATTACAAGGAAAACCGGAAAAAATAGCCCTAGAGTATCCAGAAATATTTTCTTCTTGAGAAAGAAACCATTCAACTAAACTGGTTTTGGTTTCAATTTCATGTCCTATTATTGAAGTTCTAATAGTAAGATGATTCGAACTGTGAACTTCACCTTGAAGTTTAGATCTGCCATATAGATCCTCAGCATCTGGTATATCATCTTCGTCATAAAAACCTTTTTTTCCAGAAAAAACGCAATCTGTTGAAAAATGTATAAGTTTTGCAGAGATTTCTTCACAGCATGTTGAGATTTGGTGAGGCAATAGAGAGTTTAATTGAATAATTTCTGACTCTATAGATTCTTTTTGAGGTATTTTTCCAATACAATTTATAACCACGTCTGGCTTAATATCTTTTAATATAGTCTTTAATTCTTTAACAGACTTATGAATGTCCAGTTCATAGATATTAGTTTTATCTTGCTTGGTAAAAAAATGGTTTGTGTATCTCTTTTTAGATCTAATGGTTCCATAAACATCTAAATCAGGATTTAGAGAGAGGTTCTTGTATAAGCTGGAGCCTAGCATGCCAGAAATCCCGAGAGTCAAAATTTTCAAGTTAAAGCTCTAGCAAATCATTGTTGATAAGGTTTGATTTCAATAGCAAAGTCTTCATTTCTTCAAGCGAAAGACGATTAGTATTATTGGAGTTATATTCTTCTAAGGAAGCAAGAGATCCTTGTCCCGAATCAAAATATTTATCGTAATTTAAATCTCTTTGATCAGCGGGTATGCGAAAGTATTTTTCCTCACTTTTGGCAACTAACATTTCTTCTCGGCTACATAGAACCTCATAAAGCTTCTCTCCATGCCTGGTGCCTATATTAAGAATCTTATAATCTTCTTTGCCCAAAAGAGATAAGATTGAATTTTTGAGAGTCTCTATAGTTGCAGATGGAGATTTTTGTATGAAAATGTCTCCATTATTTGCTTCTTTAAAAGCATGCATCACTAAGTCAACTGCATCTTGAATTGTCATCATAAATCTTGTCATTTTATCATCCGTTATAGTTAGGGGTTTGTTAAGTAGGATTTGCTCTAAAAAAAGGGGTATGACTGATCCCCTTGAACCCATTACATTGCCATACCTCGTTCCACAAAAAACGGTATTAGATTCAGCAACTCTCGATTTAGCTACCATAACCTTCTCCATTAAAGCTTTGGAAGTGCCCATTGCATTTATAGGGTAGACAGCTTTATCTGTACTAAGGCAGACTACCTTGTGAATTGAATTATTTATACTAGCCTGAAGTACATTTTCGGTTCCCAAAATGTTTGTTTTAACCGCTTCTATTGGATAAAACTCACATGAAGGAACTTGTTTTAAGGCTGCGGCATGAAATAAATAGTCAACTCCCTTAGTAGCTTCTAGAATACTCTCATAATCACGAACATCACCTAGATATAGGCGTAATTTCTCAGATTTATACTTTTTCCTTAGATCATCCTGTTTCTTCTCATCTCTAGAAAATATCCTAATCTCTTGTATATCTGAAGATAAAAATTCTTCTAAAACTGCATTTCCGAAAGATCCAGTTCCTCCAGTTATTAGTAAAGTTTTATTTTTAAACATGATTATTTTTAGATTTTACCACATCTACTAAAACATCCATGGTTCTGCGAACAGCGGTATCCCAAGAATAGATCTTGGCTTTTTTATGAGAGAGATAAGCTTTCTCTGACCTCAAATCTTCATCCATAATGTACCTTTTTAAACAATTTTCGATACTGGAAACATCTTGAGGATCAAAATAAAGACCTGAATCACCCAATATCTCCGGCATACAAGACATTTCTGAACAAGCAACCGGAAGCCCAGCTGCCATACCTTCTAACAAAGTTTGTCCAAAAGTCTCTACACTTGAGGTATAAGCCATTAAGTGAGATTCCTCGTAAAAATAAGGCAAACTCTTATATGGTATGGATCCGTGATATTTTAAGAACTTACGATTCTTGTCATATCTTTCTATTACCCTTAACAATCGTTCAACTGACTTTTTATGACCCCCGCCAATGAAATTACATTCTAGAGGTATTCCTTCGTTTCTTAGATTTATTACAGCTAAAGCTAAATTCCACTGATGTTTATAAGGCTGGAACAATGAGACATTTATAATTTTGAAGGGGTTGTCAGCACTATAAGATCTTATATTGTATTGCTTGGCTGGTTCTTTAAAGAAGGTATTGTCTATACCATGAGGTATTACATGAGAAGAGACCTTAAGTTCTCCAGAAACCTCTTTAACTTTTTCTCTGGCAAACTCCGTAAGAAAAATGACAGCATTTGATTTTTTCATAGACCTGATTTGAATAAACCTTAATATAAATAGCTTAAGAGTATCGAAAGAAATTCCATGTCTAAGAATTTCTTTAGTCTCAAATGGAAGTAAATTTCTATGCATTGTCACAAGAGGTCTAAATGATGTATTAATTGACCCTCCTGGAAAAAATATAACACTACAATTTTCTTCAATAGCTAATTTTTTTACCTTGAAGAAAAAAAACATTAACCTATTTATTAAATAGATCTTAGATTGATATATCTCCCTCTTCTTTAACCAATCTCTATCTTCTATTGAGGCGAGTGTTTCTTTTGAAGACCAAAGAATAATACTGTCAAAAGTATCTCTTTTATTGTCTAGATTAGATAGAAATTTTATAAGGTGAGTTAGGCCACCTCCCTGTCTAATGTTTAAGGCAAACAATCCTACTTTCATTTAATTGTAAATCAAGCTCTTAAGACATTATTGTAATTTTCGAGATAAACACCTCTTGTATCAACAATAAAATTGGCATTTTTTCTTATAAGCTCGAAATCGAAATTGGAATGATCGGTAATTAACGCAACTAAATCGTATTTAGAGAGCTCGTCTTTAGAAATTTGTACATTTTGCAAAATTTTTCCATTCGTTGCATATATATCATCAGTGCAGTATGGATCTGCAATCTTCACAGAAGATCCTTTACTTATAAGTTTGTTTACAATTTCTATGGCTGGTGACTCCCTCATATCATCAACGTCTTTTTTATAAGCCACTCCTAAAATAAGGATATTTGAATTCTTAATGGACAAACCAAGATCATTTAAAGCATCTGAGATTTTTCCTATCACCCAATCTGGCATACTCCTGTTGATTTCTCCAGCTAGCTCAATGAAACCTGAATTAAAACCATACTCCTTTGCCTTCCAAGAAAGATAAAAAGGGTCAACAGGTATACAATGCCCACCCAGGCCTGGGCCTGGTGTAAATTTATTAAAACCAAAGGGCTTGGTTGCAGCCGCTTCAATGACTTCGTATATATCAATGCCCATTTTATCGGTGATAGTTTTTAACTCATTTACAAGCCCTATGTTTACAGCTCTGTATATGTTTTCGAGTAACTTTGTCATTTCAGCAGTTTGAGTTGAAGAAACAGAAACTATTTCGCGAACTACTGATCCATATAGAGATATAGCTAAATCTAAGCAATCATCGGTAACACCCGAAACTACTTTGGGAATATCATTTGTCGTAAATTCTTTGTTTCCAGGATCTTCTCTTTCTGGGGAATAACACAGGAAGATATCTCTACCTACCTTCAATGTTTTTGAATTTATAATTGGCATTAATATCTCTTCTGTAGTTCCTGGATAAGTTGTGCTTTCTAAGCATATTATTTGTCCATCTTTTAAATAAGGACTCATCTCAGTTGCACTATTAATTACAAAACTCAAGTCGGGGTCTCTATATTTATCTATTGGAGTTGGTACACATATGATAATTACGTCTACTTCATTAACTTTAGAAACATCATTAGTAACACTAAATCCCTTTTCCCTACAAACCTTAATATTTTCTGATGGAATAGTATTAATATAGCTTTCATTATTTTCTAATTTTTCTATTTTTTTTATATCTTTATCGATCCCAATAACCTCAAATCCTGATTCTATGAATCTCATCATCAAAGGTAATCCAACATAGCCCATCCCTAT
>CACLUH010000027.1:0-5386 GCA_902610065.1 uncultured SAR86 cluster bacterium
ATTAGTTAATTTTGTGCAGGGAATACGAGAATTAGACTTAAAGAAATTACCAGCAATTAGTGAAACAATAGACTGGGCGAAGACAGTCATTCTTCTTAACTCAGAAGAGTTAGACGCTAAATTAGCAGAAGACACACTAAATGTGCTTCTCAAACATCAACAAGATATAGAAGTGGTGAAAAAAGAGATTCCTGCTTTGGTCTCATCAGCTACTGAAACATCAGATGGAAAAAGTCTTAACTGATTTTGTAAAAGCACTCAGAAACTCTAACGTTAGAGTTTCTCCGGCGGAGACTATAGATGCTGTATCAGTGATTGATTCTGTGGGTTACGATGACAAAGAGTTACTAAAAAGAACATTATCAATAGTTCTATCTAAAACACCGGACGAAAAAGATAAGTTCAATGCTTGTTTCGATGATTTCTTTTCCGATGAAATAAAACAACAAGTCTCTGTTGATATGGATCAACTATCCGATATAAAAGATGTAGATTCAGATTTGGCAAAAAAACTCTTAGAGGGATCTCAAGGAGAATTGATGTTATCAATCGCCGAAGCTGCCGAAGAGGCCGAAATAAGAGAAATTAGATATTTCACTCAAAGATCAGTTTTTACGAGACGCATCTTAGAAAAAATGGGAGTAGGGAAGCTAGAAGATGAATTGATGCAATTAGGTTCGTCTAAAGAAGATGAATTACCTTCAGAACTTGAACAAGAACTCAGAAATCAACTTACAAATTTACGAGAAAGAGTATCTGATTACGTTCAACAACAATTTCTTCTACATGGAGATGTATCTGGAGAACAGCTGAGAGAGCAAATATTTAAATCCATGAATATGGCTCAAATAGATAGATCATATTTAAATGAAGTTCATTCGCTAGTAAGAAAGATGGCGAAAAAATTAGCTAACCTTCATTCTCGAAGAAAGAAAAACTTTAAAAAAGGTAAGTTAGATATCAGAAAGACAATTAGAGATAACTGGGTTAATCAAGGTATTTTGTTCAATCTGAGCTGGGCATATAAGAAAGTTGATAGACCTAAAATATACGTAATTTGCGATGTGAGCGGTTCTGTAGGTGCTTATGCAAGATTTATGTTGATGTTCTTATTCAGTCTTACGGAAGTTGTGTCAAAGTTAAGAGGCTTTGTTTTCTCTTCTAATCTTGGAGAAGTTACTAACGACTTTAAAGATGCAAAATTAGAAGAGGCTATCGAAAAAGCATTGCAAAAGCATGGCGGAGGTTCTACCGATTATGGACAAGCTTTAACTGATTTCGTGAGTTTGTGTCTGGATGAAATTGATAACAAAACTACAGTTGTCATACTTGGTGATGCCAGGAATAATTTTGGTCCTGAAAAAGCCCATCTGATGAAAACCATCAAAGAAAGATCAAAACAGGTATTTTGGTTAAACCCTGAAGGTAAATATAGATGGGATACTGGAGACTCTGTAATGACAAAATACTCTGCATACTGCACAAAAGTCTTCCAATGCGGGAACATAGACCAACTTGAAAGAGTCGTATCAACCCTTCTCAAAACTGCTATTTAGTTATATTATTTTTTTTATGAAATACATCAATAAAATCTTCTTACTTCTTCTTTTAACTTTATCTCTTGCTCCTTTATCTGCTCACGATTTAAAAAGTGCTGTAGCGAGTGATGATCGAACGCAAAAAAATATGCTGAGAGACTCTTCTAGAAATCCAGTTGAGACTCTATCTTTCTTTGGTATCGAATCAGACATGGTTGTTATTGAATTATCGCCTGGCGGAGGATGGTATACGGAAATATTAGCTAATTATATTCATTATCCTGGAACTTTGATTGCCGCTCATTGGAGTAAAGATTCAGAAGTTGCATATTTCAGAAGAGGTAGAGCAAATTTTGAAAAGAAAATGTCCGATAATCCAATGTACGGCAGGGTAGAGATCGTAGATTTAAATTCTTCAATGGCCGATGCTAATTCTGTAGATGCTGTGCTCACATTCAGGAATTTACATAATTGGCTAGGACCGAATATGGACAGTATTTTTGAAAATACTTTCAAAGCTTTGAAGCCAGGTGGAATTTTTGGCATTGTTGAACATAGAGCTAAACCCGGTACATCAATGGAGATGATGAAAAAGAGCGGCTATGTGACTGAAGAACATGCTTTAGATATAGCAAAAAAACATGGTTTTGAGCTAGTTGCAACATCGGAAGTTAACGCAAATCCAAAAGACACAGCCAATCATCCTAAAGGTGTTTGGACTCTTCCCCCTAACTATAGATTAAAAGATCAAGACAGAGAGAAATATACTGAAATAGGGGAGAGTGACCGCATGACACTCTTACTTAAAAAGCCTACTCAATCTTAAAAAGATTGATTATGTTGTTCTTGTGTTCGCAGGTTTCGAGTATTTTAAATTTGTGATCTAGACCGAATAATTCAACATCTTGAAAAGACATTTCTTCGGAGGTAAGAACTTCTGGAATGGTCAATAGAACGATATAGTCATTTTTTAAGATACTTTTATCTTTAAGAAATTTAAGATCCTTTTTAAGGATATTACAAATTTCCAGTGAATCCTGTTTGAGTTGCTGTTCATCAACTGCAAAACCATTAAGGCTCTGAATAACAAAGTGTACTCTTGTATCGACAGACAATTGTTTTAATTGATCAACGATGGAACTAAGACTCATAATGGATAAGTATAATGTTTTTATAAATGACTTATTAAAAATTACCACATAAAAAAAAGGAGGGTTAAACCCTCCTTTTCTTCATTATCCTAAAAGTTTACTTTTAGACGTGAAATCAATTTTTCTTGGTTTCTTTTCATCAGGTATGACTCTTTCAATTCCTATATAGAGCATACCATTACTTAAAGCTGCGCCTTTGATGATCATGTCATCAGAGAGTACAAATGTTTTTGTAAAATCTCTGGCAGCTAAACCTTGATGAACTAAGCCT
Organism: uncultured SAR86 cluster bacterium; assembly: GCA_902610065.1. Classification (GTDB taxonomy): domain Bacteria; phylum Pseudomonadota; class Gammaproteobacteria; order Magnimaribacterales; family Magnimaribacteraceae; genus Magnimaribacter. Next base: position 2,961 of record CACLUH010000027.1, read on the forward strand.
TCCGAAGCATCTTTTGCTTTAGATCCTTTGATTGTTAGATTTTCTCCGGCTGCTTCTATATCGATTTCTTTTTCTTCGAAACCAGCTAGAGCAAGTTCAATGGTGTATTTGTCTTCGCTTACCTTTCTTATGTTATAAGGGGGGTAGTTTGAAGATTGTTGTTTAGAATTAGCTAGAAGCGATAATGTATCGAAAGTTCTATCAAATCCTATGGTAAATGGAGATATATCTCTCCACAGTAGGTCAAAAGTATTATTTATCATTTTTTTCTCCTTTTTTAAGCAAGTTATTAAATAATTTACGTAAGCCCCTAAGGCACTTACACTACTTATATGGGGTATATTTTTAATTAATCAAGGAGAGGTATGAAAGATTTATTTTCTATAGAGGGCAAAGTAGCTCTAGTAACTGGTGGCTCAAGAGGAATAGGAGAAATGATTGCAGCAGGTTTTTTAGCTAATGGAGCAAAAGTTTATATCAGTTCTAGAAAAGCAGAAGTATGTGATGCAACTGCTAAAAGACTTCAAGAAGAATATGGCGGAGAATGTATTTCCGTTCCTGGAGACTTATCAAATTTAGATGGGATAAATGCACTCCGAGATATGTTACCCGCTGATGAGGCTTTAGATATTTTAGTCAATAATGCAGGTGCTTCATGGGGAGAACCGATAGATGAATATTCTGAAAAAGGATGGGATAAAGTCATGGATACTAACGTGAAAGGGGTTTTCTTTTTAACACAGCAATTGCTACCCAAGCTCAGAGAATCAGGCAGTGCAGAAGATCCTTCAAGGGTAATAAACATAGGAAGTATAGATGGAATCAAAACAGGAACTTTTGATGCGTTTTCTTATGGTCCTTCAAAAGCTGCCTTACATCATTTAACAAGAGTTTTAGCTGCATCTCTTGTGAAAGAAAATATTATTGTTAATGCGATTGCTCCTGGTCCTTTTCCTACTTGGATGTTGAGTACAGGAGTTGGTGGAGGTGGTGATCTTGATATTAATTGGTCTGAGGTTGGTAATGCCAATCCAAGAGGCAGAGTTGGAACGCCTGAAGATATTGCTGGACTTGCCATATTCTTAAGCTCGAGAGCGGGCGCTTACACAGTAGGAGAAACTATTACTTGTGACGGGGGAGCTGTAGCAAGTTCGTAGACAAAAGCTAGACAGTAGTATCTTTAGAACTTTAATATGAATTAATTATTTAACTGGGGAGTTATTATGGTAAATGGATATTGCGATGAGAATTTTATCGAAGCGAGACATATTTTTGAAAAAAGTATCTCTAGTGGTTTTGAGTTAGGTGGATCTATCGCCGTTGAGGTCAAAGGTAAAAAGGTTATAGATCTATGGGGAGGTCATTTAGATCATTCACAATCAAAACTTTGGGAAGAAAATACACTTGTAAATGTCTTCTCAACGACCAAAGGTATTGCTGCAATTTGTTTACTTCAACTTATAGAAAAAGGTCTACTGGATATTGAAAAACCAGTTTCTGAATATTGGACTGAGTTCTCTGCTAACGGAAAAGATCATATTCCTGTTAAATATCTTTTCTGTCACAAGGCTGGATTATGTGGTGTAAGAGAACCACTTCAATCAGGAGCATTTAGTGACTGGGAGTTAATAACTTCTGAGTTAGCCAGACAGGAGCCTCTTTGGGAGCCTGGAACAGCCCATGGATATCATGCTATAACTTATGGTCATTTGGTTGGCGAGCTTTTGAGAAAAATAGACGGAAGAACAATAGGTCAGTATTTTAAAGAAGAAATAGCCGAGCCTCTAGATCTTGATTTTTGGATAGGTTTACCTGATTCTGAATTCGATAGAGTTTCTGATATTTATCCTTCAAAGCCTGGACCTCTTCAATATCTTTTTCCTTTACTAACAAAGTTACCAAGATTTATGCTTCCTGGAAGAGCAAAGTTTTTATTAGACTTTGGAGATACTTCAAAACCTGTAGGAGCTGCATTTAATAATCCTCCAATTTCCTCTAATGAAGGAATGGAAGCCAATACTAAGCAATGGAGGAATGCAGAAATACCGGCAGCAAATGGACACGGAACCGCAAGATCTATAGCAAAACTATATGGAATTTTAGCTAATGGAGGCTCTCGAGATGGTATACATGTGTTATCTCCGGAGACTATTGAGAAAGGAAGGCAGACACAATCTGATGGAAAAGATCTTGTACTAGGAGGAATGCGCACAAGGTTTGGCTTAGGGTTTATGCTAGGAACTGAGAATGTGAGTATGGGACCTAATCCCAATGCATTTGGACATGGTGGGGCAGGAGGTTCATTGGGCTTTTCTGATCCAGATAATAATATTTCATTAGGTTTTGTTATGAATCAAATGCATCCTGGTATAACGGCCTGGAAAACGGCAACAGATGTTGCAGAATCAGTCTACAAAACATTATCA
>CACLUH010000028.1:0-5225 GCA_902610065.1 uncultured SAR86 cluster bacterium
TACACCTTCATCACTCAGTTTTTTAACAATAGGAGCAGTTGATATTGATTTAGTATTTGTTACAGGGATCTTTACATAAACATTTTTTCCGAGATTATCTAGAATTTTAGCTTGTGTATACATTTCATCTAGCTCATCTGAGAATACTTCAAAAGAAATGGGCGTCTTGGTGATTTGTTTTAAAACATCTCTAGCAAAGTCTAAATAATTTGTGATGCCCGCTTTTGCCATGAGAGTTGGATTTGTAGTAAGCCCATCAACTATGCCTTCTTGCGAGAGTTTAACCATATCATCGATGTTTGCTCCATCTCCATATATTTTAACATTCGTATTCATTTCGTAGACTCCCATTTAGCAGTATTTTCTAAAACTTTAGGATGCGAAACGAGAAGGTGCCAAATAACAGCTTGCCAACCTTCGGTATGAGGAGTGATCATTGACTCATCAATGGTAGGGATCAGGACAACCAAGTCGCTAGATTCTTTTGTAAAACCACCATCCCTGCCAACAATACCAAATATTTTGGAATTTTTTTCATTAGCTAATTTTATACACTCAACGAGGTTTAAGCTTATATTTTTTTCAATGCTTCCTCCACCCACTGAAAAAACAAATAACGCATCATTTTCATTGAATCTACTGGCTCTTAACCAACTCGAATAGGCTTCATCCCAACCATCATCATTAATTCTTGCAGTTAATTCAGAAACATTATCTGAAGGCGAATAGCATTCAATATTAGCTATTTTTCTAAAATCATTTACTGCATGACTGGCATGCCCAGCACCTCCACCAGAACCTATAAAAAATAATCTTCCATCTCTTTTTTTTAGTTCGCTAAGCTCATCGGCTATATTCTCAATTATCCTAATATCGATTAATTCAAGTATTGAGCTGGTTTGCTCGAAGAATTTTGTAGAAAAGTTTTTTGACATAGTTGGTTTAGCTTAAATCTTTAAGGCTATTTATAAAATTAATTTCAGGTAGCTGTGCATTATAGTGAGTCTTTATTAATACTGAACTTATTTTTGCATTTTTAGCAGCCAATATATCTTTTTCTGTATCTCCTATCATAAGACATTTTTCCCTTACAAGATTAAACTCATCTATGTAGCTAGTAATCATTCCGGGTTTTGGCTTCCTGCATTCACAATCTTGTTCATCAGTATGCGGACAAAAGGAGATATTTTTTATTCCTAACTCTTCAATGATTATTTGATGCATTTTTTGCAATTCATCAAGGCAAAGTAAATTTCTAGATATATCAGGTTGATTTGTAACTACATAAAAATTTTTATTCTCAAACTTCTTAACGAAATTTTTTATATCTTTCTTTAATTTAAATTCTTTGAATGACCTAGGAGACGAAATTGAGCCATTTCTTATAACAACCTCGTTTATAACCCCATCTCGATCTAAGAAAATATCTTTATATTTTTCTATGTTCATTTAATAAACTTTCAAGATCTTTTATACCTTCCAAGCTACCAATTTCGAAAAATCTCTCTTTAGCAATATGATATTGAAGCGAACCACTTTGTGAAAAACTTTCTTGAACTAAAGATAGGTCAAAGCTTTTTTCATCAAACTTCTTCAAATCTTCAAAATGAAATATGCTTAATCCATAATCTATATATTGGCAGTTTCTTAAGGTATCTGATTTTGAATAATAAATTTTTTTATTTTTTATCATCACATTACTTTTATCAAATTTATTTTGATTCTGGTAAATAACCATTAAGGGACCTTGATTGGGCTGAAAAGATTTTAAGATTTCAGAAAAGCTTTCTCTTAAGTATGAATCTCCATACATAATAAAAAAGTGCTCCTTAAGGTTCTTGCTTATACTCTTTAGAGCACCGCCTGTACCTAGAGGTTCATTTCCATCTTCTTCATACTTTATGGAAAGACCAAATTTTTTTCCATCCCCTATCTCTTTCCTAATTTGGTCACCATAGTGGTGTATGCTGATGATTACATCTTTTACATTTTGTTTTTTAAGTAAGTCAAGTTGGTGAAAGATGAAGGGTTTCCCTCCAACCTCTATCAGTGCTTTTGGAACTTTCTCGGTTAATTTATTGAGCCTCGTTCCAAGTCCGCCAGCAAGAATCACAACAGGTAGAGTCATTAAGAATTAACTATCTTTGTACCTTCAAAATCAAAATTAAATCTTACCTCTGCAAGATTTTCTTTTTGCATGCTTTTTCGTAATCTTGCTGGATCATCTGATAGAAATAATAGAAATCCTCCTCCCCCTGCACCTACAACTTTTCCTCCTATTGCTCCGTTTCTTTTTGCAAGACTATACCATTTGTCTATGCTCTTATTAGACATACCCTTTGATCTTTTTCTCTTATGTAACCAATGCGAATGCATAATTTTTCCGTACTCATCTAAATTTCCATTTATTAGGGCGTCTTGAGTTTGTAGGCCTAATTCTTTTACATAATCCAGATTTTTGAGCATTTCGGTATTATTCATCAAAGTCTTCACGTTTTGATCTTTCAAGATTTTACTTGCACTTCTAGAATAGCCCGTAAAGAAAAGCAACAACCTATCTTGAAGTTCGTACATTTTATCAACATTAATATTAAGAGGCTTTACGTTTACCTTGCCATCTTTATGAAAAGTAAACGAGGTAATGCCTCCATAGGAAGCAATGTATTGATCTTGCTTACCTATTGGTTCTTTTAATTTTTCTAATTCTATTTCGCATGCCAACTCAGCAAGCTCTTCTTGAAGTAAGTGTTTCCTTCGATGGGTGTAAAGGGCTTTTAAAAGGGCAGTTGTAAAGCTCCCCGATGACCCTAAGCCAGTGCCTGAGGGTATATCTGCAATTGAAGTTATTTCAATTTGTGGGCTATTTAAATTCATCATTTTCAAAGCTTCACGAAAAATGGGATGTTCAATTTCTTCAACCCTTTTTACATTTTCTAGTTTCGAGTATTTCAAATAAATACCTTCATTGAAAGGTCGAGAAATACTAATATAAATGTATTTATTTATCGCTGCAGAAATAACGAACCCTTCGTTTTCTTTGTAGTAAGAAGGTAAGTCTGTTCCTCCTCCACCAATACTTATCCTTAAAGGACTCCTTGAAATAATCATCTTATTGCTTTAATTTTTTTTTTATAACACCCCAGTCCCTGATAATATTATCTTGCCAAGAGTAGCCAGAAATTTTGCACCTATTCAAACCCTTTTGAGCAATTAATTCTCTCTTTTCAGTTTCTTTTAAGTAATACTTTATTTTATTTATTAACTCTTCTTCGCTACCAAAGAATTCTGCTTCTTCCCCTTCTCTAAAACAAGCGGTATGCTCATTTGTTCTTTGAGCAAGAAGAAAGGTTCCAGATTTAGTTATTTCAAATGTTCTCCCTGCGGTCTCATTATAATTCCACTGAGAGACAAAACATAAGGCAATATCGGCTTGCCTCAGAGCCTCTTCATAATCGAGGTCTAATAATGAGTTATTAAATTGATTGCCCAATAGCTTTGCAGCTTTGGTATTCTTCCAATGATGGTTGCCATATAAAGTTAAAGGAAGTTTATTTTTTATAATTGATAAGACCATTTTTTCAGTACTTGGTTCATGATGACCGATGAAAACTAGTTGATTCTTAAATTTTTCACTATCATTCTTTTTATCATCAGAAAACCTAACGGAATCATATCCATTCTTGGAGCTTATAAATTTAATATTCCTATAATCACTTTGAGAGATAAAATAATCGTAGTCATGGGGATTTGTAGTAATTAGGAAATCAAAATATTTAAGTGTTTTTCTCATATTTCTTCTTGAAATATATAATTTCATGTTTTTTGGGAAAAAAGCATCAGTTGTGTATTGGACGAGGATAATGTTTTTTTCTTTGATCTTTTTTAAGGTTTTTTCACTAATCCAGAAATTAGTATCAATCCAAATCAGATCCGGTTTGTCTTTCTCTATTAAAACCAATAACTCTTCATTAGCAGACCGCACAGTTGGTCCCTTAAGCGTATATCTTTCCAAGAATCTTCTTATTCTTGAAAGATGATGCCATCCCAGTGTTTCATTTGCATCAAAGGTAAACAAATCATCTTCTAGTTCTTTTAATGCAATATATCTCGAATGACAAGTACCACCTTTATCTAAATCACCGATGTATAGGATTTTCATTTATTTTTTTGGGGTTGGGGTAGATCAGGGTTTATTAAATGATGAAATTTATAGACTGGATTATAATATCTAAGAAACTTTTCTCAATAATAATGTCCAATATTAAAAATCCCACAAATATTCTTATTTTCAGAGGTGGACAATTAGGTGATACGCTTGCTGCTGTGCCTGCGCTATGGGTAATGCGTGATCTTTATCCAAATGCGCATATAACTCTGCTATATGACAATCATGTAAACGAAAATCATGTATCCCCCCGGCAAGTACTTGAAGGCAGTGGATTAATTGATTCCTTTGTTCACTATAACGTTTATGCATCTTCAAAAATTTGTTCTTATATTCAGTATGCGATCCTATATTTTAAGTTGCTAAAAAATAATTTTGATATGTTAGCTTATTTGCCTGGTTCAGGAAAAATAGATTTTCTGGTAAACAGAGATCTTAAGTTCTTTAGATTGCTTGGCATTAGTAACATAGTAGGTCATATAGGTTTAAGAGGAAGTTTATATATAGAAAATTATCATGAGCCCATTACATTGGAAAATGAATCAGATTACCTGCTCACAAGACTAAGTAAGTCAGAAATACCTATACCTTCGAAAGGTCTTCTACGTTCTGACTTAAATTTAAAGGAAGACGAACTTAAATTTGCAAAAAACTGGATAAATGGACATTCCGCTTCAAAAGGTAAAATATTAGTCGCTCTAGGTATAGGCTCTAAATTTGACGAAAAAAAATGGGCCACAGAAAACTATATTTCTATAGTTAAAAACCTTATTGAAAAATTTGATATATGCCCAATAATATTTGGTGGAAAAGAAGATTTGGGTCTGGCAAAGGAAGTGATAAAAGACTGGAAAAGAGGGCTAATAGGAGCTGGAAAATTTAATATTCGTGAATCAGCATCTTTAATGAATTATTGCTCTCTTTATTTAGGTAATGATACAGGAACAATGCACCTTGCATCTTCTGAAGGAGTTCCGTGTGTATCAATTTTTTCGGGTAGAGATTTCCCGGGTGCGTGGTATCCTTTTGGAGATAATCATCAAGAATTTCGAGTTCCTTA
>CACLUH010000029.1:0-4872 GCA_902610065.1 uncultured SAR86 cluster bacterium
GTATTAGCAAAAGAGTTTTGACTGGCAAATTAAATTTCATTATTTGGTATGTGAGCTATTGCAGGAAGGATCGCAAAGAACTAATCTCATGATTAAATACTTAACATTAGCTCAAGAAAACATATTTCTGATGACGAGAGATCATTGCTAGAAATGCTTGAGTAGTCTGACAAATAGCTAGATCTTCCTTGCCATCTGCAACCTAAGTTAGTTGTCATATCAGTAGAAATTTCAAGTATCAATCCTAAGTCAACTTCCCAATTATGAGTTTTCACTCCATTATCCAACAATAATACATAATTTATATTGGGTCCTTCTACGTTGTAGTACATATTCTGGTTAGAGGTTTCAGAGTAATCCAAGCCGTACTCTAGAGTCATGTATGGCATCACATTATATTTTGATCCCACAAATAGATAGCTGATATCAGTTCCGATTGCAGCCTTAACATTTGATAGTGTTAGTTCATCGAAAGTTAATGCAGCCTCGCCGCCTATTTCGCTAAATTTATCAAACTCAGTATATGAGGCATCAAATCTAATATAGGGGGAAATTTGCCAGTTACTTGACTCACTGCTGAATGATCGCACGAACGCAAGAGATCCAAATATCTGATTAGCCTCTCGTTGACCTTTTAAAAGCTCTTCACCATCCAATCTGTCTGAGTCAAATTCTAATCTACTAATCCCCAAAATGAATTGTAGTGCATTATTTTTGTCATCGAATTTTCCATATGTTGAAAAGCTATAGTTCCTAGACTCTACATGAGATTCATTATTTCTGTTTATTGGTTTCGCCTCTCCTAAGCCAAAGGCAAAACCAAATAAATTTCCTTCATTGTTTAATCTATCAATTCCTACATGAAAAGATCTTTCATCCAGAATTCTTGTACTGTTTTTGTTTTTGCGAAGAGTAAATTCTCCAAATTCACCATCAATCCATACTGACCAATCTCCAAGCAGTTCCCGAAGCTCCCCATCAGCCGTAACTGTCAAAGGATCTGATGCCCATTCTTTCACAGTTGACTTTATTTGATCTAAATCTTGAGAGCTATCAGCTTGTTCTCGATCGTTATATACATCAGAAGTTTGGATATCAGGATTAGTGTCTGCATAGCCTATATCTTGATTGTAGTATTGAGGGTTAGTAACTAGTGAGTAAGAATGGTAAGAGGATTTCGTAATGATAGGTGCTGATGATTTAGGATTATCAAATTCTGTTATACAGAAATAATTTATGTTGGGGTCAGTCCATACCTTCAAATCATCTGTGAGTGTGTGGGTGTAAACCAAATTCTTGCCTAATTGTGCATTTGAAGACTCTAAAAGAGTCACAATAATTTTCTTATCCCCTGGGGTAAAACCAAATCTTTCCAGTGGAATACCATCTATTATAATGATCGCAGATTCGAGCCCAGCCTCTATATTTAATATACCTTCACCAAATGAGAAGTTTTCCGTACTTGATAGACCAGCAATATTAAAGTCTACGGCAATGTCTTCAGATGAACTTTTAGATAAATGGACTTTTATCTTCAAAGATGGATCGGTTTTGGGTCCACTAGAATTGATAGTACATAACTCTAAGGTTGGCTGTTCAGCATAATTATCATCAGACTTAGTTATTCCAATGTTCTTAATGGAATCAATAACATTATTATTAAAATTTACTTTCAAGCGATTCAAACCTTGTTGCGCTGAGGTCTTCATCCGCTTAGAAATTACATTAACATTTTGATCAACCCAACGGGTTGCAATCTGCATCATGGCTTTTGCGTTATCAATTACTGGCTGCTTTAGAGTAGGATCCGTCAATATAATGGGAGTTTTAAAATTAAACTCTTTTTTATCACTAATGCCTTTATAAGAATTGCCTATAATGTCTACAAATACGGTGTTTTCAATTAATACGTAATATTTTGTTTCATACTCAAGATCCGTGGGTAGATTAATCGTGATGATCTCTGTCCCGCAACCAGTTACAGACTCATTTGGTAAACTGACAGCAAAAGAAGAAGAATTATCTTCTGATTCAATATTAATTGTGCCTGATTCACAATTTACGATTTTATTAAACGTCAAGATTATATCGCTATCTATTGGCACCCTTGTGCTGCCGTCTTTGGGGTCAGTTCCTATTAGGATCGGTCTTTTATCATCATCATTTGCCAAAATTGTGTGAGTGAAAACATAGTCCTCTCCCAGAGTTGCATTGGTAGGATTAGACAAGGTCACGATAATCGTTTCGTCTTCCTCGGCCAGGTCATCATCAATAATGCCGGGAATTGTTATGATGCCGGTATTTTCGCCAGCATCAATTATTAAAGTACCGTTGTCTAAATCATAATCGACGCCTGATCCGGTTGCCGTTCCTGTTAATTCATAATCCACTGATATTTCCTTGCCAGATACCGCAGATAGGTCAACTGTAATGCTTATTGATGGTGAAGGCTCATCGCTTTCGGAACTGTTAATATTAAAATCTATGTTAGGAAGACTATCATTATCATTAATGATATAAGTGTGGACATTATCAGTCCCTAAGGTTGCATTGCTTGGATTTGATAAAGTTACTATCACTGTCTCGTTTTCTTCATCCAATAAGTCATCAATAATATCTGTGATTATGATACTTCCAGTTGTTTCACCAGCACTTATCGTGAGCGTTCCATTGGCTAAAGTATAGTCTGTACCGGAGCCTGTAGCCGTTCCAGTAACCGCAAAGTCAAGTGTCACATTTTGAGTGGGGGCAACAGATAAATCTAAAGTTAAAGCTGCAGAAGTTATGGATTCATCACCATTTGAAGTTGAAGCACTAAAGTTAATTATTGGAGTAGTGTCATTATCATTAATTGTAAAAGTGTGAGTATTATCATTACCCAGAGTTGCATTGACTGGGTTAGATAAAGTTATGATTACTGTTTCATCAGGCTCATCAAATGGATCATCGATAATACTCGCTATCGTAATCGTGCCACTTGTCTCGCCCGCATTAATAATTAGTTTTCCAGCGCCAAGAGTGTAATCTTCTCCTGATCCAGTTGCCGTTCCGGTAACTGCATAGTCAACCGTTACGTTTTGATTCGATACTGTAGATAAATCTACAGTTAGGCCTGCAGAAGAAACTGATTCAGCTCCGCTTGAGCTGGTGGTATTAAAATCAATTTCGGGAGGATTGTCATTATCAGTAATAACGGCAGTGTGAACAATATCACTCCCAAGGATTGCGCCGGTTGGATTAGATAAAGTGATGATTATTGTTTCATCAGCTTCATCAGCTTGATCATCTATGATCGATGGTATAAGTATTGTTCCACTTGTTGCACCCTCCTCAATGGTCACGCTGCCAGATGATAATGAGTAGTCTGTGCCTGATCCAGCAGTACCCCCGGTAACTCCATAATCAACTTGAATTGTTGTAGAAGCTGCAAAGAGAACACCAATAGCTATTGATCTCGTAGTAACTGATTCCGAATCACTGGATGTCGAAGTAGAAAATGCTACTGTTGGAGTGCCATCATTATCACTAATGGTGTAAGTGTGTACACTATCATTTCCAAGAACAGCATTATTTGGGCTCGACAAGGTAATGATTACTGTCTCATTAGCTTCGTCCAGATCATCATCAACAATTCCAGCTATTGTGATGGTTCCAGAAGTTCCGCCAGCGCTTATAGTTAGGGTTCCATTGGCAAGAGTATAGTCGGTGCCAGAACCTGTAGCCGTTCCCGTAACAGCATAATCCACAGTAATGTTGCTACTTGAAGCTGCAGACAAATCAACAGTTAAAGCTACTGATGATATATCTTCAGCACCATTTGAACTTGCGACATTAAAGTCGATTGTAGGCAAACCATCATCATCAGCAATGGTATAAGTATGAACATCGTCACTACCTAAAGTAGCATTACTGGGACTTGATAAAGTTAAGATTACCGTTTCATCTGGTTCATCCGCAGAATCATCGACAATATTAGCTATCGTTATAGTGCCTGTTGTGGAACCTGCAGAAATACTTAAAGTTCCATTTATTAGCGTATAGTCTGTTCCTGATCCGCTAGCTGTGCCTGTAACTGCGTAATCGACCGTTACGGTTTCGCTAGAAGGCCCAGATAAATCCACTGTAATAGCCTTAGAAGATACTGATTCAGCTCCATTTGAGCTGGTAGAATTGAAGTCAATGGTTGGAGTGTTGTCATTGTCAGTGATAGTGTAAGTATGAACTGTGTCAGCACCCAGAGTTGCATTACTTGGGTTTGATAGTGTCAAAACAACAGTTTCATCTGCTTCGTCTATAGAGTCGTCAACTATGCTAGCAATTGTTATCGTGCCAGTTGAGGACCCAGCATTAATTGTAAGAGTTCCACTCCCGAGAGTGTAATCAGTGCCTGTGCCTGTTGCAGTCCCAGTCAAAGCATAATTAACAGTGACAGCTTTTGCAGAAACTGCAGATAAATCAACAGTAATGGCTTTGGAGGAAACTGACTCGGCTCCAGTTGAGCTCGAAGTGTTGAAATCAACTACTGGAGCATCATCATTATCAGCGATGGTGTAAGTATGAACTGTGTCAGTACCCAAAGTTGCGTTACTGGGGCTGGAAAGAGTTAGAACAATGGTCTCATTGTTTTCGTCTAAAGAGTCATTAACAATGCTTGCGATAGTAATTGTTCCATTTGTTGTTCCTGAATTGATGGTTAAGGTCCCATTCGCAAGTGTGTAATCAGTGCCAGAGCCTGTCGCACTTCCTGTCAAAGCATAATCAACTGTTACGTTTTGACTGGATGCTGCAGATAAATCCACCGTAATAACTTTGGACGATACTGATTCAGCTCCACTTGAGCTTGTAGTATTGAAGTCCACTTCTGGTGCGCTA
>CACLUH010000030.1:0-4536 GCA_902610065.1 uncultured SAR86 cluster bacterium
TAGAGGAGTCTTTAATGGAAAGTCTCGATAGAGATATGGCTTTGGGCTACACGTCAAAAGGCCCTCACAGAATGGATTTTACATTTACTGTTGAAAATAAAAAAGCTTCCTCGAATCTTTCCCGAGGTCAAATTAAGATATTGATTTTGTTAGTTTTTTTATCATGTAAAAGTCTTTTGGAAGGCTTAGTAGATACTGAAATTCTTCTTATGATAGATGATCTAGGATCTGAACTAGATTTGAACAATCTCACATCTATAGTAATGAAGATACTTGAATCAGAGAATCAAGTAATTTTAACAGGGATTGAGGGCGAAGAGATGCATAAATCCTTAAAAAAAATGACAAACTTTACACAGATTAATATCTAATTATGTATTAAAATACATATATGCCAACCAAGAAAAAACCTTCCGCATCAAAATCACCTAAAGCCACTACAAAACCACAAAAAAAAGCCACAAAAAAAACTGAAGCTGAGTCTTATGATTCTTCCAGCATAACAGTTCTGAAGGGATTGGAGGCCGTCAAAAAAAGGCCAGGAATGTATATTGGAGACACCGATGATGGAACGGGTTTGCATCATATGGTTTATGAGATCGTTGATAATTCAATTGACGAGGCACTGGCTGGTCATTGTGATGAAATAACCGTAAAAATATTGTCAGATGATTGTGTATCTGTCTCGGATAATGGAAGAGGCATTCCAACTGACATGCACGAGGAAGGCATGTCTGCAGCAGAGGTAATCATGACAAAGCTACATGCTGGTGGAAAGTTTGATGATAATTCCTATAAAGTTTCAGGTGGTTTACATGGGGTAGGTGTCTCGGTTGTTAATGCTTTATCTGAAGACTTGAAACTTACTATCTATAGAAATGGCAAAGTACATGAGCAAGAATATGCAGATGGTGCTCCAAAAGGAAAACTAAAGGTAACAGGAAAAACTGACAAAACAGGAACAGAAGTTATGTTCGTGCCATCACCTACTACTTTTTCAGATATTATTTTTCAGTATGATGTTTTAGAAACAAAACTCAGAGAACTATCCTACCTCAATGCAGGACTTAAAATTATCTTAATTGACGAGAGAAACTCCAAGAAAAAGGAATTTTTTCACAAAGGCGGATTAGCGGAATTTGTATCATTTTTGAATACAAAAAGAACAACAGTAAATTCTGTATTTCATTTCGTGAAAGAAGCATCAGACGGGATAACTATCGAAGTATCCCTTCAGTGGAATGATGGCTACCAAGAAAACATTCAATGTTATACAAATAACATTAAACAAAGAGACGGTGGGACCCACTTAGTAGGATTCAGGACAGCCTTAACAAGGACACTGAATAACTACATGGAAAAGGAGGGTATGAACAAAGAGAAGGTATCTACGTCAGGTGATGATGCCAGAGAGGGTTTGGTTGCAGTCGTCTCTGTTAAAGTCCCTGATCCAAAGTTTTCCTCACAAACTAAAGATAAATTAGTTTCTTCAGAAGTAAGACCAGTAGTTGAGCAAGAAACATATAAAGCCCTAACTGAATATCTATTGGAAAATCCTGCAGAGGCAAAGCTAATTGCTACAAAAATAATAGAAGCGGCAAGAGCTAGAGAAGCTGCCAGAAAAGCAAGAGAACTTACACGACGTAAAGGCGTATTTGAAGGTGGCGGTCTTCCTGGAAAGCTTTCTGATTGCCAAGAAAAAGACCCTGCAAAAAGCGAGATATATTTGGTTGAGGGAGAATCAGCGGGAGGTTCTGCAAAGCAAGGACGTGATAGACATTTTCAAGCTATTCTTCCTTTAAAAGGAAAAATTCTCAATGTAGAAAAAGCAAGACTAGATAAGGTTCTATCGTCAGAAGAAATTATTATTTTGATTTCTGCCTTAGGTTGCGGGATAAAAGGAGAAGATTGGCAAGAAGAGAAATTGAGATACCATAGAATAATAATTATGACTGATGCTGATGTAGATGGCTCACATATCAGGACCTTAATATTAACTTTATTTTATCGACAAATGCCTGAACTTATAGAAAAAGGCTATATTTATATAGCCCAGCCACCTCTCTATAAACTTAAAAAAGGCAAACAAGAAACTTATGTCAAGGATGATTCGGAGCTAAGAGAGCTTCTAGTTGCTGAAATATTAGATGATGCAAAGCTTGTATTAAATAAGAAAGGAGAATCAATAACAGGCCAGGCTCTTGGCAAATTTATTTCGCAGCACGAAAAGATCCAAAGCACTCTGAGGGGGTTGACTCATATATATCCTATAGAGTTGCTTGAAGGAGTTAAGCATACAACTCAACTTAAGGGTTTAGATGATAAAAAGGCATTAAAAAAATGGACGTCCAGTATAGAAGAGTACTTAAACAAAAAAGCGGAGCAAGGTTCAGCATGGAAAGTTGAAGTTATTTCTCCAGAAGGATCAGACGAAATGGAGCCCAGAATCTCTTTAATAAAGCACGGCACTGAATCAGACTGGCAGTTGAATAAAAGTTTCTTTAAATCCAAAGCATATAAAGATATTTCAAGTCATGGGGCAGACATGACCGACATGTTCAGTGAAGAAGCTCATTTTGAAATTAATGGTAAGCAGATATTTATTGATAACTTTGAACATGCTTTAGAAGAGGTTCTACAAATTTCTGAAAGGTCGTTCACAAAATCAAGATATAAAGGGTTAGGTGAAATGAATGCTGAACAACTATGGGACACCACTATGAACCCTGATATGAGAATTCTTGGTCAAGTCACAATAGACGATGCCGCAACTGCTAGTTCACTTTTTGAGGCATTAATGGGTGATGAAGTTCAACCTCGCAAAGAGTTCATAGATGAAAATGCTAAACTCGTTGTCAATCTTGATGTTTAGTTTGGTCTAAGAATTTAGCTTCTTTTCTACCCACTCTCTTACATCGCTCGCTGATTTTCTTGAGTCTTCAACATAAAAAGGCTTTCCAATATTTAATGTAATTTTTCCAGGTTTTTTAATAAATTTATGAGCTGGCCAGCAATCTCCTGAGTTATGACATAGTGGCAATACCATTACGCCATTTCTTTTGGCCAATTCAAAACTACTCCTTGCATATTGCCCAACCCTTCCAGCCTTGACTCTTGTTCCTTCTGGGAATAACAAAACATACATACCCTTTTTCAATCTATCCGAACCTTCCTCAAGTGTTTGTAAAATAGCTTCTTTTGGTTTGTTTCTATTAATTGCAATTGGATTTAACATTTTCATTGCCCAACCCCAAAGAGGAATGTACAGCAATTCTTTTTTCAATAAAGTACACATAGGATGAAAAAGGTATTGCATCGAATAGGTTTCCCACTGACCCTGATGGTTAGAAACAATGACACATGGTTCGTTGGGTAAGTTCTCTTTTCCAATAATCTCCACTTTTATCCCACAAGATAAATGTAATAACCAGTTTGCAAACTTCGGCCATTGTGAAAAAAGTCTTAATCTATTTTCGAGTCCTAAAAATGGACCGACGACACATGCTAGTAAGCTTGCTATTACTCCTGAGCTTAAATAGCCGAGGTAAAAAATAGCTGATCTAACTACAATCACTTTTAGAGCTTAAAATAAATTTTGCTGCTTCAAGCAGATTGTTAAAACAGTGCTCATCCGAAGGGCTTATCTCAGTACCAAACACCTTCTCTCCATATCCACCCGTTTTAATGAGAATAGGGACACAACCATGCCTTCTTCCTGCTAAAATATCTGAACCCTTGTCCCCTATAAAATATTTCCCTTTTAGATCAATTTTCATAGACTTCTCAATATCTTCAAGAAGTCCAGTTTCAGGTTTTCTACATTTACATTTAGTTTCGGGCGCATGAGGACAGTAAGCGATGTGAGCAATTTCTCCTCCAACTTCTTTTAACAGATCTTTCATATAGTCATGAATTCCTAATAAATCTTCATCTGTAATAATTTTTTTCTCTATACACGCCTGATTTGTTGCAATCGCAACCTTAAAGCCATTTTTGTTAAGGAGTGCAATAGCTTCTAAGCTTCCTTTTATTGGTTCAAAATCTTCAGGTCTTGTAACATATGTCATAAGATCAACATTAATAACCCCGTCTCTGTCTAAGACCAAAAAGTCATCCATCAATCTCTAAATATTATAATTTTGTGCTAAAAAGGGTCTAACTTCGTCTATTTTCATTCTTTGTTGATCCATCGTATCTCTATCTCTTATAGTGACACTATTGTCTTCAAGAGTTTGAAAATCAACGGTGATGCAGGCAGGTGTACCAATTTCGTCATGTTTTCTGTAATTTTTACCGATGTTACCCGTATTTTCTAGAAGTATTCTACCTTCAATTGATCTCTGTAATTCATTTTTTAGGTCTACTGATGTCTTTACTATTGAACTTTCATTCCTCTTCAGAGGAATAACAGCTATTTTTATTGGTGCAAGGTGTGGTTTCAGGGATAAAACTATCCTTTCTTTGTTGTTTTCAAGACTTTCAATCTTGTATGCTTCGTTGAGAATAGCTAAAAAACCTCTGTCAACCCCAGCAGAA
>CACLUH010000031.1:0-4211 GCA_902610065.1 uncultured SAR86 cluster bacterium
CTTTAACTTCAACTTGGTTTAGAGAGCTAAGAGATATGTTTTGTGAGGAGTTTATTGACATTGATGGTGGAACCTTTAAAAGAAAAAACTGGGATCATAAGTTTGAAGGTGGTGGAGAAATGAGCATCATGAAAGGAGAAGTCTTCGAAAAAGTTGGTGTGAATATTTCAACGGTATCTGGAAAGTTTGATAATGACTTTAAGTCTGAAGTTAAAGGCACTGAAGAAGCTCCAAATTACTGGGCAAGCGGTATTAGTCTAGTTGCACATATGCAATCACCCAAAGTGCCGGCATTTCATTTCAATACCAGATATATCGTTACGGGAGATTCATGGTTTGGTGGTGGTGGAGATTTAACTCCAACTATTAAAAAAGACAGTGAGATAGAGTTTTTTCATGAGTGTATGAAGGAAGCTTGTGATTCTGCCGATCCTGATTATTACGAAACATATAAAAAGGCATGTGATGAATATTTCTATCTACCACACAGATCGGAGGCGAGGGGAGAAGGTGGAATATTTATAGATCATCTGAAGACAGATGATTGGAATCATGATTTTAATTTTATAAAAGAAGTAGGTTTATCTACCCTAAAGGCAATTACAACAATTATAAGGAACCTTAAGGATGAAAAGTGGACAGAACAGGAAAAGGAACAGCAACTGATCAAAAGAGGTCGTTATGTTGAGTTTAATTTGCTTTGGGATAGAGGAACTGCGTTTGGCATAAAAACTGGAGGCAATTCCGATGCTATATTGATGTCTATGCCGCCTACTGCTAAGTGGGACTAATTAAAAAAAATGATCGACCTGCTTTTTATTGTTAGTTCCACGGATGGACATACATTAAAAATCTGTGAAGAAATGAAAGATCAACTAGACGAATCATTGGAAGCTCAAATTATTTCAATAGAGGATGCTCCAAAACTAAATATAAGTGATCATAAAAAAGTGGTCATAGGTGCAAGCATCAGATATGGAAAACATAACAAAAAACTTTTTGATTATATTGATCAAAACTTGGATTTCTTAAACTCGGGACAGCATGCATTCTTTACTGTAAATGTTGTGGCGCGAAAGCCAGAAAAGAATGAGCCTGAAACAAATCCTTATATGCAAAAATTTTTAAAAATATCTAACTGGAAGCCAGCAAAATTAGGTGTTTTTGCAGGGAAGATAAATTACAGCCAATATGGCTTCTTTGATAAGCACATAATAAGGTTCATTATGTGGATAGGCAAAGGTCCAACCGACTTGAAGGGTGAATTTGAATTTACTAACTGGGATGAAGTAAAACTATTCTCCAATTCTCTGTAAGTTGTCTCGAGGTTTACCTCGACAAAGCTGTATCTATTTTGCTAATTTGATACTGACTGATTTTTCCAAGTGATTCTGCTTCTATGCAATCTAAAAGCTCCGCCCTATTCTTCACACCTAATATTACAGACGACACTTTTTCGGCGCTAAGGGCATATCGGTGCGCGAGTATTGAAGGATTCGTTTTCCATTCGGAAGCTAACTTTCTAAATGGTTCGGCTTTATCATAATCTTCAAAATCTTTTATATCAAAACCCGACGGATGAGGCTCTCTATCCATTTCTAAAGTTAATGCTCCAGCTTGAACTGCTCTAATTCCCAGTATTGGTACTCCAACTTTTTGACATTCTGTAAGAATTTTTTGAGGATCAAAATCTTGATCAACATATCCTATAGCACCAGCTGAATTTAAAGGATTAACAACACACTGAACAGCTTCAGGTTGAATTTCATGATTTAAGGCCTCAAGGATTGCTTGAGTTTGGCCTAAACCACCTATACCCCAGCTACCAATCTTCCCTTCTTGCTTTAATCTTTCAAAGGCTGGTATAACTGCGTTGTAATAACAAGAAAGTGAAGTTGTATTAATCTCTCTGTACTCATTGAGTGTATGAAGCTGAAAATCATCCTGTCGTAATTGTGAGTGCAGTAAAAAAAGATCAACCCTTTCCATATTAAGATTAATGAGACTTTTATTTAGAGAAGAGTTTAAGCGCTCATATACATCGTCATCTGGTAAAGTTCCCAATCTGCATTTTGTAGTAACCTTTACGTCACTCAAGTCTTTTCCTTTAAATACCTGGCCAACAACTCTCTCGGCCTCTCCCTTACCATACATTGGTGCAACATCGAGGTGAGTTATACCTTTCTCAATCGCAAGATTCACAGTCGCAACTGCTTCATCTCTTGTAGTCTCTCCCCAGACCTGTCCAAGGCCTCCACCACCTAGTGTTAAAGCGCTAATATTTCCAAATGGTTTAAAACTTCTCTTTTTCATATGACAGTTTAAGTTCAAAAATATTATAGCTGAATGCTTATACTGAATATTGAAGAAAACAATTTGTTCATGCTACCATCATTGTTCTATGATTTTAGAAGACGGTCCAAAACATACAAAAGATATAGATCAAGCTAAGTTAGACTTAGATAAATTTGGTTATTGTTTAATACCAGATGTCCTAAATGATAATGAAATAGAAATTGCCAAAAACCGACTTCTTGAGCAGGCCGAAGCCGAGGAAGAGTTAGGTCTATCTTTTAGAGATGGAGGAGTAAATCAAGAAGTTAAGTTCAAAGGAGGTCGTGTAGACAAAACTTCATATAGTAAGAGCAACGGAGGGGTAAACCAAAGGCTTTGGATGTTGGCGAATAAAGGTGAATGTTTTAGAGAAATGGTTACTCACACTTTAGTGGACGAACTGGTTGGTCATATTTTAGGTAATGATTTTATTTTATCTACACACTCTGCAAATATTGCTAAACCCGGTGGGGTAAGAATGGGTTTGCACACAGACCAATGGTGGATGCCTCAACCGGTAAAAGCTGGAGAAAGTTATATAAGACCCTCAGAAATAACAAGAAAGGCTGATGTAAATTTTGTTGAGCCTGACGTGTCACTTGGCATATCGCCACCAGTTGTAGCTAATTGCATGTGGATGCTATCAGATTTTTCTCCAACGAATGGGGCTACTGAGGTAGTTGCTGGATCTCATCTAACCGGGGCGCACCCCAATCAAGAGGACCAAAGTATATATCCCATTAACCAACCTGAAGCTAAGGCGGGCTCTTTAATGATTTTTGACGGAAGACTTTGGCATGGAACTGGAGCTAATACTGGTAATACAGATAGATTGGGAGTGCTTACAACTTTCTGCTCACCTCAGTTTAGACAACAAGAAAACCAAACGCTTGGGCTTGATAGAGACCTTTGGGACTCTTGTTCAGAAAAACTAAAGTCCAGATTAGGATTTAAAGTCTGGAATGCTTATGGAAGAATTGAAAGCTCTATGGACTATCTCATAGATATTGAACCTAAAAGAATAAAAGAACTAAAACCAACTAAGCAATGAACCTTGAAACTCTAGAGTATCCGCCCTTAACTGAAGATACAGAAGAAGCTAAAAATCATTTAGATAAATATGGTATGGCTTTGATTGCTAATGTATTAAGTGGTGATGAAATTGATGAGATGGACCAAAGACTTAACGAACAGTTCTTAGGTGAAGAAAAATATAAGGTAGGGTCGAAAGTCAGAGGCGATGAAGGGTTAGGCTTTGAGTCATCTGAAGAGGAAAAAGTAAGCAGATTAGTCTGGAATCTTATTAATAAAGGTGATTGTTTTTTGAAACTAATCGATCATCCAAAAATACTACCTCTTATTCAGCATCTAATCGGAGAAAAAGTTTGTCTCTGTTCAATGGGAGCACATATGAATGGAAGTGGTAATGAGAAAATGGCCCTTCACCAAGATCAATGGCCTTTGGTGCCTCATCCTATGGACTTTCCTTTCATGGCGAATGTAATGTACTTGATCTCAGATAACTCTCCTGAAAATGGTGGTACTAGGCTAATACCTGGATCACATAAATGGCCACTTATAGATTATCGCACTGCAAATGGTGAAGATATTCAAAAAATGGCTAATTCTTTGACTGCACCAAGAGGGACAGCAATAGTTTGGGAAGGAAGGCTTTGGCATGGCAATGGTTTAAATAGATCAGGATCTATGAGAAGCAATATCTCGACAGCTTTTTTACAGCCCTGGGTGAAACCCCAAGAAAATCATCAATATAGTATCCGAGATGAAGTACTCGGAAAGATAACCGAAAAGCAAAAACACATATTAGGTTTCAGCTCTTTTGGGACTCTTGGCGGGCATGACGGATCTAGTGTTTC
>CACLUH010000032.1:0-4194 GCA_902610065.1 uncultured SAR86 cluster bacterium
GGCAGGATTGAGCAAACAAAAGATAGATTATTGTTCCGGTATCGCTAAAAAAATTGTAGATAATGAATTGGATCTTAAGGCTCTCAAAAAAAAGGAAGATTCACAGGTAATTAAGGAGCTAATTGAAATTAGAGGAATTGGAGAATGGACTGCCCAATGCTATTTAATGG
The DNA here is from genome assembly GCA_902610065.1 of uncultured SAR86 cluster bacterium. Taxonomy (GTDB): domain Bacteria; phylum Pseudomonadota; class Gammaproteobacteria; order Magnimaribacterales; family Magnimaribacteraceae; genus Magnimaribacter. The sequence goes on from CACLUH010000032.1 coordinate 171, forward strand.
CATGCTTAAAAAGGCTCGATGCTTGGCCTTATTCTGATTTAGGACTAATTGTTGCTGCACAAAGAATGAAGGGGCTCAAAGAAAGGCCTGATTATTTGACAATGGAAAAAATCTCTGAACCCTGGTCTCCCTTCAGAAGTCTAGCTGCGTTAATATTATGGTCCACATATGATAAAGAATAAGATAAATAAATATAAACGTAGCAATAGAGGTTTAAATCAACTTCTACGTTTGTATGAGAGGAATTATTTAAAACTTATTCACTTCTTTCCTATTGGAGATCATGAGACCAGTATTGTCTATTTGATGCCTGAAGGATTATTGAATAAAGAGATAAGAATTTCCTGTAGAAAGTTATCTAGTCATACATCAGTGATTGAGATCTATAAATCGAAGTCTCTATCTTTATTAGAAAATACAGAAATTGAAATATATATCTATCATGATGCGAGAATGGCTGAGGTTAGAAAATTCAATGGTAAGAAACAGTTTTGGTTAAGAAATAAATATCCCAATAAAAATATGCTAAGTAAAGATGAAAAATTCCAATGGAATTTTTTCTTAGAAGAGTTCTTAACTCATACAAAAACTCATGGATTGAGCATTTTAAAAGACGCACTATAAAAGTGCTTCTGCACATTTTAGGAACTTTTCAATAGAATTTAATCAATTTTTTGCACAAAAATTGTTCTTTTATGCTTTTTGACATGCTACTATTCGTCGGCTTTTAATTATGAATGGAGAAATTAATGACAAAATATGAATATATATGGCTCGATGGTTATGAGCCTGAAGCAAACTTAAGAAGTAAAGTTAAAGTTACAGACGGAGAGCCACCAGCGTGGTCTTTTGATGGTTCTTCCACTTTACAAGCAGAAGGAGGAAGCTCCGACTGTATACTTTTACCAGTTCAACAATACGAGAATCCTACAAATGAGGGTTCCTTAGTTCTGTGTGAGGTTGAAACTGGCGAGCATGAAACTCACCCATCAAATTTCAGAGCAGCGGCTGCTTCTGTTGTTACTGATGAATGGTGGTTTGGATTTGAACAAGAATATTTCTTAACGAATCCTGATGGAACAATTCTTGGTTGGGAAGATGGAACTCCTACTAGACCACAGGGAGAATACTACTGTGCTGTTGGAGCAGCTAATGTAAAAGGAAGAGAAATAAGTGATGCACATTTGGATGCTTGTTTAGATGCTGGTATTGAACTTACTGGAACAAACGCTGAGGTTGCTTTAGGTCAGTGGGAATATCAATGCTTTGGTAAAGGAATAAAGGCAGCTGATGATCTATGGATGAGCAGATACATACTTTATAAAGTCGCTGAAGAGTTCGGTGTATCAGTAAACATTCATCCAAAACCAAAAACTGGTGATTGGAATGGATCAGGAATGCATTCTAATTTTTCTAACGAAGAGATGAGAACTTCAGGTAGTGAGGAACTTTTCAATTCTATGTGTGATAAGTTGGGCGAGGTGCACAAAGAGGGTATAGCTCTATATGGATCTGATAATGACATGCGTCTAACAGGGTTACACGAAACTCAAAGCATAGATCAATTCTCTTACGGAGTTAGTGATAGAGGAGCTAGTATTAGGATTCCTATCTATACTGTTGAACATGATTGGAATGGATACTTAGAAGACAGAAGACCAGCTTCTAATGCGGATCCTTACAAAATTGTAGAGCACATAGTCGGAACATTAACTTCTTAAGCTCGTAAATTTAATATCCGGAGACCAGTTCTCCGGATATTTTTTTAAATTGAATATATCTTTTCTCTCAGAGCTTAGTACTGGTATTGTCATACTTGACGATAGTCTAGAGATAATTTTTATCAACTCCTCTGCCCTATCAATTCTCGATACAACAGAGAAGAACTCGGTGGGAAACACCATTGACCAGATTTTTTATGAAGAACCGGAGAGCATTAATGATTTTGTAGGTGCTTTAGAGCTAAATAGAAATTTTACCAAAACTGATACGGTCCTAAATCTGAAAAAAGGAAAAAAGGTTTTTTGTACTTATTTAGTTCACTCAATAGAAAATAATAATGAAAAAGGCCTTATGCTTGAGATAATAGATAAAGAAAGTTCTTCTGAATTAATCGAAAGATACAGAATGAAAACAAATCAACAGATATCTCAAGATTTTGTAAGAGGCTTAGCACATGAAATAAAAAATCCTTTGAGTGGTATTAGAGGTTCAGCGCAACTTCTAAGCAATAAACTGGGTAATCAAGATTTACAAGAATACACAGATATAATAATTAAGCAGACGGATAGGCTGACTTCCCTTGTAGATAATATTTTGGGGCCGAATAAAAAACCCGATTTTCAGTTTCAAAATATTCACTATCCTATAGAGAATGTTCTTAACCTTATAGACAATGAGTCTGGATATGAAGATATCAAGATAATTAAAGATTTTGATCCAAGCATTCCAGATCTATTTATTGATAGTTATCTGATTGAAAATAGCATACTCAATCTAACAAAGAATGCCCGAGATTCGCTCATTGATTCAAATACCTCCAATCCTGAAATAAATATCATTACAAGGATCTCTCATGGAGAAATGATTGACGGCGAAAAAAATGCGATGGTTTGTAAGATATCGATAATCGACAATGGACCAGGTATTCACGAAGAAATTAAAGACTCTATATTCTTTCCAATGATCACAGGTAAAGATAAAGGGACTGGACTAGGACTTTCTATTACACAAGGGATCATTTCTCAACATAAGGGCAATATACACTTTACGAGTGAGCCAAACAGAACAGAATTTTTTATTAATATTCCAGTAAATACTCAAAAGGATATAGACTTAAAGACTAGCAATGGATAAAAGTGTTTGGGTAGTCGATGATGATGAATCGATCAGATGGGTTCTTGAAAAAGGTCTATCTGATGGAGGAATGGATGTGCAAACTTTTGATTCAGCTAATAAAGTTATTAAAAAACTTGAAACAGAAAACCCTCATCTCATACTTACAGACATTAGAATGCCTGGCCCTAGTGGAATAGATCTACTCGATAAAGTAAAAGAACTTCGACCCGACATCCCGGTAATTATAATGACTGCTCATTCAGATTTAGATAGTGCTGTTGAATCTTATGAGCATGGTGCGTGGGAATATTTACCTAAACCATTTGATATTGAGGAAGCTCTATCAATGGTTAAAAGGGCTACATCTGCTGATGAGATTAATAAGGAAGAACCAACAGAAACCCAGGCTGAAGTCATTGGTGAAGCCCCAGCAATGCAAGAAGTCTTTAGAGCAATAGGTAAATTATCAAATTCAAATTCTACTGTTTTACTAAATGGCGAATCTGGTACTGGAAAAGAGCTGGTTGCGAGAGCCCTTTACCAGCATAGTCCTAGGAAAGATAAAACCTTCATTGCCTTAAATATGGCAGATATTCCCAAAGAACTTTTGGAGGCAGAACTCTTTGGGCATGAGAAAGGTGCTTTTACTGGTGCAGATGAAAGAAGAATCGGAAGATTTGAACAGGCAGACGGAGGTACTTTATTTCTAGACGAAATTGGAGATATGCAACTCGAAACCCAAACTAGACTTTTGAGAGTTCTTTCTAATGGAGAATTTTATAGAGTTGGTGGCAGAGAGCCTATAAAAGTTGATGTCAGGATCATTACGGCGACACACCAAAATATTGAAGATTTAGTTAAAGCTGGAAATTTTAGAGAGGACCTTTTCCATAGGCTTAATGTGATTAAACTATCTTTACCGAAGTTAAATGAAAGAAAAGAAGATATTCCAACTTTAGTGAAACATTTCTTCCAAAGATCTTCTGATGAACTTGTTGAAGAGAAAAAATACCTTTCTGCAGAAGTGGAAGACTATTTTATGACTCTATCTTGGCCCGGTAATGTTAGACAACTAGAAAATACTTGTAGATGGCTCACAGTCATGTCTCCAACTAGAGAAGTAAAACTGGAAGATCTACCAGATGATCTTAAAGTAGAAAATATTGAAAATATGAATGACTGGACT
>CACLUH010000033.1:0-3687 GCA_902610065.1 uncultured SAR86 cluster bacterium
TTAAATCCTGAAAAGAAAGTGATCTCTATATGTGGAGATGGAGGATTCATGATGAACAGTCAAGAAGTAGAGACAGCAGTTAGGCTAGGCTTAAATCTAACTGTCTTGATACTAAATGATTCTGGTTATGGGATGGTTAGATGGAAGCAAATTAACCAAGGTTTTGATGATTTCGGGCTTTCCTTTGGAAATCCAGATTTTGTAAAATATGCGGAAAGTTATGGAGCTAAGGGTTATAGATTAGAAAGTGCCAAACAATTCAAAGACTTGGTTGAACAATGCTTGGAAACAGATGGAGTCCATATTATCGATTGTCCTGTTGATTATTCTGAGAATGATGAAATTCTGAATAATACGATAAAAGAAATGAGTGCCAAGTTATAACAAATTCTTGAAGTTAATTGTCTCCAAAAAATATTTATAATTAATTAATCTATTAAATATGTAATTTTTGTTGAGAAGAAGTTATAAGTTATAATTTAGATACGTAATTTATCCAATTTGGAGTTAAAAATGAGTACGAAAGAGACAACTATTGCAAGAGAATCAGAAATCAAAGAGCTGGTTCTAAAAGCCAGGACGGCTCAATCTATCTATGAATCATTTTCCCAAGAAGAAGTTGATGCAGTAGTAAGAGACATCGGTAAATATGTTTTTGATAACGCAGAGTCACTAGCAAAAATGGCCGTGGACGAAACCGATATGGGATCTTATGAAGACAAAATTTTAAAGAATAAAGGAAAAGCACGAGTAATCTGGAATAATTTGAAAGACAAGAAATCACGAGGTGTAATTGGAGAAGATGTTGAAGATAATCTAGTTTTTGTAGCTAAACCAATGGGAGTGGTTGCGGCTGTTACTCCCGTAACTAATCCAATCGTAACACCTATGTGTAATGGCATGTTTGCTTTGAAGACTGGTAATGCAGTTATTTTTGCTGCCCACCCTAAAGCACAGAAATGTACTGAACATTTAGCCCTAGAATTTATGAAAATTATTAAGAATCACAACGGACCAGATAATCTTGTACAAGTTGTAGTCAACGGTTCTGTAGAGAAAACACAAGAACTTATGCAGTCAGTTGATGTTGTCGTAGCTACAGGTGGATCTGCTATGGTTAAATCTGCATATTCTTCAGGCAAACCTTCCTATGGAGTAGGGGCAGGCAATGTTCCTGTTATCATCGATAGAAATATAGATTTAAAAGATGCGGTCCAGAAAATCGTAGATGGAGCTTCGTTTGATCATGGTATTATTTGTTCTCATGAACAATTTGTCATTGCTCCTGAAGAGGATTATGAAGAAACAGTAAAAACATTCACCGATACTGGAAAGGTTTGGTTCACTGACGATAAAGAAAAGATACAAATATTACGCGAAGTAGTTTTTCAAAATGGTCAATTAAACAAAGATGTTGTTGGTCGGTCTGCTGCTGAGGTTGGTAAGATGGCTGGAATTAGCGTACCTGAGTCGGCTAGACTTATCTTACTGCCAGCTGATGGTACTGGTTCGGAGGATGTTTTGGCTAAAGAAAAACTTTGTCCGGTTATTGCTATAGTTCCTTACTCAACATTTGATGATGCAGTAATTAAGGCTAAAGAGAATCTTCTAGTCGAAGGAGCTGGTCACTCAGCTGCTCTACATTCAAATAGTGATGATCATATAAAACAAGCCGGACTAGAGTTACCAATCAGCCGGCTAGTTATTAATCAGCCTAGCTCTACAACTGCAGGAGGATCTTTAACCAATGGTTTTGCCCCCACAACAACTCTCGGATGTGGCTCATGGGGTGGTAATTCAATTTCGGAGAATCTCGATTACAAGCATCTAATGAATGTCTCACGCATTGGTAAAATAATTCATGATAAGAAAGTTCCTACAGACGAGGAAATTTGGTCTTAGAAAATATTATTTGAGATTCCTCAACTAACTTTACTAATTGTTTTACATCAATACAAATCTGAAGACAAAATAGGTTTGAAGACCTATTATTGACTAAATAAGTCAAGAAATAGTATAATAAGCATGTGAGGCTTACTAAAAAAGGTAAATATGCAGTCTCAGCAATGCTAGACATTGCTTTTGTCCAAAGTACAAGTAATTCTTACGTCAAAATATGCGACATAGCAGAAAGACAAAGAATTCCTAGTTCTTATTTGGAACAAATACTGAGAAATTTAAGAAAAGCGGATCTGTTGCTTGCAGTTACAGGACCCAATGGTGGTTATCGACTTTCGAAATCTAGCTCTGATATTTCTATTGCAGATGTCGTTCAGTGCATAGAAGGTAAAATAGATTCAACTCGCTGTGGTGGAACATCTAATTGTATTGCTGGACAGGAATGTTTATCTCATAGTTTATGGACTGACTTGAATACCGAAATGGAACTTTTCTTGAGCAAAAGGTCTCTTGAGGATGTACTTAAAGGAAGAAAAGTGAAGTTCTCGTCTCACAAAAGCGCCCTAGAAACAAAAAATATGATTGTTATAGGATAAAATATGAAATTACCAATTTATTTCGATTATGCATCGACTACACCTGTGGACCCAAGGGTTGTGGAGAAAATGCAAGATTGCCTCTCTCTAGACGGAAACTTTGGAAATCCCGCTTCCAGATCCCATGCTTTTGGCTGGAAGGCAGAAGAGGCCATTGAAGAAGCACGCCAGCACGTTGCAAGTCTTGTTAACTGTGATCCTAGAGAAATCGTATGGACTTCAGGAGCTACTGAATCTGATAATTTAGCCATAAAAGGAGCGGCTATCTTTAATAAATCCAGAGGGAATCACATTATAACCTCAAAAATAGAGCATAAGGCAGTCTTAGATAGCTGCAGGCAATTAGAGAGAGAAGGTTTTGAAATAACTTACTTAGATCCTCTCGAAAATGGAATAATTTCTCCTGAAATGGTTTCCTCAGCTGTTAAAGAAAATACCATATTAGTTTCCTTGATGCATATCAATAATGAAATAGGAGTAATTAACGATATTGAGTCAATTGGAAGAATCACGCGAGAAAAGGGGATAATTTTTCATGTAGATGCAGCTCAGAGTACCGGAAAACTGCCAATAGATTTATCAAAAATGGAAGTTGATTTGATGTCTTTTTCCGCCCATAAAACATATGGACCTAAGGGAATTGGTGCAATGTACGCACGAAGAAGGCCAAGGGTAAGAATTGAGGCTCAAATTCATGGAGGAGGTCATGAAAGAGGCATGAGATCAGGAACTCTTGCTACCCATCAAATCGTTGGAATGGGGGAAGCCTTTAGGATAGCTAAAATTGATATGGAATCTGATAATGAAAGGATAAGCAGACTGAGAAAGAAATTTTGGAGTGGTTTGAAAGATATGGAGGAAGTATATTTAAACGGAGATGAAGCATTAAGAGCTGAAGGGTTTTTAAATGTAAGTTTTAATTATGTTGAAGGCGAATCTCTTATAATGGCCCTTAAAGATATAGCTGTTTCGTCAGGTTCAGCTTGCACTTCAGCAAGTCTTGAACCATCTTATGTTTTAAGAGCTTTAGGTCTTAAAGATGAGCTCGCTCATAGTTCCATTAGGTTTGCTATTGGCAGGTTTACTACTGAGGCTGAAGTAGAATATACAATTAAGTTAGTAAGAGATTCAGTAGAAAAATTGAGAACTCTTTCACCTTTATGGGATATGTATAAAGACGGAATTGATATGG
>CACLUH010000034.1:0-3646 GCA_902610065.1 uncultured SAR86 cluster bacterium
CGGTGAACTCTATCTAATTGATAGCAACAATCCTGGTATTGAAGTTGTAGAGCTAACAACCGTTGATAAAACTAGAACCTCAATTGAATTGATACTTAATGATGTAGATGCAGAGTTCTTAGAAGGATCGAAGGACAAGGCTATTATAGAAAAGATTTTAGATGCAGGAAGACTTATGTTGGCTGCTGATACTGTTGGAGCCGCTCAAGTGATGTTAGATAAATCTGTAGCTTATTCACTAGAAAGAAAGCAATTTGGAAGGCTTATCGGTTCATTTCAGGCAGTGAAACACATGTGTGCCGAAATGGCCGCTGATCTTGAACCCTGCCACTCAATGATATGGCACGCCGCGCATTGTCAAGATAATGTCCCTGAAGAGGCAAGACTAATGGCATGTCAAACCAAGGCACATATATCGGAAGTTGGTAAACAAGTATCAAAAACTGCAACTGAAGTCCATGGCGGTATGGGTTTTACTGATGAGCTAGGATTACATTATTGGTTCAAGAGAATTGGACTAAATAGACAGCTTCTAGGATCTCCTGAACTTGTCAGAGAAGAAGCTGGAAAGTTACAAGGATTTGATCAGTAGAACTTAACTAGTTAGCTTATAAACTTTGTCTGCCGTACCGTAGAAAAGGTTATGCTTATCTACTTCGTCAAAGTCTTTAACTAGTTTTTTATAGGCATTCCATATCACATGGTAGCTAACTGACTGTTTATCTACTGGGAAATTACTCTCAAACATACACCTATTAGAACCGAAACAATCAATCGTATATAGATAATATCTTGATTGTTCTGTAATGATGTCGTCTGAGGAGGCAGGATATTCATTTTTATGCCAAGCCCAACCATTAACTGGCATAGCTAAACCTCCCAACTTTGCATAAACATTTTTACATTGACTTAACTCATAAATATCTTCCTGCCATTGCTTAAAGATCTCTTCTCTTTTTCCTTTATAAGGGCCTATCCCCAAAGGACCGCCAAAGTGATCGTGGACGATAATAAGATCAGGTAAGTTTTTAGCTAATTTAGTTAAATCGCTTATTTGATTATGATAATGCCATGTATCGAAGACTAGATTCATCGAAGATAGTTCTTGTAAACCTAACTGAAAATCATCTTCAAGATAAATGTGAGGTGTTGGATGAGAGTGAGCATTCTTTACCCTCTCATCTTCATCCCATCCACCAGCATGTCGAATTCCTCTGAAAAGACCCTCACCTTTCTCTATATGTAATTCCAAAACTTCTTTAACCGATGTTCCTAGCATCATATTTGCATGTCCAATAATGCCAGCAATTTGAGCTTTTGATTTATCTCTCTCTGCTTCCTTTGCAATACCAATAACAAACTCTGTTTCACCTACTGGCTTAAATTTTTCTGGCCCGCTCGAGTAATATTCTTGGCCACAATCAATAAAAACTGTTTTTTCGATATTATGACCACTCGATGTATCTCTCCATAGATCTTCGAGCATATATCTATAAGATTCTTTAATACCAGGGGGGTTGATTGGACCTTTCCATAGATGGTGATGAGGATCAACTATTGATCTTTCAGGATCAATTACGTCTTCCTGGACTCTATCTATCCACCCTTCTATTTCATGAATCTTTGCCATTTTATCGTTCTGAAATTGCTTGCAATGCGTATCCAAATATATCAGCTATTTCATCTATTTGCTTATCTCTTGAGGTTCCTGCGCCATGACCGGCTCTAGATTCTACTCTGAGTAAAATAGGATTAGAGCAAGATTGTAAATCTTGTAGTCTAGCTGCAAATTTATATGAGTGTGCAGGAACCACCCTATCATCTCTAGAAGAAGTGGTAATTAGAGTAGTTGGGTAACACATATCTTTTTTTATATTGTGATATGGCGAATAATCTAATAGATTTAGAAAATCTTCTTCTTTTTCTGGCTCTCCATAATCACTCTCCCAAGCCCACCCAATTGTGAACTTATGAAATCTTAGCATATCCAAAACACCTACTTGAGGAATAGCTACTTTAAATAATTCAGGGTTTTGAAGCATTGTTGCCGCAACTAGTAATCCGCCGTTTGATCTTCCAAGAGAAGCAGTAGTTTCTGGAGATCCTATGTTTTTTGGATTGTAAATATTTTGCCCCATATGCAAAATCGTCGAAAACGTTTTGCTTATTCAAAAGCATTCCCTCTTTATGCCATAAATCTCCATATTCTGATCCACCTCTTAGATTCGCTACTGCCAGAACGCCGCCAGATTTAATCCACATATAAAAGGTTTTACTGAAGTAAGGAAGAATTGGAATATTGAAACCTCCATATCCATAAAGTAAAACTGGAGTATCTTTATCTATTTCTAAATCTTTTGTATGGGCTATGTGAATAGGAATTTTTGTACCATCTTTTGATTGGTAGAAATCTAATTTACTCGCATAGTCATTTATATTTAAATTTTTGATAGTAGTTTCCCAATACAAAGAATATTCGAGCGACTTGAGATCTAATTCATATATACGTTGAGGGGAAGTGAAGTTTGAGAATTCAAAATAGGTTATATTGCTATCAAATCTGCCATTGAAGCCTGATAAGGTCCCAATGTTTTCATAGGGTAATTCTTTAAGAAATTTTCCTTGAAGATTATAAAATTCGACTTGAGATATTGTATCTTTAAGGTAGTTAACAATAAGTTTATCACCAGCTATAGAGGCACTTGATATGGGGAAAGTTTTTTCTCCTATCAATTCTTTCCATTGAAACTTCTTATCTAAAATATTAAGAGTAAGAATTTTGCCATTAGGGGCATCTAAGTTAGAAAAAAACCAAAGTGTTTCAGCATTACCACCAAGAAATCTATAACTTGCCTCAAATTTATCAATTAGAGGGATAAAGTTAAGAGATTTATCTAGACTGATGTAAAGAAAGTTCCTTTCATCTGTACCCTCCCCTATAGATAAAACTCTGTAGTCGCCTTTTTCAGGGACATTTATCGACCATGAGAAATCAGGATTTTGTTGATCTTCATATATAAGCTGATCTTCGAGTTGGCTTTGTCCTAATTTATGGAAAAATAATTGAGGACTTCTATTAATATCTGATAACTCTTCATCGGGTTGGCTATATTTTTGATAATAAAAGCCTGAGCTATCGGACTCCCATACGGCATAAGAAAACTTTGACCATTCAATAAGATCATCTGTCTCTCGATCATCCTCAATATTAAGAACTTTCCATTTACGCCAATCAGAGCCACCATCAGAGATAGAATAAGCAAGGTATTTACCATCTGGACTAACGCTTATATCAGACAAAGATATGGTGCCATCCGATGAGAATTTATTGGGGTCCAGTAGAACTTTAGCCTCACAATTATCACAAGCCTTCATCATAAAGATGGCTTGCTGTTGCTCTCCATCATCAAAATAATAGAAAGTTTTATCTCCTCTTTTAAAAGGTATGCTGATGTCTTGAGTGATCCATATTTCCTCAAGTTCTTTTTTTATTTTTCTTTGATATTTATTTTCAAGAAAAGTATTTGTCAGGTCATTCTGTTTATCTACCCAAGCAGAAGCTTCTTCACTGGTAAAGTCTTCTAACCAACGATAAGGATCAGTAATGGTTTTTCCAAAAATAACTTCCTGGATATCATCTTTTTTA
>CACLUH010000035.1:0-3557 GCA_902610065.1 uncultured SAR86 cluster bacterium
AAGCGGCAAGCGAAGAAACTATAGTTGAAGAAACTTCTGTTGAGGAAGATGCTTCAGAAGACAAATAAATAAACCACTTGAAAAAAAAAGACGCATGAAGCGTCTTTTTTTATGCTTATACTTTAATCAATAATTGCTTGATAGGTAGCTAATTGCATAAGCTCCCTTACGGGATAAGTTCCATCAGGTAATAGTTGCGTATGAACAATGCCAATGAGATCTTCTTTATGGTCTATCCAAAAATGAGTACTTGCTGCACCACCCCAACTATAGACACCCTCTGAAACAGGTAAACCAGCGAGGGCAGGATTGATCACTACTGATCCGGTAACACCAAACCCCATGCCTCTGACTTTATAGGCATTTCCAAGCATATTAAATAAATTAGTTAAACCCTCATCGGCGCTCTCATCTCCCATATGATTAGCCGTCATAAATTCAACAGTCTTCTTGCCTAGATATCGTTTACCTTCGTACTCACCTTTATTCAGTAACATCTGTGCAAATTTTAAATAATCTCCTACTGTACTAACTAAACCTCCACCACCAGATTCAAGTTGAGGAGAGGTTTTGTAACCTGACTCTTTTGGATCGTCCATTAGCATCATATTTTCTGGAACTGGTCCATAGTTAGCTGCAAACCTCTCAAGCTTTTCTTCGGGAACCATAAAACCTGTATCTTCCATACCTAGAGGGCCAAATATTCTCTCCTCTAAAAATTCTCCGAATGACTGTCCAGAAAGTTCTTCAATTAATGCACCCATCACATCCATCCCGACACTATAATTCCAGATAGTTCCAGGTTGAGCAACGAGAGGAAGTTCAGCTAACGCCCTCACCCACTCTCTTAAACTGTTAAAAGCTGGCTTGGTTCCACTTGTGAAAAAAATACCACCTGCACTAGGTACATTACCAAGACCCCTTTCCATTTCTTCTGAGACATACATTGAGCCTACTGGACCCGGCATAAAGGAGTAAGACAATCCTGAGGTATGGGAGGCAAGTTGCTGGATAGTTATAGGAGAAGATGCTGCTTCTGTTTGCATATTATCGCCCTCTCCACTCAAATGAACTTTCATTTCGCCAAACTCGGGGAAATATTTAGAAATAGGATCGGTCATGAGAAACTTTCCTTCTTCAAAAAGCATCATTAAAGCAGCTCCTGTTACGGGTTTAGATTGAGAATAAATTCTATGGATAGTGTCAGTTTCCATAGGTAAATCCCTCTCTATATCTCGCATTCCATTAGCTTCAAAATGAACAATCTCTCCTCTCCTAGCTACCAAAGTAACAGTGCCTGGTATTTTTTTTGGCCTCGATAAGAGAACGCATAGATTCTCCGATTTGCTCTAGTTTTTCTTTTGAGAATCCTACCTTCTCTGGTTTAGTTATTTTGCTCACTAATTCTCCCCGATATGAACTCTATTATTTTTTTTGAAATCTTCTTTTTATTTTGTTTTGTGAGAAGTTGCTTCTCTTCGCTCGTTATAAGAGTAACTTCATTTTCTTCTGAATCAAATCCTATAGATTTATCTGACACATCATTGGCCACAATCAAGTCTAGTTTTTTATTTTTAAGTTTATTCTCAGCATTTTCTATGAGTTTGTCTGTTTCAGCTGCAAAACCTACAACATATGGTCTATCTTCTAACTCGCTAACAAACTTTAAAATATCCTCATTTTCTTTTAACTCCAATATCATTGGTGAATGATCTCCAGCTTTCTTTATTTTGGAATCTTTAACCTCAGCAGGACTATAATCCGAAACAGCCGCTGTTCCGATATAGACATCCATCTCTTTGATATGATGTTTCACTGCATCAGACATTTCTTTTGCAGTCTTAATTGCAATTACATTGCAGTTCGATGGTGGTTCTATATTCACTGGACCACTGATCAAAGTAACTTGTGCACCTTGTTCTATTGCAGCATGAGCAAGACTGTATCCCATCTTTCCAGAACTCCTGTTTGTGATAAACCTCACAGGATCAATTGGCTCTTGCGTGGGTCCAGCAGTAATAAGGATACTTTTACCAGACATGACTCCTTTATCAAAGGAAGATGAGAATACCTCTAATATTTCTAGTGGTTCTAGCATTCGTCCAAGACCAAAGTCTCCACATGCTTGCTCACCAGAACCAGGACCACAGATACCAAAATCTTGGTTAAGTAATTTATTTAAATTATCTTGAGTTCTATTATCTCTCCACATCGCCTGGTTCATGGCTGGAGCGAGAGATATTGGACCATCAAAAGCAAGTGTGATGGTTGATAAAAGATCATCCCCTCTTCCAGAGGATAGTCTAGCTATAGTATTTGCAGTTGCAGGTGCAATTAGTATTCCATCTGCCCACTTTGCTAACTCTATGTGTCCCATAGCCGCTTCAGCTTCAGCATCAAGTAGTTCGGTAGACACTCTATTGCCTGATAAGGCCTGTAAAGTGAGAGGAGTGATAAACCCTTCAGCAGACTTAGTCATTACAACCCGAACCGATGCGCCAGACTTCTTAAGATGTCTCACAATTTCAGCAGATTTATAAGCGGCAATGCCACCAGTAACGCCTAATAAAATATTTTTGTTCGCTAATGATTTCAAAATTTATCTCTATGTAAAATAGATTATAACGGCTTATTCTTGCTTGCTGTCAATGCTTCTGGTATAAAACGCGGCTCTATAAAGAAATTTTTAATAAAGTTATGTCTAAAGTTTGCCAAGTAACAGGGAAAAGACCTCAAGCAGGAAACAATGTTTCGTTTGCCAAAAACAGAAATAAGAGAACTTTTCAACCAAATCTTCACAAACATAGGTTTTGGGTAGCGTCTGAAAATAGGTATATAAGCCTTACTGTTTCTGCAAATGGACTAAGAACCATCGATAAAAATGGTATCGATACAGTACTTGCTGAGATAAGGGCTAGAGGAGAAAAAATATGAGAGAGAAAATTAGATTAGTATCTTCTGCTGGTACAGGCCACTTCTACACAACTGATAAGAATAAGTCCGCAATGCCGGACAAAATGGAAATTAAAAAATTCGATCCGGTTGTCAGAAAGCACGTTATTTATACAGAAGCAAAAATTAAATAATCCCAGCAGCTTCCTTTATTAAACGTTGTTTGAGTGGCTTAGTTTTATTTGCAAAATCAAAAGCAAAACTTCTTCCCAGCTTTACTAAGAGATTTTCAGATCCAAAACCTCTTTTAAAGGCTTCCATAAGGGCAATCATCTTATAACTTTCAGGTTCCCTTCTTCTACTATAAGATTTAAGCATCTCCTCATCGTATAAAACCTTGCCAGATCTATTAGCTGATGTGACTAATTCAGTAATCTCTTGTGCATCTGCAATCCCCAAATTTAAACCCTGACCTGCCAAGGGATGGATCGTATGAGCTGAATCTCCTACCAAGACCGCTCTACCTTTATAGAACTTTTTAGCATGTAGTTGATGCAACGGAAATGAATTAATCGTTTCATTAAAAGAAATATCACCAAATCTATCCTCTGTTTTTAATCTTAATTCTCGACTCAATTCATCATTATCTAATTCGAGGAGTTTCG
>CACLUH010000036.1:0-3393 GCA_902610065.1 uncultured SAR86 cluster bacterium
CTTGAGGGTCATGATGCTATTGTCCATTATAGAGAAGTCATGGGTAGCACAAATCCTAAAGAAGCAGCACCTGGAACGCTTAGGGCAGACTTTGCTGAATCAATAGATGCTAATGCAGTGCATGGTTCTGACTCTCCGGAATCTGCAAAAAGGGAAATTGACTATTTCTTTGGTTAAATGAAATTAAGCTGTGACTGATGCACAAGAGACTTCTGTTGGAGAGATTTTAGCTTCTGCGAGGAAGAAAAAAAGGTTACGTTATAAAAAACTTTCTTCGGAATTAAATATTGATGAAATCTATCTTGTTGCTCTAGAGGAGGGTAAATATGATCTAATTCCAGGAGGTGAGGCTTACGTTAAGGGTTTCCTCAGATCGTACGCTAAAAAGTTAGATTTAAATCCAGATAATGTTATTGATAAATACCTAAGCTCAAGGAAAGGTTCTATAAAAGCTATAAGAAAATTATCTCCAAAAGATCAAATAAATGTTATTCCTAAAAATCTCCCCAAAATTGGATCAGTAGTAGTCTTTTCAATAATTTTCCTCTTACTTTTAGGGGTAATATTTCGAGAATATGAAAGAGATAACCAAGAGGTTGCAAATTCAATTGAAACCGCTACAACTATTACTTTAAATGATTCTATTGAGAGTGATTATGAAAGTAATATTCTTGTCTTAAGACCCAATGAGAATCAATCGCCAGAATCTACTAGTGACCCTACTATAGCTACAAATAATGATCTTTACTTTGAAGTAAATGCATTAGACCCAAAAAAAACTCCTTTTAATAGAATTCATATAAAAGTTTATGGAGATTGCTGGCTTGAAGTTTTCAATGAGAATAAAAGAATGATTTATAAACTATCTAAGGAAGGAGAAGAATTTGTATTTAATGAATCAAAAGTAAAAATTATTGCTGGAAATTTTAAGAATATTGAAGTCTCATTTAATGATAAAATAGTTAATCTAGAAGAATATGCCAATAATAATCTAGTAAGTTGTATTGTATTACCTTTAGGGGATTGTAGTGATTTCAGAACAGCAGATAATTAGAAAGGAAACAAGAAAGATATATGTCGGTAATGTTCCTGTCGGTGGTGATTCTCCTATTTCAGTTCAAAGTATGACAAATACTTTAACTGCTGATTCAGTTTCTACTATTAAACAAATCCAACAATTATATGAAGCCGGTGCCGATATAGTTAGAGTATCAGTTCCTGATCAAGAAGCTGCCGACTCTTTCAAAATCATCAAAAGTCAATCACCTGTTCCATTAGTTGCTGATATTCATTTCGATTACACAATGGCGCTTGAGGCCATCAAAGGTGGAGCAGACTGTATAAGAATTAATCCTGGGAATATTGGAAAAGAAGAAAAGGTCATAGAAGTAGTATCCGCGGCCAAAGATACCAACACACCTATTAGAGTTGGAATAAATGCTGGGTCTTTGGAGAGAAAATTACAAATAAAGTATGGAGAACCTAATTCAGATGCTTTAGTAGAATCAGCTTTAACTCACATTAACATATTAAAAAGATTAAATTTCGAAGACTTTAAATTAAGTATCAAAGCCTCCGATGTGCAAATGACTGTTGAGAGTTATAGAAAGATTTCAGAATTGATAGATCAACCACTTCATTTAGGAATTACTGAAGCTGGTGGTTTTAGATCTGGCACAGTTAAGTCAGCAATGGGTCTAGGAACTTTGTTATTGGAAGGAATAGGAGACACAGTAAGAATTTCACTGGCTTCAGATCCGGTCGACGAAATAAAAGTAGGTTGGGATATCTTGAGAGGCTTAAAAATCAGATCTAGAGGTATAAATTTCATTGCCTGTCCAAGTTGTTCACGAATGAACTTTGACGTGATTGGAACAATGAATCAACTTGAGTCGAGACTAGAAGATATTAAGGAAAATATTGATGTGGCTGTTATAGGCTGCTACGTAAATGGTCCTGGAGAATCAAAACATACTGACATAGGAGTTACAGGAGGATCTCCAAAAAATCTTATATATATTGATGGCAAGCCAGATCATAAGATTGAAAGCGGTGAGCTTGCAGATCATCTAGAAAAAATGATTCGAGAAAAAGTTAAAGAAAAGTCTAAAAACGAAGAGAATTTAATTGCAAAAACATAATGTCTAAAATACAAACCCTAAGAGGTATGAATGACATACACCCTAAGCAAGTAAAGAAGTGGTCTTATGTCGAAGAAGTCATTAAGTTCGTGGTCGAATCTTACGGATATGAAGAAATCAGATTTCCAGTTGTTGAAAAAACCGAATTATATACAAGGTCAAACGAAGCTGCGGACATCGTAACTAAAGAAATGTACAACTTCAGTGACAAAAGTGGAGAAAGCATTTCATTAAGACCAGAAGGAACTGCAGGATGTGTTAGAGCAGCTATTGATAATGATTTATTAAGAACTGATAAACCAAGACTTTGGTATTCGGGGCCAATGTTCAGATATGAACGCCCCCAAAAAGGGAGGTCAAGACAGTTTCATCAATTCAGTGCAGAAGTGTTTGGATTGAGCTCTCCGAAAATAGATGCTGAGCTCATAATGATGTCCGTTAGATTATGGAAAGAGCTAGGAATATTCGAAGGCTTAAGACTGGAAATTAATAATTTAGGAGACGAAAAAACAAGAAAATCTTATTCAAAAGCTCTTGCAGACTTCCTGAAAAAATTCAGCTCAGATCTTGATGAAGAAGCCAAGAGAAAGCTAACTGAAAATCCATTGAGAATATTAGATTCTAAATCAATAGCAATTCAAGAAATACTGAAAGATGGGCCCTTAATTGAAGATTTTATCAATCAAGACTCAAAAGATTATCAAGCAAATTTATTGAAAATTCTAGATGAAATGGGTATGAGTTATATAGTAAATCCAAGACTAGTCAGAGGGTTAGATTATTATAATCAGACTGTATTTGAATGGAAAACTGACCTTTTGGGATCCCAAGATACTTTATTAGGTGGGGGCAGGTACGATAACTTAGTACAAGAGTTAGGTGGGAAACCATGCCCAGCTATTGGATTTTCAATTGGACTGGAGCGTTTAATCTTATTACTTAATCAGGAAGATAGGATAAAACTAGAAACGAATTTAGATATTTACTTCATCTGTTTTTCTGAAAGTACAGCTCAAGAAGCTATAATATATGCAGAAAAATTGAAAGATGAGATTCCATCTCTAAGTATCAAAACTAACTTGGGTCTTGAAAGTGCGGGTTCGCAATTTAAGAAGGCTGATAAATCGGGAGCTAAAATAGCTTTAGTTATAGGCGAAGAAGAATTAAAAGATAAAAAAATTACTTTTAAAGATCTTAGGTCAAAGTCTTATCAAGAAACTCTAACTTTTGAAGATTTAGTAGAAAAAATAAA
>CACLUH010000037.1:0-3354 GCA_902610065.1 uncultured SAR86 cluster bacterium
CTATGCCTGAAGGAGGATTCGAAAATGCTCATTCCGCTGCTCCAGCTTGCTCAGATGCAAACTCTGTTGCGTGGGCAAATGCCTATAAAGCAGGAACCATTCCAGACATGGAAGGCGATGGGTGGATGTGGATGATTCATGGTGATTTAGGAGTTGATAATTTTACAGTTGGTACTGATGGCCAAAAGGATGCTGGTCATATGCACTTTATAGAATCAGGTCCACATATGATGTTGATGCCTAAAGATCCTGCATCTTTACAAGGTCAATCTACAGACTATACGACTGGTGCACCTTATGTGATGTTTGAAGGCTCGCCTTATGCACACCTAATGATTCCTTTGGTTGACTATTATTCTTACCAACCTGAATCATCGCCTAAATAATTAAAAAAATATGAAAATTAAATTAATGAAAAGAATTGGCCTTCTGGCCCTCATGACATTTTTACTTACAAATGTAAGTACTTTATTTGCCTTGGATGTCCAAGGAGATTCATTTGATGCTGAATTTAAAATAACTTCATGGAGTGCAACAAATACGGATAGCACTATTACATCTGAAGGCATAGTCGGAGAAGGTTTTGGAAAGGTGTACCTTACCCATAACTTTAGATCTAGATCTGGCGATAACAACCAGGGAGATTTTGATGGTCAAGTTAGATCTATCAATAATGATGGAGTCATGGTCACGGCTACCCTCCAAGGAATATGGAAAAGAGAAGGTAAAATTGTGAATATGTATACACTTGATACGTTTTCTGACGGAGGAATGATTTATGCTGAAGGAAAAGTAGATCTTGTTGAAGGAACCTTAAAATTTAAGGCATTCGAATTTTGACACTTCAATCAAACAAAAAAATAGGCCATGAGGCCTATTTTTTTAACTCTTTCCTGCAAGAACTAAGTCATATTAAGAATTCCACAAAGTTTATTTCCAGAAGGATCTCTTAAGTAAGCAAGATACATCTTCATTCCCATACCTTCACGTATACCTGGAGGATCCTCGCACGTAGAACCTCCATTATTAATTCCCACTTCATGCCATTCATCTCCCTGCTCTGCACTCTTTACAGAGAAACCTATGGTGCTTCCATTGCCATGAGTTGCAACCTGATCATCAATTGGTTCAGAAATAAGGAAGACATTTCCATCCAAAAAATACATATATCTTTTGTGACCAGTTGGGTTTACGGAAAGAACTCCCGGTTCCGCTCCTAAGACAGCGAGAGTGCTGTCATAGAATTTTTTAGACTCTTCAATATCATTAGCTCCTACCATTATGTGACTGTACATTTTTCTCCCTTAATTAGTTGGTACAACTTGTTTTTTATAAAGCCTGGTTTCTGCCAGAAGATCGCTGTGGTACTCGTTTAAACTAATAATTTTTCCATCAGCGAACGTATAAACCATAGCATAATTATTGTTATAAGTTCCGTTAATTCCTTGCGCTTTTCCAGACACCCTTAAAACAACACTATCACTATCTCCAATGGTGTCGACTACCTCAAGAGCTATACCATCGGGTATTAGACGCCCTACTTCAGGTAGAAACTCGTTAAAAAAACTGTCAGTATCTGCTTTTGTACATAAGGTACATATTCCCATAAACTCAAAAGAGAAATTCTCATGGAGAAGCGATCTTGCTTCATCAGGATCGGTAAATGCCGTATCTAAAAATTTTTGAGCTTTAGCAATATTATCTTTTCTCTTATTGGTAAGAATATTATCTCTGGTATAGCCAACTCTAGTAGTTTTAAAGTATTTAAATGGAAACCCTAGAGCTGTTACGGCTTCAAAGGCCTCTTTAGAAATATTACCGTAGATTTCTATTTCAAAACTATCTGCCAATCTGTCATGCGCACTTACATATTCTGGAATATAAGGAGCATTAAGGTGAAATAATAAAGCTTCACTATCTTCATAAACTTCACTCCAGGTAAATTTCAATGGATTCAAAGGGTCAGAATCAAAGTTATGAAACAACATACCAGGTTCAGCTGCCTGTACTGCATTATCTACATTATCTGCTATCTCTAAATATTCATTTACCTTTCCAGGTTTAACCTGAATTCTTGCAATAAGAAGAAAAGGATTATCTCCTTTTACCCCTTCATGATGCATTGGGTAAATGATTGTCAGTGGGGCAATCATACTTATAACCAATAAAAACTTTTTCATTAATTTCTCCTATATAAACGGATGATTGATTCAAACATAATTATTTTTTAAACAAAACAATATTCTTATCTGGAAATTCTAAAGTCCAAGACATGTTAGATGCAATATTCGTGAGAGTTTCTTTAGAGTAAAATGCTACATGAGTTGGGTCTTTGCGATAATACCAAGAGGCAAAATCAATATTTTCATCATAAAAATTAGTCATGATTCCTAACCATCCATCTTTTTTTAGTATTTTATTTAAATCAAATATTACTTTTGCGGGATCAAAGACATGCTCTAGAACTTCTGTGCAAGATATAAAGTCATAAGGTTTTGAAAAAATAGTTTCATTAGGGAAAAAATAAGGATCATATAGATCCATAATATAACCCGCATCATTAAACATTTTTGCCAGTGCTGGCCCGGGTCCGCATCCAAAATCCAACCCCTCTTTATGATTAGATAATCTTTCTTTCAGTGGAATGAAGAGCCTTGAAAGGAATTGTATATATTTCTCATCATCAACAAAGTTTTGATGCTGCTCATATCTAATTCGCTCATCTTTGTTTGATAAGTAATTTTTGCTATCAAGGAAAATAAGAGAGCATTTAGGACACTTATAATATTTTTTTTGA
This sequence comes from uncultured SAR86 cluster bacterium, assembly GCA_902610065.1. Taxonomy (GTDB): domain Bacteria; phylum Pseudomonadota; class Gammaproteobacteria; order Magnimaribacterales; family Magnimaribacteraceae; genus Magnimaribacter. Next base: position 2,798 of record CACLUH010000037.1, read on the forward strand.
TTCTCTCTATAAAATAATTGAGTATCAGAATGATTGCAGAGTATGCATTTCATCAGCTAATTATCTTTGTTGAATATGATCGCATTTAGACTAATCATACTAAAAAAAAGGGAGGCTATTGCCTCCCTTTTCTTCTTAATAAAAATTAAGCAACTCTTTCGATGCCGCGGTAAATTCCTTTACCTGGCTGAGTTGACTTACTTTCTACGATTTTTTGCTGAACGCCTCTGTAAACAGTATTAGCAGGAGTTTCGCTTCCTGCTGCATTGTTTAAAGGAGCAACTTCAACACCTCTGTATATATTAGTCATATCGTGCCCTCCAGTTTTCGTATCGATTTCGTACATATATCTTTCGATATACACCCTTCTCAACGCGTTCCTTCGGTAGATATTCGGTCTCGTTCCCTTTCGGTACTTGCTTGCCTTTCTTTGATTAAAGAAAGAGGTTTTCCTATCTTCCTACTTCCGTCTTAACCTGCAGATTAAGATGAACGTGCCTGCATTATAGTATAAATTTGATCAATGTACAAACTTTTTTGGCATCATTGAAATCTAT
>CACLUH010000038.1:0-3134 GCA_902610065.1 uncultured SAR86 cluster bacterium
GGAGAAATAAATCCTCAAGTTGTTTTTTATATAGTCCTATATAGGCTTCCAGAATTTCTAGAATTAATTTTGCCTCTAAGTTTTTTTATGTCTATTGTTTTGACTATTGGAAAATTTAGCTCAGAAAGTGAACTAACGATCATGGAACAGCTTGGCTTTAGTAACTCAAGAATCTACTCACTATTGGCAATACCTGCAGTAATTATAGCTTTATTAATATTCTTTTTTTCTTTAGTGCTTAGTCCTGGATTAGATTTAAGGGTAAAGAGTTTACTTGAAGTTGAATCTCTAGAAGAAACCTTTGATACTTTACTTCCAGGTCAATTTCATAAATTAAATGATTCTTATCTTATTTATGCTAAGGAAAAAGAAGATAACGGCCTGAATGATGTTTTTCTTCTTGCAAAGGATGCCACTGAGAAATCAAATTTGATTATCGTAGCCGAGGGATTGAGCGCAAATAGGTCAGGAAATGGAGATTTGAATTTTGATAAAGGGTTTTCATATTCAAAAAAAGAGCCTGATGAAATATTTTCGGTTAAGTTTGATAATCTGAAATTAAAAGCTGACTTTATGTTGAAAACTGATACAGAAGTAAATTTTGAGCAAAAGGATTCAGTAGATCCATTGATATGGTCGAGCTCTATTAGTTTTATGACATTACTAAGTATTTTCATGGCTGTGCCATTATCAGAGAGATCTCCGCGTAATGGTAGATACTCTAAAATACTTCCTAGCTTGTTAATATTTTCAGCATACTTAGGGATTTTGTTGACATTCAAAGGTTCAGAGATATCTAATTTAATTTCAATTTTCTTGGTTCATTTACTTTTTTTGGTAATTTCTATTCTTTTGAATCTATATATGAACAAGATAAAATCATGATTCATTTATTTGGTGACATAATAGAAAGGAATATCTCCAAAAGAATTTTTTATAGTATTTGTATTGTTGCCGTCGCAGTATCTTTGTTAGATTTTTTATTTAAATTTATTTCTGAAATCTCTGATATTTCAAATTCTTATCTTGTGCTGGATGCTCTAATTTATTGTGTTTATTCAATTCCTAGTTCAATTTATGAATATTTATCGTACGTCTGTCTCATTGGCGTGATCGTTGGTTTAGGAAGTTTAAACTCAGAAGGGGAGATTATCGGTTCAAAGGTTTTAGGTAAATCGAATTTTAAGATGGCCCTAGCATCTTTAAGACCTGCAATATTAATAATAGCACTAGCATTTTTATTTCAAGAGACTTTCCTTCCTTACTTATCACAATCAAATGAGGAAAATAGATTAGTAAAGCAAGACAGAATCAATTCAGAGGATGGTTATTGGTTTGCTTCTAATTCTTCAATCAATTTTTTTAAAACTTCTCCAAGCAAAGATTCCATTAATGATGTCACGACTTATCAATATGGAGAAGAGGGAAATATTAACCAAATAACAGATTCGAAATATGCTAAACGTCAAAATGGAATATGGACTTTGTTTGATTTAACAGTCACGGACTTTCAAAAAAATTCTATTCTCTTTCAAGAAGAAAAAATATGGCCTGAAGGTCCTAAAGATAGTGACATGAGAAGAATTCTATCTCCTAGGTATCTTTCAATTGGCGAGCTTAACGAAGCTTTAAAGTTAAACATATCTGAATATAGAAGAAATAACTTATCCCTGGAGTATTGGAAGAAAATATTCCATCCCATTACAACAATATTATTAATTTTATTAGCTGCATCTTTCGTATTTGGGAGAGTGAGAGATGATTCTATTGGTAAAAGAATTGTTGCAGGAGTTTTATTCGCATTTTCCTTGAATATTTGTCAAAACCTCTTTGCAAGTATGGCAGCAGTTTCCCTTCTAAGCCCATTCTATGCAGTTACTTTACCTATAGCGGGAGTTATTGTTCTAACAACTATATTCTGGAAACTTAAATCTAATTAATCTTAGCAATTCTTGTTTTTGTTGCTAAATCAGCCAGCGACTTTTTTTCTTCATTAAAAAAAATATATAAGTAGCCAAGACCAAAGAATAAGAAAGAAAAGGTAGAAAAAGCGCAACGCAAGAGACAAATTCTTATTGTTAACTTTTCTTCAGAAATAAGTTTTATTTTCCATGCTTGCATACCTACAGTCTGTCCATCATTTACCAACCAAAAATAAGAGTAAAAGATTGGCCCAGAGAAAATAGTAACGAATAACTGCAGTAAATCTATAAATCCACCATTTTCAGGAGCACCACCGTTTAAAAAAACGAGTAATAAAGTCAAAGAAAAGATAATCCCTAAAATCAGTAAACTGTCATAAACAAGAGAAAATATTCTTTTAAAAAAACCTGAATTTTCCATAATAATTTGGATAAGATATTTTTTTTGATTATTCTATATAAAAATTGAGAGTTTATTATGCATGATATATCCAAATCTAGTGATACCTTTTTCTTAGGCCATCCCAAAGGTCTCGTAACACTTTTTTTAACAGAAATGTGGGAAAGAATGTCTTTCTATGGAATGAGAGGATTACTTGTTTTGTTCATGACAAGGGAGGTAACTGAAGGAGGGATGAATCTTAATGCTCCTGAGGCTATGGCAATCTACGGAATATATGGCGCTTCAGTATATTTTCTATGTGTGCCTGGCGGTTGGATTGCAGATAAGATTTTTGGAGCCCAGAGAACAGTTCTGTACGGAGCAATTATTATAACAATCGGTCATTATGTTCTAGCAATTCCTTATGATAAAACTTTTTTTCTTGGTTTGGTTCTTGTTTCAATCGGTACAGGTCTTTTAAAGCCGAACATCTCAACTATTGTCGGCCAACTCTATAAACCAGGAGATGTAAGAATTGATTCTGGCTATACGATATTCTATATGTCCATTAATATAGGAAGTATGCTCGGATTCCTTGTTTGTGGCTATCTTGGAGAGAAGGTAGGGTGGCATTGGGGTTTTGGAGCCGCTGGTGTAGGAATGACTTTTGGTGTTTTGCAGTATCTTTTCAGTAAAAATTCATTAGGAGAAGCTGGAAAAAATCCTAACTTAGCCCCTACTGAAGACAAATCAAAGTATATGAACATATTTAAATATAGTGCAATGGCTATTTTCTTATTGATTATTTCTGGCTTTGTAGGACTTTGGAC
>CACLUH010000039.1:0-3087 GCA_902610065.1 uncultured SAR86 cluster bacterium
GGGGCTATCAGTGTAGCTATCGGAGACATTAGAAGTATAACTCTTGCTAAAGCCAAGGAGATTCATGCTCAGAACTTAGCTCTCATAGCTCAGAATATCAATCCAAATAGAATTGATTTAGGAGTACAGGAAAAAGAAACAACAATCTTTGAACATGTAGAACGAAGATTAAAGAGATTAAAGAAATCAGGGAATATGTCAGGTGGAGCTTTAGTACTAAACGAGGGCTTACTTAATAACCACATACCTAAACTTGGCAAGAACACTACCTTTAGCAGTCTTACTGATAATCAGCTAGAAGATTGGTACACCAGTTTAAGTGAATCAGTAGCTAGACAATGTATCAGTTTGCTTAGTGCTACATTCAATCACCTTAAACCAAGTGAGAAAAAAGATAATGAAAACCCTCGTGATGTAATCAAGAGACTTGAAATAACTTACCAACAGAAAACGAAGAAAGATGTAAGGATGAATTTTGGAGGTAAGAGTCTTTGAAGCTTTGAGTCTTTCCCAAGTGGGCTACGTTCCTGATACTTTACCTAATGGAGAAGATTTAGTTGTATTACCTCCATTAACAGAAAGCAGAACACATACAGACCTTTTACTTTTTTATCTTTTAACAAGTGTCAGAAAAGAAAATGTCTTAGTTCTTAAATGGAAAGATATTGATTGGGATACAGAAGAAATTAACTTCCTTGTACCTAAAGGTCAGGGAGCAAGTGCAGAACCAATACCTCAAGTCTTAAAGCTTACTCCTTATCTACGAGCCATCCTTGAATCAAGAAAAGACAATGGTTCTCATTACGTTTTTCCTAGTGTTGGGAATAAAAAGAAACCATTCAACGGCAGAACAATAGACGCTTTTTGTACTAAGTTGGCTTTATTCAGTTGTTTATATGGGGCATGGAATGAGAAGGAAGACAATCCTGTCTTAAAGATAGCAATGAAAAATAATATCAATCTTCTGTTGAATGATGCTTTATGGAAGCTTTGCATTAAGGAAAACAAAGATGTGAATAGTGAATTACATCAGGCACTAAATCGCATGGGAACTAAACCACATGGACTTAGAAGAACTCTAGGGAATATGGCTAATAGGATTGGTGTTTCTGAAAGGACTTTGTCGGACATCCTTAGTCGTAACTTATCGGATATAGATTCTAAACACTACATAGATACTCCAATAGAAGCTCAAGGAAATGCACTACATCTAACTCATAAGGCATTGGATAATAGAATAGCCGAATACCTGTCTCTCCCAATAACCAAGAAGAACGGAGCTAAATATTTTGAATCACCAATACTAGCCCTCTATGGTATTAAATCTCTTATTGAGGTGGATGATATGTTTGAGGATTGTGGACATGGCTTCTCTAGTTCTGATGATAAGCCCCGACTATATCAATATGGAGATATAGACCTGTGAGACTTCAGTTGTCTTCACCAAGAATCTTATCCAAACCAAGGAAGACTTTGAAGAACTAGAGGTAGTAGGGAAGTTCTCTATTTAACCTACAATGTTCAAAACTCTCGCTTCATTGTCATAAAGCACACATGAGAGCATCCATCCTCCAACTGTTTCAACAGTGTTGATTGCTCTGTCGAACCTGCAATACATAGCTATTGCGTTATCAAGACCTAAGTCGTCAAGAAAAGCTACCCTAAAAATGTTATTCCTTTCACACTTATCCTTGATAGCTTGTCCGTGAGTAATCTGGTTTATATATTTATCAGTAGTTGTGATACTACATTGATAGTCCATATCAGCCCACAGACTTGTTGAAAGAAAGACACCGGTTATTAGTATTAGTTTTTTAGTCATTTGCTATGGGAGTTGAAAATTCTCATGAATAATCTTACAAGTATTTCCGTCTGAATTTATATAGTCATTAAAATAAGAACCAGTATTGTTCCATGAAGCATTCGTCTCGTTTTGATAACTCTTAGCCATTTTTGTAATTGATTTAACCATGTTGTCTTCATATGCATCGAAGTTAGTTTCTCTTCCTGCATCTTCTTCTATGAACTGCCAAATCCTCCATCCAATATTGATGAAATCTAGCTTTAGACTTTCCACTTCTTCATTAAGCTCTATTTCTCTTTTGCCTCCAACAGAAAGGATGCCGCTTAAATTGTAATAATAAGATAGACACCTATAAGAAAGATATAGAGCATCAGGCTCAGAAATATTTTCTCTCTCTTTCATAAAATCATCTAGTAGAATCATTTTATTTTCTTCAGCCCAAGCATTAGTCGAAAGCAGCATCCCGGTTATTAGTATTAGTTTCTTAATCATAATCAATACAACGCATGGGACGTGAGGGACCGGACTTAAATAACTGAAAAGCTCCTCCTGATTCACTAACTACGACAACATAGCTAGATATGCAGAAGACCTTCAACTCTGAATTTGAATCTAACAGAGTCATAGACCAAACATTTGTAGCCATAAACATGGCAGTTATTAACATTACTTTTTTCATTAGTTATCCTCCTCAATAATTTCTAGTACGTGTTCTCTATATTTCTCTTTGCTGATGTAATGAGAGTAGTGCATTAGTTTCTTAATGACAAATTCATCTCCTAAATGCTCCTCTAATATCGAATGGGTATCATTACCAAAAGCATAAAGCGTAGGATTTACTGCTCCTATATCTGCAATCTCTTCTCTAAAGGAAGCTACATTCTCAAGAACAAAGTCTTTATTCTTTCTTAGATACTTCATCACATTACCCGATTCCATTTCAGGATAGTCTTTAATGATGTCTGTTAGATAAGCTCCCCATAAAGGAGTGTCTTTAGTTGCGTATCTAATCTTAAAAGCTCCACCACCTTTGCCGTGAAAGTTTTCAAAGCTCTTAGGTGTATAACCGGAGATGTTTAAACCAACCAGAATGTTATTTGGATTTAGTTGTTCAACAATACTTTCATCATCAAAGAATGAAATATCAGCCATGTTGCTTTTTGGAGTATCAGTTTCTTCAGCCCATATAGCCCAACTAGAATGCAGACCATGTTTCTCCCTAACTTTATGGTATCTATCTATTTCCAAATCTATCTAGCCAACAAATAGAGCTATAAAAAACA
>CACLUH010000040.1:0-2988 GCA_902610065.1 uncultured SAR86 cluster bacterium
GTTTCACGTGGAACATAAGATCATTAAAAAATTCCCTTCTAATATCTGGCTCACCGTCTATCATTTTAAGATTTTTAGCGAGGACAACTTGCAAAAAATATAGCTTTTCTTTTTTTACAGGGAGTTCGTCAAGCAATCGTTTTGAAAAAAGCCTTTTATTATGACTATTTTCAATAAAGAGACTAAGGTTTTTGCCCTTAATAATGCCTTTTGCGGATACATTATAAAATTCTTTATCAGAATGAATGCATTCTTTGGTTTCCTTTGCCCTGAAAGAATTTCCAGTTAACAGTACATTTAATGACTCTAAAACCGTTGTTTTGCCTGAACCATTTTTACCCAATATGAGATTTATGCCATCGGAGAACGTGAAGATTTTATCTTGAAAAAGCCTAAAGTTCTTTAGGTGAAGCCTCTGAAGAGGCATTACAGCCTCATTGGCATAATGACATAAACGTCATCTTCAGAATTTTGTTCCTTGATAATACAACTAGAGTCTTCGCCGTAGAATTCAAAGCAAACGGTTTCACTTTCTATTGAGTTAAGAACATCTAAGAGATATCCTATATTAAATCCAACTTCAAGTTCAGAACCTTTATAGATGACATCCACTTCTTCTTCGGCTGATTCTTGTTCTGGATTGTTAGCTGTAAGTTTAAGCTTATTTTCAGATAACTGAAACCTAACCCCTCTATACTTTTCATTTGACAAAACAGAGGCTCTAGAAAGTGCTGATTGAAGAATTTCTTTGCTAATTTCTAAGGGTAAAGGCTCCCCTGTTGGAAAAACTTTATTATAGTCTGGATACTTTCCATCTATTAATTTGCTTGAAAAGCTAAGGTTATCAGACCGAACATCAACATAAGAAGCACCAATAAGAAGCTCTACAGTCCCCTCATTCGGTGAAAGAAGTTTTGAAAGTTCAAGAACTGCTTTTCTAGGAAGAATGTTTCTTACATCTAAATCTGCTTCATTGGTTGTTGCTGAAGAAAAGGCCAATCTGTGGCCATCGGTTGCAACTCCATTTATCTTATTGCCTTCTATCTCTAAAAGCATCCCATTTAAATAATATCTTACGTCCTGTGAAGCCATAGAAAATGACGTTTTAGATAATAGTCTCTTTAAAACACTGGACTCGACAGTAATTGGGGTCTGTTCCTCATTAATTTCTATTTCAGGAAAATCATCAGACGAAATTGTTGCAAAATCGGCATGGAAATTACTAGAGCTTACAGTCAATTTACCATTTGATAGAGAAAAATTAACATTTTCTCCCTCTGGCAATGACCTGCATAATTCGGACATCTTCCTGGCGGAAACTGTAGTTTCGCCCTCCTCTTGAATTTCAATTAAATCAGAATACGTTTTTATTTGTATTTCTAGATCAGTTGCAGTTACTTCTAATTTTCCATTAACTGTTTTTAGCCTTAAGTTTGCTAAAATAGGTATTGTTTGGCGCCTTTCGGCTACTGCTGCAGCGTTTTGAAGAGAGTCAACTATTTGTGCCTTTTCTGTGATGAATTTCATTCTTATATTATATAGTTAATACTCTTAAAAGCTTTCGATAATCTTCGTCTATATCGAGGTTTAAAGATCTGAGTTCATTTATTTTTTTACAAGCATGTATAACTGTTGTGTGGTCTCTTCCGCCAAAAGACTCTCCTATTTCTGGCAAGCTGTAGTTTGTCAGCTCTTTAGCCAAAAACATCGCCATCTGTCTTGGTCTGGCAACGGACCTGCTGCGTCTTTTAGAGAGAATATCGCTCATTTTTATGTTGTAATACTCAGCTGTAATTTTTTGTATATTTTCTACACTTACTTGTCTTGCTTGAATAGCCAAAAGATCTTTTAAAGAGTCTTTTATTAATTCAATGGTTATTGGTCTTCCGGTAAAATTTGAGTTCGCGATTACTCTTTTTAAAGCTCCCTCAAGCTCTCTTACATTCGATCTTACTTTTTGGGCTATAAAAAAAGCAGATTCTTCATTAAGATCATGATTCATAGTCATAGCCTTGCTTAAGAGTATTGCAACTCTCGTTTCTAATTCAGGTGGCTCTATTACAACAGGCAACCCCCACCCCAGTCTTGACTTCAATCTATCCTCTAATCCATCAATTTCTTTAGGATACTTATCACAAGTTAGAATCATCTGACTTCCTTTTTCCAGTAAGGTATTGAAAGTGTGAAACAATTCTTCTTGTGATTGCTCCTTTTTAGCAAAAAATTGGATATCATCGATTAAAAGTGCATCTAAAGATCTATAGTGTTGCTTAAATTCATTAATTGCTCCTAATTGGAGTGATTTTACCATATCACTCACAAACTTCTCTGAATGAACATAAGCTATTTTCTTGTTAGGATCTTGTTTCAAAATCTCATTTCCAACTGCATGCATTAAGTGGGTTTTGCCAAGCCCAACCCCGCCGTATATAAAAAGAGGGTTATAAGAGTTTTTAAGACCTTCACCTATTTGTCTGGAAGCGGCCAATGCAATGTGGTTAGACTTGCCCTCAACAAATGTTTCAAAAGTGAAGTTATCTATTAGATTATTTTTTTTTGGCACCTCTGCAGACTGAGGTATTGAGGTTATTATTGCAGGTGAATTGGTGTCGCTTTCAGAGTATTCTTGAGGGAGCTTGTCATGGTAGTCAACAAATATTTCAAAGTTGAGATTAAGGTCTCTCTTGCTTGTAATGGCGCTTAATCTCTCTTTTATAGTTAAGCCGTAATTATCTTCGACCCAATCAGATATAAACTTATTTGGAGCTAAAACACTGTAAGAAAGGGGGTTTGAGCCATTATTTTGTTCTAGAGTTAGTGGCGCAATCCATGTAGAATACTCTTCAATAGGCAGGTCTCTTTCTAAAGTTTTCTTACATTCTCCCCAAAAGTGCAATTCGGTCATGGATTTGATTATATATAGATTAACAAAGTTATCCACAGTATAAACACAGATATTTATTGTGGATAACTTGTTGATATATTGTT
>CACLUH010000041.1:0-2862 GCA_902610065.1 uncultured SAR86 cluster bacterium
ATCAAAGATCCAACTAGTACTGGTCCTAAAATTGAGCCTATGTTGTTTGCAGCTCCAAACTTTCCCATTCCAGAAGATCTCTCTTGCTCTGTAGTGACATCAGCGACATATGCTCCGGAAGCAGGTCTAGAGGCAGCTCCAATTGCTGAATTCACTATTCTTGATATCAATAAAATCATTAATAAGTAAAAACCAGAAACTAACCCAGTCAATCCTATGCTTGCCGCATAGATAAAAAACATACTCGAAAAGACATATCCAAGAAGTCCCATTAGAAGAACTGCTTTTCGCCCTATTCTGTCACTTAATTTGCCCCAGAAAGGTGTGAAAATAATGAACATGGCAGCCGATATTGAAACTAAAGTATTAATTTCTATCTCTGTAAAATTGAATTCCCTTCCTAAAATCGGCATGGTTTGCCAATAAACAGACTGCCCCATGCTCACAAATAGAATGATCAGCATAAGACTCGATAGAATTTTCGAGTTACTTTTCATTGCTTCCGTGCTTTGAGAGTTCATTTATCGCTATCAATTCTCAAAAGAAAAGCATATTCCATGGCTAACTCTTTTAAACTTGCAAATCTACCACTGACACCACTATGGCCTGCTGTCATGTTGACCTTCATCAAAATGGGATTTTTACCTTTATTGTAATCTCTCAATTTAGCGACATATTTAGCTGGTTCGTAATACTGAACTTGGGAGTCCCATAAACCTGCAGTCACCAAAATGCTAGGGTATTCTTGCCAAGAAATATTATCATAAGGTGAATACTGCATGATGTATTCAAACTCTTCTTTAACTTCTGGATTTCCCCATTCGCTATATTCTCCAGTTGTAAGCGGGATACTAGGATCAGACATAGTCGTAATAACATCAACAAAAGGAACATTGGAAATAATGCCTTTATACAAATTAGGTTCCATATTTACAATGGCGCCCATCAACAATCCTCCTGCACTTCCTCCACCAGCGTAGACTCTATCTTTGTTTCCATAACCTTTATCTAAGAGTCCTTTCGTTACATCAATGAAGTCATAAAAAGTATTTAATTTATTAAAGATTTTTCCATCTTCATACCAAGACCTTCCTAATTCTTGACCACCTCTAACGTGCGCTATAGCAAAAATAAATCCTCTATCAAGCAACGAAAGTCTGGAAGAACTAAATCCTGCATCAATAGAATTTCCATAGGATCCATAACCATACAAAAATATAGGATTTCCATTTTTTACAAATTTATTTTTTTTGTAAACAATAGAAACGGGCACTTGAGTCCCGTCCCTGGCGGTAAGAAATTCTCTATCTACCTTGTAGTCGCTACTAGAAAAACCTCCCTTAACCTCTGCCTCTTTAAGAAGCCTCTTACGACCGCTTGATAGCATTACCGAAAATAAACTATCAGGGATTCGCATACTTGAATAACCAAAATAGAATCTATCAACGTAATATTCTGGATTTGAAGCTAAATAAGTAGTGTATGTAGGATCATTAAAATTAATTTCCTTTTCTGCTTTAGATTCTTTATTGAGAATTTTAAGTTTTCTTAAACCATTTTCTCTTTCCATAATAATTAAGTGTTCTGGAAATGGTATTACAGATTGGAGTAATACTTGCTCTCTATGAGGAATTAACTCTTTCCATTCATTTTTATCGGAAGAATTATTTAAATTAGTTTCAAGCAAACGGAAGTTTAAAGCCTTCCAATTAGACTCTACTAGAAATCTTGAGCTAGCTGGATCATGATCGACAGAATATAGATGACCCTCTTCCCTAGGTAAAAAGATTTGAGGATTCATATCGGGACTATCTGACTTTATTAAACGAACTTCTGAACTAGTTGTAGAAGAAATATTTACTTCTATGTATTCCATTGATCGCGTATTGCCAACCGACAGATAAAATGTAGTATCTTTTTCTTCATAAATGGCTACATCTTTCATTTGAGAAGTCCCTATCTCGTGTCTGAATAACTTATAAGGAAGAAGAGTTTCCTCATCTCTGATTACATAAAAAAGGTATCTTCCGTCTGAAGACCAAGCCATATCTCCAGAGGTATTTTCTATAAAAAAACTTAAAGTTTCTTCATTTTCTAGATTTTTAAATTTTATTGTGTATTGACGCCTACCACTTGTATCTTCCGCATAAGCCATTAAATTTTCTCTAGGTGAAATGCTCCAATTGGCTAACTGATAAAATTCCTTATTTTTAGCAAGTTCATTTACATCGAGGAGAATTTTTTCTTCAGAATTTTTATCTTTCCTTCTAATGTATATGCCGTACTCATTTTCTTGTTTGTAACGTCTAAAATATTCGTAATTTTTTAATCTAACTGGAACAGAGTCTTCATTCTTTGGAATACGATCTGTTATTTCTTCAAAAAGAGATTCTCTAAAGTCATTTCCTGAAACGAACCAATTTTCTAGGTAACTATTTTCTTCATTTAAGTGGGAAATGATCTCTGGATCTTTTCTAGAATCATCCCGCATCCAATAATAGTTATCGATCCTTTTGACTCCATGAGCTTCAAAGGTTACGGGTAGTTTTTTTGGAGAGGGTTTTAAATCTTTCAAGGTTTCAATCTTGGTTTCACTAGAGAAAAGTAAGGTTGTGAAGATTAACAGAAAAGTAAGTAGATACTTAATCATTATTCTATTTTTTTCTCCGCTTTATCATCCTTTTTCTCTTTTTTAATTGTCGTTCGTTCAATTGATTTGGTTTATTTTTGAAAGGATTTATTTGGTCTTTATAGACTACTTCAAGTGGAGTAGATCCTAATTCAAGTTCATTCCTGAAATAGTTTTCCAAATATCGTGTATAGCTATCTTGGATTTCTTTAAGATTATTGCCATGAATGATA
>CACLUH010000042.1:0-2636 GCA_902610065.1 uncultured SAR86 cluster bacterium
TACCTGAAATTTTTCTGCCTGTTCTTGTGAAAGCAATTGAAGAGTTTGGTTCCTGAATTGATTAGTTTTTTCTCTTAAAAAATTTATGTCCTGCTGGAGAGACTGAAATTTCTGAGCTGCCTCTTGTTTTTCTTCATCAGACATTGTTGGACCATCTTTTTGAGTTCTTTCTTGGATCTCTCTAGCCTCGGTTGCTTTCGCTTGAAGCTCTTCAACAACTTCTTTCCATTCGTCTGAATTTTCTAACTCTTCAAGCTCTTTTTTTGCAACATTAGTACTAAACAAAGCTGCTTGAGGATCTAGAGTGGCTATATTTAAATCAGCGGACTGCAGAGTAAAAGTAAAAAAGGATGCCGTAAGTATGACAAATAAAGTTTTAAAAAATTTCATAGTTTTTCCCATTAAGTAACCTGTCGTCGAATTCTACAGTTTTGTAAGCTAATTTAGTAGCATTAAGAGAATTTAAAATTGTGTACCGATTTCAAATTGAAAATTTTCTGTTTCATCTAAAGGGCCTTCATTCGAAGGAGCTGCAATAGCGAGAGACATTGGGCCCAACTGAGTTATCCAAGTCACTCCAACTCCGTAAGAATACCTCAACTCACCTAAGTCGAGTTCGCTGCAATTTACGTTAGATTGATCAAACCCACAGTCCTTTGAAAATACATTTCCGACATCCACAAAGAAAGAGCTACGCATTGATCTTTGGTCTTCAATGAAAGGAAGCTTAAATATAAAATCGAAGCCGCCTTCTATTAAGTAAGCTCCTCCTATTGACCTATCATCTCTGTAATATGAATAAGGATTTGCAACCGGATTGCCATCTTCGCCAATTATAGGATTACCTTCATTATCTAGATAAAACTGTGAGGGTATAGCTCTGGGACCAAGGGTATTTTGCTTGAAGCCTCTTACTGAACTAATTCCACCAGAATAATAATGCTCAAAGAAAGGAGCTACTTCAGTGTCTCCATAAGCCTCTAATACTCCTAGCTCACCTCTAAATCCTAGTACAAATCTTCCATCAAAAATTGGTCGAAAATATTTATGTCTGTAGGTAAGTTTAGAGTATGTCAAGGAACTGCCTGGAACAGCAACTTGGAGGGCGAAAGATTGAGATTGTCCTGCAGTCGGAAATAGTCCCCTATTCAAGGTAACTCTAGACCAGATGAATTGGGTCTTAAATACTTCAAATTTAGTACCTTCAGATTGGGTAAAAGCTAGAATTTGCGATGCAGGTGTAGAGCCTGTATCAATGCTTGTATTATCGTAATTTAAGTTGAGTCCTATTCTCTCAATATCACTTATTGGCAGACCAAACTGTATGCCTGCCCCAAAAGAATCAGATGTATAACTTGCAATATTAAATTGACCATAGTCAGACTCTCTAAAATAAGCACTATAGCCCCTGCTCACTCCATCTATATTAAAATACGGCTCTCCATAGCTGAATGAATAGCTACGTTGCCAGGTACTATCATTTATACCTATGCCAATTGCTCGCCCTGTTCCAAAAGCATTATTTTCATTGTAATTGAGGCCTAGAACTAAGCCATATGCTCCATATCCTAAACTACCTCCTATTGATCCTGAAAATTCCTCTTCAACCGAGAACTCAACATCAATCTGATCGTTTACTCCTGGAACAGGTATAGTCTCAGATTCAACTTCTTTGAAGAAACCTAATCTCTCGAGTCGCAACTTAGAATTTTCTATAAGATTATTGGATGCCCAGGCACCCTCCATTTGTCTCATTTCTCTTCTTAGCACTACATCATGAGTCCTTTTATTGCCTTTAAAGATAATGCGTCTAACATATGTTCTTTGTTGAGAATCAACATAAAATGTTAAATCTACATTTCCTGATTCTTCATTTACATCAGGGACACCTCGTACTTCAGCAAAACTATACCCTTCATTACCTAGTATATTTTTAAAAATCTCTTCTGTTTCTGTAACTAAAAACTGGTTAAAACGCTCTCCTTTTCTGATCAATATAAGGGATTTGAGAACTTCTTCTTCAATAGGCAAATCTCCAACTATCTTGATTTCATTAACATCATAAGTTGTTCCCTCGGAAATATTAAGTGTAATAAAAACGCCAGATTTATCGGGCGAAACGCTCACTTGGGAACTTTCTAAACTAAATTCAACATAGCCTCTATTTTTGTAAAATGACTCGAGAGATTCAATATCACCCTTTAATTTCTCTCTTGAATATCGATTATCATTCGTAAAAAAAGAGAACCATCCACCAGTGGTTAGCTCAAAATCTTTTAAAATATCTTCGTCAGAGAAGGACAGATTACCTATTACATTTATAGTCTTTATCTCAGCTACTTCTCCCTCATCTATTTCAATGTTCAAAGACACCCTGTTTCTAGGTTAATCTTCACTTGTAACTTCAACCTTCGCGCCATAACGACCTTGAGAAACGTACTGTCTTTGAATTTCTAATGCCAAACTATTAACAATCGATCGTTTAAAAACTTGCCCTTGTGAAAGTCCTGCGTCATCTAACCCTTTTAGCAGGTCTTCTGTTTTCAAAGCCTTGTTTCCATCAAGATCTATGGATGCTATTGAAGGCCTTTCTACTAAACTTATTATTAAAGTATTCGCTTCTCGGCCGAGTTGAA
>CACLUH010000043.1:0-2629 GCA_902610065.1 uncultured SAR86 cluster bacterium
TTTAAAATCAAGTGATATCTAACATCCAGCAAATCATCGCTTGTATTTAATGTAGAAACTCCAACAGCAACCAACGGAAAAATATTCATTTGTACATTATAAGTTCTGCTTAACTTAAGAGATAGATTAAAAAATCTAATTTAAAGATTGAATGATCCTGTTTACAGCAGAAAAGGCCTTGTTGATAGTATCAACGTCATGCACTACAGCTAATCTTAAAAAGCCTTCCCCAGGATTAATGCCATCAATATTCTTACCTAAGTATGTTCCGGGCAAACTTAGCACTGACTCTTGTTCATATAACAACTTTGCGAAGGTCTGATCATCACAAGGTAATTTTAACCAAATATAAAATCCTCCATCAGGTCTCTTCACATTTTCAAACTTATCTAAACAAGAAATAGCTGCTTTATACTTTTTATCATATTCAGCCCTGTTAGATTCAACATGCTTAGTATCTTGCCATGCCCAAGTACTAGCCAATTGAGTTGGTAAAGAGAGAGTAACGCCATGGTAAGTTCTATATAGACTTAGTTTCTTTATTACCGCTTCAGAAGCACAAATAAATCCCGATCGGAGACCGGCAAGACTGGATCTTTTAGAAAGGCTATGAAATATGACTGATCTAGAGTCTGTCATAGTTACATCATCACATTCTAATAATCCCAAAGGAGGATTTGATGAACTATCGTAGATATCGACATAACATTCATCAGAGCATAAGAGAAAATCATATTTTTCAGCTTTTTCAAGTAGTTCCTTATATTCCTTTTTATCGAAACAATACCCAGTAGGATTTGAGGGAGAGCATATTATAAAAAGTTGACAATCTTTCCATACATCCTCTGGTATGCTTTCAAGGTCAGGTTTAAATCCTTCAGATTCGATAGAATTTAAGTAGTAGGGCTTTGCACCTGCCATAATAGCGGCACCTTCATAAATTTTGTAAAAAGGATTTGGCAAAAT
This sequence comes from uncultured SAR86 cluster bacterium, assembly GCA_902610065.1. Classification (GTDB taxonomy): domain Bacteria; phylum Pseudomonadota; class Gammaproteobacteria; order Magnimaribacterales; family Magnimaribacteraceae; genus Magnimaribacter. Next base: position 967 of record CACLUH010000043.1, read on the forward strand.
TACCCTTGGATTCTTTTTTGTAGAATCTATTGTCGACTGGATGAACGAAAAAATTCCTTCTCTGCTTCCTGAAAGAGGTAAAACATGAATATCGGGGTTAATATTGCTTATAGAAAATCTTTCATTTAAGTAATTACAGTAACTCTCCCTCAAATATAATTCTCCTGAAGAAGTTGGATACTTTGAATAGGACGAAGAATTTTCATTGATAATATCTAGTGCTTGTATTGGCGCTCGTTCTTTTGGTTCTCCTATATGGAGTCCAACAACATCTAATGGATCTTTTTTTATATCTTTGAGCAAATCTGAGAGGTACTGGAATGGATACTCTGTTAAAAAATCTAATTGTTTATTCATTTATCCTCTCAATTTAATGAAACCTTAATATCTTCTATAAGATTATTTAAATCATTTCTCTTTACAAAAGGTGTATCTTGCTTAGAAGTTATACTAAATCTATCTTCAGCTTTTTCACCATAGGTTGCTATTCTTGCTTTTTTAATCAGTGCTCCATGCCTTAAAAAGACTTGGCATATTGATGCCAATAAACCAGGTCTATCTATAGTTCTGATTTCTAAATCCGTCCATCTATTCTTCATATCATGATTAAAACTTATTTCAGTGTCAGCTTTAAAATGTCTTAGATATCTTGGTTGCCTTCTTTGTACAATTTTAGGTTTCAGGATTTTTGGAGTTATTGCCTCTTCTAATTTTTCGATTAAAACTTTAGCTTTTTCAGAATCCAATTCGACCCTTTTTCCGTTATCACTTATGGTTATTAGATCAGTGCAATATCCATTTTTCATGCCAAAGAGTTTAGCGTCAACAAAATTAATATTTTCCGAATCCAAGACTCCTATAATTGTTGCAAAAAGGTTAGCTCTATCTTGAGTATTTATGAAAATAGTAGTCAAAGAATCAGCATCTTTTTGAAATAGTTTTACATTTGACATTCCTTTATAAAGGAGGATATTTTGAGCATGAATCTGAAGGTCTTCATGATCTGAAGCTTCAAAGTAATCTTCATAAAAATTACTCCACAGTTTTCTTATATCCTGCTGCCCAAAATCTCCCAAAAGCTCCATAGCTTTAGCCTTTTCCTCTTTTATGGATGTATTTAAAAGAATCTCGTCTTCAAAATAAAGTTTAGTTCGGTCATAAAGTTGTTTTAAAAGGGAGGCATTCCAAGAATTCCACAATCTAGGATTTGTTGCACTTACATCAGCTGCAGTAAGACAATACATATAATTGAGAGTATCAAGATCTTTAATCTTTTTCGCAAAATCCTTAACAACCTCATTATCTGTAAGATCCTTTTTTTGTGAAGTAACAGACATTAAAAGATGATTTTCAACTAACCATTCAATTTTTTTTGTGTCTTCTTCAGAAAAAAAATGTTTATTACAGAAATTCCTCACGATGGTTTTTCCTAATTCTGAATGATCTGAACCTCTTCCCTTACCTATATCGTGATACAAACCAGATATGTAGAGTACTTCTAGTTTGGGAAGCTTATCAATTAATTTAGATGCTAAAGGGAATTTTTCCTTAGATTTTCCAAGTGACATCCATCGCATATTTCTCAGAACTTGCAGAGTGTGAGCATCTACAGTGTATATGTGAAATAAGTCATACTGCATCTGTCCAGTAATCCTTCCAAATT
>CACLUH010000044.1:0-2572 GCA_902610065.1 uncultured SAR86 cluster bacterium
CTTGAACCCTTATTGCCGCTTTTCCTGATTTATTTTTGGTTTGCAAGTCACCAAGATTTGCTAAAAATCCATATCCTGAAGAAGTTGCTAGGATAATCTTTTCTTCTGTTGTTCCAGAAATTACTCCCATGAAAGTTTCACCAGATTCTGCATTTAATCTTCCAGAAAGGGGTTCCCCTTGTCCCCTTGCAGATGGCAGTGAGTGACAAGGTAAAGTGTATGCCTTACCTTTTGAATCAAAGAATACAGCATTCTGATTGTTTCTTGATGAGGCTGATGAAAAATAACTATCCCCTTCCCTATAATTCAAAGATTCTGGATCAATATCATGTCCTTTTGCAGCCCTTATCCATCCTCGTTCTGATAAAACAACTGTAACCGGATCAGACGATATCAACTCTGTCTCATCGAAAGCAGAAGCTTCTTCTCTTGTAACTATAGGACTATTTCTTTGATCTCCATAAATCTCTGCATCAGCTTTCAACTCTTTTTTAATTAGAGTCTTGAGGCGAGTTTTGGAACCTAACAACTTTTCTAAATCTTTCCTCTCAGAGTCGAGATTACCTTGTTCTTCTTTAATTTTTATTTCTTCAAGCTTCGCTAATTGTCTCAGCCTTATCTCTAAAATAGCATCAACTTGGACTACGCTTAATTTAAATTTTTTTTGTAGTACTTTCTTCGGATCATCTTCATTTCTGATGATATTAATCACCTCATCAATATTTAGGTAAATAACTAGAAGACCTTCCAATATATGAAGTCTATCCAAAACCCAATCCAACCTATACTGGAGCCTTCTCGTTACTGTTTGAGATCTAAATGTAAGCCATTCTTTTAGAACGAGCTTAATATCTCTTGTCTGAGGTTTACCATTAAGGCCAATGAGATTCATATTTACCCTATAGTTCTTTTGAAGATCTGTTGTGGCAAATAAATGGTTCATTACTGCATCTTTATCAACCCTGTTAGATTTTGGTACTAGCACTAATCTAGTAGGGTTCTCTTCATCGCTCTCATCTCTTAAATCTACTATCATGGGAAGCTTCTTTGCGTCCATTTGAAGCGCTATTTGTTCCAATATCTTGGAACTTGATGTTTGATGAGGCAAGGCAGTGATGACAATTTCACTATTTTCAATACTATAAGTAGATCTCATTCTTACAGATCCTCTACCTGATTGATAAATTTCCTTGAGGTCTTCTTCAGATGAAATTATTTCAGCTTGAGTTGGGAAATCAGGTCCTGGAATAATTTTATAGAGTTCTTCAACAGAAACTTTAGGTTCATCTAGGATTTTAATGCATGCGTTTACAACTTCGTTTAGATTGTGGGGAGGTATGTCCGTTGCCATTCCGACAGCTATTCCTGTAGCGCCATTCAATAATAGATTTGGTAACCTCGCAGGCAATACAGTGGGTTCTAGAAGTGTTCCATCGAAATTACTATCCCAATCTACCGTACCTTGCCCAAGCTCTTCTAAAAGACTTTTTGCGTACGGCGAGAGGCGGCACTCGGTATATCTCATTGCAGCAAAAGATTTTGGATCATCTATGGAGCCCCAATTGCCTTGACCATCAATAAGTGGGTATCTGGTCGAGAAAGATTGAGATAGAAGGACCATTGCTTCGTAAGCGGCAGTATCGCCATGAGGATGAAATTTACCTATTACATCTCCTACCGTCCTGGCGCTCTTTTTATATTTAGCTGCTGAACTTAGCCCTAACTCGGACATGGCATAGATAATTCTCCTTTGTACCGGTTTAAGTCCATCACCTATATGAGGTAAAGCTCGATCAAGGATTACGTACATTGAGTAATCAAGGTATGCCTTCTCGCTAAACTGACTTAACGATTGTTGTTCAAGTTTTTCAGACATTAGCTAAGTTTCCTTTATCTTCAAGCCATTCTTTTCTATCTTGAGACCTCTTTTTTGATAGCAACATATCAACCATTTGAGTTGATTTATCTCCATTTTTAACTGTAAGTTGAACCAGTCGTCTAGCTCCAGGTAACATAGTGGTCTCTCTCAGTTGGGAGGCATTCATTTCTCCTAGACCTTTAAATCTTTGAACTTCTATTTTTGTTCTTTTATTTTTCTTCTGTAATTCGTTCACCAAGTTATCTTTCTCTGGATCATCTAAAGCGTAATACACATCTTTCCCGTGATCAATTCTGTAGAGAGGTGGCATAGAAACGTAGACTCTTCCTGCTTCTACTAGAGGTCGAAAATGCTTTAAGAAAAGAGCACATAATAGAGTGGCAATGTGTAGTCCATCAGAATCTGCATCAGCTAAAATGCAAACTTTGCCATATCTGAGTCCGTCTAAATTATTGCTTCCAGGTTCAACGCCAAGAGCTATTGCAATGTTATTAACCTCTTGAGAAGCTAATACTTCACTAACATCTACTTCCCAAGTATTCATAATTTTGCCTTTGAGTGGAAGAATAGCTTGGAAGTTTCTATCTCTTGCTCTTTTGGCAGATCCGCCAGCTGACTCCCCCTCCACTAAAAATAGTTCTCCTTGTTCTGGATCATCACTAGTACAGTCTGTTAATTTTCCAGGTAATGCGG
>CACLUH010000045.1:0-2538 GCA_902610065.1 uncultured SAR86 cluster bacterium
AATATAATGCAATTTTATATAACTCGCGAATTTTAGTTTTCGATTAATCTTGCTTTCAAGATTTTCTCTATCCGATTTATCTAAAAGATCAATTTTATTGGCGACCACGAGAACAGGTCTGCCTATGGCCAATGTTAGTCCTAACAGATGTATATCTTGATCAACAATATTTTCGGAAGCATCGAGCAGAATAATAACCAGATCAGCTCTTTTTATGGAATCTACTGACTTTGATACAGAAAACTTCTCTGTCTCTTCCTTAATAGAACGCTTTCGCCTCATTCCGGCTGTATCTATCAAGGTAAATTTTTTACTTCCTATTTCCAACGGCACATCGATCGAATCTCTAGTAGTCCCAGATTCCGAAGAAACAACTAACCTCTCTTCCCCGATTAAAGCATTTACTAGAGTTGACTTACCAGCATTTGGTCTTCCAATTATTGAAATTTTTATTGAGCTATCTTCATTGATAGAATTGTCAGTCATGACTAGTTCATCATAGTCGCTCAATAGGTCACGTAAATCTCCAAAGCCTTTATTGTGAGATGCAGATAAAAAAATTGATTTTTTAAATCCTAAGCTATTGAATTCTGCTGAAGACTCTTCGAGCCTTGTATTGTCAACTTTATTTATCAATAAAGTAATTGCTTTGTTTTGCTTTCTGAGAGACTTAGCAATTTCTTTATCTGTTGGTAAAAGACCATCAATTGCATCAACAACGAACAGAAGATAGTCAGCCTCCTCAATAGCTAAGTCTGTCTGCTCTTTGATAGCCTGAGACATATCATCGGTATCTTCATTCAACCCTCCGGTATCGATTAGAGTTAATTGACTTTCTTTTAGACGACCATATTTTCTATCTCTAGTTAGCCCTGAAAAATCAGCAACGATAGCTGATTTTGACGCAGTTAAGATATTAAAGATTGTCGATTTTCCTACATTAGGACGACCAACAATTGCTACAACAGACATGACTAATTAAATATCTTTGGATCTTCATTTAATGGATAGCTTTTGAACACGCCCAGAAGTATCAGATATCAAAAGATGATTTCCTACTGACTCAATTTCAGATATTGCATCCCTCGAAACTTTCTCTCTACCTTCAAAAGCTCCTGATTGAGCATTAAGTAAATGAATGTATCCTTCAAAATCTCCTAAAGCTATAAGATTACTAATGGAAGCCGGTGAAGTTAACTTACGCAATTTCAAATCATCTTGCTCCCAGAGAATTGCTCCCGTAGCTGTACCAAATGCTTTAATCACGTCTTTACTATCAACTGATACGACTCTATTGCCATTTGAAGTAAGATCTTTAACTGTTGAAATGTCTTCTTGCCAAACTGGTCTTCCGTCTCTCAAGTTTATTGCCGAGATATTGCCCTGATAAGTTGCTGCTATCAATAAATCATTTACGATAACTGACTTTCCATCGATATCGATTATCCTTTCAAGTTCGGATTTCCCTTCATTCAATGTAATGGGAAGTTCTAGTCTAATTGCTCCTGAATCAGGATAAAACATTGCTACTTTGCCGCTAGCAAATCCTGTAAATACAAATCCTTGATCTATAAATGGTCTAGAAGTTCCTCTTAAAGTTAGTGTTGGTAAGACAGTTTGATGAAACCAATCTCTTTTTCCTGATTTGAGGTTATATCCAGATATTCTGCCGTCCACGGTTTGGATGATGATGTGGCTACCAGAGTTTACAGGAGGAGATAGACTTTCGCTTGAAGTCAATGACCTCCAGATCTCATCACCATTCATACTATCAAGAGCAACTATACTTCCATCAAGAGTTCCATAACTGATTGTTTTAAAACTGACATCTAAACCAGAAGATACTAAATCTTGAGTATCTTTTGACCAAAGTAATTTGCCTGAATCAAGATCAACCGAGGATATATAACCAGATGAATTTATATAAAAAACTTTTCCTTCATATATAACAGGTATTAAACGACCATAAGTAATGTCGTTACCATTTGAAACCGACCAAACTCTCTCAACAAATCTATTCTCACTAATGGAATACAACTCAGCTGGAATTTCTTCATCTTCGTCATCATCCCCCCAAAATTTTAAAGAACCCAGAGAGGAACAGCTCGATAAAATCAACAAGAAAACCAAGACAAAATATGGCTTGAAATTATTCAAAAGTTTCACCTTCTAAGTCTGATATTTTCATATTGATCAAAGCTTTTGAAGCTTGATTAGTATTAGTTTGCAACGCTAGCATATAACTCATGCGTGCTTCTGCTGACTGCCCTAATTTTTTTTCAGCATCGCCTTTAAGTTCATACATTGTCGAAGTGAGTTCATCACTACTTTCAAATAGGGAGATTACTTGGTCATAATCTGCATCATTTAAGTAAATTTTCGCCAACCTTGTTTTTGCTGCTACTTGAAGAGGATTAAATTGATCTCCAGAATTCTTCTCTATGACAATTTTTAATAAATCTATGGCTTCATTAAATTCATTATTTTCAAAACTTCTTTTTGCTTCATTTAATCTTACAAAATCAGAGTAAACAGAAT
>CACLUH010000046.1:0-2508 GCA_902610065.1 uncultured SAR86 cluster bacterium
AATCTTCCTGGAAATGTTTGCACTCCATCCTATTTGGCAACAAGTTCTAGGTCTGCGGCCAATAAATATCAAAAACTCAGTTGTAGGGTTTATGGCGAGAAGGAAATGAAGAAAATGGGTATGGATTGTTTGCTCTCGGTTGGAAACGGAAGTGCGCAAGAATCAAAGCTCATTTCAATGAATTATCAAGGTGGGAAAAAAGGTGATAAACCATATGCGATTGTTGGAAAGGGTATTACTTTTGACACGGGAGGAATAAGCCTCAAACCTCCTCCGACCATGGATGAAATGAAATTTGATATGTGCGGTGCTGCGAGTGTTATAGCAACTATGCAAGTAGTTTCAGAACTTAAACTTCCAATCAATATAGTTGGTGTAGTAGCGTGTGCAGAAAATATGCCAGGTAGCAAGGCAACTAAGCCCGGTGATGTCGTACGCACAATGTCAGGTAAGACTGTTGAAATATTAAACACTGATGCTGAGGGAAGATTGGTCTTAGCCGATGCTTTAACTTATGTTGAAAGATTTGAACCCCGATCCGTTGTAGATATTGCTACACTTACCGGAGCGGTGATAATGGCTTTGGGCTATTCTACATCTGGACTAATGTCTAATAATGACAAACTTGCCGAAGAATTATTGGAGGCTGGCAGAAAAGCTTCAGATAGAGCTTGGCAATTACCCTTATGGGATGTTTACCAAAAAGATTTGGATAGTAATTTTGCAGATATCGCAAATATAGGCGGTCGAGCTGGTACTATTACCGCTGCATGTTTTTTATCAAGATTTGCAGAGAAATACCCATGGGCTCATCTCGATGTGGCTGGAACTGCTAGTTATAAAGGTGCTGCAAAAGGCGGTTCAGGCAGACCAGTGCCTCTTCTGAGTCAATATCTCATTGATAAGTCTTAGTAATGGTAGAAGCTACTTTTATAGCTTCTGGCAAAAATATGGAAGAAGCTTTGGACTTCACTAGTTCTCTAATTAGTAAACTAATTGTGGGCGATATAGATCTAATTCAGGCTAGTAAAATAGATGTTTTTTGTAATGATATAAGTGATGCTAATTATTTAGATGAGAGATTATGGAATGAGCCTGAATATGGACTAATTTCTCATAATCTAGTTACTAGTGAAGCAGATGATCTTATAAATATTGGTTATCCTGGAACTAAGTTCGTGTTAGGTTCCGATTTGATTCTTAATGTATCTCCAGAGATACCGAAAAACTTAGATGGATATGAAAATTTTATACAATTAGTAATTATGGATGGCGCTGATCTCAGAGAGAGAGCAGCGAGTACATGGTCTAAATGCAAAGATCTGGGATTGAAGACAAAATTCGTAGAGTCAATATGAAAAAAAACTACGAGCCGAGTTCTACTGAAACTGAAATTTACAAGAATTGGGAAAAGTCAGACTTCTTTAAAGCCAAGCCTGATGAATCAAAGGAATCATTTTGTATCATGATTCCACCACCTAATGTTACTGGAACCCTTCATATGGGTCATGGGTTTCAAAATACTCTAATGGATGCGCTTGTTCGTCATAAAAGAATGTCGGGATTCGATACACTCTGGCAAGTGGGCGTAGATCATGCCGGAATAGCTACTCAAATGGTTGTAGAAAGACAACTTGAAGCAGAAGGATTATCTAGAGAGCAGATCGGTAGAGATGAATTTGAAAAAAAAGTATGGCTTTGGAAGGAAAAATCAGGAAATAAAATAACTCAACAACTAAGAAGACTAGGCGCTTCGGTAGACTGGTCAAGAGAAGCCTTCACTATGAGCGATGATTTAAGCTTGGCAGTCAAAGAGGTATTCATAGAACTTTATGACCAAGGATTGATTTATAAAGGAGAAAGACTAGTCAATTGGGATACAGTGCTTGAGACTGCCTTGTCAGACCTTGAAGTTTCTTCTGAAGAAGAAAATGGATCTCTTTGGTATATTGATTACTTTACTTCAGATAATGAAAAATTAACTGTTGCTACAACAAGACCAGAAACATTGCTTGGAGATACAGCCCTAGCAGTTAACCCTGAGGATGAAAGGTATAAGGGACAGATAGGAAAAATGGCACTTTTGCCAATTGTGAATAGAGAAATACCCATCATTGCTGATAATTATGTTGAATCAGAATTTGGGACTGGTTGTGTAAAGATTACACCTGCACATGATTTCAATGATTTTGAGATGGGCAAAAGACATGGGCTAAAAGTGATCAATATCTTGAATTTTGATGGTACTTTAAATGACAAAGTTCCAGATAAATATCAAAACTTAAACATTGAAGACGCAAGGAAACTTATCGTAGAAGACCTTAATACAATTGGTCAACTGAACAAGACTGAGCCTTATAAAGTCCAAATCCCAAGAAGTGAAAGAAGTAATTCTATCCTTCAACCTTTGTTAACTAATCAATGGTTCGTTAATGTTGAAAAACTTTCAGAAGAAGCTATCAGAGTCGTAAAAGAAAATGAGACGGAGTTTATACCTAAGAACTGGGA
>CACLUH010000047.1:0-2424 GCA_902610065.1 uncultured SAR86 cluster bacterium
AACCTAGAAAATATATTCGGATCTTTAGCTAACGTTGCATGGACTAATCTTGGTCCTGTTGATGTGAAGGATTTGAATTTATTTAGATCTAAAAATGGAGAAGTTTTTGTTAGATCGGTAGATAAATTCCCTTGCCTGACCGACTACATAATTCCTGAAGGGGTAAGAATAGCTGATAGTTCTAGGGTGAGGTTAGGAGCCTATTTGTCTGAAGGAACAACAGTAATGCACGAAGGTTTTGTTAACTTTAATGCAGGAACGCTTGGTTCAGCTATGATAGAAGGTAGGATTTCGGCAGGTGTGGTTATAGGAAAAAACTCAGATTTGGGTGGTGGTTGTTCAACGATGGGTACTTTATCAGGTGGAAATGAGATAAAAATTTCTGTCGGCGAAGATTGCTTATTGGGTGCTAATTCAGGACTAGGTATTCCTTTAGGAAACAGGTGTATATTAGAAGCGGGCTTGTACCTAACAGGAGGATCTAAAGTAGAAATTCTAAATTTAAAGAATGTGTTGATAGAAACTGTAAAGGCATCCGCCTTATCTGGCAAAGATGATCTGTTATTCATTAGAAATTCGCTTACTGGTGCCATTCAATGCAAGCCTAATGGAAAAAGTGTTGTTTTGAACGAAACACTGCATAAAAACGACTAAATAAAAGAAATGAGTAAAGTTTTAGAACTAACCAAAGAGCTAATATCAAAGAAATCTGTGACACCCGATGATGCTGGATGCCAAAGCATTATTTCTACAAGATTGAAAAAAATTGGTTTTTCAGTCGAGCACCTTAGGTTTGGAGATGTAGACAACATTTGGGCTACCTATGGAGATGCTGGTCCTATTTTTGCTTTTCTAGGTCACACTGATGTAGTCCCTACTGGCCCGCTGGAAGACTGGGAGAGCGATCCTTTCGTAGCAACTGATAAAGACGCTTTACTGGTTGGAAGAGGAGCAGCAGATATGAAAGGAAGCGTTGCTGCTTTTATAACTTCTATTGAAGAATTCTTAGCCGAAGAACCAACCTTATCAGGAAGAATAGCTGTTTTACTAACCAGTGATGAAGAGGGTCCTGCCTTGGATGGAGTCACTAAAGTTGTTGATTATTTAGAAGAAAAGAACGAAAAAATTGAATGGTGTCTTGTTGGAGAGCCGACAGCTGATAATAATGTGGGAGATGTTATAAAGATTGGCAGAAGAGGTTCAGTTTCAGCTAAAATTATAGTCAAAGGAACTCAAGGTCACGTAGCCTATCCAGAAAAAGCAAGTAACCCCATACACAATTTCTCATCTCCTCTTGCTGATCTATCTAAGCTAAGATGGAAAGATGAGACAGGTAAGTTTCAAGATAGTGTTTTACAAATATCTAATCTCAACTCAGGCACCGGAGCAACAAATGTTATACCAGGAAGCTTAGAGTTAAGTTTAAATGTACGTCACTCTCCCTCAACTTCCGTGCAACAAATAAAAGATGATGTTGAGTCCATAATCAATAAATACGAAGTTGAATGTGAGGTTTTTTGGGAAGTTGGAGGAAAGCCATTCCTTACTACTCAAGAAGAGCTTATCTCTGCAGTGAAAAGCTCAATAAAAGATGTGACAGGATCAGAACCCAAATGTACTACTGATGGCGGCACATCAGATGGTAGATTTATAGCTCCTACTGGATCCCAAGTTGTAGAACTTGGGCCAGGTAATGCATCTATTCATAAAGTAAATGAGAGCGTAAAAAAGGAAGACCTTGAGGAATTACATAAAATATATAAAACACTATTAAGTAAACTCCTCACCAATTTATAAAATTTTATTGGTATTTCCCTAGTTTCCTTCCTTTATCTCAGTAGCCTTTACGAATCTATTTGATATGAGGAGTAAAACTCCTACAACGAACAGCGCAATGATAATTTGCATAAACAGATCTGGCATTGAAGCTATTCCCGCCTCAAATGATTTACTCGCAAGTAAACCTGCAAGACCAGCCGCTAAAGAAGAAGATAGAAACCAAATTCCCATCATTTGACCTCTGTATTTAATTGGAGAATATTTCGCTGTAGCTGAAAGGCCCACTGGACTCAAACATAGCTCGCCTAGTGTATGAAAAAGATACGTTATGAGAAGAAACTGAATACCAGCTTTTTCATTCTGCATAGCGGCTTCAACACCAAAAATAATTACTAGAAAACCAATAGCCATGAGAAAACATCCCAAAGCAAATTTTTGAGGTGTATCAGGATCTAAGTTCTTTTTTCCAAGATAGATCCAAAATGCTGCGAAAAAAGGAGCAAAAATTACTACCATCAAAGGATTTGCGACCTGAAGAAAGGTTGCTGGCATTTCCCATCCAAAGATAAATAGATCCGTGTAGTCTTTAGCAAACAGATTCAAAGATGAACCTCCTTGGTCAAATCCAGCCCAAAATAATACAGC
>CACLUH010000048.1:0-2327 GCA_902610065.1 uncultured SAR86 cluster bacterium
AAATACCTTAGCTAACGTATGGTCAACCACCAAAGGTGTAGCTGCCATAACGCTAGCTCATGCGTATGAAAATGATTTAATAGATTACGAAGAGAAAGTATGTGAATACTGGCCTGAGTTTGGTTGCAACGGAAAGGAGGAAATTACTGTAGGTATGCTTCTATCCCATCAAGCCGGTATTTGTGGTTCCATGGCAACAAAAGCCGAAGACTATTACGACCAAAAAATAATGGCTAATGAACTTGCTCTAATGAAACCAATTTGGGAGCCAGGAACAGCTTCAGGATATCATTCCATGACTTACGGATGGCTAACCTCTGAATTAATTTTAAGAGTCTCTGGAAAATCTTTAGGTAATTATTTTAGAAGTGAGATAGGTGATCCAAACAATATAGATTTTTATATCGGTCTACCTGAAGCAGAGGAATATAGAGTTGCTGAAATGGTTCCATTCGCAAAGGAGAGTAATGAAGCAAATAATCATCCGAATGAAGCTCAAATTGCATCTGGAAGAGGTCCTAACCTGCTTAAACATCAAAATACAAGAGAATGGAGATCTGCGGAAATACCATCGGCCAATGGTCAGGGTTGCGCTTCGGGTATTGCTAAACTTTATAGCCTAGTTGTTACTGATGAAGAATCAAAAAAAATTCTTAAAGATTCAACAATTGATACCATGACAAAGGAAAGAATAACCAATAGAGATTTGGTTTTAGATGTTGTTACAAGATGGGGTTCAGGATTTATTATGAATATGCATAAAGTAATATACGGTCCAGAGGAAAGCTCTTTTGGCCATTCCGGATGGGGGGGGTCGTGTGGATTTGGAGATCCTATGAATAAAATTGGTATTTCTTATGTCATGAATAACATGAAAAATAATTTTGCAGCCGATGGAAGATCATTAGAACTCATAAACGAAACATACAGATGTTTAAAGGGAGAAAATTAATATGGCCCGACTAGAGAATAAAGTAGCACTTATTACAGGTGGAACCAGTGGTATTGGAGCAGAGACAGCTAGATTATTTATTAAAGAAGGTGCACAAGTTGTTATTTCAGGCAGGTCTGAAGAAAAAGGATCTAAATTAGCAGAAGAATTGGGTGAAAATGCCTCTTATTGCTTATCAGACATAACAAAAGAAGAAGATATAAAAAAGGCAATTTCTTTCACAACTGATAAATTAGGCAAGTTGGATATTCTTTTTAATAATGCCGGTGGGCCAGTTGGAGCAGGTCTTGAGAATGTGACTCAAAAGGATATTGATTATGGGGTTCATTTACTTCTTGCTAGTGTCATTCTTGGTACCAGATATGCCATTGGTCCCATGAGAGAGAATGGTGGAGGTTGTATTATCAATAATTCAAGTATTGCAGGAATTAGATATAGACAAGGGGATCCGCTATATTCTGCTTTAAAAGCAGGTGTTACTCATTTCACAAAAATGTCTGGAGTCGAACTTGGGAAAGATAATATAAGAGTAAATGCGATATCACCTGGAGCTATTGCGACTCCAATATTCTGGGGAGGCTCAGGAGTATCTAATACACTCAGCGCTGAAGAGAATGAAAGAAAATTAAAAAAACTCGAAGGCAACCTTGCTCAAGCAGTACCATTGAAAAGATCAGGTCTAGCATTAGATATAGCGGAAGCTGCGCTCTATTTGGCTAGTGATGCAGGGAGTTTCGTTAGTTGCCAAGATATCGTAGTTGATGGCGGTAGAACAGCTATGTTCAACGAGAATTCTTAATTAAAAAAAAGTGGACCCAAAATAAAGACTATATCCTGGGAAGGGATGGGTGAAATCTAGAAAATGAGCCCACTCAAGTTACATCCATGTAACAAGGTTAATTTATAGAAAATTAGCGCATCTACAAGATTTATAGAGACTAAAAGTTACAACTAATTACTTAGCTTTTATTTTTATTTTTGTTTTTATCTATAGCAATTACATTCGGAAGCTGTTCCTGACCAAAAACAGCTTTAGCTGTTCCGGCTAAAAGAGAAATGAAGCTGTTTATTGAATCAAACCACTCTTTCTTCATTCCTGCATTAGCAAGCTCTTTATTGATAGTTGCTGTAGAGCCTTGGCTGATAAATGATGCCGACTCCCACATTCGATTCCGTCTCATCATAAAACAATAATCTGTTACTTCTTGCAAGATAGAATCATCGAAAGAGTACATTGTTACCCTTCTGTCTTTTTCAGATTTAAATGCTTGTATATAACCCAGGTTTAAGCCCTCTCTTATTGTCGCTTTGATAGAGTCTATTTTTAATCTTTGAGATCCAATCTTTTCCGTTCTAGTTAAGTCTGTATAACTTA
>CACLUH010000049.1:0-2049 GCA_902610065.1 uncultured SAR86 cluster bacterium
TTACTTCTTCTCTAGTCTTGGCTAATTCTTCGATACCCTTTTCCATCAGATCCCCTCTCCTAAAGACACCAAAATTATTCTGCATATTTTGTTGCATCTTTTCTTTAAGAACTGCTACTTGATCCCCTTCTGTTGAGGCATTTAATCTATTTAGTCTTTCTAAAGCTTTTTCAATATCATCTTTAGAAGCATCTTTTACTTCAACACCCTGTTTCATGCTCTCTTCTATGTAAAGACCAGCGGCCCTTCCAAAGACAACTAAGTCTAGAAGAGAATTTCCACCCAATCTATTTCCTCCATGAACTGATACGCAAGCTACTTCACCAGCTGCATATAAACCGTCAACTATCTTGTCTTCCCCGTGCTCTACAGAAATAACTTGTCCATTGATATTCGTGGGTATTCCTCCCATCATATAATGGCATGTAGGTACAACTGGTATTGGTTGAACTGCCGGATCAACACCTGCAAAGGTCTTAGAAAGTTCAGTTATTCCAGGCAATCTCTTATGAACCACTTCAGGTCCCAGATGATCTAGTCTTAAGAAAATATGATCAGCATTAGGTCCACAACCTCTTCCTTCTAAAATTTCTAGTGCCATAGATCTAGCTACAACATCTCTACTAGCTAAATCTTTTGCATTAGGAGCATACCTTTCCATAAATCTCTCGCCATCTTTATTTAAAAGATATCCACCTTCTCCTCTACATCCCTCGGTTACTAAAGTTCCTGCCCCATGAATTCCAGTTGGGTGAAACTGCCACATTTCTATATCCTGAACTGGCATACCAGCTCTTAGAGCCATTCCAATACCATCACCTGAATTGATTAGAGCATTAGTAGTGGATGAATAAATTCTGCCCGCTCCTCCTGTTGCCAGAACAGTTGCCTTTGATTTTATGTAATAAATCTCACCTGTTTCGATTTTAAAAGCTATAACTCCTACAACTGCTTTGTCAGCATTCAAAACTAGATCAACAGCAAACCATTCATTAAGAAAATTTGTTCCAGCTTTAAGATTGGCTTGAAAGAGAGTATGAAGCAGGCTATGTCCAGTTCGATCAGCTGCTGCGCAAGTTCTAGTGGCTTGGCCACCCTTACCATAATCCTTTGATTGTCCACCGAAAGGTCTTTGATAAATTCGCCCTTCTTCAGTTCTTGAAAAAGGCAAACCCATATGTTCTAGTTCAAAAACAGCTTTAGGACCTTCACTACACATATATTCGATGGCTTCCTGATCACCTATGTAATCGGATCCCTTTACAGTATCAAACATATGCCATCTCCAATCATCATCAGGATCATCACTTTGAATTGCGCAGGTGATACCACCTTGAGCTGAAACTGTGTGTGATCGCGTAGGAAATACTTTTGATATGACAGCAGTATTTAATCCTGATTCTGCAAGTTGAAGAGAGGCTCGCATGCCTGCTCCTCCTCCACCCACAATGATTCCATCGAATTCCATAACCGGGAGATCTTTAGCATTTATAATTTCATTAACTAACATATATTTACCAGATGATTATTATTGCCCAAGTTAAGACTAAGGCTATTACGGCAGCTACAATACTTCTAAAAGTCAAAAATAAAGTCCTTCCAAAGTTACCAAATATTCTTGGTGTCAGGTAATCACTTGCAACAGCCCAGGTGCCTAACCAGGTATGGACTGCAAAAGCTAAAAAAAACATAGATGTGAAGATCTTATTCAGTGTATTGTCAAAAAAAGCTGACCAATGATTAAATTTTACTTCATCTGAAACTAGTACAAACCCGCCCAGATAAAGAGTATAAGAAAGGATTAATACAGCGCATGCTCTTATTACTAAGAATTCTTTTGATCCATGTCCAAGTTCAGAAAACATAATTAAAAAATAAAAAATAAAAAGAATATAGCTACCACAAAAGTTGCACCGAAAACTAACCATGAAAGAAATCTTCCAGATTCGAGTGTTTCGCCAACTCCAAAAACATCGCTTATCAACTTCCTTAGTCCAGCAAGTAGATGATAACTAAAACCCACTAAGAACAGAAAAGTCATAGCTTTTA